>NZ_CAJFCI010000043.1:90639-134030 GCF_904061905.1 Zestomonas carbonaria
CAGCCTTGCGGATCGAGTGAGCGCTCAAAACCCTGCCGGCCCGCACGGACGGCCCCTCTCCCATTCATGGGAGAGGGCTGGGGAGAGGGAGCTTGGGTTCGTTCCACACTGAAACTTCTTCGTTCACACTGATTCCGTCCCTCACCCTAACCCTCTCCCGGAGGGAGAGGGGACTGGTGCGGTGAGCGCCGATCGGGTAGCCCGGGTGCAATCCGGGAAACGTCAATGCCGCCTACGCCCGCCACCCGGGAAAAAGCCCCTCGAAGCCCCGGTTTGTGCAGCATTCCGGGGCGTTTTGTTTCGTATTCAGAACAGCAGGCGACCGACTGCGCGAAGCGGGTAATTTTTGATTGATCTCGGGGTTCCGTGGTCCTAAAGTTCGCGCCCGAACGTCCATGCTGGAAACGATCCATCCGGCTCAAGTACTGACGACGAGAGGTTATCCCCCGGTGCGGGTAATCCTCGGCGACATGCCTTGGGAAGTAGGCGAACCAAAGTGGGGAAACTGATCAGGCGTTCGCGGTTTCATATGTCATGAAACCACTCCACCTTCCTAGAAAATGTTCAGCCATCTGGAGTCCCGCGCATGTCGATCAAGGTCGAGGATTATTTCGCACCCGCCACGTTCCAACGCATGAAGGCGTTCGCCGATCAGCACGAAACCCCGTTCGTGGTGATCGACCTGAAGACCATTTCCGATGCCTACGACCAGCTCGGCAAATGCTTCCCCTTCGCCAAGGTGTATTACGCGGTCAAGGCCAACCCGGCGCTCGAGATCACCGAGCTGCTGCGTGACAAGGGCTCCAACTTCGACATCGCCTCGATCTACGAGCTGGACAAGGTGATGAGCACCGGTGTCGGCCCGGAGCGCATCAGCTACGGCAACACCATCAAGAAAGCCCGTGATATCCGCTACTTCTACGAGAAGGGCGTGCGCCTGTTCGCCACCGATTCCGAGGCCGACCTGCGCAACATCGCCAAGGCCGCCCCGGGTTCGAAGATCTACGTGCGCATCCTCACCGAGGGTTCGACCTCGGCTGACTGGCCGCTGAGCCGCAAGTTCGGCTGCAACCCGGACATGGCGCTGGACCTGCTGATCCTCGCCAAGCAGCTCGGCCTGGTGCCCTATGGCGTGTCCTTCCACGTCGGCTCGCAGCAGCGCGACATCGACGTCTGGGACGCCGCCATCGCCAAGGTCAAGGTGATCTTCGAGCGTCTGAAGAGCGAAGACGGCATCACCCTGCAGATGATCAATATGGGCGGCGGCTTCCCGGCCAACTACATCCAGCGCACCAACGACCTGGAGACCTACGCCGAGGAGATCACCCGTTTCCTCAAGGAAGACTTCGGCGACGATCTGCCGGAAATAATCCTCGAGCCGGGCCGTTCGCTGATCGCCAACGCCGGCGTCCTGGTCAGCGAGGTGGTGCTGGTCGCCCGCAAGTCGCGCACCGCCGTCGAGCGCTGGGTGTACACCGACGTGGGCAAGTTCTCCGGGCTGATCGAAACCATGGATGAAGCCATCAAGTTCCCGATCTGGACCGAGAAGAAGGGCGAGATGGAAGAGGTGGTGATCGCCGGTCCGACCTGCGACAGCGCCGACATCATGTACGAGAACTACAAGTACGGCCTGCCACTCAACCTGGCCAGCGGCGACCGCCTCTACTGGCTGTCCACCGGCGCCTACACCACCAGCTACAGCGCGGTGGAGTTCAACGGCTTCCCGCCGCTGAAGGCCTACTACCTGTAAGCCTTTCCTGCTGACGGCCAACGCCCACCTCGTGTGGGCGTTCGTTTATCTGGCGTCAATATTTCCCCTTGCAAGGCCCGAAAACCGGCCCTTGAGCCCCGCCTGTCGGTGAAAGTTCCCTTGAGAAATATTCTTGTTACAAAAAAACTTCTGTAAGTGATATGTAAAGATTGATTGCGAGTAATTAGCAATTAATATCGCGCCCCGGTCCCAAACAGGAGTGATTCTCGTGAGCAAGAACGATAATAAGCGTGCACCTATCTCACAGCGCCATCTGATCGCTTCGGCGGTGAGCCTGGCCCTGGCGTCCTGGACGAGCGTTGGCATCGCCGCCGAGGCGAGCGACAGCAACAAGAGCTCTGTCCAACTGGGCAACATCTCGGTGAAAGGGCAGGCGGACAGCTACAAGGTCGACCACACGTCCTCGCCGAAGAACACCGCACCGCTGCTGGATACCCCGCAGACCATCAACGTTATCCCCGAAAAGCTCTACAGGGAGCAGGGCGCGCGCAACCTCACCGACGTATTGAAGAACACTCCCGGGATCAGCTTCGAGGCTGGCGAGAACGGTTTCTCCACCAACTCCAACAACTTCAGCCTGCGTGGTTTCGATACCAGCGGCAACATCTTCGTCGACGGCTCCCGTGACAACGGCAGCTACAGCCGCGACGTGTTCAACACCGAGCAGGTCGAAGTGGTCAAGGGCCCGGCCGCCGACAATGGCCGTGGCGGCGCCGGCGGCTACATCAACCTGGTGACCAAGACCCCGGGCCTGAGCGAGTTCGTCAGCGGCGGCGTCAGCTATGGCTTCGACGACTACAATTCCGAGCCCCGCAAGCGCGGCACCCTGGACACCAACCAGGTGCTCAACGAGAGCACCGCGGTGCGTTTCAACCTGATGCTGGAAAACAGCGGCGTGGCCGGTCGCGAGGAAGCCGAGAAGGACAGTTGGGGCCTGGCGCCGTCGGTGGCCTTCGGCCTGAATACGGACACCCGGGCGATCTTCGCCTACGAACACCTGGAGCAGAACGACCGTCCGGACTGGGGCGTGCCTGCCGCCATGGTCCACGGCATGAAGGGCAACAGCCCCTATAGCCCGACCACCTCCGGCGCTGACCGCGACAATTTCTTCGGCCTGACCTCCGACTACGACGACACCACCGCCGATTCCTTCCTGGCGCGCTTCGAGCACGACCTCTCCGATGGCCTGACCATCAGTAACCAGACGCGCTGGTCCCGCGTCGACCGCCAGGCGCGCTTCACCGTGCCGACCGGCTATACCCCGGCCACCCAACTGGTGAATACCCAGACCCAGTTCTACGACCGGGTCAACACCACCCTGACCAACATGACCAACCTCTCCGCCCAGTTCGCCACTGGCTCGATCAAGCACAGCCTGGCGACCGGCCTGGAACTGACCCGCGAGAAGTCGGAGTCCGATCGCTTCGGCACCCAGAACCGCACGCCGACCAGCATCTTCGACCCCAATGAGGATCGCGACGGCCCGATCAACCTGCCGGCCACCCAGACCAGCGACGTCAAGGTCGATACCGTGGCGCTCTACGTCTACGACACCCTGGAGTTCAACGAGCAGTGGCAGCTCACCGGCGGCCTGCGCCTGGAGAACTACAAGGTGCAGATCGACAGCGAGACCGCTGCCGGCGCGCCGATCGACGTCGACGGCTACGACGACACCGAGTTCACCGTGGGCGGCAAGCTGGGCCTGGTCTACAAGCCGGCGAAGAACGGCAGCATCTACGCGGCCTATGGCGTTTCCACCCAGCCGCCGGGTTCCTATCTGTCCGGTTCGGACATCTCGCGTACCGGCGAGAACGCCTTCCCGGGCTTCGTCGAGGGCGCCGATCCGGTGGAGATCCACGGCTACGAGCTCGGCACCAAGTGGGACTTCTTCGACAACCGCCTGTCCACTGCGGCTGCGCTGTTCTACACCGAGAAAAAGGATGTGCCGATCACCGGGGCTGATACTGTCGGCGGGCCGGTCAGCCTGAAAGGCCACGGCAAGCAGATCGTCAAGGGGCTCGAGCTGAGCGCCTCGGGCAAGATCACCGATGCCTGGGATGTCTACGGCGGCATCGTGTTCATGGACAGCGAGCGCAAGCACAGCGCCTACCTGGACCAGGTGCGCAAGAATGCCAACCCGGCCGATTATGGCGATGTCGACCGCACCAGCGGCGACGAGCTGGCCTTCACGCCGAAGATGACCGCCAGCCTGTGGACCACCTACCGCCTGCCGGTCGGCCTGACCCTGGGCGGCGGCCTGCAACACAGCGACTCGTCCTACCTGGGCCGTCCGGACAATGCCAACCGCATCATTCCCAACGGCAAGTACGGCAAGCTGCCCAGCTACACCATCTTCAACGCCATGGCTTCCTACGCGGTCACGGAGAACGTCGACGTGCGCCTGAACATCGAGAACCTGACCGACGAGGAATACGCCACTTCCTCGAACTGGGCGGGCACTCGCGTGTTCCTGGGCAACCCGCGTACCTACCTGGTCAGCGCCGACTTCCGGTTCTGACCGGCGGTCGCTGTCCCAACGCCCCGGCCGCTTCCAGCGGCCGGGGCGTTTTACGCTCTTGTAGGGTGCACACGGCGCACCCTACAAGAGCGTGTGGTCCGGTTTCGGCGATCTTTCCCTGGCCTGGATCAATTCGAACGGGACGCGGCGCTGTCATAGTCCAGCAGCCCTATTTAGAATCATTTGCGACTGACTGGCGGTTCGCCATGGCCACGGAGACGAACGACGATGCTGCTGACAATCCCCGACGTGCTGCCGCCCGAGCAACTGCGCCAATGTCGCGCGGCGCTGGAGCAGGCGGACTGGCAGGATGGCCGGCAGACTGCCGGCCATATCGCGGTGGCCGCCAAGGCCAACCAGCAGCTTGCCCAGAACGACCCGCTGGTCCAGCAGATCGGTGATTTCATCCTCGAATGCCTGGGCCAGTGCCCACGCTTCATCGCCGCGGCCCTGCCGCTCAAGGTGCTGCCGCCGCGCTTCAACCGCTATGCGGAGGGCGGCACCTATGGCAACCATATCGACAATGCCATCTTCAGCGTGCCGGGGACGCCGCACCGGATTCGCGCGGACCTGTCCGCCACCCTGTTCTTCAGCGAGCCGGACGAGTACGAAGGCGGCGAACTGGTGATCGAGGACAGTTACGGCAGCCACCGCGTCAAGCTGCCGGCCGGGCACCTGGTGCTCTACCCGAGCGGCAGCCTGCACCGGGTCGAGCCGGTCACCCGTGGCGCGCGCCTGGCGGCCTTTTTCTGGATACAGAGCCTGGTGCGCGAGGACAACCAGCGCGCCATGCTGCTCGAGCTGGACGACGCCATCCAGGCGCTGACCCGCGAAGTGCCGGACAGCCCCGAGCTGGTCCGCCTGACCGGGGTCTACCACAACCTGCTGCGGCATTGGTCGCATACCTGAGAGCACGCCTCATGCACCAACCCCTGCCCAAGTTGCAGCAGATTCCGCCGTCCATCGCCGCGGTCGCCGACTACGAACCCTTTGCCCGCGAACGCATGAGCGAGCAGGCCTGGGCCTATATCGCCGGCGGTTCGGCGGACGAGTTGACCCTGCGCGACAACTGCGCCGCATTCCAGCGCCTGCGCCTGCGCAGTCGCGTGCTGCGCGACCTGCGTGGCGGCCACACCCGCGTGCGACTGCTCGGCCAGGAGTTCGAACACCCGATCCTCCTGGCCCCGGTGGCCTACCAGAAGCTCGCCCACCCAGAGGGCGAGCTGGCCAGCGCCTTGGGCGCCTCGGCGTTGGGCGCCGGCATGGTGGTCAGTACCCAGGCCAGCGTCGACCTGGAAGAGATCGCCCGGCAGGTGCAGGCGCCGCTGTGGTTCCAGTTGTATATCCAGCCCGATCGCGAATTCACCGCGTCACTGGTGCGGCGTGTCGAAGCCGCTGGCTACCGGGCGCTGGTGCTGACCGTGGACGCAGCGGTCAGCGGCATCCGCAATCGCGAGCAACGCGCCGGCTTCGCCCTGCCCGAGGGCGTCGAGGCGGTCAACCTGCGTGGCATGCGCCAGCTTGCTGGCCAGGCGGATGGCCGCATCCTGCTCGGCACGCCGCTGCTGGAGACGGCACCGACCTGGGAAGACCTGCAATGGCTGCGTTCGCTGACCCGCCTGCCCGTGCTGGTCAAGGGTGTGATGTGCGCCGAGGATGCCCGGCGAGCGGTCGCCGAGGGCGTCGACGGGATCATCGTCTCCAACCACGGCGGTCGTACCCTGGACGGACAGCCGGCGACCATCGAAGTGCTGGCGGAAATCGCCGAGGCGGTGGAGGGGAGGGTGCCGCTGCTCATGGATGGCGGCATCCGCCGTGGCGGCGACATCCTCAAGGCCCTGGCCCTGGGGGCCAGCGCGGTGCTGGTGGGGCGGCCCTACGTGTTCGGCCTGGCCGCCGCCGGCGCGGTAGGAGTGGCCCATGTGCTGCAGATCCTGCGCGCCGAACTGGAAGTGGCAATGGCGCTGACCGGCTGCCGCACCCTGGCGGATATCGAGGCTTCCCTGATCTATCGCGGGATCGCCCCGTAGGAGCGCGCCATGCGCGCGAATCGCGGCCATGGGCCGCTCCTACGAGAGGGGCCCAGGCCGCCGTACCCTGGCGGACATCGAGGCTTCCCTGATCTATCGCGGGATCGCCCCGTAGGAGCGCGCCATGCGCGCGAATCGCGGCCATGGGCCGCTCCTACGAGAGGGACCCAGGCTGCCGTGCCAGCAGCGCCTGGTAACTCTCGTGGTCACTCCCATCCCCCAACTCCGCCGCGCGCCGGTGATAGGCGAGGGCAAGATCGTCCAGGCCCGGCAGGGCCAGCAGCCGGTCGCGACTGGCTCGCAGGAAGTTGAGGTTGCCGCCCGCCAGTGCACGCTCCAGCCAATGGCGGGCCTGCTCCGCTCGGTCTTGCTCGAGCAGGCGTAGGGCATAGCTGAACTGGCCGCGAAAATCGCCCCCTTCCGCCGAGCGCCGGAACCATTCCAGCGCCGCCTGCGGCTCGGGTTCGGCGAGCACCCCCTCATGCAGGTAGCGACCGACCAGGTTCATGGATTTCGCATGACCCAGCTCGGCCGCGCGCAGGTACAGCGCGAACGCCTGGCGATGGTCCTGTGCCACGCCGCGACCGGTGGCCAGCAGGTTGGCCAGGTTGTACATGCCCCAGTCCAGGCCACGTTCGGCGGCCTGCTGGAAGCAGCGCGCCGCCGCTTCCAGGTCGGGTGGGCAGCCCCAACCGTGCTCGTGGCAGCGGCCGAGCATGTTCAGCGCCATCGCATGGCCCTGGCGGGCGGCGATGCCGAACCAGGTGAAGGCCAGGGCCGCGTCCCGGCTGATGCCCTGGCCGTCGAGCAGGATCTGGCCGAGCAGTGCCTGGGCATCGACCTCCCCCTGCCCGGCGGCCTCCAGCAGGAGGCGGGCGATGGTGCGTGGATCGGTATCGGAAAGTGTGGTCATGGATGAGCTTTTGGGACGAGCGTTCAACAGATGCGTTTGAGAATTTTTATCATTTGTATTGCAAATAATAAATTGTTGCAAATAAGATTGCCCGCCATTTTCATTGGGGGGACTGCATGATGCAAAACCAATCCATGGGCCCGAGCGGGCTTTCTCAGAAACAACTCCTTGCTTCCGCCATCGGCCTGGCTCTGGCCGGCCAGGGCGGTTTCGCGCTGGCGGCAGAGACCGGCAACGGTCAACTGGAGCTGGGCAATATCTCGGTGAAGGGCCAGGCGGACGCCGGCTACAAGACCGAGAAGTCGGCCTCGGCCAAGTACTCCGAGCCGCTGCTCGACGTGCCGCAGACCATCACCGTGGTGCCGCCCAAGGTGATCCAGGAGCAGCAGGCACTGAGCCTGCGCCAGGTGCTGTCCAACGTCTCCGGCATCACCTTCAACGCCGGCGAGGGCGGTGGCGGCTCCGGCGACAGCATCAACATCCGTGGCTTCTCCGCCAACAGCAACATCCAGATCGATGGCCTTCGCGACAGCGCGCAGACCAACCGTACCGATACCTTCAACGTCGAGCAGGTGGAGGTCATCAAGGGGCCGAACTCGGTGTTCGGCGGGGCGGGCACCACCGGCGGCAGCATCAACATCATCAGCAAGCAGCCGCAGGACGAGGCCTTCACCCGCCTTGGCGGCAGCATCGGCACCGACAACTACTACCGCCTGACCCTGGACGCCAACCAGCCGCTGGAAGGCGTGGGCGAGAACAGCGCGTTCCGCATCAACCTGATGGGCCACCAGAACGACGTGCCTGACCGCGAAGAGATCGATCGCGAGCGCTGGGGCATCGCACCCTCGCTGCGCCTGGGCTTCAGCGAGTCCACCCGTCTTACGCTGAGCGCCTTCCACCAGACCGACGACAACATGCCGGACTACGGCGTTCCGGCCCGGGATGGCAAGAAGCTCTCCGGCGTCGACCGCGATGCCTACTTCGGCTGGAAGAACCTCGACAAGGAGGAGATCGAGCAGAACTCCTTCACCGCCAACTTCGAGCACGACTTCAACGACAACCTGCGCTTGCAGAACCTGACGCGCTACAGCCACATCTCGCGCGACACCACCATCTCCGCTTCCCACGTCAACGTCGATGGCGTGCCGCCCGGCCGCTATCGTCCGGCGGGGCCGCAGGGCTATGGCCGCGACGCGACCACCGAGATGTGGATCAACCAGACCAACCTGATCAGCAACTTCGAGATCGCCGGGATGCGCCACGACCTGG
Source organism: Zestomonas carbonaria (assembly GCF_904061905.1). Taxonomy (GTDB): domain Bacteria; phylum Pseudomonadota; class Gammaproteobacteria; order Pseudomonadales; family Pseudomonadaceae; genus Aquipseudomonas; species Aquipseudomonas carbonaria. The sequence continues at coordinate 99,141 of NZ_CAJFCI010000043.1, forward strand.
TGGCGGGCGCGGAAATCTCCCGGGAAACCCTCGACCTGAAGACCTACAACCACGGTCTGGGCAACGCGCTGTATCCGTCCGACGGCTACGACCTGGGCAACCCGCCCGGCTACTGGAGCGGCCCGGTCAACAAGGCGACCAGCGGCTACACCGAGACCGAGCTGACCGACAAGGCGCTGTACCTGTTCGACACCATCGCCCTGCACGAGCAATGGGACCTCAACCTGGGCCTGCGCTACGACAAGTTCGAGGGTGAAGCCGACGGCTATTCGGCGGCCCACGTGAAGACTTCCGACCTGTCGTCCACCGACGAGAAGCTGAGTGGCCGCGTCGGCCTGGTCTACAAGCCGGCGCCGAACGGTCGCATCTACGTGGCCTGGGGCAACTCCTTCAACCCCTCCGCCGAAAGCCTGGCGTCCACTGGCAGCGGCCTGAGCGCGGCGACCGCGGACCTCGACCCGGAGAAGAACGAGACCTGGGAACTGGGCACCAAGTGGGAACTGTTCGGCGGCCGCCTGGAGCTGGATGGCGCCCTGTTCCGTGTCGAGAAGACCGACGCGCGGGAAACCATGGCCGACGGCTCAACCCAACTGGCCGGCAAGCAGCGCGTGCAGGGCGTGGAGCTCGGCGTGACCGGCCACATCACCGAGCAGTGGGACGTGTTCGCCAACTACACCTTCCTCGACAGCGAGACCCTGGAGGCGGCCGACACCCCGGCGGGCATCGCTCGCGAAGGCCAGGCGCTGGGCAATACCCCGCCACGCTCGCTGAACCTGTGGACCACCTACGAACTGCCGGCCGGCTGGACCATCGGCTACGGCGCCCGCTACGTCAGCGAGCGTAACGTGAGCTCCAGCACCCAGGCCAAGCTGGACGACTACTGGCTGCACAACGCGATGGTCGCCTACCGGGTCAACGAGAACCTCGACCTGCAACTCAACGTGAACAACCTGTTCGACAAGGACTACGTCGAGCGGGTGCGCCAGCAGGTCGGCACCGACGCACGTTCCTCGGCCATCGAGTACGGCGACGCGCGTTCGGCGATCCTCTCGGCCACCTACAGCTTCTGATCGTTGCAGCGCTTCACGAACCTCGCCCACCCGGGCGAGGTTTTCGTTTGTGGGGCGGGTAAAGGAAAGGTAAATGGCCATTACCCGGCTACTGGTGAAATTGATTCTCAACTAGAATCCGCCACCTTCCTGTTTCGATATACAAGGCTGGCCTCTGGCAGGCGCTGGCCGTGCAAGGTGGATATCCGTGTTCAAGAAAACCCTGTTCCAGTTGCACTGGTTCTTCGGCATCACGGCCGGCCTAGTGCTCGCCATCATGGGCGTGACCGGCGCGCTCTACAGTTTCGAAGGCGAAATCATGCGCGTGCTGAACCCGGACACCCTGCGCGTGCAGGTGCGCGAGGGCGGCATGCTGGCGCCGGCCGAACTGGTGGCGAAGCTCGAAGCGGCGGCCGACGACAAGGTTTCCGGCCTGTGGGTCGATGGCCGCGGCGACAGCGCCGCGCGGGTGTTCTTCACCCCGCCGCCGGGCGAACGGCGCGGGCCGGTGCGTTTCTTCGATCCCTACACCGGCGAGATGCTCGGCCAGCCCGTTGGCCAGGGCTTCTTCCATTTCGTCCTGCAACTGCACCGCTGGCTGGCCATGGGCGATGTCGGCAAGCAGATCACCGCCGCCAGCACCCTGGCGCTGATCTTCTTCTGCCTGTCCGGGTTGTACCTGCGCTGGCCGCGCAAGGCGCTTAGCTGGCGCACCTGGCTGACCCTCGACTGGGCCAAGAAGGGCCGCAGCTTCAACTGGGACCTGCACGCGGTGGCCGGCACCTGGGCCCTGCTGTTCTACCTCTGCGCGGCGCTGACCGGGTTGTTCTGGTCCTACGACTGGTATCGCGAAGGGCTCAACAAGCTGCTCGCCGATGCGCCGGCCGGCCAGGAGCAGGGCAAGCGTGGCGAAGGCCGCCAGGGCGGGCGCGGCCCGCAGGCGGCGGAAGGACCGCCGCTGGTGGTCGACTACGGCGCCGTGTGGCAGAGCATCCAGCAGACTGCCGGACCGGAGCTGGTCGCCTGGAACCTGCGCCTGCCGCCAGCCGGTGGCCAGCCGGCGACGGTCTTCTACCTGCTCGCCGATGCCGAGCACCCGCGCGCCCTCAATCAGATCCAGCTCGACCCGGTCAGCGGCCAGGTCGTCCGTCACGAGCGCTATGCCGACAAGAGCTTCAAGGCGCAACTGCTGGCCAGCGTCTACGCCCTGCACGTCGGCGAGTACTTCGGTCTGCCGGGGCGCATCCTGATGATGCTGGCCAGCGCCGCGATGCCGCTGTTCTTCATCACCGGCTGGCTGCTCTACCTCGACCGCCGGCGCAAGAAGCGCGCGGCCAGGGCGGCGCGCGGCACCCTCGGCGACAGCGCCGGTGAGGACGCCTGGCTGATCGGCTTCGCCAGCCAGAGCGGCTTTGCCGAGCAACTGGCCTGGCAGACCGCCGGCCAGTTGCAGGCCGCCGGCCTGGCGGTGCGCGTACAGCCCCTGGCTCGACTGGACGAGCAGGGCCTGCGTCAGGCGCAGCGTGCCCTGTTCGTGGTCAGCACCTTCGGCGATGGCGAGGCGCCGGACAGCGCGCGTGGATTCGAGCGCAAGCTGCTCGGCCAGTCGCTCGGCCTGGATCAGCTCAGCTACGCGGTGCTGGCCCTCGGCGATCGCCAGTACGAGCAGTTCTGCGGTTTCGCCCGGCGCCTGCACGACTGGCTCGCCGGCCAGGGCGCGCACAGCCTGTTCGCCCCGGTCGAGGTGGACGGCAGCGATGCCCAGGCCCTGGGCCGCTGGCAGCAGCAACTGGCCGAGCTGACCGGCGCGCAACCGCTGGCGCTGCAAGAGGTGCCGTTCGAGGGCTGGACGCTGGAGCGCCGCGAACTGCTCAACCCGGGCAGCCAGGGCGCGCCGACCTTCCTGCTTGGCCTGACTCCGCTGGAGCCGCGCACCTGGGAGGCTGGCGATATCCTCGAAGTGCTGCCGCGCCACCCGGAAGCGCGAGTTCGCGCCTGGCTGGAGCACCTTGGCCTGGATGAGGCCGAAGCGGTGACGCTCGGTTCCTTGTCCCTGCCGTTGCACGAAGCGCTGGCCGGCCGCCAGTTGCCGGACAGCACGGCCCATCTGGTCGGCCTGCATGCCCAGGCGCTGGTGGACGCCCTGGTGCCCCTGGAGTCGCGCGAATACTCCATCGCCTCGCTGCCCAGCGATGGCGTGCTGGAACTGATCGTGCGCCAGGAGCGGCGTGCCGACGGCAACCTCGGCCTGGGCTCCGGCTGGCTGACCGAATATGCCCGCACGGGCGCCACGCTGGTGGCCCGGCTGCGTCGCAACAGCGGCTTCCACGTGCCGGAGGACGACTGCCCGCTGATCCTGATCGGCAACGGAACCGGCCTCGCCGGCCTGCGCGCACTGCTCAAGGCGCGCATCGTCGCCGGCCAGCAGCGCAACTGGCTGCTGTTCGGCGAGCGCAACCTGGAACACGACTTCTACTGTCGCGCCGAGCTGGAAGCGGCGCTGGCCAGCGGCGACCTCCAGCGTCTGGACGTGGCCTTCTCCCGCGACCAGGCACAGAAGATCTACGTGCAAGACCGCCTCCGCGAGCGGGGCGAGGAACTGCGCCAGTGGATAGCCGAAGACGCGGCCGTCTACGTCTGCGGCAGCCTGGAAGGCATGGCCGGCGGCGTCGATGCGGCGCTGCGCGAACTGCTCGGCGATACCGCCGTGGAACAGTTGACCGAGGAAGGCCGCTACCGGCGCGACGTGTATTGATCCACCAAGGAAGCTCGCCCCACTTGGTGTGGGGCGTTTCTGTAGGGTGCGCCGTGCGCACCGTTTACCTGGCATATACCCTTGGCGTTCTGCTGAAAGCGATGGTATTGGCGGCCGGTTGGTGCGCACGGCGCACCCTACAAAAGCTTTCGCACCTACGTTCCAGCCTGGTTTATGGCCATAATCCTTCCCATGACTAAACGCATTCTTCTCAACTGCGACATGGGCGAGAGTTTCGGCGCCTGGCGGATGGGCGACGACGAGCACGCCATGCCGCTGGTCGACCAGGCCAACCTGGCCTGCGGTTTCCACGCCGCCGATCCGCTGACCATGCAGCGCACCGTCGCCCTGGCGGTGCGGCACGGCGTGAGCATCGGCGCGCACCCGTCCTATCCCGATCTGGCCGGTTTCGGCCGCCGCCACCTGGCCTGCTCGCCGGAGGAGGTCGAGGCCCTGGTGCTCTATCAGCTCGGCGCGCTGGAAGCCTTCTGCCGGGCTGCCGGCAGCCAACTGGCCTACGTCAAGCCGCATGGCGCGCTATACAACGACCTGGTACGCGACGATGCGTTGTTCGACGCGGTGCTGCGAGCCTGCGCCGGCTTCCGCGCCGGTCTGCCGCTGATGGTCCTGGCGCTGGCCGACAACACCCGCGAGCGGCGTCTGGCGGAGAGCGTCGGTGTGCCGCTGCTGTTCGAGGCCTTCGCCGACCGCGCCTACCTCTCCGATGGCCAGTTGGCGCCGCGTCGGCTGGCCGGCGCGGTGCACCACGAGCCGCAGCGCATCCTCGAGCAGGCCCTGGCCATCGCCCGTGGCGAGCCGTTCGCCGATCTCGACGGCCAGCCCCTGCGCCTCGAGGCCGACAGCCTCTGCGTGCATGGCGACAACCCGGAATCCCTGGCCGTGCTGCGTCGCTTGCGGGCCATGCTGGACGCCGCGTGATCGAGATACGTCCCGCTGGCGCCGAGGCGCTGCTGCTGGTCCTGGCCGAGTGTCCCGAGCCGGGGCTGCCGGCGCGTATCGCCGCACTGGCCGATACCTTGCGCCAGCGGTTCGGTGCGCAACTGATCGATCCGGTGCCAGGCTGGAACAGCCTGCTGCTGCACTACGACCTGCTGCGTACCGACCATCACCAACTTGCCGGACAACTGCGTCCGCTGCTCGATGCCTGGCAGCGGCAGCCGGTCGTGGACAATGGCGGGCGTCTGCACGAAATCCCCATCTGGTACGCCGGCGAGGACCTGCCTGAAGTCGCGGCCGCCTGCGGGCTTGGCATCGACGAGGTGATCGCCCTGCACAGCGGCACCCGGTACCAGGTCGGCGCCATCGGCTTCGCGCCGGGCTTCGCCTATCTGGGCGAGCTGGATGCGCGTCTCACCCTGCCGCGTCGCGCCACGCCGCGCACTCGTGTACCGGGCGGCAGCCTGGCCATCGCCGAGCGGCAGACCGCCATCTACCCGCAAGCGTCGCCCGGTGGCTGGCACCTGATCGGCCGCTGTCCGTGGCGGCTGTTCGATGCGCGAGTCGTACCGCCGTGCCCGTTGGCGGTGGGGGACCGGGTGCGTTTCGTGGCCATCGACGAGGATACCTATCGCCGCGAGGGTGGCGAGCCTTGAGTGGCTTCCGGGTGGTCGAGGCGGGGCCGCTGAGCCTGTTGCAGGACGGCGGGCGTCACGGCTGGCAGCACCTCGGCGTATCGTCGTGCGGCCCGCTTGATCCGCACGCCGCGGCCTGGGCCAACCGGCTGCTCGGCAATCCCTGGGGAACGGCATTGCTGGAAATCGCCCTCGGTGGCGTGGTGCTGGAGTGCGTTGGCGATTGTTGGGTGGCCTTGTGTGGCGCCGATCTGCCGATCAGCGTGGATGGCGAATCGAGGCCGAACTGGTCGCGTTTCCTGGTCCGCGCCGGCCAACGCCTTGAACTGGGCTTCGCGCGCAGTGGCCAACGCGCTTACCTGGCGGTGCCCGGTGGCCTGCGGGCGGAACCGGTGCTGGGCAGCGTCGCCTGCCAGGTGCGCGAGGGTCTGGGCGGCCTGCATGGCGACGGCCGCCCCTTGCAGGCCGGCGACCGGCTGGGCGGTGCTGCCGGAGACTTCCTCCGGGCGGCCAGTGTGCCCTGGCCATTCGTGCCGGACTACCGGCAGCCGAAAGCCTTGTGCGTCTTGCCTGCCGACGGTGTGTCGCAGGCGGTGCTGGAGCATTTCATCGGGCGGCCTTGGCGTCTCAGCCCGCAGTCCGACCGCATGGGCGCGCGGCTGCAAGGCGAGCCGATGCATCTGCCGCCGAGCGAGTGGTCGCAAGGGGTGGCGAACGGTGCGATCCAGATCCCGCCGGACGGCCAGCCGATCATTCTCCAGGCCGACCGCCAGACCATGGGCGGCTATCCGGTTCTCGGCTGGCTGCACCCGTTGGATGCCGGGCGATTGGCGCAGACGCCGGCGCATGGCGAGCTGCGTTTCGTCGTTGGCGAGTTGGCGAGGGCGCAGGCGGAGTTACGTGCGTTTTATCGGTTCTTCGGACGTTTGGTTCAAGCGATGTAGTCCGGATTGCATCCGGGCTACCCGATCCGCTCCGCGTGGTGGCAGGCCACCTGCCGGCCTTCCAGCGGGCGCAGTTCGGGGCGCTCGCTGCGGCAACGCTCCGTGGCATGCGGGCAGCGGGTGTGGAAGGCACAGCCGGCGGGTGGGTCGAGCGGGTCGGGGAGTTCGCCGGTGAGGGCGATGCGCGGGCGCTGCGGGTCGGGATGCAGGCTCGGCGTGGCGGCCAGCAGCGCCTGGGTATAGGGATGTAGCGGACGTTCGTAGAGGCGGCTGGTGGCGCCGGTCTCGACCGCCCGGCCGAGGTACATCACCAGCACTTCGTCGGCCAGGTGCCGGACCACCGCCAGGTTGTGGGAGATGAACACGTAGGCGGTGGCGAACTCGGCCTGCAGGTCCTGGAACAGGTTGAGTACCTGGGCCTGGATCGACACGTCGAGCGCCGAGGTCGGTTCGTCGGCGACCAGCACCTTGGGGCGCAGCATCATCGCCCGGGCGATGGCGATGCGCTGGCGCTGGCCGCCGGAGAACATGTGCGGGTAGCGCTGCGCGTGCTCGGCGCGCAGGCCGACCTGTTCGAGCATCGCCAGCACCCGTTCGCGGCGTTCGGCGCGGTTCAGGTCGGTGTTGATCAGCAACGGCTCGGCCAACTGGTCGGCGATCTTCTGCCGTGGGTTGAGCGAGGCGTAGGGGCTCTGGAACACCATCTGCACGTCGCGGCGCAGTTCGCGGCCATGCACGAGCGCGTCGCGGCCGGCGATCTCCAGGCTGCCGCCGTCGGGCTTTTCGATCAGCGTCAACGCGCGGGCCAGGGTCGACTTGCCGCAGCCGGACTCGCCGACCACCGCGAGGGTCTTGCCGGCCGCGAGATCGAAGGACACGCCGTTCAGCGCGCGCACCAGTGCCGGCTTGCGCAGCAGGCCGCGCGACACCTCGTAGTGGCGGGAGAGCTCGCGCGCGCTGAGGACGATGCTCATCGGGCCTCCTGGTTGAGCGGGAAGAAGCAGCGCACCGCGCCCAGGCGGCTCGGCTCCAGGGCCGGGCGCTCGGCGCAGCGCGGTTGCACGTAGGGGCAGCGCGGCGCCAGCAGGCAGCCGGAAGGACGGTCGAAGCGGCCGGGAACGATGCCCGGCAGGCTGCTCAGGCGCGCCTGGCCGGGCTGCGGGATGGCCGCCAGCAGCGCCTCGCTGTAGGGGTGCGCGGGGGCGTCGAACAGCGCCGGCAAGCGGCCCAGCTCGACCGCCTGGCCGGCATACATCACGCAGACCCGCTCGGCGGTTTCGGCGACCACCGCGAGGTCGTGGCTGATCAGCAGCAGGGCCATGCCGCGCTCGCGCTGGAGGTCGAGCAGCAGCGCCATGATCTGCGCCTGGATGGTCACGTCCAGCGCGGTGGTCGGCTCGTCGGCGATCAGCAGGCGCGGCTCCCCGGCGATGGCCATGGCGATCGCCACGCGCTGGGCCATGCCGCCGGACAACTGGTGCGGGTAGGTGTCCAGGCGCCGTGCGGCGGCGGGGATTTCCACCCGTTCGAGCAGTTCGATGGCGCGCTGGCGGGCGGCCTTGCCCTTGAGCCCGAGGTGCTGGCGCAGCACTTCCTCGATCTGGAAGCCCACGGTGTAGCTGGGGTTGAGGGCGCTCGACGGGTCCTGGAAGACCATGGCGATGTCCTTGCCGACGATCCGCCGTCGCTCGCGGGGACCGAGGGCCAGCATGTCCTGGCCGGCGAAACGCAGCGCATCGGCGCCGACCCGGCCGGGCGGGTCGATGAGGCCCATCAGCGCCAGCATGCTCACCGACTTGCCGGAACCGGACTCGCCGACGATGGCCAGCACTTCGCCGGCGTCCAGGGTCAGGTCCAGGCCATCGACCACCGGGGCGCCGCCGAAGCTGACGGTGAGGTTGCGGATGTCGAGCAGGCTCATCGGGATTTTGCCCTGTGCACTGGGTGCTCCCGCTTCCACTCATGGGAGAGGGCGGCACGCTCCGGCATCAGCGTTGCCGGTTTTCCCTCTCCCCCGGCCCCTCTCCCGTGAACGGGAGAGGGGCGGTACTTGCGATCCCGTCCCACCGCCATCGCGGCCGATCGCCTCGCGCCAATCCCTCCCGTAGGAGCGGCCCATGGCCGCGATGCCAGGGCGTGGCCGACGTTTTGCGGCCATGGGCCGCGCCTGCGGTTCATCTTCCCCACCTCACAGGACGTTCTTCAGCTTCGGGTCCAGCGCATCGCGCAGGCCGTCGCCGATCAGGTTGATGGCCAGCACGCTGAGCAGGATGGTCAGGCCGGGCAGGGTGACCACCCACCAGGCGCGCTCGATGTAGTCGCGGGCCGAGGCCAGCATGCTGCCCCATTCGGGCGTCGGCGGCTGTACGCCGAGGCCGAGGAAGCCCAGCGCGGCGGCGTCGAGGATGGCCGCCGAGAAGCTCAGGCTGGCCTGCACGATCAGCGGCGCCAGGCAGTTCGGCAGCACGGTGATGAACATCAGGCGCGGCAGGCGCGCGCCGGCCAGCCGCGCGGCGGTGACGTAGTCGCGCTGCACCTCGCCGAGCACCGCGGCGCGGGTCAGGCGCACGTAGGCGGGCAGCGAGACGATGGCGATGGCGATCACCGTGTTGACCAGCCCCGGACCGAGGATGGCGACGATCGCCACCGCCAGCAGCAGCGCCGGCAGGGCCAGCATCACGTCCATCGCGCGCATGATCGGCGGGCCCAGGCGGCGCGGCGAGAAGCCGGCGACCAGCCCGAGCAGCACCCCCGGCAACAGCGCCAGGACCACCGAGGCGAGGCCGATCAGCAGCGACAGGCGGGCACCGAAGATCAGCCGCGAGAGCAGGTCGCGGCCCAGTTCGTCGGTGCCCAGCGGGAAGCGCCACTGGCCGCCTTCCAGCCAGGCCGGCGGGGTGAGCAGGGCGTCGCGGAACTGCTGGCCGGGGTCGTGCGGCGCCAGCCAGGGAGCGAACAGCGCGCAGGCGAGCACCAGCAGCATGAAGGCCAGCCCGCCGAGGGCACCCTTGTTGCGCGCGAAGGCCTGCCAGAATTCACGCATCGGCGAGGGGTAGGCGAGGGTGGCGGTGGTCATGCGGCGCTCCCGCAGTTGCAGGAGCGAGCTTGCTCGCGATGCTCTTTCGGGGGACAGATCGCGAGCAAGCTCGCTCCTACAGGGGATGGGGCGTTCATCGTGCGTGCCTGATGCGCGGGTTGGCCAGCCCGTAGAGCAGGTCCACGGTGAAGTTGACCAGGATCACCAGCCCGGCGATCAGCAGGATGCCGTTCTGCACCACCGGGTAGTCGCGGGCGGCGATGGACTCGATCAGCCACTTGCCGATCCCCGGCCAGGAGAAGATGGTCTCGGTCAGCACCGCGCCGGAAAGCAGCGCGCCGACTTGCAGGCCGAACACCGTGAGCACCGGGATCAGCGCGTTGCGCAGGCCGTGCACGAACACCACCCGCGCCGGCGACAGGCCCTTGGCCCTGGCGGTGCGGATGTAGTCCTCGCGCAGCACTTCGAGCATCGCCGAGCGGGTCATCCGGGCGATCACCGCCAGCGGGATGGTGCCCAGCACGATGGCCGGCAGGATCAGGTGGCGCAGGGCGTCGAGGAAGGCGCCGTCCTCTTCCGAGAGCAGCGCGTCGACCAGCATGAAGCCGGTGCGCGGTTCGATGTCGTAGAGCAGGTCGATGCGTCCGGATACCGGCGTCCAGCCGAGCCCCACCGAGACGACGATCTGCAACATCAGCCCCCACCAGAAGATCGGCATCGAGTAGCCGGTGAGCGACAGGCCCATCACCCCGTGGTCGAACCAGGAGCCGCGTTTCAGCGCGGCGACCACCCCGGCGAGCAGGCCGAGGACGCCAGCGAACAGCAGGGCGGCGCCGGCCAGTTCCAGGGTGGCGGGAAACAGCGCGGCGAACTCGTTCCAGACGCTTTCCCCGGAGCGGAACGAACGGCCGAGGTCGCCCTGGACGAGTTGGCCGAGGTAGTCGAGATACTGTCGGTACAGCGGCTGGTCGAGGCCCAGGCGCTGCATGGCTTCGGCGTGCGCCTGCGGATCGAGGCGGCGCTCGCCCATCATCACTTCCACCGGGTCGCCGGGGATCAGGCGGATCAGCGCGAAGGTCAGCAGGGTGACGCCGAAGAAGGTCGGCACCAGCAGGCCCAGGCGTCGGAAGAGAAAGGCCAGCATGGGTTCAGTCCAGCTCCACGTGGGTGAAGTTGTTCGAACCCAGCGGGCTGAGCACGAAGCCCTTCACGCCCTGGCGGATGGCGGTGAACTGCTTGGGATGGGCCAGCGGAATCCACGGCGCCTGCTCGTGGAAGATCGCCAGCGCCTGGCGGTACAGCGCGGTGCGCTCCCGCTGGTCGCGGCTCTGCCGGGCCTGGCGCAGCAGCGCGTCGAAGCGTGGGTCGCACCAGCCGGCCTGGTTCTCGCCGGACTCGGCCGCGGCGCAGGACAGGTTGGGGGTGAGGAAGTTGTCCGGGTCGCCGTTGTCGCCGGCCCAGCCCATGAACACCAGGTCGTGCTCGCCCTGCTTGGCGCGCTTGATCAGCTCGCCCCATTCGTAGACGCGGATGTCCGCCTCGATGCCGATGGCCTTGAGGTCGGCCTGTAGCAGTTGCGCGCCGATGCCGGGGTTGGGGTTGGTCGGGCCGCCGCCGGGGCGGGTCCAGATGCTCAGCTTGAGGCCTTCCTTCACCCCGGCTTCCCGCAGCAGCTCGCGGGCGCGCTCGGGATCGTGCGGCCAGGGCTTCAGGTCGGGATTCTGCCCCCACAGCGTCGGCGGATAGGGGACCACCGCCGGGTTGGCGTTGCCTTCGCCGTACTGCGCGCGGATGTAGGCGGCCTTGTCGAAGGCCAGGTTGAGCGCCTGGCGCACGCGCACGTCATCGAGCGGCGGATGGCGGGTGTTGATGCCGATGTAGGCGACCAGCAGCGAGTCCAGTTCCAGCACCTGCAGGCGTGGGTCGTCGCGCAGTTCGGCGATGTCGGTGGGGCGCGGGTAGACGGCGATCTGGCAGTCGCCGGCCTTGAGCTTCTGCAAGCGCACGTTGGGATCGGGGGTGATGGCGAAGATCAGCCGCTTCAGCTTCGGCGCGCCGGCCCAGTAGTCGGGGTTGCCGGCGAAGCGGATCTGCGCGTCCTTGGCGTAGCGCTGGAACACGAAGGGCCCGGTGCCCACCGGCAGGACGTTGAGCTGTGCGGGCTTGCCGTCCGCGAGCAGCTTGCCGGCGTATTCGGCGGAGTAGATCGACGCGAAGCCCATCGCCAGGTTGGCCAGGAAAGGCGCCTCGGGATGCTTGAGGACGAAGCGCACGCGCTGCTCGTCGAGCTTTTCGATGCGCTCGATCAGTGCCGCGATGCCCATCGCCTCGGCGTAGGGAAAGCCGCGCGGCGAGAGCCTGTGCCAGGGATGGGCGGGGTCGAGCTGCCGCTGGAAGCTCCACAGCACGTCGTCGGCGTTGAAGTCGCGGCCCGGCGTGAACCCCTCGACGCTGTGGAACTTCACCCCGCGCCGCAGGTTGAAGGTGTAGCTGAGGCCGTCGTCGCCGATCTCCCAGCTTTCCGCCAGCGCCGGGGTGATCCGCGTGCTGCCGGGAGCGAACTGCACCAGCCGTTCGTAGACTGTCTCGGCCGTGGCGTCGGCGGTGGTCGCGGCGGTGTACTGGACGATGTCGAAGCCTTCCGGGCTGGCCTCGCTGCACATTATCAGGCTGTCCCTGGCGGCGAGCGCCTGGCCGCTGAGCAGCAGTGCGGGAAGCAGGATGAGCAGAGGGCGCAGTCGTCGCGGCATGCGGTTCCGTCCGGGCGGGAAAGGGATGCGGCCATCCTAGGGCGCGGCGGGGTGGTTGGGCAATGCGCAAGCGGCATCGATTGAATCGCCCTTCTTTCATTCAGGGGAGAGGACTCCATAGTCCTCTGCTCGCGAAGCTTTTGTTCGCGAGCAGAGTTCGCTCCTACAAGTAAGGGCATGTGCCGTAATGAGGGTCGATCCGCCCTTAGGGTATCTGCACCTCGATCACCCCATCGGCATTCACCGTCACCTCGCTGCTGCCGGCTTCGATTTCCTGTGCTGCGCCCTTGGCCATCGACATGGCCATCGGTGCGGCGTCCATGCGCTGCATCGGCAGCGGGCGGAAGCCGCCGCTGTTGAGGTTCAGGCTGACCAGCTTGTAGCCCTTGCCGCCGAGGGCCTCGGTGGCCAGTTGCGCGCGCTCCCTGAAGGCGGAGACGGCTTCCTTGAGCAGCGTGTCCTCGCTCTTCTTGCGGCTGGGCTTGGAGATGGCGAAGTTCATGCCGCCCATCTTCAGGTTGCCGAGCAGGTCGGCGGTGAGTTGGGACAGCGCGGCGAAGTCCTGGCTCTCCAGGCGCAGCTCGGCGCGCTCGCGCCAACTGGTGATCTTCTGGCCGTCCTTGTCGTACACCGGGTAGCTGTTGCGGCTGCCGAGCTGCACGGTGATGCCCTTGACCTTGCGCGCCCGATCGACGGCGGCGTTGAGCGACGCGGTGATCTCGGCGGCGAGCTTGGCCGGATCGTCATTCTGCGCCTCGCTGTAGAGCGTCACGTACATCAGGTCGTGGGCGACGTCCTGGCTGACTTCGGCGCGCAGGGCGATCTGGTTGTAGCGGGGCGCTTCCTCGGCGTGCAGCGGCAGGCTGGCCAGGGCGGCGGCGCAAAGGGCGAGGCTGGCGGCGAGTCGGGTGGGAAGAGGCATGGAAAACTCCTTTTTGCGAGATTGCCCGAGCTTAGACGAAGCGATGTGACCGTTCGGGTTAAGGCAGGTTCTGATTTTTTGCAGGACATAGCCTGTTTCACGGATTTTGCCTGCGGCGCTTTGCCGCAGGCGTGCGGTCTGGCAGGAGGCCGTTGGGTATACTCGACCGAATCCTGGAGATCCTATGATCGAACCCACGCAACTGCTGTCCGCCAGCCATCAGAACCTCTGGCGGCTGACCCTGATCCGCATCCTGGTGCTGGCCGCCCAGGCCGCCTCGGTGGGGTTCGCCTACCTGTCCGGGCTGTTGCCGCTGCCCTGGCTGCCGCTGGCCATCACCCTCGGCGTATCGGCGATCCTCTGCACCCTCACCGCCCTGCGCCTGCGTGGCCCCTGGCCGGTCACCGAACTGGAATACGCCGCCCAACTGGCCTGCGACCTGATCATCCACAGCGTGCTGCTGTATTACTCCGGCGGCTCGACCAACCCCTTCGTCTCCTATTACCTGGTGCCGCTGACCATCGCCGCGGCGACGCTCTCCTGGTTCTACACCGTGGTGCTCGCCGGCCTGGCGCTGGCGGCCTACACCCTGCTGCTGGCCTGGTACCACCCGCTGGAGCTGGTGCTGATCGAGCGCGAGAAGCTGCTGATCTACGGCATGTGGCTGAGCTTCGCGCTGGCCGCCGGGCTGATCACCTTCTTCGCCGCGAAGATGGCCGAGGAACTGCGCCGCCAGGAGGAAGCCCGCGCGCGGCGCCGCGAGGAGGACCTGCGTGACCAGCAACTGCTCGCCGTCGCCACCCAGGCCGCTGGCGCCGCCCACGAACTGGGTACGCCGCTGGCGACCATGAGCGTGCTGATCAAGGAGATCCGCCGCGAGCACCGCGACCCGCTGTTGCAGGAAGACCTCGGCGTGTTGCAGGAGCAGGTGCAACTGTGCAAGGACAGCCTGCAGCAACTGGTGCGCGCCGCCGAGGCCGATCGGCGCCAGGCGGTGGTCGAGCAGAGCGCGGTGGCCTGGCTGGAAAGCACCCTGAACCGCTGGCACCTGATGCGCCCGGAAGCCACCTATCGCTACCAGTGCCTGGGCAGCGGCGCGGTGCCGCGCCTGGCGACGCCGGCCGACCTCACCCAGGCGCTGCTCAACCTGCTCAACAACGCCGCCGACGCCTGCCCGGACAAGCTCGACATCCGCCTCGACTGGGACGAGCAGGAACTGGTGCTGAACATTCGCGACCAGGGCGTCGGCGTACCGCTGGCCATCGCCGAGCAGATCGGCAAGCCGTTCATCACCACCAAGGGCGGCAAGGGCTTCGGCCTCGGCCTGTTCCTCAGCCAGGCAAGCGTGACGCGTGCCGGAGGCTCGGTGAAGTTGTATAACCACGAAGAGGGCGGCACGCTTACCGAGCTGCGCCTGCCCCGTCTGTCTTGAGGAAATACGCATGAGCGACGAAAGCAACCTGCCCGAAGGCGAAGAGCAGCCGCACCTGCTGCTGGTCGACGACGACCCCACCTTCACCCGGGTGATGGCGCGGGCGATGACCAGCCGAGGCCTGCGCGTATCGATCGCCGGCTCGGCGGAGGAAGGCCTGGCCCTGGCCGAACAGGACGTGCCCGACTACGCGGTGCTCGACCTGAAGATGGAGGGCGACTCCGGCCTGGTGCTGCTGCCCAAGCTGCTGGCGCTCGACCCGGAGATGCGCGTGGTGATCCTCACCGGCTATTCGAGCATCGCCACCGCGGTGGAGGCGATCAAGCGTGGCGCCGCCAACTACCTGTGCAAGCCGGCCGACGCCGACGACGTGCTGACCGCGCTGGTCTCCGAGCATGTCGACATCGAGAGCCTGGTGCCGGAAAACCCCATGTCGGTGGACCGCCTGCAATGGGAGCACATCCAGCGCGTGCTCGCCGAACACGACGGCAACATCTCCGCGACGGCACGCGCCCTGGGCATGCACCGGCGCACCTTGCAGCGCAAGCTGCAGAAGCGACCGGTACGGCGCTGAGGGTTTGAAAAGGGGAAGCAAGGTTCCTGCATTCTTTCCGGCGTTCACTTACCTGGCCGGCCACACGGACAGAACCCTCTCCCTCCGGGAGAGGGGGCAGAGTGTGGTTGCTGGTGAATATGTTCGTCACTGAACCGGCAAGCCGTTGCCTGCTCCATTGAACTTATCGCCATCTTCGTGACATGCGATGCCTAAGGCTCCCGTACGCTTTCCGACATCCACTTACCCAATAGGCGACGCGGACAGAACCCTCTCCCTCCGGGAGAGGGCAGGGTGAGGGGCGGAGTCTGATGCCGGCGGAAAGGCTATGCCAGACCGAGAGCCCGCTCCCTCGCCCCAACCCTGGCTGCGCGCCCCGCTCCGAAGGGAGAGGGGGCAGACGTGCTTGCCGGGAAGATGTTCGTAACCAGATAGGCAAGTCCGTTGCCTATCCGTCCGATACTGCTCCAGGCCTTGCCAGCCTCTACCAGCTACTCAACTCCGAGCTTCAGCCTCTCCACCATCCACCTCTTCGATCGCCTTCCGCCCACGCGCTCCACGCATGCGGATGTTGATCGCTTCCACCCCCAGTGAGAAGGCCATGGCGAAGTACACGTAGCCCTTGGGTACGTGGATGTCGAAGCTTTCCGCGATCAGCACCGTGCCGACCACGGTCAGGAAGGCCAGGGCGAGCATCTTCAGCGAGGGATGCTTGTCGATGAAGGCGCTGATGGAGCCGGCGGCCAGCATCATCACCAGGACCGCGATGACGATCGCCGCGACCATCACCGGCACGTGCTCGACCATGCCCACGGCGGTGATCACCGAGTCCAGCGAGAAGACGATGTCGATCAGCGCGATCTGCACGATGGTCGCCAGGAAATGCCCGCCGGCGCCACGCGGCGCCTGGCTTTCTTCCTCGTGGCCTTCGAGGCCCTGGTAGATCTCGGTGGCGCTCTTCCAGAGCAGGAACAGGCCGCCGAAGAAGAGAATCAGGTCGCGCCCGGAAATGCCCTGGCCGAACAGATCGAACAGGTCGCGGGTCAGGCCCATGATCCAGGTGATCGACAGCAGCAGGGCGATGCGGGTGAACATCGCCAGGCCCAGGCCGAACAGCCGGGTGCGCGCCTGAAGGTGCGGCGGCATGCGACCGACCAGGATGGCGATCATGATGATGTTGTCGATGCCGAGGACGATCTCCAGGGCGGTCAGGGTCGCCAGCGCGACCCAGATTTCCGGGCTGGTCAGCCATTCCATGTGGTATGTGGTCTCCGAGTGTGAATCAGTGGCTGCCGAACAGCGGGAAGGTGCCCAGCAGCAGGGCGGCGAGCATGATCAGCAGGCAGATCAGCACCGCCCACTTGAGGCTGAAGCGCTGCAGGTCGCCGAACTCGATCCTGGCCAGGCCGACCAGCAGGTAGGTGGACGGCACCAGCGGGCTGAGCAGGTGCACCGGCTGGCCGACGATGGAGGCACGGGCCATTTCCACCGGGCTGATGCCGTAGTGGCTGGCGGCCTCGCTGAGCACCGGCAACACGCCATAGTAGAAGGCGTCGTTGGACATGAAGAAGGTGAAGGGCATGCTCACCAGCGCGGTGACCACCGCCAGGTATGGGCCGAGCGATTCCGGGATCACCGTCAGCAGGCTCTTCGACATGGCGTCGACCATCCCGGTGCCGGACAGGATGCCGGTGAAGATGCCGGCGGCGAAGATCAGTCCGACCACCGCCAGCACGTTGCCGGCATGGGCGGCGATGCGCTCCTTCTGCTGGATCAGGCAGGGATAGTTGACGATCATCGCGGCGCTGAAGGCGATCATGAACAGCACCGGCAGCGGCAGCACGCCCGAGATCAGCGCGACCATCAGGGCCAGGGTCATCAGGCCGTTGACCCACAGCAGGTGCGGGCGGCGCGCCTCCGGGTATTGCGAGACGGTGATCTCGGCATGCGACTGCTCGTGGTCGTCGCCCAGGTGCAGCACGCCGAGACGCGCACGCTCGCGCTTGCCGTAGGCCCAGGCGAGGGCCAGCAGGCCGATGACGCCGACGGCCATGGCCGGGATCATCGGCACGAAGATGTCCGACGGGTCGACGTGCAGGGCGCTGGCGGCACGCGCGGTGGGGCCGCCCCAGGGCGTCATGTTCATGATCCCGCCGGCGAGGATGATCAGCCCGGCCATGATCCGCGGGCTCATGCCGATGCGGCTGTACAGCGGCAGCATGGCGGCGACGCAGATCATGTAGGTGGTGGCGCCGTCGCCGTCCAGGGAGACGATCAGCGCCAGCGCGGCGGTGCCCACCGCGATCTTCAGCGGGTCGCCCTTGACCAGGCGGAGGATCAGCCGCACCGCCGGGTCGAACAGGCCCGAATCGATCATCAGGGCGAAGTAGAGAATGGCGAACATCAGCATCACGCCGGTCGGTGCCAGCTTGGCGATGCCTTCCAGCATCATCGGCCCGATGCCGGCCGCGAAGCCGCCGACTAGGGCGAACAGGATGGGAACGATGATCAGCGCGATCAGCGCCGACAGGCGCTTGGTCATGATCAGGTACATGAAAGTGATGACCATGGCGAAGCCAAGGAAAGTCAGCATGGCGAGTCTCCGGACGAAAGAGGGAACGGTCGCGTGCGGCTCAGCGCGGCGGCAACGGGATGGCGGTCCGGGGACGGCGAGGGGTGTAGCGAGGTGGCATGGTAGGCATAGCGGTCACCATTGTTGTTTTTGTCGATCGGCCCGGCGGACGGGCGCGTAGCGGCCGGTTCGAGCCGGCAGTCGGGCGATGCTAGGCGGGTAGGCTTTCAGCAAGCTTTCGGAGAAAAAGGATCTGACGAACGTTCATGGCGCCGGGCCGATGGGCATGCCGGCCGGCGCTCCGGAGCGCCCCGTTTTCCGGGGAGAGAAGGCGCAAGAGGAACCCGGCGCTGGCGGATGACCGGTATTGACCTGCTATCATCACTGGCTTTTCGCAGTTCAGTGCCCCGCCATGCTCGTCCTTCTCTCCCAGACCCTCGCCCTCACCGCGCCGGTATTCGCGATGCTGTTCCTCGGCATCCTGCTCAAGCGCCTCGGGCAGATCGACGCCGCCTTCGTCGGCACCGCCTCGGCGCTGGTGTTCAACGTCAGCATGCCGGTGATGCTGTTCCTGGCCATCCTGCATGCCGACCTGAAGACCGCGCTGCAACCGGCGGTGCTCGGCTACTTCGTGCTGGCCACGCTGGTCACCTTCCTGATCGCCTGGGGATGGGCCGTCCTTCGCGTGCCGCGTGCCGAGCGCGGGGTCTATGTGCAGGGGGCATTCCGCGGCAACAACGGGATCATCGGGCTGGCACTGGCCACCAGCCTGTACGGCGACTATGGGCTGTCGCTGGGCGGCGTGCTCGGCGGCGTGGTGATCCTTACCTACAACAGCCTGGCGGTGCTGGTGCTGGAGTTCTACAACCCGGCGGGCAAGGTGGGGCCGTGGAGCCTGCTGAAGAGCATCCTGCGCAACCCGCTGATCCTCGGCGTGCTGGCGGCGATTCCGTTCGCCTATTGGGAAGTGCGCCTGCCGGTCTGGCTGAGCACTTCCGGCGAGTACCTGGCGCAACTGACCCTGCCGCTGGCGCTGATCTGCATCGGCGGCACGCTGTCGCTGGACTCGCTGCGCGCCAGCACTGGCCTGGCCATCGGCTCCAGCATGATGAAGCTGGTCTGGCTGCCGATCCTCGCCACCCTCGGCGCCTTCGCCTGCGGCTTCCGTGGCGCCGAGCTGGGCATCCTGTTCCTGTATTTCGCCAGCCCGACCGCGGCGGCCAGCTTCGTCATGGCCAGGGCGGCCGGCGGCAACGCCGAACTGGCGGCGGCGATCATCGTGATCACTACCCTGGGTGCGGCGCTGACCACCAACATCGGCCTGTTCGTGTTGCAGTGGGGCGGATGGATTTAGGAAAAGTACGAAAATGGCCCATGCCCTGGGTGCGTCGTCGGAAACCGGTTCGGAATCCCGCTTCGTGGCCGTAAACTCCGCCGCCCCGCCGATGGGCGGGCTGCCAGAACGATGATTTTTCATGCGTGTCCCAGGCATCCGAGCCGGGTGCCGAACGGGAAGGGCGGCATCCGAATTTGCGGCATGGGCCGCAGTACGGGAAAAAAAATCGGGACGAGTCCGCCATTGGCCACTAGCGCGCAGAACGGTCGTGCCGTGCATGGCAGAGTTCGCCCCTGCTGAACAGCCGGGCGCACTATCGTCCTCCAGGAAATCGAGTATGAAGGTGTTCTCTCCATCCAGTCGGGCATTGACCCGAGGCGCCAACCGGGTCGTCGATCTACGACGTGTCCTGGTGCCCGCGCTGGCGGTCGTGTTGTCGCTGAACCTGGCCGCCTTCGCCGGCGGCTTCTGGCTCGGCCGCGACTCGGGTGCGCCGTCCGCCACGGTGACGCCGGCGAGCGGCACGCCGGCGACGTCGAGCGCGGAAAACCATTTCACCGTCGCCCGGCTCGGGGAACTGGCCGGGCGCGTCAAGTCGCTGGAGTCCGATGCGCAGTCGTTGCACCGGCTGCTGGACGAGCACAAGACGCTCAGCGAGCAGGTGTCGGAGGTCGACCCGACGCTGTTGCCAATGCTCACGGCAGACGAGCATAACGACGCCGATGGCCAGGGTGGCGTGCTGCTGGCGCCGCGCGGTTGCTCCGCCGAGGATTCGCGTGATCGGGACGGTGCCCTGGACGAGCTCCACCGCAGCGAGGCTTCGGCGCGTTGCCTGCGCGCCGCGTTCGACCACATGCTGGAGCGGGTGGCGATGCGCAATGCCGCGCTGATGGCGATTCCGTCGCGCCGGCCGGTGGAGCAGGCCCGGTTGGGCTCGTCGTTCGGCAACCGGCTCGATCCCTTCAACCGGCGCCTGGCCTTCCATTCCGGCGTCGACTTCGCCCTGCCCTCCGGTTCCGCGGTGCTGGCGGCGGCGGGGGGCAAGGTGCGTGCCGCCGGCTGGCAGGGAGGCTACGGCAAGCGCGTCGAGATCGACCACGGCAATGGCCTGGTGACCCGCTATGCGCACCTGTCTCGTTTCGAGGTGCGTGCCGGAGAAGTGGTCACCCCTGGCCAGCGCATCGGCGCAGTGGGCTCCACGGGGCGTTCCACTGGGCCGCACCTGCACTTCGAGGTGCTCAAGGACGGACGTTTCGTCGACCCGCAACGATTCCTCGCCCTGGGCAACCTGGAGCGTGACGGCAGTGCTCTGGCGCACGACTAACAAGCCGTCGACCCGCGACCTGGTTCGCGGCGACCATCGCCTGCAGAGCATCCGGCGCCGGCGGCTCTGGCCGTGGCTGCTGCTTGTCTGCCTGGTGGTCGCGCCGTTCTACCTGTGGATCGAGGAGCGCCAGGACTTGTCCCGGCAACTGGCCGCCCTGCGCGAGGAGAACCGCGACCTCGAGGCCCGCCTGCAACGGAGCGAGTTGTTGCAGCGCGAGGCGCAGGCCACCGAACGGCAACTGGTGCGCCGCAATGCCGATCTCTCGGCGCAGGTCGAGCGCCTGAGCACCGAGCTGGCGTTCTTCCGGCAGCAGAAAGACAACCACTAGTCATCCGGAGTGATACAGGATGTTCCGTAGCAAGAAGTCGGTTTCGCGACCGTCCATCGACAGTTTTTCCAGCCTGATTTCCGACAATCTCTCGGTGGTCGGTGACGTGGAGTTCGCCGAAGGCCTGAAAGTCAGCGGCCGGGTTCGTGGCAACGTGAGCTACAAGCCCGGCACCGCCAGCCTGCTGGCATTGAGTGCCGGCGGCTACATCGAGGGGGACGTGAGCAGCCACGATGCGCTGATCGACGGCACCATCGTCGGCGACCTGCGCGTCGAGCATCTGCTCGAGCTGCACTCCAATGCCCGCGTGCGCGGCAACATCAGCTATCGCCAACTGAGCATGGAGAATGGCGCGGTGGTGGAGGGAAAGCTCAAGTGCCTGGGCGACGAGAAACCGGTGCTGGAGCTGCCGAAGCCAGAGTCGGAGCAGACCCTAAGCTGAGTCGACATGTAGGAGCTCTGCTCGCGAAGCTTTTGAGGCGCCGATATTCGCGAGCAGAGCTCGCTCCTGCAGCTACATGCCGTAAGGTTCCGGGCCGAATATCGATTGGCCCTTCCTAGCCCTGCCAGTCGTCCACCACTTCCTGCGCCGCGCGGAAGGCATCGATGGCCGCCGGCACGCCGGCGTAGACCGCGCAGTGCAGCAGCGCCTCGCGAATCTCCTCCACCGTGCAGCCGTTGTTGAGCGCGCCGCGCACGTGGCCTTTCAGTTCCTGCGGACACTTCAGGGCGGTCAGCGCGGCCAGGGTGATCAGGCTGCGGGTCTTGCGGTCCAGCCCCTCGCGGTTCCAGACGCCACCCCAGGCGTGCTCGTTGACGAACTCCTGCAACGGCCGGCTGAAGTCGGTGGCGTTGTCCAGCGCGCGGTCGACGAAGGCGTCGCCCATCACGGCACGGCGGACCTGTTCGCCGCTGGTCTTCTGTTCGCTCATGGTGTTCTCCCTTGGGTCATCTGAGGCTTTGCACGCGCACCGGGACGACCCCGGCCCCGAGCATGCCGAGCTGTTCGGCGGCCTTGCGCGAGACATCGATGATGCGCCCACGGGCATAGGGGCCGCGATCGTTGATGCGCACGACGACGGATCGATCATTGTTCAGGTTGGTGACCCGCACCCGGGTGCCGAACGGCAGGCTGCGGTGCGCGGCGGTCAATGCGTTCTGGTCGAAGCGTTCGCCGCTGGCGGTCTTCTTGCCATGGTGCTTGGCGCCGTACCAGGAAGCCTTGCCGGTGTTGTCGTAGCTGCCGCTGCCACCGAAGGTGGAGCAACCCACCAGCAGGGCGGCCAGGCTGAGCAGGAGGATCGTTCTGAGCATGCGGGCTCCCAAAAAGGCCGAGAAGAGCGCTGGGGGGTGGAAGGCTGGACGAAAAGGCGGCCTGGCGTTGTAGGGTGTGTCGTGCGCACCGATCCGGGGCCGACATCCATGTTTCCGGCGAAGTACTCTGCTGGCGCCAGGGTAAACGGTGCGCACGGCACACCCTACGTAAAAGCCTCTCCCTCGACCGTCGTCCTCGCGAACGCGGGGACCCAGTAAATGGCATCCCCGCCAATCGCGCGCATGGCGCGCTCCTACAGGTCGGCATCGAGGCTGGAACTGTAGGATCGGCGGGGACGCCCAGTCCCATGGCCGCGAAAAAAGGTTTGACAGCGAAGAGGCCTGACCAGAACGCTGTCCAGCCTCCAGCCTCCAGCCTCCAGCCTCCAGCCTCCAGCCTCCAGCCTCCAGCCTCCAGCCTCCAGCCTTACCCTTCGAGCTTCTTCTTCAGCAATTCGTTCACTTGGCCGGGGTTTGCCTTGCCTTTCGAAGCCTTCATCGCCTGGCCGACGAAGAAGCCGAACATCTTCGCCCGCTTGGCTTCGTCGCTGGCGCGGTACTGTTCGACCTGGGTGGCGTTGGCGGCCAGCACTTCGTCGAGCATCGCCTCGATGGCGCCGGAGTCGGTGACCTGCTTGAGGCCCTTCTTGTCGATGATCTCGTCGGCGCTGGCGCCTTCGCCGGCGGCCAGGGACTCGAAGACCATCTTGGCGATCTTGCCGCTGATGGTGTTGTCCTTGATGCGCAGGATCATGCCGCCCAGTTGCTCGGCGGATACCGGCGACTGGCCGATCTCCAGGCCTTCCTTGTTGAGCAGGCTGGCCAGTTCGACCATCACCCAGTTGGCGGCCAGCTTGGCGTCGCCGCAGACCTTCTGTACCGCCTCGAAGTAGTCGGCCATCTCGCGGCTCGCCGACAGCACGCTGGCGTCGTAGGCGGACAGGCCGAACTCGCTCTGGAAGCGCTCGCGCTTCTGGTTGGGCAGCTCCGGCAGGCTGGTGCGCACTTCGTCGAGGAAGCTGCGCTCGATCACCACCGGCAGCAGGTCGGGGCAGGGGAAGTAGCGGTAGTCGTTGGCCTCTTCCTTGCCACGCATCGAGCGGGTCTCGTCCTTGCCGGGATCGTACAGGCGGGTTTCCTGGATCACCTTGCCGCCATCCTCGATCAGCTCGATCTGCCGCTGGATCTCGTGGTTGATGGCCTTCTCGATGAAGCGGAAGGAGTTGACGTTCTTGATCTCGGCGCGGGTGCCGAACTCGGCCTGGCCCTTGGGGCGCACCGAGACGTTGCAGTCGCAGCGCAGCGAGCCTTCGGCCATGTTGCCGTCGCAGATGCCCAGGTAGCGCACCAGCGCGTGGATCGCCTTGACGTAGGCCACGGCCTCCTTGGCCGAGCGGATGTCCGGCTCGGAGACGATCTCCAGCAGCGGCGTGCCGGCGCGGTTCAGGTCGATGCCGCTCATGCCGTGGAAGTCTTCGTGCAGGCTCTTGCCGGCGTCCTCTTCCAGGTGCGCGCGGGTGATGCCGATGCGCTTGACCGTGCCGTCCTCCAGGGTGATGTCGAGGAAGCCCTTGCCGACGATGGGGTGGTCCATCTGGCTGGTCTGGTAGCCCTTGGGCAGGTCCGGGTAGAAGTAGTTCTTGCGGGCGAAGACGTTGCGCTCGGCGATCTCGGCATCGATGGCCAGGCCGAACTTGCAGGCCATGCGCACCGCTTCCTCATTCAGCACCGGCAGCACGCCGGGCATGCCCAGGTCGACCAGGCTGGCCTGGGTGTTGGGCTCGGCGCCGAAGGTGGTGGCGCTGGCGGAGAAGATCTTCGATTGGGTGCTGAGCTGTGCGTGGATTTCCAGCCCGATCACGGTTTCCCATTGCATGTGCGTCGTCCTCAGAATCCAGCCGGTGCTTGTTTGTGCCAGTCGGTCACCTGTTGGTACTGGTGCGCGACGTTGAGCAGGCGGCCTTCCTGGAAGTAGGGGGCGAGCAGTTGCACGCCGACCGGCAGGCCATCGACGAAGCCGGCGGGCATCGACAGGCCGGGGATGCCGGCGAGGTTGGCGGTGATGGTGTAGATGTCTTCCAGGTACTGGGCGACCGGGTCGTTGTTCTTCTCGCCGAGCTTCCAGGCCGGGTTAGGCGTGGTCGGGCCGAGGATCAGGTCGACCTCGCCGAAGGCGGCGACGAAGTCGTTCTTGATCAGCCGGCGGATCTTCTGCGCCTTCAGGTAATAGGCGTCGTAGTAACCGGCCGACAGCGCGTAGGTGCCGACCATGATGCGCCGTTTCACTTCGGCGCCGAAGCCTTCGGCGCGGGTGCGCTTGTAGAGGTCTTCGAGGTTCTGCGGGTTCTCGCAGCGGTAGCCGAAGCGCACGCCGTCGAAGCGCGACAGGTTGGAGCTGGCTTCGGCGGGTGCGATCACATAGTAGGCGGGAATCGCGTGCTGCATGTTCGGCAGCGAGATGTCCTTGACCGTGGCGCCGAGCTTCTTCAGCTCCTCGACCACCGCCATCACCTTGTCGGCGATGCGTGCATCCAGGCCGGCGCCGAAGTATTCCCTGGGCAGGCCGATGCGCAGGCCGGCCAGCGGCTGGTTCAGTGCCGCCAGGTAGTCGTCCACCGGCTGGTCGACGCAGGTGGAGTCCTTCGCGTCGAAACCGGCCATGCCGCCGAGCAGCAGCGCGCAGTCCTCGGCGGTGCGCGCCAGCGGGCCGCCCTGGTCGAGGCTGGAGGCGTAGGCGATCATGCCCCAGCGGGACACGCGGCCGTAGGTGGGCTTGATGCCGGTGAGGTTGGTGAAGGCCGCCGGCTGGCGGATCGAGCCGCCGGTGTCGGTGCCGGTGGCGGCCGGCAGCAGGCGCGCGGCCACTGCCGCCGCGGAACCGCCGGAGGAGCCGCCCGGTACGCGGGTGAGGTCCCAGGGGTTCTTCACCGCGCCGTAGTGGCTGGATTCGTTGGCCGAGCCCATGGCGAACTCGTCCATGTTCAGCTTGCCGAGGGTGACGGTGCCGGCGGCGGCCAGCTTCTCCACCACGGTGGCGTCATAGGGGGCCTTGAAGCCTTCGAGGATCTTCGAGGCGCAACTGGTCAGCACGCCTTCGGTGCAGAACAGGTCCTTGTGGCCGATCGGCGTGCCGAGCAGGGCGCCGTTCTCGCCGGCGGCGCGGCGCGCGTCGGCGGCCCTGGCCTGTTCGAGGGCCAGTTCCTCGGTGACGGTGATGAAGCTGTTCAACTGCGTGTCGAGCTGCTTGATGCGGGCCAGCAGGGCCTGGTTCAACTCGACGGCGGAAAACTCTTTGGCGGCCAGCGCGCGGCTGATCTCGGCCAGGGTCAGGTGGTGCATGGGAACCCTTTCCTTTTATTCGATGACTTTCGGCACGAGGTACAGGCCGTTTTCCACGGCCGGCGCGATGGCCTGGTAGGCGTCGCGCCGGTCGGTCTCGGTGACCACGTCCGGGCGCAGGCGCTGGGTGGCTTCCAGCGGGTGGGCCAGCGGCTCGATGCCGTCGGTGTCGACGGCCTGCATCTGGTCGATCAGGCCGAGGATGTTGTTGAGGGTCTCGGTGGTACGTGGAAGATCGGCTTCGTCCAGGCCCAGTCGGGCCAGATGGGCGATCTTTTCCACCTCGGAGCGTTCAAGCGCCATAGGAAATCTCCAACGGAAGCGGGCGAAGAACCCATGCCAAGGCTGCTGCGCGTCGGCCAGGCTGTGATGAAAACGGTTTCGAAGTGCTCATTTACTACTCGTAAACTCCGCATCCTCGACCATTTTCGCCTTGCCTGGCTCCAGCGTGCGAGCCTTTGCGGGGACTCTTGGGCGGCGGGCGGGGAACGGAATCCCGCAGGGGGCGGTCATAGGCCGCGATCGTGTGCCGTAAGGCCCGGAAAAGACGGCAATTTAGCACAGCGCGCGGGTTGCCCAAAAGGCCCGTGGTTGTTAGAGTTTGCCGCACTTTTTTCCCTGCGTATTTTCATCCACGCATTCCCCTAGGGTTTCCCCATGTTCAAAAAGCTGCGTGGCATGTTTTCCAGCGATCTATCCATCGACCTGGGAACTGCCAATACCCTGATCTATGTGCGCGAGCGCGGTATCGTCCTCAACGAGCCGTCGGTCGTCGCCATTCGTACCCACGGCAACCAGAAGAGCGTGGTCGCCGTCGGTACCGAAGCCAAGCGCATGCTTGGCCGTACCCCGGGCAACATCGCCGCGATCCGTCCCATGAAGGATGGCGTGATCGCCGACTTCAGCGTCTGCGAGAAGATGCTGCAGTACTTCATCAACAAGGTTCACGAGAACAGCTTCCTGCAGCCTTCGCCGCGCGTGCTGATCTGCGTGCCGTGCAAGTCGACCCAGGTCGAGCGCCGCGCCATCCGCGAATCGGCCCTCGGCGCCGGTGCCCGTGAAGTGTTCCTGATCGAAGAGCCGATGGCGGCCGCCATCGGCGCCGGCCTGCCGGTCGAGGAAGCCCGTGGCTCGATGGTCGTCGACATCGGTGGCGGTACCACCGAGATCGCGCTGATCTCCCTGAACGGCGTGGTCTACGCCGAATCCGTCCGCGTCGGCGGCGACCGCTTCGACGAAGCCATCGTCACCTACGTGCGCCGCAACTACGGCAGCCTGATCGGCGAATCCACCGCCGAGCGCATCAAGCAGGAAATCGGTACCGCCTACCCGGGCGGCGAGATCCGCGAAGTCGACGTGCGTGGCCGCAACCTGGCCGAAGGCGTACCGCGCAGCTTCACCCTCAACTCCAACGAAGTGCTCGAAGCCTTGCAGGAATCCCTGGCGACCATCGTCCAGGCGGTGAAGAGCGCCCTCGAGCAGTCGCCGCCGGAGCTCGCCTCGGACATCGCCGAGCGCGGCCTGGTGCTGACCGGCGGTGGCGCCCTGCTGCGCGACCTGGACAAGCTGCTGGCCCAGGAAACCGGCCTGCCGGTGATCGTCGCCGAGGACCCGCTGACCTGCGTGGCGCGTGGCGGCGGCAAGGCGCTGGAAATGATGGACCGTCACACCATGGACCTGCTGTCGTCGGAATAAGCGGCAAGCCGTAAGCTGCAAGCTGGAGGCAAGGCAACACGCTGCTGTCAGTTTGCCGCTTTCAGCTTGAAGCTCGTGGCTGCGAGGTATTCGCCATCAAACCGCTATTCGCCAAGGGACCCTCGCTCGGTGTGCGCCTGCTGGTGCTGGCCGTGCTGTCGACTGCGCTGATGGTGGTCGATGCGCGTCTCGATGTGCTCAAGCCGATGCGCAGCCAGATGGGCCTGGTGCTCACGCCCTTCTATTGGGTGGCCGACCTGCCGGTGCGCGTCTGGGACGGCATCACCGAGCAGTTCAACAGCCGCAGTGAACTGCTCGCCGAGAACGAGAAGCTCAAGGCCGAAGCCTTGCTGATGCAGCGTCGCCTGCAGAAGCTGGCGGCGCTGACCGAACAGAACGTGCGTCTGCGCGAGTTGCTCAACTCGGCGGCGCTGGTCGACGAGAAGGTGCTGGTCAGCGAACTGATCGGCGTCGACCCCAACCCCTTCACCCACCGCATCATCATCGACAAGGGCAGCCGCGACGGCGTGTTCCTCGGCCAGCCGGTGCTCGACGCGCGCGGCCTGATGGGCCAGGTGGTGGAAGTCATGCCCTACAGCTCGCGGGTGCTGCTGCTCACCGACACCACCCACAGCATCCCGGTGCAGGTCAACCGCAACGGCCTGCGCGCCATCGCCAGCGGCACCGGCAACCCGGAGCGCCTGGAACTGCGCCACGTGGCCGACACCGCCGATATCAAGGAAGGCGATCTGCTGGTCAGCTCCGGGCTGGGCCAGCGCTTCCCGTCCGGTTACCCGGTGGCCACGGTGAAGGAAGTGATCCACGACTCCGGCCAGCCTTTCGCCATCGTCCGCGCGGTGCCGACCGCCGCGCTCAACCGCAGCCGCTACATGCTGCTGGTGTTCTCCGACCCGCGCACTCCGGAGCAGCGGGCCAGCGATTCCGCCGAGGCCCAGGCGCGCGCCGACCAGGAACAGGCCGCCGAAGCGCCTGCCTCCACGCCGCCCGCCGAAGCGCCCCAGGAAGCCCCGGCCGCGCCGTCCGGCACACCGGCTGCCAGCCAGGGAGCTGACCAATGACCGCGCAACGTTCGCGCAACGGCTGGGTGATCTGGCTGAGCCTGGTGCTGGCGCTGCTGCTCAGCATCGCGCCGCTGCCGAAGTTCATGGAGGTCGGCCGGCCGCTGTGGGCCGCTCTGTTCCTGTCCTACTGGGTGCTCTACCTGCCGCACCGGGTGGGCATGACCACCGCCTGGATCCTCGGCCTGTTCCAGGATGTCCTGTACGGCACGCTGTTCGGCCAGAACGCGCTGATCCTCACCCTGATCATTTTCCTCGTCCTCAGCCTGCACCAGCGTTTGCGCATGTTCCCCATGTGGCAACAGAGCCTGGTGCTGCTGGTGGTCTATGGCATCGCTCAACTGGTGCAACTCTGGCTCAACGCGCTGACCGGCAATCGCCCGCCGACCCTGGCTTTCGTCCTCCCGGCGCTGGTCAGTGCGCTACTCTGGCCTTGGGTCGCGGCTATTCTGCGCGGCCTGCAACAGCGCCTGAACGTCAATTGAGCCGGGCGCGCACGGCGCGTCGCGGCTGACAGGGAGAAGTCCGCATGGCCACGCTCTACCTGGCCTCGGGGTCGCCACGCCGGCGCGAACTGCTGGCGCAGATCGGCGTGCCTTTCCGTACCCTCGTCCTCGATCTCGACGAAAGCAGCCTGCCCGGCGAAACGCCGCAGGCCTACGTGGAACGCCTGGCGCGTGCCAAGGCGCGGGCCGGTCTGGCACACTCGAAGGACCCCGAAGCCGTGGTGCTCGGTGCCGACACCGCGGTGGTGCTCGATGGACGCATCCTCGGCAAGCCGCTCGACCGCGCCGATGCCCAGGCCACCCTGGAAGCCCTGTCCGGCCGTGAGCACCAGGTGCTGACCGCCGTGGCGCTGGCCGCCCCCGGGCGCTGCGAGGCGCGGGTGGTGACCAGCCGGGTGGAGTTCCGGCCCCTGTCCGCAGCCGAGATCGCCGCCTACTGGGAGACCGGCGAACCACGGGACAAGGCTGGCAGCTATGGCATCCAGGGGCTGGCAGCGGTGTTCGTCAGCGCTCTGCACGGCAGCTATTCGGCGGTGGTCGGCCTGCCTCTGTGCGAAACTGCGGAAATGTTGGCCGACTTCGGCATCGCCTGCTGGCAGGAAGGGACGACCCCATGAGTGAAGAGATCCTGATCAACATCACGCCGATGGAGTCGCGCGTGGCAGTGGTTGAGAACGGCGTGCTGCAGGAAGTGCACGTCGAGCGCACCCAGCGCCGTGGCATCGTCGGCAACATCTATAAAGGCAAGGTGGCACGGGTGCTGCCGGGCATGCAGGCGGCGTTCGTCGACATCGGCCTGGAGCGCGCCGCCTTCATCCACGCCTCGGAGATTTCCAGTCGCGAAGGCAGCGCGGTGGAATCGATCAGCGCCCTGGTCCACGAGGGCCAGAGCCTGGTGGTGCAGGTGACCAAGGACCCGATCGGCAGCAAGGGCGCGCGACTGACCACCCATCTGTCGATCCCCTCGCGCTACCTGGTGTACATGCCGCGCAGCAGCCATGTCGGCATCTCCCTGCGCATCGAGGACGAGGCCGAGCGCGAGCGCCTCAAGCAGGTGGTGGCCGACTGCGTCGCCGCCGAGGGCATCGAGGAGAGCGGCGGCTTCATCCTGCGCACCGCGGCGGACGGCGCCGGGGCCGACGAAATCCTCGCCGACATCCGCTACCTGCGCCGCCTGTGGGAGCAGATCGCCACGCAGATGAAGAGCGCGACGACCCCCTCGGTGATCTACGAAGACCTCAGCCTGGCCCTGCGCGCCCTGCGCGACCTGGTCACGCCGCGCACCGAGAAGCTGCGCATCGACTCGCGGGAAACCTTCCAGAAGGTCACCCAGTTCGTCGCCGAGCTGATGCCCGAGGTGGCCGACCGCCTCGAACACTATCCGGGCGAGCGGCCGATCTTCGACCTCTATGGCGTCGAGGACGAGATCCAGCGCGCCCTGGAGCGCAAGGTGCCGCTGAAGTCCGGCGGCTACCTGGTGATCGACCCGGCGGAGGCGATGACCACCATCGACGTCAACACCGGCGCCTTCGTCGGTCATCGCACCCTCGAGGAAACCATCTTCAAGACCAACCTCGAGGCGGCCACCGCGATCGCCCGCCAACTGCGCCTGCGCAACCTGGGCGGGATCATCATCATCGACTTCATCGACATGGAAGACGAGGAGCATCAGCGCCAGGTCCTGCGCACGCTGGAGAAGCAGCTCGAGCGCGACCACGCGAAGACCAACATCATCGGCATCACCGAGCTCGGCCTGGTGCAGATGACCCGCAAGCGCACCCGCGAGAGCCTCGAACAGATACTCTGCGAGCCGTGCCCGTCCTGCCAGGGGCGCGGCAAGCTGAAGACCGCCGAGACCATCTGCTACGAAATCTTCCGGGAAATCCTCCGCGAGGCGCGCGCCTACCAGGCCGAGGGTTACCGGGTGCTGGCCAACCAGAAGGTGGTCGACCGCCTGCTCGACGAAGAGTCCGGCAACGTCGCCGATCTGGAAGCCTTCATCGGCCGGACCATCAAGTTCCAGGTGGAAAGCATGTACTCCCAGGAGCAATACGATGTCGTCCTGCTCTGACTGCCTGAGCCCGGCCTGACATGGCACGCCTGGGCGACTGGCTGATCGCGGCGCTGCGCTGGGGCTTCGGCCTGTTCGCCCTGCTGCTGGTCCTGGCCGCGCTCTATGTCAGCCTCGGCCGCGAGCTGGTGCCTTGGGTCGCCGACTACCGCGACGAGGTGGAAAGCCGTGCCCGCACCGCGCTGGGCCTGCCGCTGAGCATCGGCAGCCTGGAGGGACGCTGGGAGGGTTTCTCGCCGCTGATCTACGCCCATGACGTGCTGATCGGCGAGGGTGACGAACGGGTCCGGCTGGACCGGATACAGGTGGTGCCAGACGTGCTCACCAGCCTGCTGGAGCGTGAACCGCGCCTCGCCTCGCTGACCTTGCAGGGCCTGCATCTCAGCCTCAGGCAGGACGCCGACGGCGCCTGGCATCTCGAGGGATTGCCGCAGGGCGAAGGAACGTTCGACCTCAACCGCGCGCTGGAACAGCTCCGGCGTATCCCGAGGCTGTCCCTGCTCGACAGCCAGGTCACCGTCGAGGCGCTGGACGCTGCGCCGTTCAGCTTCACCTACGCCAATCTCAGCCTGCGCAGCGGCACGCGGCAGCGACTGGACGGCCGCCTGACCCTGCCGGACGGCCAGCCGCTGGCCTTCAACCTGCGCGCCCGGCTGGATGGCAAGGATTGGCGCAATTCCAGTGCCGATCTCTACGCCAGCCTGCCGCAGAGCGACTGGGCGTCGTGGTTGCCGGCCAGCCTGACCCGCGACTGGCGAGTGCGGGAATTGCGCGCCGGCGGCGAACTCTGGCTGAAGGTCGACAAGGGCCAGGTGCAGCGCGCCGCCGCGCGCCTGCATGCCCCGCAGATGAGCGGCGCCTATGCCGAACGGCCGCCGGTGACGCTGAACGATCTGTCGCTGAACGCCTACGTCGACCGTGACCGCCAGGGATTGCGCGTGCTGTTCGACTCGCTGGCCGCGAGCCTGGGCGAGACGCGCTGGGGCGAGGTGCGGCTGGCCCTGGAGCAGCGTACGGACGACAAGGCCGGGGAAAGCTGGCGACTGTCCGCCGACCGGCTCGACCTCACGCCATTGTTGCCGGTGGTCCAGGCCCTGGCGCCGCTGCCGGAGAAAGCCGCCGAGTACCTGGCCGGGCTCAACCCGCGCGGTACCCTGCGCAACCTTCAGCTCGACTACCAGCCACAGGCCGAGCCGCTCGAACGCTTGCAGGCGTCGGGTAACCTGGACCGCGTCGGCATCGATCCCTACCACGAGGTCCCCGGCGTCGAGAATGTCAGTGGCAGCTTCTCCGGTGGGTTGTCCCGTGGCGAGTTGCGCGTGCGCAGCGAGGATTTCGCCCTGCACCTGCACAACCTGTTTCCGCAAACCTGGCGCTACCACAAGGCGGCCGGCCGGCTGACCTGGGGCCTGGACGAGGAGTCTTTCACCCTCGCCGTGCCCTACGCGCAGGTCAGCGGCGACGAGGGGCGGATGGCCGCCGATATGTTCCTGCGCCTGATGCGCGCCCCGGATGCCGAGGATTATCTCGACCTGCGCGTCGGCATGCGCGACGGTGATGCCCGCTATACCGAGCAATACTTGCCGACCCTCGCGCCGGCCTTCGGCCCGGAGTTGGCCAACT
This sequence comes from Zestomonas carbonaria, assembly GCF_904061905.1. Lineage (GTDB taxonomy): Bacteria > Pseudomonadota > Gammaproteobacteria > Pseudomonadales > Pseudomonadaceae > Aquipseudomonas > Aquipseudomonas carbonaria. The sequence continues at coordinate 131,365 of NZ_CAJFCI010000043.1, forward strand.
GGCTGAAGACCGCGATCCGCAGCGGCGCGGTGAGCGAAGGCTATTTCCAGTTCCAGGGCTCGGTGAACAAGAACTCGCCGCCGGCCTCGCACAGTATCAGCCTGTTCTTCGACACCCAGGATGCCGTGCTGGCCTTCCAGCCCGGCTGGCCGGAGCTGAGCGGCGCGCGCGGGCAGGTGTTCATCGAGGACACCAGCGTCCGCGTCGCGCTGGCCGAGGGGCGCCTGCTGAACAGCCGGGTCCATGATGTGCAGGCCCGCGTGCCCATCGAGCCGGGGAAGGTTCCACACCTGCATCTGGACGGTGTGGTGGACAGCAGCGTGGTGGATGCCCTGAAGATTCTCCAGGAGGCGCCGATCGGCACCGACGAGATTTTCGCCGGCTGGTCGGGCTCGGGCGCGGTGGATGGCCGGTTGCTCCTGGACATCCCGCTGCGCAAGGGCCAGGCCCCACAGGTTTCGGTGGACTTCGCCGTGGACGGCGCGCAGCTCAAGCTGAGCAATCCGGCGCTGGAGCTGAGCCAGGTGAAGGGCGCTTTCAACTACGACACCGCCAAGGGGCTCAGCGCCCCGGACATCCGTGCCCAGGCATTCGGCCGCCCCGTGCGTGGCAAGGCCATCGCCGAGCAGCGCGATGGCCGGCCGCGCACGCGCATCGAGGCCAATGGCCAGGTGGCGCTGAAGACCCTGACCGACTGGCTGGCGCTGCAACACAACCTGCCGGCCTCGGGCAACCTGCCGTACAGCCTGGCCCTGATCCTCGATGGAGAGCGCAGCGAACTGCGTGTCGACTCCAGCCTCAAGGGGCTGGCCATCGACCTGCCGGCGCCGTTCGGCAAGGCCGCCGTCGACGAGAGCGCGACCCGGTTCCGCATGAGCCTGCACGGGCCGGAGCGGCGTTATCGGCTGAACTATGCCGGTTTCGCCAAGCTGGACATGGCGATGCCGGACGGCAAGCCCGATGCGTTGCGCGGCGAGCTGCTGCTCGGCACCGGGCTGCCCAGCCTGCCAGGGACGCCTGGGCTGACCGTGCGCGGCCGGCTCGCCGAGCTGGATGCCGACGCCTGGCAGGCCACCGCCAAGCGCTATGCCGCCGCCGACCAGGCCACGTCTCTGCAGATGGTGCGCAGCCTGGACTTGCGCATCGACCGTTTCCAGGGCTTCGGCACGACCCTGGAGAACCTGGCGGCCCGCCTGGTCCGAGCCGACGCCGCCTGGTCACTGACCTTCGACAATCCACAGGCGAAGGGCCGGGCGCTGCTGCCGGACGCCAAGGACGCGCCGATCACGGTCAACCTGGAGCAACTGCGCCTGCCGCCGGCCCCTCCACCGACGGAAGCGAGCCAGGACGGTCCCGATCCCCTGGCCCAGGTCGACCCACGGCAGATTCCAGCGCTGGATATCCGGATCGCCCGCCTGTTGCGCGGCGACGACCTGCTCGGCGCCTTCGCGCTCAAGGTCCGACCGACCGGGCAGGGCGTCGTGTTCGAGGATCTCAACCTGGAGCTCAAGGGCCTGAAGATCGGCGGCAACGCCTGGTGGGAAGGGGCGCCGGGGCAGAGCCGCACGCGCTACACGGGGCGCCTGCAGGGCGACAACCTGGCCGATGTGCTGAGGGCCTGGAACTTCGCGCCCAACGTCACCAGCGAGCGCTTCCGACTCGATGTCGACGGGCAGTGGCCGGGCTCGCCGGCCTGGATGGCGCTCAAGCGCTTCTCCGGCACGCTCGAACCCAGCCTGCGCAGGGGCCAGTTCGTCGAAGTGGAAGGCGGCGCCCAGGCCCTGCGGGTGTTCGGCCTGCTCAACTTCGACTCGATCGGCCGGCGCCTGCGCCTGGACTTCTCCGACCTGCTCGGCAAGGGGCTCAGCTACGATCGGGTCAAGGGCCTGCTGGTGGGGACCGACGGCGTCTACCTCACCCGCCAGCCGCTGACCCTGGAGGGGCCGTCGAGCAACCTGGAGCTGGACGGCAGCATGGATATGGTCAGGGACCAGATCAGCGCCCGGCTGCAGGTGAGCCTGCCGCTGACCAACAACCTGCCGCTGGCCGCGCTGATCGTCGGAGCGCCGGCGATCGGCGGCGCGCTGTTCGTGGTCGACAAGCTGCTCGGCGACAGGGTGTCGCGCTTCGCCAGCGTGCAGTACGACGTCCGCGGACCGCTCAAGTCCCCGCAGATCACCCTGGCCAAGCCGTTCGAGAAAGGGCGCTGAGAAAAGCCGGGGAGAGCGCTGGAGGCTGGAAGGCTGGACGAAAAGGCGGCCCGGCTTTTGTAGGGGGCGCCGCGCGCACCGTTTACCCTGGCGCGGCAGGGTGGTTCACCGGAAACGTAGGTGTCGGCCCCGGATCGGTGCGCACGGCGCACCCTGCGTGTTTATTGGATTCCCGCGTTAGCGGCGGCCCAATAAACAGCCACGTAGCCCGGATTGCATCCGGGCTACTCGTTCGCTGTTGTAGGAGCCAGCTTGCTGGCGATGCTTTGGCGTTGCCGGTGATCGCGCGCATGGCGCGCTCCTACGGGGCGGCATCGATGTTGACCTGTAGGAGCAGCGGGGACGCCCAGTTCCATGGCCGCGAAAAAAGGTTTGACAGCGAAGAGGCCTGACCAGAACGCTGTCCAGCCTCCAGCCTCCAGCCTCCAGCCTCCAGCCTCCAGCCTCCAGCCTCCA
>NZ_CAJFCI010000044.1 GCF_904061905.1 Zestomonas carbonaria
CTAGTGTGGTGTTTCACAAGTAACGCTCATATTCTGGTCTAGGCTTTCAGTATCAGAAAAGCACCGGAGCAACGATATGAGAACTGGCCGTCCCGCTTCCCCTATCGAGCTGAGCGACGAAGAGCGCCATGAACTACTTCGTCGCTCCCGGCAGCGTAAGGGCCCTGCCGAATCCCGCATTCGAGCCGAAATTATCCTGGCGTGCGCGACCGGTGAGTCTGGTACTTCTATTGCCAACCGACTCGGTATTGGTGTCCACACAGTCTCGCGCTGGCGAGTCCGATTTAATCGGCTACGCCTCGATGGGCTCAATGACGAGCATCGTTCTGGCCGGCCGCGCAGCATTACCGACGAACAGGTTCAGCAGGTCGTTAATCAGGTATTGCAGTCCAAACCTGCCGACGCCAGCCACTGGAGTACTCGCTCCATGGCCCAGGCAACCGGGGTTTCACCCGCCAGCGTGATGCGTATATGGCATGCCTTCGGACTCAAGCCTCATCTGGAAAAAACCTTCAAGCTATCGACCGACCCTGCGTTTGTGGACAAGGTTCACGATATCGTTGGGCTGTACCTCAACCCACCCGACAAGGCCTTGGTGCTCTGCATCGATGAAAAAAGCCAGATTCAGGCGCTCAACCGCACCCAGCCCGGGCTGCCTCTGGCTCCAGGCAAGCCTGCCACGCGTACTCACGATTACAAGCGTCATGGAACAACGTCGTTGTTTGCCGCGCTGGATGTTGCCACCGGCGAAGTGATTGGCCGCCTGAAACGCCGCCATCGGAGTACCGAGTTCTTGGCATTCCTCAAAGAGGTGGATGCCAATGTTCCAGAGGACATGCCAATCCATTTGGTGATGGACAACTACGCAACACACAAGACTGACAAGGTTAAAGCCTGGCTTGCGGCTCACCCACGCTATCAAGTGCATTTCACGCCAACCTCGGCGTCCTGGTTGAACCTGGTGGAGCG
>NZ_CAJFCI010000045.1 GCF_904061905.1 Zestomonas carbonaria
GAAGCGGGACGGCCAGTTCTCATATCGTTGCTCCGGTGCTTTTCTGATACTGAAAGCCTAGACCAGAATATGAGCGTTACTTGTGAAACACCACACTAGTGCGGGCTTGGGACTATGTTCCCTCACCCCAGCCCTCTCCCGGAGGGAGAGGGAGCTTGTCCGTGCCATGGCTTGAGCACGTGCTGAACCGGCAACACCGAATAATCCCCTCTCCCTCCGGGAGAGGGTTAGGGTGAGGGAGCGTGCGATACGTCAACCTCATGGCTAAACCCACTACTCCGGACCAAACAATCCGCCCCTCCGGACAAGCCCTATAACCTTCCATATTGGCATCCTGGAAGTTGCCGAAGCGGGTGGTGCTCTGGCGCTGGAGACTGGGGTGTTGCGGATGTCAGGTGAGGGTGTGTGGGTGAGTGCGTAGGTTTGGCGTGGGGTGAGAATGTTGGTGCAGGACGGTCCGCCCCTCACCCCAGCCCTCTCCCGGAGGGAGCTTGTCCGTGCCATGGCTTGAGCACGTGCCATCCATCAACCACATGACCCCACCCTCTACCCCGAGCCTCTCAATCCCACCCCTCCGGACAAGCCCTGCAACCCTCCATATTGGCATCCTGGAAGTTGCCGAAGCGGGTGCGGGCGCCGGTCAGGTCGGCGTTCTCCAGGTTGGCGCCGCCGAGCTTGACCTCTTGCAGGTTGGCGTCGTGGAGGTCGGCGCCTTTCAGGTCGGCCTTGCTCAGCCAGGTCATTTCCAGGTCGGCGGCGGCCAGCTTGACGTCGTGCAGCTTGGCGCCGGAAAGGCGGGCGAATTCCAGGTAGGCGGCGGAGAGGTCCGCGCCACGGAATTGCGCGGCCTGGGCGAACAGGCCCCAGCCCTGGATGGCGACCAGCCTGGCATCGCTGAAGTCGGCCATGCGCAGGTTGCTCTGCTGCAGGCTGGCGCGGGTGAGGTTGGTGTCGACCAGCCGGGCGTTCTCCAGGTTGGCGAGGTCCAGGTTGCTGTGGCGCAGGTCGGCGCCGGACAGGTCGGCGCCGGCGAGATTCATCTTGCGCATGTCCTGGTTGCGCAGATCGGCTCCGCGCAGATCGGCGGCGGGGCACTGGCTTTCCGGTTCGATACGGCAGCCGTTGACGACCAGCACGTCGTCCTCGGCGAAGGCGAAGCTGCCGGCGACCAGCAGGGCCAGCGGCAGGAACAGGGGCAGGTATTTCATGGCGAGGCTCCTCGGCAAGAGAGCCCCCTCGTGGCGTGGTTCCCTCTCCCATGAATGGGAGAGGGAAGCCAAAGCCCTTCGGGGGCGTCGATGCTCAGCGGCTGGCGGTCTTGCCGTCCCAGCTCGGCAGCTTGAACACCCAGAACGAGCCGCCCTGGGCGACCGGCTTGGTCAGTTCGGCCATGTCGCCGCCCCACAGCGGTACCGCGCCGCCGTAGCCGACGGTCACGCCGATGTACTGCTCGCCGTCCTGTTCCCAGGTGATCGGCGGGGAGACGATGCCGCTGCCGGTCTGGAAGCTCCACAGCTCCTTGCCGTTCTTGGCGTCGAAGGCCTTGAAGAAGCCGTCGCCGGTGCCGGTGAACACCAGGTTGCCCTTGGTGGCCAGCACGCCGGCCCACAGCGGCAGGCGTTCCTTGTGTTCCCAGACGACCTTGCCGGTGGTCGGGTTCATGGCGCGCAGGATGCCGACGTGATCGTCGTACAGGCGCTTGATGCGGAAGCCCATGCCCAGGTAGGCGGAGCCTTTCTTGTAGTGCGCCTCCTCGGCCCAGTAGTCCTCCTTCCAGTGGTTGGCGGGCACGTAGAACAGGCCGGTGTCCTGGCTGTAGGCCATCGGGTTCCAGTTCTTGCCGCCGAGGAACGGCGGGGAGACTTCCACCACCTTGCCGCGCGCCTGGCCCGGTTCCGGCTTGGGCGGACGCTGGCCTTCGTTCTCCACCGGGCGGCCGGTCTTCAGGTCGATGTGGCTGGCCCAGGTGATCTTGTCGACGAACGGGAAGGCGTTCTGCAGCTTGCCGTTGCTGCGGTCGACCACGTAGAAGAAGCCGTTGCGGTCGGCGTGGGCGGTGGCCTTGACGGTCTTGCCGTCCTTGTCCTTGTAGTCGAACAGCACCAGCTCGTTGTTGCCGGAGAAGTCCCAGGCATCGTTCGGGGTGTGCTGGTAGAACCATTTCACCTCGCCGGTGGTGGGATCGACGCCGACCTGGCCGGAGGTGTACAGGCTGTCGTAGTCCTTCGGATCGCCGCCGTCGGCGGTGCGCGCCCAGCCGTTCCAGGGCGCCGGGTTGCCCGCGCCGACGATGATGGTGTTGGTCTCGGCATCGAAGCTGGCGCTCTGCCACGGCGCGCCGCCGCCCTGGCTCCAGGCTTCCTTCTTGCCGGTCAGCGAGTTGGGGTCGTCCGGCCAGGACGGCGCCTTGATGTCGCCGGTGGGCGTGCTGTCCTTGCCGTTCAGGCGGCCCATGTGGCCTTCCACGAACGGGCGCATCCAGATTTCCTCGCCGGTGTCCGGATCACGGGCGAACAGCTTGCCGACCACGCCGAACTCGTCGCCGGAGCTGCCGTGGATCAGCAGCACCTTGCCGCTCTTGCCGTCCTTCACGATGGTCGGCGCGCCGGTCATGGTGTAGCCGGCGGAGTGGTCGGCGAACTTCTTGTTCCAGACCACCTTGCCGGTGTCCTTGTTGAGCGCCACGACGCGGGCGTCGAGGGTGCCGAAGTAGATCTTGTCGCCGTAGATGGCGGCGCCACGGTTGACCACGTCGCAGCACGGGCGGATGTCGTCGGGCAGGCGGTGGCTGTAGGTCCACAGGCGCTTGCCGGTCTTGGCGTCGAGGGCGAACACGCGGGAATAGGAACCGGTGACGTAGATCACCCCGTCATGGACGATGGCCTGGGATTCCTGGCCGCGCTGCTTCTCGTCGCCGAAGGAGAACGACCAGGCCGGGGTCAGCTTGAACACGTTGTCGGTGTTGACCTGGGCCAGGGGGCTCCAGCGCTGGGCGTTGGTGCCCAGGCCGTACTGCAGAACGTTGTTGGTGGTCAGGTGGTCGTTGGCGATGTCGTCCCAGGTGACTGGCTTGGCCAGCGCTGTGCCGCCGAGCGCCAGGCCACCGGCCAGCAGCAGGCTGTGAATGGCGAGAGCCATGGGGCGTGGCGTGCTGGGTAACGATCTTGTTGTCATGGTTGTGGTTCCCATTGATGGTTGTGGTGATGAGGCCGCCACTCGGCGACCTGGCACTTTGATGGTGGAACCGCGCCTGTCCCGCCGAAACGGAAAAACTCCCGCCCTGGCAGGGAAAAATTCCCAAACGCCCCATGACTTGGCCTTGCTGCCAAAGACCCCCGCGCCACCCCCCGCAAGCCCTACTACCAAGGGACTGGTCGAGAGCGACCAAAGCGGCATACGGCACCTGGCCGGGCCTTCCTAGGATGTCCGCAACCGAGCTCCACGCGAGCCGTCCTGCGTGTATTCGATGAGGTCCGAACCATGAACAAGAAAAACACCACGGCTGTCGCACTGTTGCTGCTGGCCGCCGCGAGCAACGCCTGGGCGCACGGAGATGTGGTCCCGCAGGCGGTAAACACGGACGGTCTGGAGCCGTTGGGCACCGAATGGCGCGAGGAGAACCCCTACCGCGACAACCCCAAGGCGATCGAGATCGGCTCCTCGGCCTACAACCAGAACTGCGCGGCTTGCCATGGCCTGGAAGCCAAGTCCGGCGGCATCGCCCCCGATCTGCGCTACCTGGAGATCGGCGCCACCGGTGACGAGTGGTTCAAGGAACGGGTGATCAACGGCGCGGTGCGCGATGGCCGGGTGTACATGCCGAAGATGGCCGACTTCCTCAGCCAGGAGGCGCTGTGGGCGGTGCGCAGCTACCTGGAGAGCGTGCACGTCGAGGAGTGAGGCCCGCCGCTCTCGTAGGGTGCGCCGTGCGCACCGGCCCGGGAACGACACAATCTCACCCGGCGATACACCGTGGGCTTCTTCGGTAAACGGTGCGCACGGCGCACCCTACGAGGAGTGTATCTTCCATGCGCCACGCACTGCTCTGCCTGCTCTTCATCCCCTGCCTGGCCCTGGGCGCCATGGCCGAGGACCCGCTGAAATCCTCCATGTGGGACTACCACCGCCAGCGCCTGCTCGGCTCCGAGCCGGTGGTGTTCGACGAGCGGGTCAGGCTGGAGGTGCCGCCGTTCGCCGAGGACGCCCGCCAGGTGCCGATCCAGGTCGACGCCCGCGCCCTGGACGGCGAGGTGGTGCGCATGGTCGCCTGGGCGGAGCTCAACCCGATCCCGCACATCTTCACCTTCCATCCGCGCTCGCCACGGGTGCAGGCGCTGCTGGCGATCCGCATCCGCGTCGAGCAGGCCACCCCGCTGCGCGCCGCGGTGCTGACCCGCGACGGCGTCTGGCACGTCGGTTCGGCGCGGGTCGAGGCGGCCGGCGGCGGTTGTACCGCGCCCAGCGTGGTGCGCAGCCAGCCCGGCTGGGAACGGCGTCTCGGCCAGGTACATGGCGCGCGCTTCCCGCACGGCGAGGTCAGCCGCCTGCGCCTGCGGGTCGATCATCCGATGGACAACGGCCTGGTTGGCGGCATTCCCGAATTCTTCCTCAACCAGGCCGAGCTGCGCGATGCCGACGGCCAGCCGCTGGCCAGCCTGGAGCTGTTCCCGGCGGTCGGCGAGAACCCGACCATCGGCCTGCGGGTCGAGGGCCACGACGAGGCGCAACTGTGGCTGCGCGACAACAACGGCAACGAGTTCGAGGCGAGCTTCTGATGAACGGCCTCCCGCTGCTGGTTCCGATCTGCTGCCTGCTGGTGCTGCTCAGCCTGCCGTTCCTGCTGCAACCATGAACGTTTCCGTGGGGTGCGCCGCGCGCACCGTTCACCCGGCGACCACACGGAATCGCAGGTCGTGCACGGCGTTCCGGCGTGGGCTTTTTTCCGGTGCGCATGGCGCACCCTACGGAGGATTCATGCTGAGATTCGTGATGCTCGGGCTGGCCCTGCTGGTTGCCGTCGACACCCAGGCCGACCTGGCGTACAAGCTGCAACCCCGCCAGGTCGCCCAGGACACCTGGCTGCTGGAAGGCGCCACCGACAACTTCTCCGCGCGGAACGGCGGTGACATCGTCAACGTCGCCTTCATCGCGACCTCCGCCGGCGTGGTGGTGATCGACAGCGGTCCTTCGCGGCGCTACGGCGAGGCGCTGCGCCAGGCCATCGAGGCCACCACCGGGCAGCCGGTGGTCCTGCTGCTGCTCACCCACCACCACCCGGATCACGTGCTCGGCAACCAGGCCTTCGCCGACGTGCCCATCGCCGCGCTGACGGGCACCCGGGAGCTGCTGGCCGAGCAGGGCGACGCCATGGCCGAGAACATGTACCGGATGGTCGGCGACTGGATGCGTGGCACCGAGGTACGGTTGCCGGACGAGACCGTGGAAGAGGGCGAGCGCCAGGTCGGCAACCATCGCCTGCGGCTGCTTGCCCTGCGCGGCCATACCGGCGCGGACCTGGCGATCCTCGACGAAACCACCGGCGTGCTGTTCGCCGGCGACCTGCTGTTCCACCAGCGTGCCCTGACCACTCCGCACAGCCCCGGCCTGGACGTCTGGCTGGCCGACCTGGAGCGCTTGCAGGCACTGCCCTGGAAGCTGGTCGTTCCCGGCCACGGCCCGGTCGCCAGCGACCCGGCGCCGTTCGAGCAGATGCGCGACTACCTGGGCTGGCTCGACGGCCTGCTGCGCGACAGCGCGGCGCAGGGCGCGGACATGACCGAAGTGATCCGCGCGCCGATCCCCGAGCGCTTCGCCGGGGTCGAGCTGAGCCGCTACGAACTGATCCGCACGGTCAGCCACCTCTACCCGCGCTACGAGCAGGAGCGGCTGTCGCGGGTGGACCGGTAGGGGCTCAGTCCTTGCGCCGCTTGAGCTGGTCCTTCAACTGGGTCGGCACCTGGCGGATGATCAGCATGTCGCGCTCCTCGTCGTACTCGATCTTCGAGCCGAGCAGGTGCGCCTCGAAGCTGATCGACAGCCCCTCGGCGCGGCCGGTGAAGCGGCGGAACTGGTTGAGGGTGCGCTTGTCCGGCGGGATCTCCGGCGACAGGCCGTAGTCCTTGTTGCGGATGTGCTCGTAGAAGGCGCGCGGGCGCTCCTCGTCGATCAGCCCGGACAGTTCTTCGAGGGTCATCGGCTCGCCCAGCTTGGCCTGGGTGGTGGCGTAGTCGACCAGGGCGTCGGTCTTCTCGCGCGCCTTGTCCTCGGCAAGGTCCTCGCTTTCCACGAAGTCGCTGAACGCCTTGAGCAGGGTGCGCGTCTCGCTCGGCGGGTCGACGCCTTCCTGGCAGCCGATGAAGTCGCGGAAGTAGTCGGAAACCTTCTTGCCGTTCTTGCCCTTGATGAACGACACGTACTGCTTCGACTGCTTGTTGTTCTTCCACTCGCTGAGGTTGATGCGCGCCGCCAGGTGCAACTGGCCGAGGTCCAGGTGCTTGGCCGGGGTCACTTCCAGCGTCTCGCTGACCGCCACGCCCTCGCTGTGGTGGAGCAGGGCGATGGCCAGGTACTCGGTCATGCCCTGCTGGTAGTGGGCCAGCAGCACGTGGCCGCCGACCGACAGGTTGGACTCGTCCATCAGCTTCTGCAGGTGCTCGACGGCCTGGCGGCTGAAGGCGGTGAAGTCCTGCGACTGGTCGAGGTATTCCTTCAGCCAGCCGCTGAACGGGTAGGCGCCGGACTCCTCGTGGAAGAAGCCCCAGGCCTTGCCCTGCTTGGCGTTGTAGCTGTCGTTGAGGTCGGCCAGCAGGTTCTCGATGGCCTGCGACTCGGCCAGCTCCGTGTCGCGGGCGTGCAGGACGGAGGGCGAGCCGTCGGGCTTCTTGTCGATCAGGTGGACGATGCAGTGGCGGATCGGCATGGGCGTCTCGTGAAGCACTGAGGGAAAGCGCGCATGTTACCCGACCTCTGCCTGCTCGGTCGCCCGTTGCCGATGGTTGCGCAGCCGCTCGATCATGTAGCGCAGGTGCACGTGCAACTCGTACAGCTCGTTGGAATAGGACAGCGGTACCTCCACGCGGCCCAGTTCGTCCTCCAGGCGCTCCAGGCGGCGGATTTCGTTGTCCAGGTCGATGGGCACCTCGCCCTTGTAGAGTTGCAGGTCGATCTCGCGCAGGTGCTTGTACCAGCGGTAGATGCGCGCGCGGATGCGCCACTGGTAGATCGGGCCGACCGCCTTGAACAGCGGGAACAGCAGGACCAGCAGCGGAATCGCCAGGATGATGTAGCGGTCGGCCAGCGAGGCGATGCGGAACGGCAGGTAGCGTTGCAGGATCGGCAGGCCCTTCTCGTAGTAGTAGCTGGCCTCGCGCAGGGGTTGCAGCGAGCGCGGCGGCGCGGCCGGGTAGCTGCCGGCCGGGTCGAGCAGGCTGCCGTTCTCCAGCACGTTGCGCGCGGCTTCGAGGATCAGCGGGGTGAGCGAGGGGTGGAAGTCCTCGCCGGCGACCAGGGTGGCCACCGGGCCGAGGGTGACGATGTCCCGGTCGGGCACGTTGCGGGCCATGTCGAGCATGCCCTCGCCGACCTCGATGGCGCTCAGGTAGGGCAGGCGTGCCAGGTAGGCCTCGGTGCGGCGCAGGCTGACCAGGCGCAGGCCGGGCTCGGCGGCCAGGCGCTGGATCAATGGGGTTTCCGCCGGGCCGATGAAGAAGGCGGCGTCCAGCTTGCCGGCGACCAGCGCATCGGCGGCACGGCTGCCTCCGACCTGCTGCCAGCGCTCCGGGTAGTGCCCGGCATCGATCCGGTTGGCGGCCAGCAGGGCGGCGGTGACCGCCTGGGTGCCGCTGCTCTCGGCGCCGGTCGCCACGCGCAGCTTCAGCAGGTCGGCCAGGTGATCGAACTTCACCGACTGGCGGGTGAACAGCCAGAGCGGTTCCCGGTACATCACGCCGAGGCCGGACAGCGTGTCGCGTACCTCCTTGTCCAGGGTCATTTCCTGGCCGCTCTGCACCAGGGCCAACTCCACTTCGCCCTTCACCAGCTTGTCCAGGTTGTCGAGCGAGCCCTGGCTTTTCACCAACTCGAGGGTGAAGCCCTGGCGTTCCAGTTCGACGCGCAGCTTCTCGGCGAAGGCGTGGTAGCCGCCACCGGCCGCGCCGGTCGCCAGGCGCGCGTGCATGGGCGGCGGCGGGGCGACGAAGTAGAACAGGGCTCCGACCAGCAGGGCCAATACCGGTATCACCCAGAGGTTGGCCAGCAGCATGATCTTCAGGTCGTTGAGGAGACGGCGCATGGAGCTTCCTTGTCAGGCGGGTTCGCCTGCAAGGATAGAACCTCAGGCCCGGGCAGGACTACCTTACGGCTCCATCGCCGCCCGGGCCTTCGGCGCGCGCCACCAGTCGAGCAGCGCCAGCACCGCGAGCAGGCCCAGCGCGTAGACCGCGTCGCCGCCCAGGGCCACCAGCACCAGCGCGCAGAGCAGCGTGCTCAAGGCCGCCAGCCAGCGCCAGACGCCGCGCAGCAGCACCCAGCCGGCAGCCATGCTGAGCAGGTAGATCACCACGAAGTTGCCGTTGGCGTAGCGGATCAGGTGGTCCACCGAGAGATCCAGCAGCGCGGCAATGGCGGCGCACAGCGCACAGCTCAGCACCACCACCACCAACGCACGGGCCGGCACGCCGTGGCCATTGCGCACCGCCAGCGGCGCCGGCAGCTTGCCCTCGTCGGCGAGGCTCCAGATCAGCCGGGCGAAGCCCTGGATGTACACGTTCATCGAAGCGAAGCACGCCAGGTAGCCGACCGTCGCCACCAGCCAGCGGGCCTTGTCGCCGAGCAGCAGGTCGAACAGCCGTGGCAGCGCGGTGGCGTCGGTGCGCACGTCGCCGTAGGTGGCGAAGCTCAGCACCGCCACCGAGCAGGCCCAGTACACCAGGCCGGCGAGCAGCACGCCGAGCAGCAGGGCGAGGGGGAAGTCGCGTTGCGGGCGCTTGAACTCCTCGCCCAGGTGGGTGAACGCCTCGATACCGACGAAGCACCAGAACATCACCCCCAGCGCCGCCGGCAGCAGGTGCCAGGAACCGGAGACCGGCGGCAGCAGCGGCTGGCTGGCCAGCGGCAGGTCGCCCACCCACCAGACCAGCGCGACGCTGGCGACGATGGCGATCGCGATCAGCCCCTGCACCAGCCCGGAAGCCCGCGCCGGGCGCTGGCCGAGCAGCAGGATGGCGCCCAGGGTGGCGAACTGCACCGCCAGCACCGCGCCACCGTTCATGGGGAACAGCGCCTGCCAGAAGCCGGTGGCGATGCTCAGCGCGGCGGGCAGGCCGACCGGCAGCACGGCGAGGAACAGGAAGGCGATCAGCCGCTCCATGCGCGTGCCGAAGGCGCGGCCGATCAGGTGCGGGGCGCCGCCGGCGTGGGGATAGTGACGGCCGAGCTGGGCGAAGGTGAAGGCCACCGGCAGCACCAGGCCGATCAGGATCAGCCAGGCCCACAGCGACACCTCGCCCGCGGCCGTGGCCGCCAGCGCCGGCACCACGAAGATGCCGGTGCCGAGCAGCGAAGTGCTGAGCAGGCCGATGCCTTGCAGCAGGCCCAGTTCCTGGTTGAGACGGCTCATGTTGTATGCTCGGGGCTTTCCGTTTCGATTGCCCTCGCCCTTCCGGGGAGAGCGTCAGGGGAGGGAGGCAGTCCCGCCATGGTAGCCGGCCCTGGCCACGCCGACCGCTGTCAGACCGTCGCCAATGACCGGCAGAATGACGGAAATCACTTCAACCCGCCGAGATGCCCCGTGGACAAGTTCGACCGCCAGATACTCGCCCTGCTGCGCGCCGATGCGCGTACTTCCGTCAGCCAGATCGCCCGCGAAGTGAACCTGTCGCGCTCGGCGGTCAGCGAACGCATCCACCGCCTGGAGCAGGACGGCGTGATCCAGGGCTACCACGCCCACATCGCCGAGCCGGGCAACGGCGCGGTCAAGGCGTTCCTCGAACTGTTCTACAAGGACAACCGCTGCGCCGAATACGTCCAGCTCATGCGGGCGTTCAGCGAAATACGCCGCTGCTGCGGGATCAGCGGCGAGACCGACATGCTGGTGTACGTCGAGGCGCCGTCCATGGAACGGCTCAGCGAAATCCGCGGCGAGATCGAGCGCTACCCCGGCATCCAGAAGATCAAGACCCACATGGTGGTGCAGGAATGGGCGATGTGATGCGCCTGCTGCACACCTCCGACTGGCACCTCGGCCAGCACTTCATGGGCAAGACCCGCGAGGCCGAGCACCGCGCCTTCCTCGCCTGGCTGCTGGAGCAGGTCCGCGAACGCGAAGTGGACGCCGTGCTGGTGGCCGGCGACGTGTTCGACACCGGCGCGCCGCCCAGCTACGCCCGCGAGCTGTACAACCACTTCATCGTCGAGCTGCGCCAGGCCGGCGCCGAACTGGTGATCCTCGGCGGCAACCACGATTCGGTGGCGACGCTTGGCGAAAGCCGCACGCTGCTGGCCGAGCTGGGCACGCGGGTGATCCCCGGCGTCGGCAGCGATCCGGGCGACCAATTGCTGGTGCTGCACCGCCGCGATGGCGCGCCGGGGGCGATCCTCTGCGCCATCCCCTTCATCCGCCCGCGCGACGTGCTGCAAAGCCAGGCCGGGCAGAGCGCGCAGGACAAGCAGCAGTCGCTGCAACAGGCCATCCAGGATCACTACCGGACGTTGTACCAACTGGCCGAGACGAGGCGCGACGAACTGGGCGGCGGCCTGCCCATCGTCGCTACCGGCCACCTGACCACGGTTGGCGCCAGCGCCAGCGAGTCGGTGCGCGAAATCTACGTCGGCGCGCTGGAAGCCTTTCCCACCAACGCCTTCCCGCCGGCCGCCTACATCGCCCTCGGCCATATCCACCGGCCGCAGAAGGTCGGTGGCCTGGAACACATCCGCTACTGTGGCTCGCCGATCCCGCTGTCCTTCGACGAGGCGCGCCAGGACAAGGAAGTGCTGCTGGTCGAGCTGGACGCTGGCGGCCTGCGCGCGGTGACGCCGCTCGCCGTGCCCTGCTTCCAGCCGCTGCTGTCGGTGGCCGGCTCGCTCGAACAACTGGCCGGCGCGATTGCCGAGGCGGCCGCCCAAGGCAGCGCCGAGCGGCCGGTGTGGCTGGAGGCGCGGGTGAGTGGCGACGATTACCTGAGCGACCTGCAGGCGCGTATCGCCGCGCTGTGCGAAGGGCTCCCGGTGGAAGTGCTGCGCATCCGCCGCGAGCGCGGCACGGCGCAGGCCGGCCTGCAACGCCAGGCGCAGGAAACCCTCGACGAGTTGAGCCCGGGGGACGTGTTCGAGCAGCGCCTTGCCCTGGAAGAGCTGGAGGCGGACCAGCGGCAACGTCTGCACGGCCTGCACCGGCAGATCCTCGACGAACTGCGCGAGGGCGGGGCATGAAGATCCTCAGCCTGCGCTTGAAGAACCTCAACTCGCTGAAGGGCGAATGGAAGATCGACTTCACCGCCGAGCCATTCGCCGGCAACGGCCTGTTCGCCATCACCGGGCCGACCGGCGCCGGCAAGACCACCCTGCTCGATGCCATCTGCCTGGCCCTCTACCACCGCACGCCGCGCATGAGCACGCTGTCGCAGAGCGGCAACGAGCTGATGACCCGACACACCGCCGACTGCCTGGCCGAGGTCGAGTTCGAGGTGAAGGGGCAGGCCTACCGCGCCTTCTGGAGCCAGCGCCGCGCCCGCGACAAGGCCGACGGTGCATTGCAGGCGCCGAAGGTCGAACTGGCCCGTGCCGACGGCGAAATCCTCACCGACAGGATCAACGACAAGCTCCGCCAGACCGAAGCGCTCACCGGCCTGGATTTCGAGCGCTTCACCAAGTCCATGCTGCTTGCCCAGGGTGGTTTCGCGGCCTTCCTGGAAGCCAGCGCCAACCAGCGCGCCGAGCTGCTCGAAGAACTGACCGGCACCGAGATCTATGGGCTGATCTCGCAACGGGTGTTCGAGCGCACCCGCGAGGTGAAGACAGCCCTCGACCAACTACGTGCCAGGGCCGAAGGCGTCGAACTGCTCAGCGAAGAACGACGTGCGGAGCTGAACGAAGAGGCCGTTCGCCTGGGCGCCGAGGAAGGCGCGTTGCAGGCCCGGCTCACCTCCGTCCAGGGCGAACGCCAATGGCTCGCCGAACTGGCCAGGGCCGAGAGCCAGCAGCAGGCCGCCACGACCCGTGAAGCCGAGGCACGGCAAGCCCTCGACGCCGCCGCTGCCGATCTGGCGCGTCTCGCCGCCAGCGAGCCGGCGGCGCGCCTGCAACCGCTGCACCGTGCCCGTGGCGCCGCCGGGCAGTCCCTGGCCGCCACCCGCCAGGCGCTGGCCGCCAATGGCGCCGAGCAGGCCGAGGTCGCCCGCGCCAGCAGCCGTGCCCTGTGGCAGGCGCAGCAATACAGCGCCCAGCTCGCCGCCGGACGGCAGGCGGCGTTGCAGGCGCTGGTCGAGCAACGCGACGAACTGGAGCGCCATCTCGCCGAACAGGCCCATCACGGCCAACTGGGCGAGCGG
The DNA here is from genome assembly GCF_904061905.1 of Zestomonas carbonaria. Lineage (GTDB taxonomy): Bacteria > Pseudomonadota > Gammaproteobacteria > Pseudomonadales > Pseudomonadaceae > Aquipseudomonas > Aquipseudomonas carbonaria. The sequence continues at coordinate 12,546 of NZ_CAJFCI010000045.1, forward strand.
CTGAGCGGCTGGCGCAAGAGCTTCGAAGCGCGCGCCGCGCTGCTGGCGGATATCGCCCGGAACGAGACCCGGCAACAGCAGGAAGCCCGGCGCCTGCACACCCTGGGCGAGACGCTGGCGCAGCGGCAGCAGGCGCTGCATCGGGCGCAGGCCGCGCTGGAGCAGGCGCGCACCGCCGAGGCCGAGGCTCAACGGCAATGGCAGGGCACTCTGGACGGCCGCAGCGAAGCCGACTGGCGCCAGGACTGGCAACGCCTGAGCGAGCACGGCCGGCTGCTGGAGCAGTTGGCGCAACTGGAGCGCCAGCGCGAACAGCTCGCCGAGCGCCGTGTCCGCCTGGAACAGGGGCGCACCGAGCAGCGGGCCCGCCACACCGGCAAGCATGCCGAACTGCTGGCGCTGCGCGAACACTATCGCGAGGTCGCCCAGCAGGTTCGCGACAAGGAAACCCTGCTGGCGCAGGAGCAGCGCATCCAGGCGCTGGAGCACTACCGGGCCCAGTTGCAGGCGGGCGAGCCCTGCCCGCTGTGCGGCTCGGCCGAGCATCCGGCTGTCGCGGCCTACCAGGCGCTCGACGTATCCGAGACACAGCGCAGCCTGCAGGGCAAGCGCGACGAGCTGGAGGCGCTGCGGGCGTCCGGGGAAGCCCTGAACCGCGAGGTCGCCGCGCTGGAGGAGCAGCTCAAGGGGGTGGACGAACAACTCGCGGACCTTGCCCGGCAGGCGGAGGAACTGGTCGCCAATCGACAACGGCTGGGCCTGGCGGTGGACGATATCGACGCCGAGCGCAGCCGCCAGGCCGCCGGGCTGGCGCAGGTGCAGCAACGCCTGGCTGCGCTCGATTCCCTGAAGACAACGCTGGCTGACGCAGGCAGGGCGCTACAGGCCGCGACGCAGGCCGAAAACGAAGCGCGGACGCAACTGGCGCTGGCCGAGAAGGACCGGCAGGGCGCCCAGCAGACGCTCGACGATATCGCCCGCCAGTTGCAGAAGCTGCACGAACAACGCAGCCACGACGAAGCGACGTTGGCCGGCGAGTTGCAAGCCCTGGGCTATGAGTTGCCGGCCGACGGACCGGCCTGGCTGGCTGCCCGCGAAGTCGAGGCCCGCGCCTGGCAGCAGATGCAGCAACAGCGCCAGGCGCTGGCCGAGCAGCAGACCACCCTGCGCCATGCCGCCGATGCCGCCCATGAACTGGCCAACGCTTGGCGACAGCGCTGGCAGGCCTCAGGGCAGGCGGAATTGCCGGCCGAGGCGCTAGTCGACCAGCCCGAGGTCGCCTTGTCGCGGGCCGAAGACGAATTGGCCGCCAGCCAGCGCCGAGCCGCCGAACTGCAAGGCACGCAGCGGACCCTGGAGCAGCGTCTTACCCAGGATGAGGTGGCATGCCGGGATGCCGACCAGGCCTGGCAGGCTGCGTTGGCGGCCAGCCCGTTCGCCGACGAAAATGCCTTCCTCGCCTCCTGTCTCGACGAGTCGCAGCGCGCCGCCCTGCAAGCACTCAGGGAGCGCCTGCACAAGGCCCTGACCGAGGCGCAGGCGCTCAAGTCCTCCGCCGACCAGACGCTGGCTACATTACGCGCCGAGCCACGGAGCACGCGCACTGCCGAGCAACTGGATGAGCAGTTGCAGGAACTGAATGCCGCCCTGAAGACCCTGACCCAGCGCCAGGGCGAAATCCGCGCCCAGTTGCAGGGCGACGATGCCCGCCGGCAGAGCCAGCAGGCATTGTTCGTCGCCATCGCCGAACAGGAGGGCGAATACGACCTGTGGCAGCGCCTCAACGGGCTCGTCGGTTCGGCGGATGGCGCCAAGTACCGCAAGTTCGCCCAGGGCCTGACCCTCGACCACCTGATCCATCTGGCCAACCGCCAGTTGCAACGTCTGCACGGCCGCTACCAGTTGGCGCGCCGGAGCAGCGGCGAACTGGAACTGGAGGTGATCGACACCTGGCAGGCCGACGTCGCCCGCGACTGCCGCACCCTGTCCGGCGGCGAGAGTTTCCTGGTCAGCCTGGCGCTGGCCCTGGCGTTGTCCGATCTGGTCAGCCATCGCACCAGCATCGACTCGTTGTTCCTCGACGAAGGCTTCGGCACCCTGGACGGCGAGACCCTGGAAATCGCCCTGGATGCCCTCGACGCGCTGAACGCCAGCGGCAAGATGATCGGCGTGATCAGCCACGTCGAGGCGCTGAAGGAGCGCATCCCGGTGCAGTTACGGGTGCACAAGGGCGTCGGGTTGGGCTATAGCAGGCTGGATCGGTGTTTTGGGGTTGGGGGGTAGTGCATGGATATAGGCTCCGCCCCTCACCCCAACCCTCTCCCGGAGGGAGAGGGAGTTTATGAAGTTGACCTCCAGCTCCGTGACATGAACGCAGCACCGACCAGTCCCCTCTCCCCCTGGGAGAGGGTTAGGGTGAGGGGCTGGGCTATCAGTTCCGCACGAAAAGGAGTTACGTAGGGTGGATGTCGCTTTTTACATCCACCATTTTGACTGGATAGCCATCCCACGAACGGGAGAAGAACATGCTGATCGATCCCAAACACTCGACCCTGCTGATCATCGACATCCAGGAACGCTTGTTCCCGGCGATCCAGGGCAACGAGGCGCTGCTGGAGCACACCGTCTGGTTGCAGCAGGTGGCCCGGCGCCTCGACGTGCCGGTGCTGGCCACCGAGCAATACCCCAAGGGCCTGGGCCCGACCCTGCCGCCGCTGCGCGACCACCTGGCGGACGAAGCGGTCGTCGAGAAGATCCACTTCTCCGCCGCCGCCGAGCCGGCGATGTTCGCCGCGCCGGGCGGTGATCGCCGGCAATTCGTGGTGTGCGGCACCGAGGCCCATGTCTGCGTATTGCAGACCGTGCTCGACCTGCTCGGGCAGGACAGGCAGGTGTTCGTGGTCGCCGAGGCGGTCGGCTCGCGGCGGGCCGAAGACAAGGCCCTGGCCCTGGAGCGCATGCGCCAGGCTGGCGCGATGATCGTCTCGCGGGAAATGGTCGCCTTCGAGTGGCTGCAGCGTGCCGGCACCGAGCTGTTCCGCGAGATCAGCCGCGAATTCATCCGCTGATCCGGACGCCTCGCGGTCGCCGCTAGAACCTCCAGGCCACCAGCCGGCTCTGCTTGTTGCCCTGGGCCATGGTGATCGTCCGCACGTCGCGGGTGCCGGCCTTGCGTAGCGCCTGCTCCACTACCGGCAGGTTGCCGGCCTTGGACACCAGGCTGCTGAACCAGCGCACCTGTCCGGCGACTGCCGCGCTCTCGGCGACCATTCGCTTCAGGAAACCCGCCTCGCCGCCCTCGCACCACAGCTCGTTGCCCTGGCCGCCGAAGTTCAGCACCGGCAGCTTGCGCTTCGGGTCGAGCTTGCCGAGGTTGCGCCATTTGCGCCGGCTGCCGGCGTGGGCCTCGGCCGCCGAGCTGTGGAAGGGCGGGTTGCAGAGGGTCAGGTCGAAACGTTCACCAGGTTGCAGCAGGCCCTGGAAAATATGCAGCGGCCGGGGCTGGCGGCGTAGTTCGATGGCATCGCCCAGGTGGTTGGCCTTGACGATGGCCTGCGCCGCGGCCAGGGCGGTGGCGTCGATGTCGCTGCCGGTGAAGCGCCAGCCGTACTCGCAGTGGCCGATCAGCGGGTAGATGCAGTTGGCGCCGGTGCCGATGTCCAGCACGCGCACCGCCTTGCCGCGCGGGATTTCGCCGCCGTTGTCCTCGGCCAGCAGGTCGGCCAGGCAATGCAGGTAATCGGCGCGGCCGGGGATCGGCGGGCACAGGTAGCCGGGCGGGATGTCCCAGAACTTCAGGCCATAGAAGCACCTGAGCAACGCGCGGTTGAGCACCTTGACCGCCTCCGGATCGGCGAAGTCCAGGCTCTGCTTGCCGTACGGATTGACGATCAGGAAGCGCGCCAGCTCGGGGCTGGCCTTGATCAACTGGGCGAAGTCGTAACGGCCCTGGTGGCGGTTGCGCGGGTGCAGCGCGGCGGGCGGTTTGCGCGGGTGGCTCATGGCGGTGGCGGGCGTGATGCGGGGCGCGCATTGTCCCATAGCGCCCAGGCCGCGGCGACCCTACGGATGCAGCGGCATCAGCCAGGGCACCATCAGCACGCTGACCAGCATGACGATCAGCGTGAAAGGCACGCCGACCTTCACGAAATCGCCGAAGCGATAGCGGCCGGGGCCGAGCACCAGGGTGTTGACCGGTGAGGAGATCGGCGTCATGAACGCCGAGGAGGCGGCCAGGGCGACGATCATCGCGAAGGGGTAGGGCGAGGCGTCCAGGGCCTGGGCGGTGGCGATGGCCACCGGCGCCATCAGGACCGCCGTCGCCGTGTTGGAGATGAACAGGCCGATCAGCGCGGTCACCGCGAACAGGCTGGCGAGGATCACATAGGGACCAGCCTCTCCCAGGACCGCCACCAGGCCGTGGACCGCCAGGTCGATGCCGCCGGTCTGCTGCAGCGCCAGGGCGAACGGCAACATGCCGACGATCAGCACCAGGGTCGGCCAGTGGATGGCGCGGTAGGCGCTGTCCAGGTCGATGCAGCGGAACGCGCCCATCAGCAGGCAGCCGATCAGCGCGGCCATGACGTTGGGCACCAGGCCGCTGACCATCAGGACGACCATCACCGCCAGGCTGAGCAGGGCGTAGGGCGCCTTGCGCGCGGCCGGCGCCACTTCGTCCACCTCGGCGGGCAGGCTGAGCACCAGGAAGTCCCGGCTGAGGCCCTGCAAGCGGTGGATGGCCTTCCACTCGCCGGCCACCAGCAGGGTGTCCGAGGGTTTCAGCTTTTCGTCCACCAGCACACCTTCCAGCGCCTGGCCGTGGCGGCGCAGGCCGACCACGTTGAGCTTGTGGAGGGTGCGGAAGCCCAGCTCCTGGATGGTCTTGCCCGGCAGTTGCGACTCCGGCGGCAGGGCCACTTCGGCCAGGCCCAGTTGGTGGGCGTGCACGCTGAAATAGGAGTTCGGCAGCGGCATCGGCTCCAGGCCCAGGGCCTGGTAGGCGCCGAGCAGGCCGATGGCCGGGCTGGCCAGGTCGACCAGCAGGATGTCGCCCGGCTCCAGCACGCTGTTGCCGGTGGCCACCAGCAGCAGGGTGCGGAACTTGCGTTGGCGCTCCACGGCGATCACGTTGATGCCGTACTCCTTGCGCAGCTCCAGTTCGTTGAGCGCCTGGTTGGCCAGCGGCGAATCGGCGCGCACGCGCAGACGCCGCTCGCGTCCCTCGAGGCGATAGGCCTGGGCCAGGTCGGCCAGGGTGAGGCGCGGCGCACCGCTTTCGTCCCGCGCGTCGCTGCGCTGCAGCCAGTGGCGGGTCGCCAGCATGTAGGCGATCCCCAGGCCCAGCACCGCCAGACCGATGGGGGTGAAGCTGAAGAAGTCGAAGCCCTCCAGGCCGGCGCGGAGCAGTTCGGCGTGCACCACCATGTTCGGCGGCGTGGCGACCAGGGTGAGCATGCCGCTGATCAGCCCGGCGAAGGCCAGCGGCATCATCAGCCGGCCCGGCGCGATACGCAGGCGCGCGGCAACGCCGAGCACCACGGGAATGAAGATGGCCACCACGCCGGTCGAGCTCATCACCGAGCCGAGCCCGGCGACGCACAGCATCAGCAGCACCAGCAGGCGCGTCTCGCTGCTGCCGGCCTTGTCCACCAGCCAGTCGCCCAGCCGATAGGCGATGCCGGTGCGCACCAGCCCGGCGCCGATCACGAACAGCGCGGCGATCAGCACCACGCTGGGGTCGCTGAAACCGGCCAGGGTCTGCTGGATGCTCAGCACACCGGTCAACGGCAGGGCGACGATGACCAGCAGTGCCACCACGTCCATGCGCGGCTTGTCGATGACGAACAGAATGACCGCGGCCAGCAGCAGGCCCAGTACCCAGATCAGTTCGAGGTTCACGCAGCAGTCCTTATGCGGCGGAAAGATGCCGGCAGTCTAGTCAGGGATAGGCGAGTAGTGCCTTGATCTGCGGCAGATGAGTCGCCACCCAGCGCGGATCGATCGGGCCCCAGTCGCGGATGCTGTAGTGCCCGGCGTTGTTGCGTTCGCCTTCGGCCTGGACGAATACGCAGTCGATGTCCAGTTCGGCGAGTGCCGCCAGGGTGTCCTGGGCGGTGCGGCGGGGCATGCCGGTGGCGGCCATCAGGGCCGGTACGCTGGTCGCCGTGCCGCTGTCGATCAGCCAGGCGACGTAGAGGCGGCGGTAGAAGCTGGTTCGGGTCTTGCTGACTTCCATGCGGGGGCTCCGTGTCTTCTCCCGGGGAAAAGCACGAGGCCCGCAATGGCGGGCCTCGGGTTCGACTTACAGGCTCGCGATCTTCTCGCGCTGTTCGATCAGCTTGGTCAGCGCCTGCTCGGCTTCGGCCAGCTTGGCGCGTTCCTTGTCGATCACTTCGGCCGGGGCCTTGGCGACGAAGCTTTCGTTGGACAGCTTGCCGCCGACCCGCTTGACCTCGCCATCCAGGCGGGTGATTTCCTTGTCCAGGCGCGCCAGCTCGGCGGTCTTGTCGATCAGCCCGGCCATCGGCACCAGCACCTGCATCTCGCCGACCAGGGCGGTGGCGGACATCGGCGCTTCCTCGCCGGCCTCCAGCACGCGGATGGTCTCCAGCTTGGCCAGCTTCATCAGCAGCGGCTCGTTGTCGGCCAGGCGGCGGTGGTCTTCCGGCGAGGCGTTGGCGAGGATCAGGTCGATGCGCTTGGCCATGGAGATGTTCATCTCGCCGCGGATCTGGCGGATGCCGAGCATCAGCGTCTTGACCCACTCGATGTCGCCTTCGGCGGCGGCGTCGATCCTGCTCTCGTCGGCCACCGGCCAGGGTTGCAGCATCAGGGTGTCGCCGGACTTGCCGGCCTGGGCCTTGATGCGCTGCCAGATTTCCTCGGTGATGAACGGCATGAACGGGTGCGCCAGACGCAGCGCCACTTCGAGTACGCGGATCAGCGTGCGGCGGGTGCCGCGCTGGCGCTCGATGGGGGCGTTCTCGTCCCACAGCACCGGCTTGACCAGCTCCAGGTACCAGGCGCAGTACTCGTCCCAGATGAACTCGTAGAGCGCCTGGGCGGCCAGGTCGAAGCGGAAGGCGTCGAGCTGGCGGGTGACTTCCTGTTCGGTGCGCTGCAGCGCCGAGATGATCCAGCGGTCCACCGAGGACAGCTCGACCGGCTCGCCGTTGACCCCGGTGTCCTGGCCATCGGTGTTCTCGATGACGAAGTTGGCGGCGTTCCACAGCTTGTTGCAGAAGTTGCGGTAGCCCTCGACGCGGCCCATGTCGAACTTGATGTCGCGGCCGGTGGAGGCCAGCGAGCAGAAGGTGAAGCGCAGCGCGTCGGTGCCGTAGCTGGCGATGCCTTCGGGGAATTCCGCCTTGGTCTGCTTGGCGATCTTCTCGGCCAGCTTGGGCTGCATCATGCCGCTGGTGCGTTTCTCCAGCAGGGCGTCGAGGGTGATGCCGTCGACGATGTCCAGCGGGTCGAGCACGTTGCCCTTGGACTTGGACATCTTCTGGCCCTGGCCGTCGCGCACCAGACCGTGGACGTAGACGGTCTTGAACGGGATCTGCCCGGTCAGGTGCAGGGACAGCATGATCATCCGGGCGACCCAGAAGAAGATGATGTCGAAGCCGGTGACCAGCACGTCGGTGGGGTGGAAGGTCTTGAGGAATTCGGTCTGCTGCGGCCAGCCGAGGGTGGAGAAGGTCCACAGGCCCGAGCTGAACCAGGTGTCGAGCACGTCGTCGTCCTGGCGCAGCGGCCGGTCGCCGAGGTCGTGCCTGGCGCGCACTTCCGCCTCGTCGCGGCCGACGTAGACGTTGCCGGCTTCGTCGTACCAGGCCGGGATACGGTGGCCCCACCACAGTTGGCGGCTGATGCACCAGTCCTGGATGTCGCGCATCCAGGAGAAGTACATGTTCTCGTACTGCTTGGGCACGAACTGGATGCTGCCGTCTTCCACGGCGGCGATGGCCTTTTCGGCCAGCGGCTTGGTGGAGACGTACCACTGGTCGGTCAGCCAGGGCTCGATAACGGTGCCGGAACGGTCGCCCTTGGGCACCTTCAGCGCGTGGTCGTCGATCTTCTCCAGCAGGCCGGCGGCCTCGAAGGCGGCGACGATCCTGCGGCGCGCGTCGAAGCGGTCGAGGTGGGCGTAGTCGGCCGGCAGGCTGGCGTCGACCTGATCGTTGACGCTGCCGTCGAGGTTGAACACCTGGGCGCTGGCCAGCACGGCGGCGTTCTTGTCGAAGATGTTGATCAGCGGCAGGTCGTGGCGCTTGCCGACTTCGTAGTCGTTGAAGTCGTGGGCCGGGGTGATCTTCACGCAGCCGGTGCCGAACTCTCGGTCGACGTAGTCGTCGGCGATGATCGGGATGCGCCGGCCCACCAGCGGCAGCTCGACGAACTTGCCGATCAGCGCCTGGTAGCGCTCGTCTTCCGGGTGCACGGCCACGGCGCTGTCGCCGAGCATGGTTTCCGGGCGGGTGGTGGCGACCACCAGGTGGTCCTTGCCTTCGGCGGTCTGCGCGCCGTCGGCCAGCGGGTAGCGCAGGTGCCAGAGGTGGCCCTTCTCGTCGTGGTTCTCCACTTCGAGGTCGGAAATGGCGGTGTGCAGCTTGGTGTCCCAGTTGACCAGGCGCTTGCCGCGGTAGATCAGGCCGTCCTCGTGCAGGCGCACGAAGGCTTCCTTGACCGCCTCGGACAGCCCTTCGTCCATGGTGAAGCGCTCGCGCGACCAGTCCACCGAGGAGCCCAGGCGGCGGATCTGCCGGGTGATGGTGCCGCCGGACTGTTCCTTCCACTCCCAGACCTTCTCCAGGAACTTCTCGCGGCCGAGGTCGTGGCGGCTGACGTCCTGCGCGGCCAACTGGCGCTCCACCACCATCTGGGTGGCGATGCCGGCGTGGTCGGTGCCCGGCTGCCACAGGGTGTTGCGGCCCTGCATGCGGCGGAAGCGGATGAGCGCATCCATGATCGCGTTGTTGAAGCCATGGCCCATGTGCAGGCTGCCGGTGACGTTCGGCGGCGGGATCATGATGGTGTAGGGTTCGCCGGAACCTTGCGGGGCGAAGTAGTTCCTGGACTCCCATTCGGAGTACCAACGGGATTCAATGGCGTGCGGCTGGTAGGTCTTGTCCATGTGCGGCGGGACCGGAGGCTGATAACGGAAAGCCGGCGAGTATATCAAAGAGGTGGCGTGGCCGCGCAGGACGGGCTTCTTGCAAGGGCTCGCTCAGGGCTTGCGGTTGATCAGCCGGCCGAGGCGGGCTTCCAGGCGGCGTTTCAGCTCGGCTTCGATCTGCGGCACGAAATCGTCGATCACGTCCTGCAGGATCAGTTGCGCGGCGGCGCGCAGCTCGTTGTCCAGGCGCTGCCGCTCGCGGTCCGCGCCGATTGCCGGTTCATCGGGTTCCGGGGCGGACTCTTCGATGATCTCGGACAGCAGGGGGATGTCGTCGGTGGTGACCGTTTCGGTCAGCAGGGGCGGCTCCAGCCCTTCCTCGTCGAGCAATTGCCGGATCGACTCGAGGTCGTCGAGCAGGTGCGCGGGCTTGATGGGCGGTTTGGGGGTATCCATGGCGGCGGTATTCGCGAGCTGTTCAGTATCACCGGCGGCACCGGCGAGGAGCGCAGTTTACGCGCAGTCGCCGGACATGCCGAGTCTGTCGCGCCATTGCGTGGCCGACACATAGCTGATCACGAACGAGGGGTCAGAGTTCCACGCGCTGGGGATCATAGCCCCGCTCGCGATACAGGCGGAAATTCTTCCGGCAAGCGGCCAGCAGCGGCGGGTCCTGGTTGACGATCTCGATCACGCGGGAGAAATGCCCGACATGGGGCGAGATGTCCGGTTGCAGGTTGATCAGCAGTCCCTGGCGGCTGGCCGGCTCGTCGTCCAGGCCGATTACCACCGGTGCCTGCGGATCGCTCGCGTGCAGGTCGTGGGGAATGAAGGCGTCCGCCTTGAAACGCCATAGCAGCTCGTCCAGCTCCCTGGCCTGGGCTTCGTCCTGGCAGCGCACGAACACCGGCATCCGGGCGCGCCAACCTTTCAGCGCCAGCTTGCAGGCCGCCAGCATGCGCTCGGACTGGCTGGAGGAGGAGAGGACGTAGAACTCGATTCTGGACATGGGGTGTCTCTGGATGGCGAAAGCGAAAAGCCGATAAAAGCGCTGGAGGCTGGAAGGCTGGACGAAACGGCGGCCCGGCTTTCGGTGAGTGCGCTGTGCGTTGGACTGTACCTTCCTTCTGGGCTCCCGCGTGCGCGGGAGTGACGAGGCGGTGGGAGGCTTCACTGCGTGGCCGTCATCCCCGCGAAAGCGGGGACCCAGTAAAAAGTGCGCCAGTTCCATCCCTGCCAATCGCGCGCATGGCGCGCTCCTACAGGTCAGCATCGATGCTGACTTGTAGGATCGACGGGGACGCCCAGTTCCATGGTCGCGAAAAAAGGCTTGACGCAGAAGATGCGTGGCCGGAACGCTGTCCAGCCTCCAGCCTCCAGCCTCCAGCCTCCAGCCTCCAGCCTCCAGCCTCCAGCCTCCAGCCTCCAGCCTCCAGCCTCCAGCCTCCAGCCTCCAGCCTTAAGCCTTGGCACGCTCCAACAGATACTGGGTCAACAGCGGGACCGGCCGGCCGGTGGCGCCTTTTTCCTTGCCGCCACTGATCCAGGCGGTACCGGCGATGTCCAGGTGCGCCCAGTGGTAGTTCTTGGCGAAACGCGACAGGAAGCAGCCGGCGGTAATGGTGCCGGCCTTCGGTCCGCCGATGTTGGCGATGTCGGCGAACGGGCTGTCCAGTTGCTCCTGGTACTCCTCGAACAGCGGCAGTTGCCAGGCGCGGTCGTCGGCGTGCTCGCCGGCCTTGAGCAACTGGCGGACCAGGGTGTCGTTGTTGCCCATCAGGCCCGAGGTGTTGCTGCCCAGGGCGACGATGCAGGCGCCGGTGAGGGTGGCGATGTCGATCACTGCCTGCGGCTTGAAGCGCTCGGCGTAGGTCAGGGTATCGCACAGCACCAGGCGGCCTTCGGCGTCGGTGTTGAGGATCTCCACGGTCTGTCCGCTCATGGTGGTGACGATATCTCCCGGGCGGGTGGCGCGGCCGCTCGGCATGTTCTCGGCGCAGGCCAGCAGGCACACCAGGTTGATCGGCAGTTGCAGCTCCAGCACGGCCTTGAGGGTGCCGAGCACGCTGGCGGCGCCGCACATGTCGTACTTCATCTCGTCCATGTTGGCCGCCGGCTTGATGCTGATGCCGCCGGTGTCGAAGGTGATACCCTTGCCGACCAGGGCGAACGGCTTGTCGTCCTTCGCGCCGCCCTGGTAGTTGAGGACGATCATCCGTGGCGGCTGCTCGCTGCCCTGGGCCACCGCCAGAAAGGCGCCGGCGCCGAGGCTGGCCAGCTTCTTCTCGTCGAGGATCTCGACCTTGAGGTTCTTGTGCGCCTTGGCCAGTTCCCTGGCCTGCTCGGCGAGGAAGCTCGGGTGGCAGAGGTTCGGCGGCAGGTTGCCGAGGTCGCGGGTGAAGGCCATGCCGTTGGCGATCGCCTGGGCGTGGGCGCTGCCGCGCTCGACGTCGGCCTGCTGCTCCTTGCCGGCGAGCAGGGTGATCTTCTGCAGGGCGCGCGGATCGCTCTTCTGGCTCTTGAAGCGTTCGAACACGTAGCTGCCGTCGGCCAGGGTTTCCACCAGCAGGCGGGCCTTGCCGTAGGTGTCGCGACCTTTCACGGCCTGGTCGTCGAGGGCCAGGGCCGCGTCCTTGCCGCCCAGGCCCTTGAGGCTGGCCAGCACGGCGGAAACCATTTTGCGGTATTGGCGGTCGGAGAGTTCTCCCTTGCCGCTGCCAACCAGCAGCACGCGCTCGGCCTTGACTCCCGGCAGGCCGTGCAGCAGCAGGGTCTGTCCCACCTTGCCGGCCAGGTCGCCGCGCTTGAGCAGCGTGGCGATGGCGCCGCCGCTGGCGCTGTCCACGGCCTTGGCGATTTCGCCCAGCTTGCGGCCTTCACCGACGGTGAGGACCAGGGTGGCGGTTCTGAGGGTTTCCGGGCGAGCGCTTTTGACGAGGAATTCCATGGCGTGTGTCCCCAAGACAACGAGTCGGTATTGCAGGATAATGCCGGGCATTTTTCCGGTGCCCGACATGTGCGGGCCGGCAGCAAGCGGCTAGTTTGAGCGTAGCCGCCTGAGCCTGACAACCCTGGAGCCTCTGCTTTGATCGTCTTCCGTTATCTGTCCCGCGAGTTGCTGATGACCCTCAGTGCGGTGAGTGCCGTGCTGCTGGTGATCATCATGAGCGGTCGTTTCATCAAGTACCTGGCCCAGGCGGCGCAAGGCGCCCTCGACCCCGGCGTGCTGTTCATGATCATGGGCTTCCGGATTCCCGGTTTCCTGCAACTGATCCTGCCGCTGGGGTTGTTCCTCGGCATCCTGCTGGCCTATGGCCGGCTCTATCTGGACAGCGAGATGACCGTGCTGTCGGCCACCGGCGTGAGCCAGCAGCGACTGTTCGTCTACACCCTCGGCCCGGCGACCCTGGTCGCCCTGCTGGTCGCCTGGCTGAGCCTGGGCCTGGCGCCGCAGGGCGTGGCCCAGGTGGAGCGCATCCTCAACGAGCAGGACGCGCTGACCGAGTTCGACACCCTGGTGCCGGGGCGTTTCCAGTCCATGAAGGGCGGCTCGCGGGTGACCTACGTGCAGGACCTGTCCGACAACCGCACCGAACTGGGTGGGGTGTTCATTTCCGACAAGCGCCTGTCCAGCGACGGCGCCAAGGAGCGCGGCATCACCGTGCTGGTGGCCGAGTCGGGGCGCCAGGAAATCCAGCCCGACGGCAGCCGCTACCTGATTCTGGAGAACGGCTACCGCTACGACGGCAACCCCGGCAAGGCCGACTACCGGGCGATCCAGTACGACACCTACGGCATGCTGCTGGAGCGTCCGCAAGTGGTCGCCGACATCGGCGAGCGCGAGGCCATTCCGTCCTCCGAGCTGTGGGGAAGCGAAGACCAGCGACACCGGGCCGAGTTGCAGTGGCGGCTGTCGATCCCGCTGCTGGTGTTCGTGGTGACCCTGCTGGCGGTGCCGCTGGCCCGGGTCAATCCGCGCCAGGGGCGCTTCCTCAAGCTGCTGCCGGCGATCCTGCTGTACATGGCCTACCTGTCCCTGCTGATCGCCATGCGCGGTGCCCTGGACAAGGGCAAGGTCTCGCCGGAGCTCGGGCTCTGGTGGGTGCACGGTGTGTTCCTGGCAATCGGCCTGCTGCTGCTCTTCTGGGAGCCGCTGCGCTTGAAACTGGCCAGCCGCCGCGCGGCGCGGGAGGTGGTCCATGCCTAGGTTGGATCGTTATATCGGCTCCAGCGTATTCCTTGCCATCCTCGCCGTGCTCGGGGTGATCGTCGGGTTGGCACTGCTGTTTGCCTTCATCGACGAACTGGGCGATGTCGAGGGCGGCTACGGGCTGCTCGATGCCGCCTGGTACGTGCTGCTCACCACGCCGCGGCGGCTCTACGACATGCTGCCGATGGCGGCGCTGATCGGCTGCCTGATCGGCCTCGGCAACCTGGCCAGCCACAGCGAACTGACCATCATGCGCGCTGCCGGCGTGTCGGTGGGGCGTATCGTCTGGGCGGTGATGAAGCCGATGCTGGTGCTGATGCTGGTGGGCATCCTGATCGGCGAATATGCGGCGCCGTGGACCGAGAACAAGGCCCAGGCCAGCCGCTCCATGGCCCAGGGTGGCGGTGAGGCGCAGAGCGCCAAGCGCGGCCTCTGGCATCGCCAGGGCAACGAGTTCGTGCACATCAACTCGGTGCAGCCCAATGGCCTGCTGGTCGGGGTGACCCGCTACCAGTTCGACGACCAGCGCCACCTGCTCTCGGCCAGCTTCGCCCGCCGTGCGCAATACCAGGAGGGCTACTGGCAACTGAGCGAGGTGTCCACGACCCACTTCCGCGAGCGCAGCACCGAGGTGATCGACAGCCCGAGCGAGCGCTGGGACGTCGAGCTCAGCCCGCAACTGCTCGGCACCGTTGTGCTGGAGCCGGAGGCCCTGTCGATCACCGGCCTGTGGCGTTACATCCAGTACCTGGGCGAACAGGGCCTGAACAATGGTCGCTACTGGCTGGCTTTCTGGACCAAGGTGCTGCAACCGCTGGTTACCGCGGCGCTGGTGCTGATGGCGATTTCCTTCATCTTCGGCCCGCTGCGCTCGGTCACCCTGGGGCAACGGGTGTTCACCGGGGTGCTGGTGGGCTTCGTGTTCCGCATCGCCCAGGACCTGCTCGGTCCCTCCAGCCTGGTGTTCGGCTTCCCGCCCTTGCTGGCGGTGCTGATTCCTACCGGTATCTGCGCGTTGGCGGGAGTGTGGATGCTCCGGCGGGCGGGGTAGCGCGTCGGGCGATAAAGGCGCTGGAGGCTGGAGGGCTGGACGAAAAAGCGGTTCGGGGTTGGTGGTGGTCTTCCTGTAGGAGCGCGCCATGCGCGCGATCACCTCACCGGCAACGCAAAAAGCTTCGCGAGTAGAGAACTGGGCGTCCCCCTCGCTCCTACGTGTTCATTGGATTCCCGCGTGCGCGGGAATGACGGTTTGGCGTTGGGGGTTTCGTCCCCGTCGTCCTCGCGAACGCGGGGACCCAGTAAACAGCCACGTAGCCCGGATTTCATCCGGGTTACTCGTCCGCTTTTGTAGGAGCCAGCTTGCTGGCGATGCTTTGGTGTTGCCGGGGATCGCGCGCATGGCGCGCTCCTACAGGTCGGCATCGAGGCTGTGTTCGTAGGATCGTCGGGGACGCCCAGTTCCATGGCCGCGATAAAAGGCCTGGCGTAGAAGGTGCACGGCCAGCCTCAAGCCTATTTCTTGTGAACCCCCTTCGGCAGTTGCACCAGGCAGCTACCCGAATACATGTCGTGCCAACTGCGCTTCTGCTTGTCCCACAGGGGCCAGAGGACGCCGAGGCCAAGGCATAGCCAGGAGATGATGGCGATCAGGAAGCGCAGCAGCGCTTGCCACAGGTCGATGGCGGTGCCGTCGGCGTTCTGCACGCGGATGCCCCATACCTGCATGCCGAGGGTCTGGCCGTTGTGGGTCCAGAACTTGGCGAAGAAGGCGAACAGGCTGAGCAGCAGCAGGGTGCTGAGCAGGGGGTCGCCGTCCAGGGCGCCGGCATCGCTGAGCTGGCGGAGCCGTTCCTCGCCGAGGATGGCTATCTGGATCAGCTTGTAGACCAGGGTCACGACCATCAGCAGGGCGATGCACAGCAGCGAGTCGTAGAAGGTTGCGGCCAGGCGGCGCGGCAGTCCGGCGGCGGGGAAGTCACCCTGGGGGAGGAGTTGGTGATGTCTGGACATGGCACTCGGTCGCGAAGGGCGAAATCGTAGGCATAAAAAAGCCTCTGATGTCGCCATCAGAGGCTCTTCGTTCCGGCAGTGCTTAGCCCAGGATTTGAACCTGGTCGGCTTGCATGCCTTTTTGACCTTGCACAGCAACGAAGCTGACTTTCTGGCCTTCTTTCAGGCTCTTGAAGCCGTTGCCTTCGATGGCGCGGAAGTGCACGAACAGATCCGGACCGCTTTCGGGAGTGATGAAACCGTAACCTTTCTCGTCGTTAAACCACTTGACGGTGCCGTTCTGACGATTCGACATATCTTATTTCCTTGAAGCTAGAGTTGATGACAGCCTCTTCAGCGTTTCGTTGGAGCGAAGAGGACTGGACTGGTTGCAGATATAAGAGACGTCGATCGGGATCGGGATGTAGCAAATCAAGTGATCTGCTGCACCAGGCCACGGTTCAAAGCGACCCATGCAAACACAGCTGACGGCACTCTACGCCAACTCAAAGAGAAAATACAACCCTGGAAAAGCTCTGAATCGCAGGCGCGACGAGTGGCGTGCCCGCGCGGTCCTGGACCGTTCGCAAGATGCTGGTGGGGCTGGCGGCACGCGGTTTCGGAGCGCCTCATTTCCGTATCCCGGTGGCAGGGGTTCCTGGGGGATACGTGGATACGACGGTCAAGCTGACGCGCGGTGGCGCGGAGAACTTGCGGGAAACGTCGATTCTGCTGGGATTGCGACACAAGCATGAAGCATGCTGGCGTGATGACATGGTGCCCCGGGGGAGACTCGAACTCCCACTCCTTTCGGAAACGGATTTTGAATCCGCCGCGTCTACCGGTTCCGCCACCGGGGCACGATGGCGGCGGAGTATAGGGACAGCATCGGGGGCGGTCAATCGGCTCGCGTGGCCAAAGCGGGCGGTTTCGGCTAAACTTCGCCGCCCCGCGAAACGACCCTTCATCATGCGTGTTGCCGATTTCCATTTCGAGCTGCCAGAGGCGCTGATCGCGCGCCACCCGCTGGCCGAACGGCGTGCCAGCCGCCTGCTGGTGCTGGATGGTGCGAGCGGCGCATTGGCCCATCGCCATTTCACCGACCTCCTGGAGTACCTGCGTCCGGGCGACCTGATGGTGTTCAACAACACCCGGGTGATCCCCGCGCGGCTGTTCGGCCGCAAGGCCAGCGGCGGCCGGCTGGAGGTGCTGGTCGAGCGAGTGCTCGACAGCCACCGCGTGCTGGCCCATGTGCGCGCCAGCAAGGCGCCGAAGCCGGGCACGCGCATCGAGATCGACGGTGGCGGCTCTGCCGAGATGCTGGAGCGCCACGACAGCCTGTTCGAGCTGCGCTTCGACGAGGACGTGCTGCCGCTGCTCGACCGGGTCGGCCATATGCCGCTGCCTCCTTATATCGATCGCCCCGACGAGGCGGCGGATCGCGAGCGCTACCAGACCGTATATGCCGAGCGCGCCGGCGCGGTGGCGGCGCCGACCGCCGGGCTGCATTTCGACGAGGAACTGCTGGTGGCGATCCGCGCCAAGGGCGTCGAGCAGGCTTTCGTCACCCTGCACGTCGGCGCCGGCACCTTCCAGCCGGTGCGGGTCGAGCGCATCGAGGATCACCACATGCACCGCGAATGGCTGGAGGTTGGCCAGGACGTGGTGGATGCGGTCGCCGCCTGCCGGGCGCGCGGCGGGCGGGTGGTCGCGGTCGGCACCACCAGCGTGCGTTCGCTGGAGAGCGCGGCGCGCGGCGGCGAGTTGAAGTCGTTCAACGGCGACACCGACATCTTTCTCTATCCCGGGCGGCCCTTCCACGTGGTCGATGCCCTGGTGACCAACTTCCATCTGCCCGAGTCCACGCTGCTGATGCTGGTCTCGGCCTTCGCCGGCTATCCCGAAACCATGGCGGCCTACGCCGCCGCCGTGGCGGAAGGCTACCGCTTCTTCAGCTACGGCGATGCCATGTTCATCACTCGCAACCCCGCGCCGCGCGGGCCAGAGGATAACTCATGAGTCGCACCTGTCGCATGTCCTTCGAGCTGCTCGCCACCGATGGCAAGGCCCGCCGTGGGCGGCTGAGCTTCCCGCGCGGCGTGGTCGAGACGCCGGCCTTCATGCCCGTGGGCACCTACGGCACGGTCAAGGGCATGCTGCCGCGCGACATCGAGGCGATCGGCGCGCAGATCATCCTCGGCAACACCTTCCACCTGTGGCTGCGGCCGGGCACCGAGGTGATCAAGCGCCACGGCGACCTGCACGACTTCATGCAGTGGCAGGGGCCGATCCTCACTGACTCCGGCGGCTTCCAGGTGTTCAGCCTGGGTGCGCTGCGCAAGATCAAGGAGGAGGGCGTCTATTTCGCCTCGCCGGTGGACGGCAGCAAGGTGTTCATGGGGCCAGAGGAGTCGATGCAGGTGCAGCGCGACCTCGGCTCGGACATCGTGATGATCTTCGACGAGTGCACGCCTTATCCGGCCGACTTCGACACCGCGCAGCGCTCCATGGAGCTGTCGCTGCGCTGGGCCGCGCGCTCCAAGACCGCGCATGGCGAGAACACGGCGGCGCTGTTCGGCATCGTCCAGGGCGGCATGCACGAGGAACTGCGCCTGCGTTCGCTGGAAGGGCTCTGCGACATCGGCTTCGACGGCCTGGCCATCGGCGGCCTGTCGGTGGGTGAGCCGAAGGAGGAGATGATCCGCGTGCTCGACTTCCTGCCGCCGCACATGCCGGCCGACAAGCCGCGCTACCTGATGGGCGTCGGCAAGCCGGAGGACCTGGTCGAAGGCGTGCGCCGCGGCGTCGACATGTTCGATTGCGTGATGCCCACCCGCAACGCGCGCAACGGCCACCTGTTCATCGATACCGGCGTGCTGAAGATCCGCAATGCGGTGCATCGCCACGACGATTCGCCGCTGGACCCGAGTTGCGACTGTTACACCTGCAAACACTTCTCCCGTGCCTATCTCCATCACCTGGACAAGTGCGGCGAAATGCTCAGCAGCATGCTGAATACGATCCACAATTTGCGCCATTACCAGCGCCTGATGGCTGGTTTGCGCGAGGCTATTCAACAGGGTACATTGGCCGCCTTTGTCGATGCCTTCTATGCCCGGCGTGGCCTGCCAACACCTCCGCTGGACTGAATAACGAAAACTATCCCACGACCTTTTTCTAACAGGAGTCCTTTATGAGCTTTTTGATCCCCGCTGCCTATGCGGATGCCGCAGCCCCGGCCGCCGGTCCTGCCGGTACCGGTTTCGAGTGGGTATTCCTGGTCGGCTTCCTGGTGATCTTCTACCTGATGATCTGGCGCCCGCAGGCCAAGCGCGCCAAAGAGCACAAGAACCTGCTCGGCAGCCTGCAGAAGGGCGACGAGGTGGTCACTTCCGGTGGCATCGCCGGCAAGGTGACCAAGGTGGCCGACGATTTCGTGGTCGTCGAGGTCTCCGACAACGTCGAGCTGAAGTTCCAGAAGGGCGCGATTGCCGCCACCCTGCCGAAAGGCACGCTGAAAGCGATCTGATCCACAACATTGTTAATAATCGACGGGGCGCAAGAGCGCCCCGTGTCATAAGCGGGCGGCGTCATGCTGAACAAATACCCCCTGTGGAAATACATTCTGATCCTGGCGGTGCTGGCGATCGGTCTGGTCTATTCCGCACCCAATCTTTTCCCGGACGATCCGGCCATCCAGGTCAGCGGCGCCAGCACGGCGCTGAAGATCGAGCAGGCTGACGTCGAGCGCATCAGCCAGGCGCTGAGCGAAGCCAGGATCGCCGTCAAGGAGAGTGGCCTGAGCGAGGATGGCAAGAGCGGCCTGGTCCGCCTGACCCGCCTCGAGGACCAGCTCCCGGCCAAGGACATCGCGCGCCGGCTGCTGGGTGATGACTACGTGGTGGCGCTGAACCTCGCGCCGACCACGCCGCAGTGGTTGCGCAACCTGAGCGCCGCGCCGATGAAGCTGGGTCTCGACCTGTCCGGCGGCGTGCACTTCCTGCTGGAAGTGGACATGGAAAAGGCCCTCGACGCGCGCCGCAAGGTCTATGAAGGCGAGGTCAAGAGCCTGCTCCGCAAGGAGCGCCTGCGTTATCGCAGCCTGCCGCAGGCCGGCGGCGCCATCCAGTTGGGCTTCAGCGACACGCAGACGCTGGAAAAGGCGCAGGGCCTGATCCGCAAGGAATTCCAGGATTTCGACCTGACCAGCAGCGAGCGCAACGGCTTGCAGGTGCTGCGCCTGGAGCTGACCCAGGCCAAGCTGGCCGAGATTCGCGAATACTCGATCAAGCAGAACCTGACCACCGTGCGTAACCGGGTAAACGAGCTGGGTGTGGCCGAGCCGCTGGTGCAGCGCCAGGGCGCCAACCGCATCGTCGTCGAGTTGCCTGGCGTGCAGGACACCGCTGAAGCGAAGCGGATCCTCGGCAAGACCGCCAACCTGGAGTTCCGCCTGGCGGCAACCCCGGATGCGCCCAGGGCGACCACCGAATCCTTCGAGTTCCGCGAGCCGGGCCGTCCGCCCGTGCCGCTGGAGCGCAGCCTGATCATCACCGGCGACCAGGTCACCGACGCCCAGGCGAGCTTCGACGAGAACGGCCGCCCGCAGGTGAACATCCGCCTGGACGGCCACGGCGGCGAACTGATGAATCGTGCCACGCGCAACAACGTCGGTCGCAGCATGGCGGTGATCTTCATCGAGCAGAAGCCGCTGACCCGCTACGTCAAGCAAGTGGTCGACGGCGTCGAGAAGGAAGTCGCCGTACCGGCCTTCAAGGAAGAGAAGAAGATCATCAGCCTGGCGACCATCCAGTCGCCGCTCGGCAGCCAGTTCCGCATCACCGGCCTGACCGGCCAGGGCGAATCCTCCGAGCTGGCCCTGCTGCTGCGCGCCGGTGGCCTGGCCGCGCCGATGTACTTTGCCGAGGAACGCACCATCGGCCCGAGCCTGGGTGCGGAGAACATCGCCAAGGGTATCGAGTCCACCTGGTGGGCGATGGTCTTCGTGTCGGTGTTCATCCTGCTCATCTACAAGTTCTTCGGGCTGCTGGCCACCATCGCCCTGGCGTTCAACCTGGTGCTGCTGGTGGGCCTGATGTCGGTGATCGGGGCGACCCTGACCCTGCCGGGTATCGCCGGTATCGTGCTGACCCTGGGCATGGCGGTGGATGCCAACGTGCTGATCTATTCGCGGATCCGCGAGGAACTGCGCAACGGCCTGCCGGTGCAGCGCGCGATCCACGAGGGCTTCGACCGGGCCTACACCGCGATCATCGACAGTAACCTCACCACCCTGTTGGTGGGCGGCATCCTCTTCGCGCTGGGCACGGGGCCGATCAAGGGCTTCGCCGTGACCCTGTCGCTGGGGATCCTGACCTCGATGTTCACGGCGATCATGTTCACCCGCGGCATGGTCAACCTGATCTTCGGTGGCCGTAACTTCAAGAAACTGTGGATCTGAGCAATGGCCGTGATCAAGAAAACCATCCCCTTCATGGCGATACGCAATATCGCCTTCGCTATCACCGTGTTGCTGACCCTGGTCGGGCTCGGTGCCTTGTTCGCCAAGGGGCTGAACTTCGGCCTCGATTTCACCGGCGGTACGCTGATCGAACTGCAGTACGAGAAAGCGGCCGATCTGGAGCTGATCAAGCGCGAGCTGGGGCAGGCTGGCTACGTCGATGCGGTGGTGCAGAGCTTCGGCGCTTCCACCGATGTGCTGGTACGCCTGGCTGGCGATGACCCGCAACTGGGCAACAAGGTGGCGGATGCGCTGCGCAAGATCGATCCGGACACCGGCTTCCAGGTCAAGCGCGTAGAGTTCGTCGGCCCGCAGGTGGGCGAAGAGCTGCGCGACCAGGGTGGCCTGGCGATGCTGCTGGCGCTGGCCGGCATCCTGGTCTACCTCGCCTTCCGTTTCCAGTGGAAGTTCGGGGTCGGCGCGGTTGCGTCGCTGTTCCACGATACCGTGCTGACCCTGGGGATCCTGGCCTTCTTCCAGGTCCCCTTCGATCTCACCGTGCTGGCCGCGGTCCTGGCGATGATCGGCTACTCGCTGAACGACACCATCATCATCTACGACCGTATCCGTGAGAACTTCCGTGTGCTGCGCAAGGCCAGCCTGATCGAGAACATCGACATCTCGGTCACCCAGACCCTGCTGCGGACCATCGCGACCTCGTTCTCCACGGCACTGGCGTTGATCGCCCTGCTGGTGTTCGGTGGCGACACCCTGGGCAACTTCGCGCTGGCGCTGCTGATCGGCGTGGTGGTGGGTACCTACTCGTCGGTCTATATCGGCGCCACCGTGCTGATCTGGCTCAAGCTGACCTCCGAGGACCTGATCCCTCCGGCGGTGAACGAGGAGGCCGACGGACGTCCCTGAGGCACCGTTGGAGCTGGTTCACAGTACGTTCGCGAGCAACGGCGACCCAGGAACTTGGTCGCCGTTGTTCTGTCCAAGGCTGGGAGTAAGGCATTCAATCAATGCCTGATGACTGACAGCCAGGAGGTACAAGTGAACAAGTCAATGCTCGTTGGTGCTGTGCTGGGGGCGGTGGGCGTCACCGCAGGCGGTGCCGTGGCCACCTACAGCCTGATCGGTGGTGGCCCCGAGTACGCGGAAGTGCTTGCTGTGCAGCCGGTCAAGGAAACCATCAAGACTCCGCGCGAAGTCTGCAAGGACGTAGCGGTCACCCGTAAGCGCCCGGTGCAGGATCAGCACCAGGTGGCGGGAACGGTGCTGGGAGCCGTGGCGGGTGGCCTGCTGGGTAACCAGGTAGGCGGCGGTACCGGCAAGAAGATCGCGACCGTGGCGGGTGCCGTCGGTGGCGGTTATGCCGGTAACAAGATCCAGGAAGGCATGCAGAATCGCGATACCTACACCACCACTGAAACCCGTTGCCACACTGTCACCGATACCAGTGACAAAGTGGTCGGCTACGACGTGAAGTACCAGTTGGACGGCAAGGTCAGCCAGGTGCGCATGGACTACGATCCGGGCCGCCAGATCCCTGTCGAGAAAGGTCAACTGGTGCTGGCCAGACCCGCTGGCCAGTAACGTGCAAGACAGCGTCCAGGCACCTGCCGGCTAGTGAGCGGCAGGTGCCGGACGGTTTCCCTCCTCCGGGCGTTCGCGCCCATCCGGTATAGACTTCCGAGCAGGATGAAGCGCCAGTGTCCGGTGGACGCCATGGCGTGCCGGCTGCTTTTCGTCTCTGGCGAAGCTGGTTGATCCAGGTCAAGGGCCGCGCCCCGCAGGCCGTGAAAATGACTACAGAACAGCAACCATCATCTGCGACGAGAGGATGTCCCCATGCGCAACGTACTGCTCCCCTTCGACGGATCGGAACCGGCCAGGCGGGCGATCCACTATCTGCTCGACCTGAAGGACGAATACCCGGATATCCAGGTGCACGTGATCAACGTGCAATCCCCGGCCAAGGTCTACGGCGACTACGTGCCGGCCGACATGCTGGAGCGGATGCGCGACGGCGCGATGGCCCATGCCAGGGAGGTCATCGGCGAGGCGACCGCGCTGCTGGAGGGCAGCGGCATCCGCTTTGACACCCATGCGGTGTTCGGCGAGGTCGTCCACGAGGTCGTCCAGGCCGTGAAGGCCTTCGGGTGCGACACCGTGGTGATGGGGACCCGGGGCATGAGCAACCTGGGCAACCTGCTCATGGGCTCGGTGGCTACGCGGGTGGTGCACGAGGTGCCCGTGCCGGTGCTGTTGGTGAAATAGCGTGACGGGGCGGGGGATGGCCTGCCGCAGGGGATCAGCGTTTCATCGACGGCGCCAGGTGCGGCTGGATCGCAGTCAGTACGGCCTTGAAGCACTTGGTGTTGCCGGCGACGATCTGGCCTTTCTCGAGGAATTCGTGGCTGCCGGTGAAGTCGCTCACCAGCCCGCCGGCTTCCTGGATCAGCAGGGCGCCGGCCGCCATGTCCCACTCGGACAGGCCGAATTCCCAGAAGGCGTCGAAGCGGCCCGCCGCCACGTAGGCGAGGTCCAGGCTGGCGGCGCCGGCGCGGCGGATGCCGGCGGTCTGGCCGACCAGGCTGCGGAACATGCCCAGGTAGTTGTCCAGGTGATCGACCTGCTCGTCGCGGAACGGGAAGCCGGTACCGATCAGTGCGCCATCCAGGCTCTTGCGGGCGCTGACCCGCAGGCGGCGGCCGTTGAGGGCGGCGCCGCGGCCGCGGCTGGCGGTGAACTCTTCCTGGCGAACCGGATCGAGGACCACGGCGTGCTCGAGGCGGCCACGGTATTTGCAGGCGATGCTGACGGCGAAGTGCGGTACGCCGCGGACGAAGTTGGTGGTGCCGTCCAGCGGATCGATGATCCACAGGTAGTCGGCGCCCTCGCCGCTGCCTTCGATCAGACCTCCTTCCTCGCCGAGAAAGCCGTGGTTGGGGTAGGCCTTGCGCAGCACATTGATGATGGTCTGCTCGGCGGCGCGGTCGACTTCGGTGACGTAGTCCTTGGCTTCTTTCTCGTTGACCGAGAGGGTATCCAGGCGTTCGATGGAGCGGAAAATCAGTTCTGCGGCGCTGCGGGCTGCGCGCAGCGCGATATTCAGCATGGGCTGCATGGACAATCTCACCTGGGTCGTTAAAGAAAGCCGAACATTCTAACAGAAAAGCATGACCTAAGAATAACCGCCTGTGCCGTGCGTGGCGTTCGCGCGGGGGCTTCCTGTAAGCTTTACGCCCCTTTTGCATGTCTCGACAGGTGCTCGCGTTGCTGCAGAACATTCGCGTGGTCCTGGTCAACACCAGTCATCCCGGCAATATCGGTGCCACGGCGCGCGCCATGAAGAACATGGGGCTGTCGGAACTGGTGCTGGTCGACCCGCGCTCCTTCCCCAGTGCCGAAGCGGACGCCCGGGCATCCGGGGCCGACGACATCCTGGCTGCCGCGCGGGTGGTCGCGACCCTGGAGGAGGCGATCGTCGGCTGCTCCCTGGTCATGGGCACCAGTGCCCGCGACCGGCATATCCCTTGGCCGCTGCTCGATCCGCGCGAGTGTGGCGTGCAGGCGGTCGAGCAGGCTGGGCAGGGTGGCCGGGTGGCGCTGGTGTTCGGTCGCGAATACGCCGGCCTGACCAACGAAGAGCTGCAGCGATGTCGATTCCATGTGCACATTCCCGCCGACCCGGCGTTCAGTTCGCTGAACCTGGCGGCGGCTGTCCAGGTGTTGACCTACGAGGTGCGCATGGCCTGGCTGGCCACGCAGAGCCTGCCGACCCGGCCGGAAAAGCCGGAAGGCAAGGCCGAGGAGGGCGAGTCGGTCACCGCGGATGAGCTGGAGTTGTTCTATGCCCATCTTGAGAGCACCTTGGTGGAAATCGGTTTTCTCGATCCCGAGCGCCCGCGTTACCTGATGTCCCGTTTGCGGCGTCTCTATGGCCGCAGTTCGATCGACCGGCAGGAAATGAACATCCTGCGCGGCATCCTGACCGAGACTCAGGCGACGGCTCGCGGATTGCCCCACAAGAGGAGAGACAAGTGATGTTCGAGCGTGTGCGGGAAGACATTCAGAGCGTGTTCCATCGCGACCCGGCTGCGCGCAATGCTTTCGAGGTGCTGACCTGCTACCCGGGGCTGCATGCGGTCTGGCTGCACCGCCTGGCCCATGGCCTGTGGGGCTTCGGCTGGAAATGGCTGGCGCGCCTGGTCTCCAACTTCAGCCGCTGGCTGACCGGTATCGAGATCCATCCGGGGGCGAAGATCGGTCGGCGTTTCTTCATCGACCACGGCATGGGCATCGTGATTGGTGAAACCGCGGAAATCGGCAATGACGTGACCCTCTACCAGGGTGTGACCCTGGGTGGTACGAGCTGGAACAAGGGCAAGCGCCACCCGACCCTGGATGACGGGGTGGTGGTCGGCGCCGGTGCCAAGGTGCTCGGGCCGTTCATCGTCGGGGCGGGGGCCAAGATCGGCTCCAACGCGGTGGTGACCAAGGAAGTGCCGCCCGGCGCGACCGTGGTCGGCATTCCGGGGCGCATCATCGTCAAGTCCGACGACGAGCAGGAGGCCAAGCGCCAGGCGATCGCCGAGAAGTTCGGCTTCGATGCCTACGGCGTCAGCCAGGACATGCCCGACCCGGTGGCGCGTGCCATCGGCCAGTTGCTCGATCACCTGCACTCGGTGGACGACCGCCTCGAAGGCATGTGCTCCGCGCTCAAGGCGCTGGGCAGCGACTACTGCGCCAAGGAGCTTCCGGCGCTGCGCGACGAGGACTTCGCCGAGGTCAAGGACGCCGCTGGCGACAAGCCGGCGGCCTGATGCGGGGCGACGCGCGATCTGTTATCATGCGCGCCCCTTCCGAGATCAATCCTGAGTAAATTGATCGGTCTTATAGTTGACTTAAATACTCGGGAATAGGATACTCGCGCTAAATCCGTGACCTTCCGGTAACAAGCCATGCGATTGACCACCAAGGGCCGGTACGCTGTGACCGCGATGCTCGACCTGGCGCTGCATGCCCAGGGCGGTCCAGTGTCCCTGGCTGATATTTCCGAGCGCCAGGGCATCTCTCTGTCCTATCTGGAACAGCTATTCGCCAAGCTGCGCCGCGGCAATCTTGTCAGCAGCGTGCGCGGGCCGGGCGGTGGCTATCAGCTTTCCCGCGACATGCGCGGCATCCAGGTGGCCCAGGTCATCGATGCGGTCAACGAATCCGTGGATGCCACCCGTTGCCAGGGCATGGGCGACTGCCATGCCGGCGATACCTGCCTGACCCACCACCTGTGGTGCGATCTCAGCGAGCAGATCCACGAGTTCCTGAGCGGCATCAGCCTTGGCGACCTCGTGGCCCGTCGCGAGGTCCAGGAGGTCGCCCAGCGTCAGGATCAGCGCCACTGCCATAGCCACGGTCATGGCCGCACGGTGCGCCTGGATAAGATTGAAGCGTCCGCCGTCGATTGAGCGAACGCCAGCCTGATAGGAGAGTTTCAATGAAATTGCCGATTTACCTCGATTACTCCGCGACAACGCCGGTCGATCCGCGCGTGGCGCAGAAGATGAGCGAATGCCTGCTCGTTGATGGCAACTTCGGTAACCCGGCTTCGCGTTCCCACGTGTTCGGCTGGAAAGCCGAGGAAGCGGTGGAAAACGCTCGCCGCCAGGTGGCCGAACTGGTCAATGCCGACCCGCGCGAAATCGTCTGGACCTCCGGCGCCACCGAGTCCGACAACCTCGCCATCAAGGGCGTCGCGCATTTCTATGGCACCAAGGGCAAGCACATCATCACCTCGAAGATCGAGCACAAGGCGGTGCTGGACACCTGCCGCCAGCTCGAGCGCGAAGGTTTCGAAGTCACCTACCTGGAGCCCGGCGAAGATGGCCTGATCCTGCCGGAAATGGTCGAGGCGGCGCTGCGTGACGACACGATCCTGGTCTCGATCATGCACGTCAACAACGAGATCGGCACCATCAACGACATCGCCGCCATCGGCGAGCTGACCCGCTCGCGCGGCGTGCTGTTCCATGTCGACGCGGCGCAGTCCACCGGCAAGGTGGAGATCGACCTGGAGAAGATGAAGGTCGACCTGATGTCCTTCTCCGCGCACAAGACCTACGGCCCGAAAGGCATCGGCGCGCTGTATGTGCGCCGCAAGCCGCGCGTGCGCCTGGAAGCCATCATCCACGGCGGCGGCCACGAGCGTGGCATGCGTTCCGGCACCCTGCCGACCCACCAGATCGTCGGCATGGGCGAGGCCTTCCGCATCGCCAAGGAAGAAATGGCCCAGGAAAACCAGCGTATCCAGGCTCTGCGCGACCGCTTCTTCCGCCAGGTCGAAGGTATCGAGGAGCTGTACGTCAACGGCAGCATGACCCATCGCGTGCCGCACAACCTCAACCTGAGCTTCAACTACGTCGAGGGCGAGTCGCTGATCATGGCGCTCAAGGACCTCGCGGTGTCCTCCGGTTCCGCCTGCACCTCGGCTTCCCTGGAGCCGTCCTACGTGCTGCGCGCGCTGGGCCGCAACGACGAACTGGCGCACAGCTCGATCCGCTTCACCTTCGGTCGCTTCACCACCGAGGAAGAGGTCGACTACGCGGCCAGCAAGGTCGCCGATGCGGTGAACAAGCTGCGTGAGCTGTCGCCGCTGTGGGACATGTTCAAGGAAGGTGTCGATCTGAACAAGGTCGAATGGCAGGCGCATTGAGAGAAGTAGTCGCCTTCAAGAGCGGCACCTGATGAGAGAGGAATTGCACCATGGCATACAGTGAAAAGGTCATCGACCACTACGAAAACCCGCGCAACGTCGGCAAGCTCGATTCCGAAGATCCGGATGTCGGCACCGGCATGGTCGGCGCGCCGGCCTGCGGCGACGTGATGCGCCTGCAGATCAAGGTCAACGAGCAGGGTGTGATCGAGGACGCCAAGTTCAAGACCTACGGCTGCGGCTCCGCGATCGCCTCCAGCTCCCTCGCCACCGAGTGGATGAAGGGCAAGACCCTGGCCGAGGCCGAGTCGATCAAGAACACCCAGCTCGCCGAAGAACTGGCGCTGCCGCCGGTGAAGATCCACTGCTCCGTGCTCGCCGAAGACGCCATCAAGGCGGCCGTGCGCGACTACAAGCAGAAGAAAGGTTTGCTCTGAGCCACGTCAGCCGTTAAGGAGTCGCTATGGCCATCACCATGACCGAATCCGCCGCGAACCATGTCCGCCGCTCCCTCGATGGGCGTGGCAAGGGCGAGGGTATCCGCCTGGGTGTGCGTACCACCGGCTGCTCGGGCCTGGCATATGTGCTCGAATTCGTCGATGAGCTGGCGGACGAGGACCAGGTGTTCGAGAGCCACGGGGTGAAGGTGATCATCGATCCGAAGAGCCTTGTCTACCTCGACGGCACCGAACTGGACTTCGTGCGCGAAGGCCTCAACGAGGGCTTCAAGTTCAACAACCCCAACGTGCGCGGCGAGTGCGGCTGCGGCGAGAGCTTCAACGTCTGAGGTCATGGGCAATCCCTGTCATTTCGCCCTGTTCGGCCTGCAGCCCGATTTCCGTGTGGATCTTGCGCAGCTCGCGGCGCGTTATCGCGAACTGGCCAAGGCCGTTCACCCCGATCGTTTCGCCGATGCCTCCGAGCGTGAGCAGCGTCTGGCGCTGGAGCAGTCGGCACAGTTGAACGATGCCTACCAGACGCTGAAGAGCGCGCCGCGCCGTGCCCTCTACCTGCTGGCCCTGCGTGGTCGTGAACTGCCGCTGGAAGTGACGGTTCAGGACCCTGATTTCCTGCTCCAGCAAATGCGTTGGCGCGAGGAGCTGGAAGACTTGCAGGATAGCGCCGACCTGGATGGCGTCGAGGTCTTCAAGCGGCGCCTGAAGAGTGCCCAGACCGACCTCGACGAGCGTTTCGCCGCCTGTTGGGACGATGCCTCGCAGCGCGAGGAGGCCGAGCGCCTGGTGCGCCGCATGCAGTTCCTCGACAAGCTGGCCCACGAAGTGCGCGCTCTCGAAGAGCGCCTCGACGATTAACCGCCGCGCAGCCCGTGCTGCGCGCCTGATTACCTGAGCATCATGGCCCTATTGCAGATCGCCGAGCCCGGCCAAAGCCCCCAGCCTCACCAGCGCCGCCTGGCGGTGGGTATCGACCTGGGCACCACCAATTCGCTGGTCGCCGCGGTGCGCAGCGGTCTGTCCGCGCCGTTGGCCGATGCCGATGGGCAGGTGATCCTGCCGTCCGCCGTGCGCTATCACGCCGACCGGGTCGAGGTCGGCAGCGCCGCGAAATCCAGTGCGGCGAGCGACCCCCTGAACACCGTGCTGTCGGTCAAGCGCCTGATGGGGCGCGGCGTCGAGGATGTCAGCCATCTCGGCGAGCAACTGCCGTACCGTTTCGTCGACGGCGAGTCGCACATGCCGTTCATCGACACCGTCCAGGGGGCGAAAAGCCCGGTCGAGGTCTCGGCGGAGATTCTCAGGGTGTTGCGCGAGCGCGCCGAAGCCACCTTGGGAGGCGAACTGGTAGGGGCGGTGATCACCGTGCCGGCCTATTTCGACGATGCCCAGCGCCAGGCCACCAAGGACGCCGCTCGCCTGGCCGGCCTCAATGTGCTGCGCCTGCTCAACGAGCCGACCGCCGCGGCGGTGGCTTATGGTCTCGACCAGCAGGCCGAAGGCGTGGTGGCGATCTACGACCTGGGTGGCGGCACTTTCGACATTTCCATCCTGCGCCTGACCCGTGGCGTGTTCGAGGTGCTGGCCACCGGCGGCGACAGCGCCCTGGGCGGCGACGACTTCGACCATGCCATTGCCGGCTGGATCATCGAGCAGGCCGGCCTGTCCAGCGATCTCGATCCCTCGACCCAGCGCAGCCTGCTGCAGGCGGCATGCGCGGCCAAGGAAACGTTGACCGACAGCGATACGGCCGAGCTCGTCCATGGTTCCTGGCGCGGCCGCCTGAGCCGGGCGCAGTTCGAAGCCTTGATCGAACCCCTGGTGGCGCGCAGCCTCAAGGCCTGCCGCCGTGCGGTGCGTGATGCCGGCATCGAGCTGGACGAGGTCGAGGCGGTGGTCATGGTCGGCGGCTCCACCCGTGTGCCGCGTGTGCGCGAAGCGGTGGGCGGCCTGTTCGGGCGCACGCCGCTGACCGACATCGATCCGGACCAGGTGGTCGCCATCGGCGCGGCCATCCAGGCCGATACCCTGGCCGGCAACAAGCGCGGCGATGGCGACGACGAACTGCTGCTGCTCGACGTGATCCCGTTGTCCCTGGGTCTGGAAACCATGGGCGGCCTGATGGAGAAGATCATCCCGCGCAACACCACCATCCCGGTGGCGCGCGCACAGGACTTCACCACCTACAAGGATGGCCAGACGGCCATGATGATCCATGTGCTGCAAGGCGAGCGCGAACTGGTCAGCGATTGCCGCTCGCTGGCGCGTTTCGAGCTGCGCGGCATCCCGCCGATGGTCGCTGGCGCGGCGAAGATCCGCGTGACCTTCCAGGTCGACGCCGACGGCCTGCTCAGTGTCGCTGCGCGCGAGTTGAGCTCCGGCGTGGAGGCGAGCATCCAGGTCAAGCCGTCCTACGGCCTGACCGATGGCGAGATCGCCCGCATGTTGCAGGACTCCTTCCAGCACGCCGGCGGCGACAAGGCGGCCCGAGCCCTGCGCGAACAGCAGGTGGAGGCCGAGCGCCTGCTCGAAGCGGTGCAGTCTGCGCTGGATGTCGACGGCGAGCGCCTGCTCAGCGAAGACGAGCGGATCGCCATCCTCGCCAGCATGGAAGAGCTGCGCAGCCTGGTGGCCGGCAGCGATCTCCGTGCCATTGAACAGCAGACCAAGCGCCTTACCCAGATTACCGACGCCTTCGCCGCACGGCGGATGGATGCCAGCGTCAAGGCGGCCCTGTCCGGGCGCCGGCTCAACGAACTCGAGGAATGACCGAACAATGCCGCAGATCATCTTTCTGCCCCATGCCGAACACTGCCCAGAGGGCGCGGTGATCGAGGCGCAAACCGGCGAAACCGTCCTGAATGCCGCGTTGCGCAATGGCATCGACATCGAGCACGCCTGCGAGAAGTCCTGTGCCTGTACTACCTGCCACGTGGTGATCCGCGAGGGGTTCGGCTCGCTGGAGGCTTCCGACGAGCTGGAGGACGACATGCTCGACAAGGCCTGGGGCCTGGAAGCCACCTCGCGGCTATCCTGTCAGGCGGTGGTCGCCGACGAGGACCTGGTGGTCGAGATTCCCAAGTACACGATCAACCAGGTGTCCGAGGGGCACTGACAGGCTGTCCGAAGCCTGCCGTGTACCGGCCTTCCTGCCGCTGAGTCGAAAGCGGACCGGGCTTCCGTCGGGCGCCGGCAGGGGCGAGTGGCGCGGTTCATTTATGCAATTTGTAAACCCGGTGTCCTCGCCTGTCTTGAGCGGCCGCAGGTCGCTACTGACGTAGCGCCAGACCCGGCTCTGGTGGGCGAGCCCCTGAAACAGCTTCTGGGAGCATGAACATGAGCCTGAAATGGACCGACGTGCAGGATATCGCCATCGAACTGGCCGATAGCAAGCCGGATGTCGACCCGCGCTACATCAACTTCGTGGATCTGCACTCCTGGGTGCTGGCCCTGCCCGATTTCGCCGACGACCCGCAGCGTGGTGGCGAAAAGGTCCTCGAGGCCATCCAGGCCGCCTGGATCGAAGAGGTCTGATTCAAGCGGCAAGCTGCAAGCCTCAAGCCTCAAGCGACAAGCGGCGTGGCAGGGCGGGGCTGGCGGGTTGCGCCTGGCCTGGGTGTTTCCGATTCGTAGCTTTTACTTGCAGCTTGGTGCTTGCCGCTTGTGGCTGCCCTGCCTTAACCCGCGTATAATTCGCGGGTTTAATTTTTCGCTTTACTTCCTATCTTCTGGAGCTCCACATGGCTGTTCAACGCACTTTCTCCATCATCAAGCCCGATGCCGTCGCCAAGAATGTGATTGGCGAGATCACCAGCCGCTTCGAAAAAGCCGGCCTGCGCATCGTCGCCTCCAAGATGGTCCAACTGTCCGAGCGCGAAGCCGCTGGTTTCTACGCCGAGCACAGCGCGCGCGGCTTCTTCAAGGATCTGGTCGCTTTCATGACTTCCGGCCCGGTCATCGTCCAGGTTCTGGAAGGCGAGAACGCCATCGCCAAGAACCGTGAGCTGATGGGCGCCACCAACCCGAAAGAAGCCGCTCCCGGCACCATCCGCGCCGATTTCGCCGTGTCCATCGACGAAAACGCCGTGCACGGTTCCGACTCCGAGGCTTCCGCGGCCCGCGAGATCGCCTACTTCTTCTCCGCCACCGAGCTGTGCGCTCGTATTCGCTGATCGCGGATCGGCGAGGGTGAATCCATGAACGACGTTGCCAAGACCAACCTGCTGGGGCTGACCCAGCCGCAGATGGAAACTTTCTTCGAGTCCATCGGGGAAAAGCGTTTCCGTGCCGGTCAGGTGATGAAATGGATTCACCACTTCGGCGTCGATGACTTCGATGCCATGACCAACGTCGGCAAGGCCTTGCGCGAGAAGCTCAAGGCCTGTGCCGAGATTCGCGGTCCGGAAGTGGTCAGCCAGGACATCTCCAGCGACGGCACCCGCAAGTGGGTGGTGCGCGTGGCGTCCGGTAGCTGTGTCGAGACCGTGTACATCCCGCAGAATGGCCGTGGCACCCTGTGCGTGTCGTCCCAGGCCGGCTGCGCGCTGGATTGCAGCTTCTGTTCCACGGGCAAGCAGGGTTTCAACAGCGACCTGACCAGCGCCGAGATCATCGGCCAGGTGTGGGTGGCCAACAAATCCTTCGGCACCGTGCCGGCCAAGTCCGATCGCGCCGTCACCAACGTGGTGATGATGGGCATGGGCGAGCCGCTGCTGAACTTCGACAACGTGGTCGCCGCCATGAACATCATGATGGATGACCTCGGCTACGGTATTTCCAAGCGCAAGGTGACCCTGTCCACCTCCGGCGTGGCGCCGATGATCGACAAGCTCGCCGAGGTGACCGACGTGGCCCTGGCGTTGTCGCTGCACGCGCCGAACGACGAACTGCGCAACAAGCTGGTGCCGATCAACAAGAAGTACCCGCTAGCCGTGGTTCTCGACGCCTGCCGCCGCTATATCGGCGGGTTGGGCGAGAAGCGTTCGCTGACCGTCGAGTACACCCTGCTCAAGGATGTCAACGATCAGCCCGAGCATGCTGAGCAACTGGCCACATTGCTCAAGGATTTCCCTTGCAAAATCAACCTGATTCCCTTTAATCCATTCCCTCACTCGGGGTATGAGCGGCCAAGCAACAATGCCATACGCCGATTCCAGGACCTGCTCCACCACGCCGGTTTCAACGTGACCGTGCGCACCACTCGCGGCGACGATATCGATGCCGCCTGCGGCCAACTGGTCGGGCAGGTGATGGACCGCACGCGCCGCAGCGAGCGCTATATCGCCGTGCGGCAACTGAACGGCGAGGCGGAAGCGCCGCGTCCTGCCGTGAGTCGAACCTGAAGAGAGGATGTTCATGACCCTGCGCCCCGCGCTTTTTCTGCTGCTAGCCGGTTTTCTGTCCGGTTGCGTGAGTACCGGCAACGTCGATCCGATGAAGACCGACAAGGGGCGCAACGAGGCGCGTGACGCCTACATCCAACTGGGTATCGGCTACCTCCAGCAGGGCGAGACCGGCAAGGCCAAGGTTCCCCTGCGCAAGGCGCTGGAACTCGAGCCTTCGAACGGCAATGCGCATGCCGCCCTGGCCCTGGTGTTCCAGACCGAGATGGAGCCGGAGCTGGCTGACCAGCATTTCCGCAAGGCGCTGGCCGCCAATCCCAAGGACCCGCGTTATCTCAACAACTACGGCAGCTTCCTCTTCGAGCAGGGGCGCTACAAGGAAGCCTACGAGCGTTTCCAGGAAGCTTCCCAGGACAACCTGTATCCCGAGCGTTCCCGCGTGTTCGAGAACCTCGGCATGACCGCGCTCAAGCTGAACAACCCCGAGCAGGCCCGGCAGTTCTTCGAGCGTTCCGTGCGGCTGAACCGACGCCAACCCCGTGCCTTGCTGGAATTGGCGCAACTTGCCTACGACAAGAAGGAATACGTGCCGGCGCGCGGCTACTACGACAATTTCAGCCAGATCAGCGAGCAGAACTCCCGCAGCCTGCTGCTCGGCGTGCGCCTGGCGAACATCTTCGATGATCGCGACAAGGCGGCCAGCCTGGGCCTGCAACTCAAACGACTCTATCCCGGTACGCCGGAATATCAGAAATACCTGTCGGAGCAATGATGAAAGCGGCGCATCCCGAAGACGTAGTGACGGCTCGCGGCAATCCCGGCGAGACCCTGCGCAAGGCCCGCGAGAACAAGGGTTGGAGCGTGGCCGAGGTGGCCTCCCAGCTAAACCTCACCGGCCAGTGCCTGATGCAACTGGAAGCGGGTGATTTCGACAAGCTGCCGGGGCACACCTTCGCCCGTGGCTACGTGCGCACCTATGCCAAGTTGCTGGGGCTGGACGCCAACACCATCGTCCAGGAGTTCGATCAGTTCACCGGTACCGACGCCAGTGGCAGCAGCGTGCATGGCCTCGGCCGTATCGAGCAGCCCGTGCGCCTGTCGCAGAACCTGCTGCGCATGGTCAGCTTCGCCCTGCTGGTCGGCCTGGCGGGTGTCGGTTTCCTCTGGTGGCAGGGCCAGTCGAGCGAGCGCAGTGACGCCCAGGTCGGCGTGAACATGGAGCATGTCGAGGTCGAGAGTGCCGACGGCACTACCCAGATTCATCCGCTGGACGAGCCGGAAGACCAGGCCGTGGTCGAGGCACGGGAAGAGGCGGACCTGCCGCTGACCGAGGTTTCTCCCGAGGTCGCCGCGCAGCCGGAGCCGGAAACCCCGGCCAGTGGCGCACAGACCGAGGTTCCGGCCGCCACTGCCTCCTCTTCCGTGGACGCGCCGGCCGCTCCTGCCGGCGATGCCGCTCCGGCGCCGGACACGGCGACCGCTCCGGCGGAGACAGCGCCTGCCGAGCAGCCGGCACAACAGCAGGCGGCCGCCACCCCGCCGCCGACGCCCGCCGCCGGCGAGGGCGTGGTGCGTCTCGGTTTCACCGCCGACTGCTGGATCCAGATCACCGATGCCAACGGCCGGGTGCTGGTCAGCGGTCTCAAACGGTCGGGCGACAGCGTCGAACTGGCCGGCAAGGTTCCGATGGAAGTGCGCCTGGGTTTCGCCCGTGGCGCCCAGTTGAGTTACAACGGTCAGGCAGTGGACGTAACACCTTTCATCAGTGGCGAGACTGCACGCCTGAAAGTGGGGCAATGAGTCATGCACGGTGAATCTCCCATCAAACGCCGCCCGTCGCGCAAGATCTGGGTAGGCTCGGTGCCGGTCGGTGGCGATGCGCCCATCGCGGTGCAGAGCATGACCAACACCGAGACCTGCGACGTCGACGCCACCGTGGCGCAGATCCGTCGCCTCGAGGATGCCGGTGCGGACATCGTCCGCGTCTCGGTGCCGGACATGGACGCCGCCGAGGCGTTCGGCAAGATCAAGCAGCAGGTCCGCGTGCCGCTGGTCGCCGATATCCATTTCGACTACCAGATCGCCCTGCGCGTGGCCGAGCTGGGCGTCGACTGCCTGCGCATCAACCCCGGCAACATCGGCCGCGAGGACCGCGTGCGCGCGGTGGTCGAGGCCGCCCGCGACAAGGGCATCCCGATCCGCATCGGCGTCAACGCCGGCTCCCTGGAAAAGGACCTGCAGAAGAAATACGGCGAGCCGACCCCCGCGGCGCTGGTCGAGTCCGCGCTGCGCCACGTCGAGCATCTGGATCGGCTGAACTTCCCCGATTTCAAGGTCAGCGTGAAGGCTTCCGACGTGTTCATGGCGGTCGAGGCCTATCGCCTGCTGGCCAAGCAGATCGAGCAGCCCCTGCACCTGGGCATCACCGAGGCCGGCGGCCTGCGCTCGGGCACCGTGAAGTCCGCGGTCGGCCTGGGCATGCTGCTGGCCGACGGCATCGGCGACACCATCCGCATTTCCCTGGCCGCCGATCCGGTCGAGGAAGTGAAGGTCGGCTACGACATCCTCAAGTCCCTGCACCTGCGTTCGCGCGGCATCAACTTCATCGCCTGCCCGAGCTGCTCGCGGCAGAACTTCGATGTGGTGAAGACCATGAACGAGCTGGAAGGCCGCCTCGAGGACCTGCTGGTACCGATGGACGTGGCGGTGATCGGCTGCGTGGTCAACGGACCCGGCGAAGCCAAGGAAGCGCACATCGGCCTGACCGGCGGTACGCCGAACAACCTGGTGTACATCGACGGCAAGCCGGCGCAGAAACTGACCAATACCAATCTGGTGGACGAGCTGGAACGCCTGATCCGCCAGAAAGCGGCCGAGAAGGTCAAGGCCGATGCGGCGCTGATCGCCCGCAGTTGAGCATTCCTAAGGATTTTCCGTGAGCAAATCTTTGCAAGCCATTCGTGGCATGAACGACATCCTGCCGGAGCAGAGCCCGCTCTGGCGCTATTTCGAAGGCACCGTGGCGAGCCTGCTGGACGAGTACGGCTACCGTCAGATCCGCATGCCGATCGTCGAGGTCACCGAGCTGTTCAAGCGCTCCATCGGCGAGGTCACCGACATCGTCGAGAAGGAGATGTACACCTTCGACGACCGTAACGGCGATTCCTTGACCCTGCGTCCGGAAGGCACCGCCAGTTGCGTGCGCGCGGTGCTCGAGCACGGCCTGTCCAACAATGGCCAGGTACAGAAACTCTGGTACATCGGCCCGATGTTCCGCTACGAGCGTCCACAGAAAGGCCGCTACCGCCAGTTCCACCAGATCGGCGTGGAAGTCTTCAACCTCGCCGGCCCGGACATCGACGCCGAGCTGATCGCCCTGACCTGGCGCCTGTGGACCCGTCTCGGCCTGCGCGACGCGGTGACCCTGGAGCTCAACAGCCTGGGCACCAGCGAGGCGCGTGCGCGTTATCGCGACGCCCTGGTCGACTACCTGTCGGCACGCAAGGAACAGCTCGACGAGGACAGCAAGCGCCGCCTGGGCAGCAACCCGCTGCGCATCCTCGACAGCAAGGTGCCGGAAACCCAGGCACTGCTGGTCGACGCGCCGAAGCTGGTCGATCACCTCGACGACGAGTCGCGCGAGCATTTCGAAGGGCTCAAGGCGCGCCTGGATGCCCTGGGCATCCGCTACGTGGTCAACCCCAAGCTGGTGCGTGGCCTCGACTACTACAGCAAGACCGTGTTCGAGTGGGTGACCGACAAGCTCGGCGCCCAGGGCACCGTATGTGCCGGCGGCCGCTACGACGGCCTGGTCGAGCAGATGGGCGGCCGGCCGACCGCCGGCGTCGGTTTCGCCATGGGCATCGAGCGGCTGATCCTGCTGCTGGAGACCCTGGAGCTGGTGCCGGAGGAAATCTCCCGCCAGGTCGATGTCTACCTCTGCGCGCTGGGCGAGGCCGCCGAGCTGGAGGGCCTGAAGCTGGCCGAAGGGCTGCGTGACCGCTTGCCGGGTCTGCGCCTGCAGGTCAACGCCGGCGGCGGCAACTTCAAGACCCAGTTGAAGAAGGCCGACAAGAGCGCGGCACTGTTCGCCCTGGTCCTGGGTGAAGACGAACTGGCCCGGCAAGTGATAGGTTTCAAACCCCTGCGTGGGCAGGGCGAGCAACAAGAGATCTCCCAGGCGGCATTGGCCGAACACCTGGCGACCAGCCTGTCCCAGGCGTGAGCATTGACTGAAAGGAGTATTGGGGTGTCGCGTACCGAAGAAGAACAGCTTGCGTTGGTCCAGGACTGGTGGCAACGCAATGGCAAGCCCCTGCTGACCGGGGGTGTCCTGGCGCTGGTGGCGGTATTCGGCTGGCAAGCCTGGCAGAAGTACCAGACCAATCAGGCCCAGGCGGCCTCGGCGCTCTACCAGCAACTGCTGGAAACCACCTTCACGCCGTCCGGGCAGCCCGACGTCGCCCAGGTCAGCGAACTGGCCGGCAAGCTGAAGAGTGAGTACTCCGGTACCGCCTACGCCCAGTACGGCAGCCTGTTCGTCGCCAAGGTCGCGGTGGATGCCGGCAAGCTGGAGGACGCGGCCGCCGAGCTGCAGACCGTCGTTGCCAAGCCCTCGGACGAGACCATCGGGGAACTGGCGCGCCAGCGCCTGGCCCGCGTGCTGTCGGCCCAGGACAAGACCGAGGAAGCGCTCAAGCTGCTGGACGGCAAGGGCCCGGAGGCTTTCCAGGCCAGCCGTGAAGAACTGCGTGGCGACCTGCTGGCCAAGCTCGGCCGCAGCGATGAGGCCCGCGCCGCCTACGAGCAGGCCAAGGCCGCTCTGTCCGAGGATGCCGCCGTAGGGGCGTTGCAAATGAAGCTCGACGACCTGGCGAAAGGGGATGCCTGACGTGAAGCGCTGGAAATATGCCGCACTGCTGGCCTGCGCCGTTCTGGCGGCGGGTTGCAGCAGCACTAGCAAGAAGGAACTGCCGCCGGCCGAGTTGCCCGATTTCACCGCGGAAGTCGAGTTGAAGACCGAGTGGAGCCGCTCCATCGGCGACGGCCAGGGCGATACCTGGAACATGCTGGTCCCCGCAGTGGACGGCGACAGCATCTTCGCCTCCGACGTCAACGGCGAGGTCAAGGCGATGAACCGCCTGACCGGCGAGGTGCTCTGGTCCCAGGATCTCGACCTGCCGGTCTCCGGTGCGGTCGGCGCCGGCTACGGCCTGGTCCTGCTCGGCACCCTGCGTGGCGAAGTGATCGCCCTGGATGCCTCCAACGGCGAGGAAAAGTGGCGCGCCCGGGTGACCAGCGAAGTGCTGGCGCCGCCAGTGACCAACGGCGACGTGGTGGTGGTACAGACCCAGGATGACCGCCTGATCGCCCTGGAAGCCTCCACCGGCAGCCAGCGCTGGGTGTTCGACAACACCCCGGCGGTGCTGACCCTGCGTGGCACCGGCGCGCCGCAACTGACCAGCCGCCTGGCCATCGCCGGGCTGTCCACCGGCAAGGTGATCGCTCTCGACACCCAGCGTGGCCTGCCGGTCTGGGAACAGCGCGTGGCAGTGCCGCAAGGCCGTTCCGAACTGGACCGCATCGTCGATATCGACGGTGGTCTGCTGCTTTCCGGCAACACCATCTATGTCGCCACCTACCAGGGTCGCGTCGCCGGCCTGGACCTCGACAGCGGTCGTATCCTCTGGCAGCGCGAGGCGTCCAGCTACGTCGGCGTGGCCGAAGGGTTCGGCAACGTCTATGTGAGCGCGGCCAGCGGCGCCATCGAGAGCATCGACGAGCGTTCGGCCTCCGTGCTGTGGAGCAACGATGCCCTGGCCCGCCGCCAGCTTTCGGCGCCGGAAGTGTTCTCCAGCTACGTGGCGTTCGGTGACCTGGAAGGCTACCTGCACCTGGTCAGCCAGGTGGATGGCCGTTTCGTCGGTCGCACGCGTATCGACAGCGATGGCCTGCGCGCGCGTCCGCTGGTGGTCGGCGACTGGCTGTATGCCTATGGCAATGGCGGGAAACTGGTCGCGCTGACCATCCGCTAAGCTGAGTTCTATCTGTCCGGCCGCTGCCGTATTCCGGCAGCGGCCGTTGTGTTTTCTGCAAGCTCTGGAGGAGCCTCATGGTTCCGGTAATCGCCCTGGTGGGCCGTCCCAATGTGGGCAAGTCGACGCTGTTCAACCGTCTGACCAGGACCCGTAACGCCATCGTCGCCGAATACGCCGGCCTGACCCGCGATCGTCAGTACGGCGAGGCCAAGTGGCAGGGCCGCACCTACATCGTCATCGATACCGGCGGCATCTCCGGTGATGAGGACGGTATCGACGCGAAAATGGCCGAGCAGTCCCTGCAGGCCATCGAGGAAGCCGATGCCGTGCTGTTCATGGTCGACTCGCGCGCGGGGATGACCGCCGCCGACCAGATGATCGCCGAGCACCTGCGCAAGCGGAACAAGCGCAGTTTCCTGGTCGCCAACAAGGTCGATACCGTCGATCCGGACATCGCCCGCGCCGAGTTCAGCCCGCTGGGCCTGGGCGACGCGTTCCCCATCGCCGCCGCCCATGGCCGTGGCATCAATGCCCTGCTCGAAGCCTCGTTGGGGATCTTCCCCAAGGACGATGGCGAGGAGGCGGAAGAGGGTGAGGAAGCCGCTTCGGAAGAGGTCGCCGAGGGCGAGGAAGCCAAGCGCATTCCGGGGCCGAGCGAGAAGGACGGCATCAAGATCGCCATCATCGGCCGGCCCAACGTCGGCAAGTCGACCCTGGTCAACCGCATGCTCGGCGAGGACCGGGTGATCGTCTACGACCAGGCCGGCACCACCCGCGACAGTATCTACATCCCCTTCGAGCGCAACGAAGAGAAGTACACCCTGATCGACACCGCCGGCGTGCGCCGTCGCGGCAAGATCTTCGAGGCGGTGGAAAAGTTCTCGGTCGTGAAGACCTTGCAGGCCATCCAGGACGCCAACGTGGTGGTCTTCGTCATGGATGCCCGCGAAGGGGTGGTCGAGCACGACCTGAACCTGCTCGGCTTCGTGCTGGAGACCGGCCGCGCGCTGGTGATCGCGCTGAACAAGTGGGACGGCATGGAGCAGCGCGAGAAGGAGTACGTGAAGACCGAGCTGGAGCGGCGGCTGATGTTCGTCGACTTCGCCGATATCCACTTCATTTCGGCGTTGCACGGCACTGGCGTGGGCCACCTGTACAAGTCGGTGCAGGAGTCGTTCCGCTCGGCGGTGACCCGCTGGCCGACCAGCCGGCTGACCAAGATTCTCGAGGATGCCGTGCAGGAGCACCAGCCGCCGCTGGTCAATGGCCGGCGCATCAAGCTGCGCTACGCCCACCTGGGCGGTGCCAACCCGCCGCTGATCGTGATCCACGGCAACCAGGTGGAATCCGTGCCGCGCTCCTATTCGCGCTACCTGGAGAACACCTACCGGCGCGTGCTCAAGCTGGTCGGCACGCCGATCCGCATCGAGTACAAGGGCGGCGAGAACCCCTACGAGGGCAAGAAGAACGCCCTGACCGACCGCCAGGTGAACAAGAAGCGCCGGTTGATGAGCCACCACAAGAAGGCCGAGAAGAAGCGTAGGGACAAGAAGCGCTGAAAAGCCGATAAGAGCGCTGGAGGCTTGAGGTTGGACGAAAAGGCGGCGCGTACGGGGGGGATGGTTCTTTAATTGGATCCCCGTTAATTAGATCCCCGCGTTCGCGGGGATGACGGTTGGGTGCTGGGGTTTCCGTCACTCGTCATTCCCGCGAACGCGGGAATCCAGTCAACACGGGCCGGCGTATAAGCTTCTTCCCCATTTTCATAAGCCCCACGGGTGCCCGACGTTTCCTCCATCGGCTATGCTCGCCGCTCGCGTCAGTCAGCAGGAGCGCCGTATGCTCGCCAGCAAGTTGCCCAAGGTCGGCACTACCATCTTCACCCGCATGTCCCAGCTCGCCGTGGAAACCGGTGCGCTCAACCTCTCCCAGGGGTTTCCCGATTTCGATAGCCCGGCGCCGTTGCGCGAGGCGGTGGCCCGGCATATCGCCGCCGGCCACAACCAGTACGCG
This sequence comes from Zestomonas carbonaria, assembly GCF_904061905.1. GTDB lineage: Bacteria > Pseudomonadota > Gammaproteobacteria > Pseudomonadales > Pseudomonadaceae > Aquipseudomonas > Aquipseudomonas carbonaria. The sequence goes on from NZ_CAJFCI010000045.1 coordinate 53,887, forward strand.
CCGATGACCGGCCTGCCGGCGCTGCGCCAGCAGGTGGCGGCCAAGGTCCTGGCCCTGTACGGGTGCAACGCCGATGCCGACAGCGAGGTGACCATCGTCCCCGGCGCCACCGAGGCGATCTTCTGTGCGGTGCAGGCGTTGATCCACCCCGGCGACGAGGCCATCGTCCTCGATCCTTGCTACGACAGCTACGAGCCTTCGGTGGAGCTGGCCGGCGGCCGCTGCGTGCATGTGCCGCTGGCCTTGCCGGACTTCTCCATCGACTGGCAGCGCCTGGCCGACGCCATCACCCCGCGCACCCGGCTGATCTTCATCAATTCGCCGCACAACCCCAGCGGCGCGCTGATTTCCCGCGACGACCTGGATCGCCTGGCGGTGCTGATCCGCGACCGGAACATCCACCTGATCAGTGACGAGGTCTACGAGCACCTGGTATTCGACGGCGTGCGCCACGCCAGCGTGCTGGCTCACGAGGAGTTGTACCAGCGCGCCTTCGTGGTCAGCTCGTTCGGCAAGACCTACCACGTCACCGGCTGGAAGACCGGCTACGTGGTGGCGCCGCCGGCGCTGTCCGCCGAGCTGCGCAAGATCCACCAGTACGTGACCTTTTGCGGGGTGACCCCGCTGCAGTACGCGCTGGCCGACTTCATGATCGAGCATCCCGAGCACATCGCCGAGCTGCCCGGCTTCTACCAGAGCAAGCGCGACCTGTTCTGCGACCTGCTGCGTGGTTCGCGCTTCACCTTCAACCGTGCGGCCGGCACCTATTTCCAGTTGGCCGACTACTCGGCGATCCGCCCTGACCTCGATGACGTGGCGATGGCCGAATGGCTGACCCGCGAACATGGCGTGGCGGCGATTCCGGTGTCAGTCTTCTACCAGGATGCACCGCGCGACCTGCGTCTGGTGCGCTTCTGCTTCGCCAAGCGCGAAGAGACCCTGCGCCAGGCGGCAGAGAAGCTTCGAGCTGTGTAACGCACCCTGCGGGAGTGGAACCGTGAGCGACAAACCCGACCTCGAACTCGCCCTGGTGCAGACCACCCTGGCCTGGCACGACCCGGTGGCCAATCAGGCGCATTTCCATGTGCTGCTTGAACAGGCGCGCGGCGCCGACCTGATCGTCCTGCCGGAGATGTTCACCACCGGTTTCTCCATGGATTCGGCGAGCCTCGCCGAGCAGGAGGAGGGACCGGCCTACGCCTGGCTGCGCGAGCAGGCCAAGCGCCTCGATGCGGTGGTGACCGGCAGCGTGATCATCCAGGCCGCCGATGGCAGCCATCGCAACCGCCTGCTCTGGGCGCGGCCGGATGGCGAGGTGCTGCACTACGACAAGCGCCACCTGTTCCGCATGGCCGGCGAGCACAAGTACTACACGCCGGGCGAGCGCCAGGTGCTGCTGGAGATCAAGGGGTGGCGGGTGCGCCCGCTGGTCTGCTACGACCTGCGCTTCCCGGTGTGGAGCCGCGATCCGCACGACACCGACCTGCTGCTCTACACCGCCAACTGGCCGGCGGCGCGGCGCCACCACTGGAACCGGCTGCTGCCGGCGCGGGCCATCGAGAACCTCTGCTACGTGGCGGCGGTCAACCGGATCGGCACGGACGGCAAGGGGCATCCCTACAGCGGCGACAGCCAGGTGCTGGACTTCCAGGGAGAGACCCTGCTGAGCGCGGAGGAGGGCGATGGGGTGTTCCGTATCCGCCTGGATGCGGCGGCCCTGAAGGCCTATCGCGAGCGTTTCCCGGCGCATCTGGATGCCGATGGCTTCGAGTTGAAGCCTTAGGTAGCGCGGACGTTCCCCCGCAAAAAAGAAAGCCGCTTCCCCTTGGGGAAGCGGCTTTTTCGTTGCTGGCCGTGTTAGGCGGCCTGGGCTTCGGCCTGGCTGATGGCGCGGTTCAGCGCGCTGAACAGGGCGCGGAAGCTGGCGGTGGTCAGGTTCTCGTCGATGCCGATGCCGTGCAGGGCGCGGCCGCCGTTGACGCGCAGCTCGATGTAGGCAGCCGCCTTGGCGTTGGTGCCGGAGCCGATGGCGTGTTCGGAGTAGTCCATGATCTCCACCTGTTCCGGCAGACTGGCCACCAGGGCTTCCAGCGGGCCGTTGCCGATGCCGCGCCAGTGCTGGGTTTCTCCGTTGACGCTGACTTCGATGTCCACGGCGCTGGTGCCGTTCTCTTCCTGCAGGCGGTGGCCCTTCAAGGAATAGGGAACGGTTGCCTGCAGATATTCGTTCACCAGCAGGTCGTAGATCTGCTTGGCGGACATTTCCAGGCCGAGGCGGTCGGTTTCGCGCTGCACCACCTGGCTGAACTCGATCTGCGTGCGGCGCGGCAGGCTGATGCCGTATTCCTGTTCGAGCAGGAAGGTGATGCCGCCCTTGCCGGACTGGCTGTTGACGCGGATCACCGCCTCGTAGCTGCGGCCGATGTCGGCCGGGTCGATCGGCAGGTACGGCACTTCCCAGACGGCATCGTCCTTCTGCTGGGCGAAGCCCTTGCGGATCGCGTCCTGGTGCGAGCCGGAGAAGGCGGTGTGGACCAGATCGCCGACGTACGGATGGCGCGGGTGCACCGGCAACTGGTTGCACTCCTCGACCACCTTGCGCACGCCGTCGATGTCGGAGAAGTCCAGGCCCGGGTGCAGGCCCTGGGTGTACATGTTCAGCGCCACGGTCACCAGGTCGACGTTGCCGGTGCGTTCGCCGTTGCCGAACAGGCAGCCTTCGACGCGGTCGGCGCCGGCCATCAGGCCCAGTTCGGTGGCGGCCACGCCAGTGCCACGGTCGTTATGGGTGTGCAGGCTGACGATCACGCTGTCGCGACGGCTGATGTGGCGGCAGAACCACTCGATCTGGTCGGCGTAGACGTTCGGCGTGGCGACTTCCACGGTGGCCGGCAGGTTGAGGATGACCTTCTTCTCCGGAGTCGGTTGCCAGACGTTGAGCACGGCCTCGCAGACCTGCACGGCGAAGTCCAGTTCGGTGGAGGTGAAGATTTCCGGCGAGTACTGGAAGGTCCAGTCGGTTTCCGGCTGCTGGGCGGCCAGCTTCTTGATCAGCTTGGCGGCGTTCACCGCGATGTCGATCACACCCTGCTTGTCCTGGTTGAAGACGATGCGGCGGAACGACGGGGCGGTGGCGTTGTAGACGTGGACGATGGCTTTCCTGGCGCCTTTCAGCGACTCGAAGGTGCGGGTGATCAGGTCCTCGCGGGCCTGGGTCAGCACCTGGATGGTGGTGTCGTCGGGGATGTGGTTGCCTTCGATCAGCTCGCGGACGAAGTCGAAATCGGTCTGCGAGGCGGAGGGGAAGGCTACCTCGATCTGCTTGACGCCGACCTGCACCAGGGTCTTGAAGAAGCGCATCTTCTTCTCCGGGTCCATCGGCTCGATCAGCGACTGGTTGCCGTCGCGCAGGTCGGAGCTGCACCAGATCGGCACTTCGGTGATGGTCTTCGACGGCCAGGTGCGGTCCGGCAGGTTGATTGCGGGGAAGGCACGGTATTTGGTCGACGGGTCTTTCAACATGCTCATGGGGGAATCCTTTTTCGTCAGGCCTGGGGCGCTCGGTCGGTACGACGATGAAACAAGTATGCGCTCAGCGCCGCAGTCGGGGACTGACCAGGGTCAGGCAGGCGTGCTGCCGCAACAGGAAGAGGGTTTGCGCGTTGTGCATGGAGCAAACCCTAAGCCTTGGGGTTAAAGCTGGCAAGCATTCTCTGAAAGTTGGTGTTTTCCGTCTAAGAATCGCCTTTTAAAGTAAAAAATTTCTCTGGATCGTGCTTTTCGGGTTGATTGTTGCTCGATGAAAAAGTGCCGTGCGGCGTTGTGCCACACGAAGGTGGGCGGCGGCTCGTGCAATGATGCGGGGCATAGGCGAAGGGCCATCTTCTTCAGGGAGGCGAGAGCGGGCGATGCGGCGGCGCTACAGGCATTTGGCGGTCTCGCTTGGCTTGTTCGCCATGCTGATGGCCTATGTCGGGCCGCTGTATGCGCAATGGCGCGCGCTGGACGGCTTGGCCCTGACGCGCGTCATCGACCTGTCGGTGCTGCACTGTGGCGAGGGGCATGCGCTGCCCGATCCAGGAACCCCCGACTGGGTGGAGGACCTGTCGCAGTGCGGCTATTGCGACCTGCTGGCGAGCTCCCCGTCGTTGCCCGCGGCTCCGCCACCGGCCCTGCCGCCGCTGCCCGGCCAGTTCCCGTGCCGGCCATCGCCGTCACTCGTTCCATCCTCCGTATCGCCAGCGGCTTGCCAGCCGCGCGGCCCTCCGCCTTTCCACGCTTGAAGCTCCTGCGAATCCGTCGCGCGTTCTTCGTCGCGCGACGTTTCCTGCCATTTTCCGCGTGGAATTCGATATGCCTGTCTTCGTTCGTCCTTTCCGGGCGCAGTCGCGCCTGCCTCGTTCATTCGTTCCCTTCACTTTCCGGCGCCTGTGCTGGTCGGTCCAGGCCGCTTTGCTCGGCACCCTGGCCGCGCCGCTGCACGCCGATGAGCTTGTCGCCGACGAGTTGCAACTGACGCCGCTGGTGATCACCAGCGTGGCGCCCGAGTCGCCGCTGACCGTGGTCACCGATCCCCGCCAGCCGCGTCAGCCGGTACCGGCCAGCGACGCCGCCGACTACCTGAAGACCATTCCCGGTTTCGCCGCGGCTCGTAGCGGTGGGGTCAATGGCGATCCGGTGTTTCGTGGCCTGTTCGGTTCGCGGCTGAAGTTGCTGACCAACGGCGGCGAGATGCTCGGCGCCTGCCCTGGACGCATGGATGCGCCGAGCTCCTATATCAGCCCGGAAAGCTACGACCGCCTGACGGTGATCAAGGGCCCGCAGACCGTGCGCTGGGGCCCCGGCGCCTCGGCGGCGACGGTGCTCTTCGAGCGCGAGCCGGAGCGCTTCGAGAAACCGGACTGGCGCCTCGATGCCCGCCTGCTGGGCGGTTCCAACGGCCGTTTCGACCGTGCCCTGGATGCCGCTGCCGGTAGCCAGGAAGGCTACGTCCGGCTGCTGGCCAACCGTTCGCAGTCCGACGATTACCAGGACGGCGATGGCGACCGGGTGCCATCGCGCTTCGACAAGTGGAACACGGACGTGGTGCTCGGCTGGACCCCGGACGCCGACACCCTGTTGGAGCTGAGCGCGGGTGGTGGCGACGGCGAGGCGCGCTACGCCGGGCGCGGCATGGACGGGGCGCAGTTCAAGCGCGAAAGCCTGGGCCTGCGCCTGGTCAAGTCCCACCTCGGCGACGTGCTGGATGAGATCGAGGCGCAGGTCTACTACAACTACGCCGACCACGTGATGGACAACTACAGCCTGCGCACGCCGTCCGGCCATGGAATGATGGGCATGCCGATGGCGCATGCCGTCGACCGTCGTACCCTCGGCGGGCGTCTGTCGGCGACCTGGCGCTGGGATGGCGTCGAACTGGTCGGCGGGGTCGATGCGCAGCGCAACGAGCATCGCGGGCGCATGGGGATGGGGATCGACACCTACCGCGACCAGCCCTGGGAAAAGGACGCGGCGCTCCACAACTACGGTGCCTTCGGCGAACTGACCTGGTTCGTCGCCGAGCAGGGCCGGCTGATCGGCGGCCTGCGCCTGGACCGTGCCTCGGCCAAGGATTACCGCCAGCGTATCGGTTCCGGGGCCAACCCGAGCGCTGGCGATACCCGCAACGACACCCTGTCCAGTGGCTTCGTGCGTTACGAGCACGACCTCGCCGATTCGCCGACCACCCTGTACGCCGGCCTCGGCCATGCGCAGCGCTTCCCCGATTACTGGGAACTGTTTTCGCCGACCAACGGTCCGGCCGACACGGCCAACGCCTTCGTCGGCGTCGATCCGGAAAAGACCACCCAGCTCGACGTCGGTGCCCAGTTCCAGGGCGAGAAGCTGGATGCCTGGGTGTCCGCCTATGCCGGCGAGGTGCGCGACTACATCCTGTTCGACTATAGCGAGGGACGCTCGCGGGCGCGCAACGTCACGGCGCGGATCGCCGGTGCCGAACTGGGCGCGGGCTATCCGTTGGCGGAGAACTGGAAAGGGGAGGCGAGCCTGGCCTACGCCTGGGGCGAGAACCGCACGGATCGGCGCGCCTTGCCGCAGATTCCGCCGCTGGAGGCGCGCTTCGGCCTGACCTACGAGCGGGGCGACTGGAGTGCCGCCGGCCTGTGGCGCCTGGTGGCGGCGCAAGGGCGTATCGCCGAGGGCCAGGGTAACGTGGTTGGCAAGGACTTCGGGGAGAGTGCCGGGTTCGGTGTGCTGTCGTTCAACGGCGCCTACCGGTTGAGCGCCAACCTCAAGGTCAGCGCCGGCGTCGACAACCTGCTGGACAAGGCCTACGCCGAACACCTCAACCTGGCGGGCAATGCCGGCTTCGGCTTCGCCGCCGGAGAGCGCGTCGCCGAGCCGGGAAGGACGTTCTGGACGCGCCTGGACCTGAGTTTCTGAGGAATGCCCCGCTTGTGCGGGGCGACAACCGGATGCGGAGGCGCGGACGGGGCTGGAAAGACCGCCCCGCCGATCAGGCGGGTTCGGTCTCGTGGCGCCGGGCGCTGCTCGTCCAGGCGTGCATGTCCGCGCCGCTCGGGTGCTGGAATACCCGCAGGCCGAACTCCGGGAGGATCGCCAGCATGTGGTCGAAGATGTCCGACTGGATCGCCTCGTAGCGTCCCCAGGCGGTGGTGGCGGTGAAGCAGTACAGCTCCAGCGGCAGGCCGTCGGCGGTGGGGGCGAGCTGGCGGACCAGCAGGGTCATGTCCTGGCGGATGTCCGGGCTCTGGCGCAGGTAGTTCTCCACATAGGCGCGGAAGGTGCCCAGGTTGGTCAGCCGGCGGGTGTTGGCCGGGTCGCGGGCATAGTCGGCCAGTTGGCTGTTCCAGTCGAGCAGCTCGTTCTGCTTGCCGATCAGGTAGCTGTCGAGCAGGCGCAGGCGGTGCAGGCGATCGATCTGCCCGGCGTCGAGGAAGCGGACGCTGGTCTGATCCAGGTACAGGCTGCGCTTGATGCGCCGGCCACCGGACTCCTGCATGCCGCGCCAGTTCTTGAACGGGTCGGTGATGAAGCGCTTGGTGGGGATGGTGGTGATGGTCTTGTCCCAGTTCTGCACCTTGACCGTGTGCAGGGCGATGTCGATCACGTCACCGTCGGCGTTGAGCTGCGGCATCTCCACCCAGTCGCCGACGCGGACGATGTCGCTGGAGCTGATCTGCACGCTGGCCACCAGCGACAGCAGGGTGTCCTGGAAGATCAGCATCAGTACCGCGGCCATGGCGCCGAGGCCGGACAGCAGGATCAGCGGCGAACGGTCGATCAGGGTCGCCACCATCAAGACCGCGGCGATCGCGAACAGGGCGATCTTGACCACCTGGATATAGCCCTTGATCGGCTTCAGGTGGGCGTCCGGGCGGCGCTGGTAGAGGGTGTTGGCCAGGGTCAGCACGCCGCTGATCGCCAGGGCGATGGTCAGGATGATGAACGCGCCGCAGACGTTGCGCACCACGGTGACCGCGGCTTCCGGCAGGTCTGGAACCAGGGCGATGCCGGAGGACAGGATCAGCGCCGGGACGATGTTGGCCAGCCGGGCGATGATGTGCGACTGGGCGAGTTCCCGATCGTCTCCCAGCGGGCTGGCCTTGAGTGCCCGGTACAGGCCGCGTATCAGGATGCGCTTGACCACCCAGTTGGCGATCCAGGCGACCAGTACCAACAGGCTCAGGCTGATCAGGGTATGGAATTCGGGGTAGCGCTCGAGCCATTCCAGGGCGGCGGCATACTGTGTTTTCACGACGATCCTCACTTGCGGTGCAACATTGCTTGTGCGTTCGAGACCCGATTTTCCGGGTACCGTCGGCATGGAAAGCGACGTACCTTAACAAACGAAGATGACGTTTGGGCCGTGCGTTTTTCTGAAACTGACGGCGTACCGGCATGGAGGACCGCAATGAACGGATCGAAGCTTGCCTATCCCCTGGTGATCGTATTCGCCCTGCTTGCCGCTTGCACCGGGCGGGGACCGGCCGACGAGAGCCTGCCACTGGATGAGCGCCTGGCCCGCCTGGGCTACCAGCAGGGCGAGGCGGTGGATAGCGTGCTGCGTTATCGGATCGACGACTGGCAATACCTCGACAAGCGTCACATCGTGCTCGGCGGTGGCCCGGGGCCGGCCTACCTAGTCGAGTTCCCCACGCCGTGCCGCAACCTGGCGTTCAACAACCGTATCGCCTACAGCACCACGGCTGGAGCGCTGACCCGCCTGGACAAGATCGTCTCCACCGACGCCGGCGGCTTTCCGGAGCATTGCCTGATCGGCGAGATCTACCGGCTGGACCGGGTGAAGAAGGCCAAGGAGTGAGTCTCAGGGCTCGAACGCGCCGATGAAGATCGCCGGGTCGACCCGGGCGTCGTTCAGGCTGACGTTCCAGTGCATGTGCGGCCCCGTGGCGCGCCCGGTGGCGCCGACCCGGCCGACCACGCCGCCGCGCGGCAGTTGCTGGCCGAGTTGCACATCCACCTTGGACAGGTGGCAGAACATGCTGATCAGCCCCTGGCCGTGGTCGACGAATACCGTCCTGCCGTTGAAGAAATAGTCGCCAATCAGGATCACCTTGCCGGCCGCCGGCGACTTGATCGGCGTGCCGGCGGGCACGGCGAAGTCGAGGCCGGCGTGCGGGTTGCGTTCCTCGCCGTTGAAGAAGCGGCGCACGCCGAAACGGCTGGACAGCGGGCCGTTCACCGGCTTGTCGAACAACAGGTTGCTCGGCGTACCGGGGCTGAAGAGACGGTAGGCGCTGGTCTGCTCGGCCAGTTCGCGCTCGATGCGCTTGAGGTTGGCCGGGCTCGGGTTGACCTGCTCCTTGTTCTTCAGGGTGATGTGCTGTTCCTTGTAGCGCTTGGCGCCGACCGTGAAGCTCAGTTGGCGGCCGTCCGCCTCCAGCGTCTGGCTACCCGGCTTGATGCTCAGCGGGATGCCGACCACCGCGATCCAGCGCTTGCCGTCCTCCTTGACCACCAGCACCGGCTTGCCCTGGTAGCGCGCCTTGGGAGCGACCGGGCCGTCGCCGAGTGGCACCACGGCGACGCCACCGGGTACCGGCTTGTCCAGCAGGCGGGTGAGGAAGCCTTCGGCATGGGCGGGGAGGGCGAGGCAGAGCAGCAGGGTGGCGAGCAGGCGCATGGGGATATCCGGTTGGGGGACGCGGTTAGATACCGTTTTGTGCGTGGCTGGGCAAGTTTGGTGGTTGGAGGCGGTCGCGTTTCTTCTCCCAGGGGAAGAGGGTGTTGTCCGTGCCTCGTGCCGAATCCGCAACGCAGGGCAGCCCCCTCTCCCATCGGGAGAGGGCTGGGGTGAGGGGCGGACTTGATAACTGCACCTTACGTTTACCCATGCCCTGTAACGGTCTAATCGAGCAGCGACAGCGTCACCGGCTCCAGGTGATTGTCCTCCACCCGCACCGTCAGTTCCCCTTCGCCGAGCTTCGCACTGAGCTTCTGGCCCGGATGCGCCTGCGCGGCGCTGCGGATCGCCTGGCCGCGTTCGTCGAGCAGGATGCTGTAGCCACGGCCAAGGGTCGCCAGCGGGCTGACCAGGTGGAGATTCTGTGCCAGCCCTTCGAGGCGTTGGCGCTGCTGGCGCAGTTGCATTTGTGCGGCGCGCGGCAGGCGCGTGGCCAGGGCGTCCAGGCGCTGGCGCAGCAGGCCGAGCAGGCGGCCGGGATGCTGGGCGGCGAGCCGGGCGTCCAGGCGGGCAAGTTGTTCCTGGCGGGCGCTCAGGCGCTGCTGGAAGGCGCGGCGCAGGCGCAGGTCGAGATCGTCGAGGCGCTGGGCGTGCTGGCGCAGGCGCTCGCCGGGATGGCGCAGGCGCCGGGTCGTGCCTTCCAGGCGCAGGCGCTCGCGGGCCAGATGGTCGCGCATGCGCAGCAGCAGGCGGCGCTTCAGGCTGTCCAGGCGCTGTTGCAGGTCGGAGTTGTCCGGCGCCAGCAGTTCGGCGGCGGCCGAAGGCGTCGGTGCGCGCACGTCGGCGACGAAGTCGCTGATCGACACATCGGTCTCGTGACCGACCGCGCTGATGATCGGCGTCCGGCAGGCGGCCACGGCTCGCGCCACCGCTTCCTCGTTGAAGCACCAGAGGTCCTCCAGCGAGCCGCCGCCACGGGCCAGGATCAGCGCGTCGAAGCCGCCTGCGTCGGCCAGTTGCAGGGCGCGGACGATCTGAGCGGTGGCCTCGCGGCCCTGCACGGCGGTGGGGATCAGGGTCAGCCGTACCTGCGGGGCGCGACGGCGGAACACGCTGATGATGTCGCGGATCACCGCGCCGGTGGGCGAGCTGACGATGCCGATGCGCTGCGGGTGGGCGGGCAGCGCCTGCTTGCGTTCGGTGGCGAACAGGCCCTCGGCGGCCAGTTTTTCCTTCAGCGCCTCGAACGCCAGGCGCAGGGCGCCGTCACCGGCCGGCTCGACATTGTCGAGGATCAACTGGAAGTCGCCGCGCCCTTCGAACAGCGAGACCTTGCCGCGCACCCGCACCGCCAGGCCGTCCTTGAGCGCCTGGCGCACCCGCGTGGCGTGCTGGCGGAACAGCGCGCAGCGCACCTGGGCCTGGCTGTCCTTGAGGGTGAAATAGATGTGCCCGGAGGCCGGGCGGGCGAGGTTGGAAATCTCGCCCTCCACCCACACCTGGGCGAACACGTCCTCCAGCAGCAGGCGGGCGCGGCCGTTTAGCTGGCTGACGCTGAGGACTTCGCGGTCGAGCCCCAGGCGGGCGAAGGGATCGTTGAGCATGCGTGGCCCGCCGGGTCATTCCCAGCCGTAGTGGGCGTCGAACAGCTCGCTGGTCTCCACGCTGGCGACTTCGGGACGGGCCAGCAGCCAGTCGTTGATGGCCTTGCGGTCGTCCTCGCTCGGCGAGCGATAGCGCTGGTCGGCGACCAGGGTGCCATCCAGCCACTGCGGGTCGAAACCGCCGATGAAGCAGAGCTGGCGGGTCTCGACGGTATCGATGAAGGCATCGAGGAGGGCGTCCAGCGTCGGCTCGTCGAGCGGGGCCTTGAAGGTCGCCTTGAGTTCGAAGGCGTATTCCTGGAACTCGCCGAGATAGAGCTTCTTGCGCAGGCGGCGTTTCATGCGGCGCAGGCGTTCTTCGCTGGCGATCGGGTTGACCATGGTCGGGATTCTCCGGAAAAGGGCGGCAGGGACTGCCTTGGCCGGCCATTATTCCCTTCCGGCGCCTTGCCCGCCATCTGTTTGCTGTCCGGCGGGAAATACCGGCTGGCTCGTTGAGCGCGGAGGGTGGGCTGGGTATAATGCCGCGCTTCTTATTTTTCCCTCCCGGGAGCCCCGCCATGCTGCGTATCAGCCAAGAAGCCCTGACTTTCGACGATGTCCTCCTCATCCCCGGTTACTCCAACGTCCTGCCGAAGGACGTCAGTCTCAAGACTCAGCTGACCCGTGGCATCACCCTGAACCTGCCGCTGCTCTCCGCGGCGATGGATACCGTCACCGAAGCGCGCCTGGCCATCGCCATGGCCCAGGAAGGCGGCATCGGCATCATCCACAAGAACATGACCGTCGAGCAGCAGGCCGCCGAGGTGCGCAAGGTCAAGAAGTTCGAGGCCGGCGTGGTCAAGGACCCGATCACCATCGACGCCGACGCCACCGTGCGCGACCTGTTCGAACTGACCCGCCAGCACAACATCTCCGGCGTGCCGGTGCTTTCCGAGGGCGACCTGGTGGGCATCGTCACTTCCCGTGACGTGCGCTTCGAGAACCGCCTGGACGCCAAGGTGCGCGAGGTGATGACGCCCAAGGAGCGCCTAGTCACCGTCAAGGAAGGCGCGGACAAGGAAACCGTGCGCGCCCTGCTGCACAAGCACCGCATCGAGAAGGTGCTGATCGTTGACGATGCTTTCAGCCTGCGCGGCATGATGACCGTCAAGGACATCGAGAAGGCCAAGGCCTACCCGCTGGCCAGCAAGGACGACCAGGGCCGCCTGCGTGTCGGCGCGGCGGTGGGCACCGGCGCCGATACCCCGGACCGGGTGACCGCGCTGGTCGCCGCCGGTGTCGACGTGATCATCGTCGACACCGCCCATGGCCACTCCCAGGGCGTGATCGACCGCGTTCGCTGGGTCAAGCAGACCTACCCGGAAGTGCAGGTGATCGGTGGCAACATCGCCACCGGCGCAGCCGCCAAGGCGCTGGTCGAGGCCGGTGCGGACGGCGTCAAGGTCGGTATCGGCCCGGGCTCGATCTGCACCACCCGCATCGTCGCCGGTGTCGGCGTCCCGCAGATCACCGCCGTCGCCAACGTTGCCGCCGCACTGGCCGGCACCGGCGTCCCGCTGATCGCCGATGGCGGCATCCGTTTCTCCGGCGACCTGGCCAAGGCCATCGTCGCCGGTGCCTACTGCGTGATGATCGGCTCCATGCTGGCCGGCACCGAAGAGGCGCCGGGCGAGGTCGAGCTGTTCCAGGGCCGTTCCTACAAGGCCTACCGTGGCATGGGCTCGCTGGGAGCCATGGCCCAGGCGCAAGGCTCGTCCGACCGCTACTTCCAGGATTCCTCGGCTGGCGCCGAGAAGCTGGTGCCGGAAGGCATCGAAGGTCGCGTGCCGTACAAGGGCGCGATGAGCGCCATCGTCCACCAGTTGATGGGCGGCCTGCGCGCCTCCATGGGCTACACCGGCTGCGCCAGCATCGAGGAGATGCGCACCAAGCCGGAGTTCGTGCGCATCACCGGCGCCGGCATGGCCGAGTCGCATGTGCATGATGTGCAGATCACCAAGGAAGCGCCGAACTACCGCGTCGGCTGAGCTGCGCTCTGCCGACTAGCTGCAAGCCTCAAGCTGCAAGCGACAAGCCGACGCCGTTCCTACTTGCGGCTTGAAGCTTGTGGTTTGCAGCTCAACTTTCTCCAGCGAGAGCCCCAGCATGTCCCACCCCGATATCCACGCCCACCGCATCCTGATCCTCGACTTCGGCTCCCAGTACACTCAGTTGATCGCCCGCCGCGTGCGCGAGATCGGCGTGTACTGCGAGCTGCACCCGTTCGACATGAGCGATGACGACATCCGCGCCTTCGCTCCGCGCGGCATCATCCTCGCCGGCGGGCCGGAGTCGGTGCACGAGGCCGACAGCCCGCGCGCGCCGCAGGCGGTGTTCGACCTCGGCGTGCCGCTGCTGGGCATCTGCTATGGCATGCAGACCATGGCCGAGCAGCTAGGCGGCAAGGTCGAGGGTTCCAGCCTGCGCGAGTTCGGCTATGCGCGCGTCGACGTGGTCGGCAAGAGCCGCCTGCTCGACGGCATCGAGGATCACGTGGACGCCGACGGTGTGCTCGGTCTCGATGTGTGGATGAGCCACGGCGACAAGGTCACCGGGTTGCCGGAAGGTTTCCACATCCTCGCCAGCACCCCGAGCTGCCCGATCGGCGCCATGGCCGACGATGCGCGTGGCTACTACGGCGTGCAGTTCCACCCGGAAGTCACCCACACCAAGCAGGGCGGCCGCATCCTCTCGCGCTTCGTGCTGGACATCTGCGGTTGCGCGGCGCTGTGGACGCCGTCCAACATCGTCGAGGACGCCATCGCCCAGGTGCGCGCCCAGGTCGGTTCGGCCAACGTGCTGCTCGGCCTGTCCGGCGGCGTGGATTCCTCGGTGGTTGCCGCGCTGCTGCACCGGGCCATCGGCGACCAACTGACCTGCGTGTTCGTCGACAACGGTCTGCTGCGCCTGCACGAAGGCGACCAGGTGATGGCCATGTTCGCCGAGAACATGGGTGTCAAGGTGATCCGTGCCGACGCCGAGGCGCAGTTCCTCACCAACCTCGAAGGCGAGGCGGACCCGGAGAAGAAGCGCAAGATCATCGGCCGCACCTTCATCGACGTGTTCGATGCCGAAGCCAGCAAGCTGGACAACATCCAGTTCCTCGCCCAGGGCACCATCTACCCGGACGTGATCGAATCGGCCGGCGCGAAGAGCGGCAAGGCCCACGTGATCAAGTCGCACCACAACGTCGGCGGCCTGCCGGAAGAGATGAACCTCAAGCTGGTCGAACCGCTGCGCGAGCTGTTCAAGGACGAAGTGCGCAAGATCGGCCTGGAACTGGGCCTGCCCTACGACATGGTCTACCGCCACCCGTTCCCCGGCCCGGGCCTCGGTGTGCGCATCCTCGGCGAGGTGAAGAAGGAGTACGCCGACCTGCTGCGCCGTGCCGACCACATCTTCATCGAGGAGCTGCGCAAGGCCGACTGGTACCACAAGGTGAGCCAGGCCTTCGTGGTGTTCCAGCCGGTGAAATCGGTCGGCGTGGTCGGCGACGGCCGCCGCTACGCCTGGGTCGTCGCCCTGCGCGCGGTGGAAACCGTGGACTTCATGACCGCCCGCTGGGCGCACCTGCCCTACGAGCTGCTGGAAACCGTCAGCAGCCGGATCATCAACGAAATCGACGGCATCTCCCGCGTCACCTACGACGTGTCGAGCAAGCCGCCTGCCACCATCGAGTGGGAGTGATTCGGCGTCTGGCACCGGTTGGCATCTAGTAGCACGAAAGCACACCTAAGCCCGCGTCATTGCGGGCTTTTTTGTGATCTCGTTCGGCACCGCCTGGCAACATTTGGCATCGCCAAGCACCGTTTTTTCATGGCATGATGGATGGCATTGAATGCTTCTATGCCATGAGAAGTCGCCGATACCATGCAACCACCTTGCGAATGTTCATGGTATCGAATTTGCGTAACACGATGATTTAATGGATGTTTTACGCCAGGGCGGGCCGGTCTTCGGATCATGGTATTTGAGCTGAATCAGGGCGAGAACCATGTTGACCGATACCAAGCTGCGCAACCTCAAGCCGAAGGACAAGCTCTACAAGGTGAATGACCGTGACGGCCTCTATGTAGCCGTCACGGCCGCCGGAGCGATCTCGTTCCGCTACAACTACTCGATCCACGGTAGGCAGGAGACCATCACCTTCGGCCGCTACGGTGTCGGCGGGATCACCCTGGCGGAAGCCCGCGAGCGGTTGGGCGAGGCCAAGAAGATGATCGCGGCCGGGAAGTCGCCGGCCAAGGAAAAGGCGCGGGACAAGGCCCGCGTCAAGGACGCGGAGACGTTCGGGGCCTGGGCGGAAAAGTGGCTGCGCGGCTACCAGATGGCCGACTCCACCCGCGACATGCGCCGCTCGGTCTACGAGCGCGAGCTGAAGCCAAAGTTCGGCAATCAGAAGCTGGTGGAGATCACCCACGAAGACCTGCGCGCGCTGACCGATGCCATCGTCGAGCGCGGCGCGCCGGCGACGGCCGTGCATGTCCGCGAGGTGGTGCTCCAGGTCTTTCGCTGGGCCATCGAGCGCGGCCAGAAGGTCGAGAACCCGGCCGAGCTGGTGCGCCCGACGACCATTGCCAAGTTCGAGCCGCGCGACCGAGCGCTGACGCCCGACGAGATCGGCCTGATGTACCAGTACATGGAGCGCATCGGCACAGCGCCATCCATTCGGGCGGCGGCCAAGCTGCTGCTGTTGACGATGGTGCGCAAGAGCGAGCTGACCAACGCGACCTGGAGCGAGATCAATTTCAGCGACGCGCTTTGGACGATCCCGAAGGAGCGGATGAAGCGGCGCAATCCGCATCTGGTGTTCCTGTCCCGGCAGGCGCTGGACATCTTCATTGCCCTGAAAACCTTCGCGGGGGGATCGGACTACGTGCTTCCGTCGCGGTATGACTCGGACTTACCGATGAGCAGCGCCACGCTCAACCAGGTGCTGACGCTGACGTATCGGCTGGCGCAGAAGGAAGGGAAGTCGCTCGCCAAGTTCGGGCCGCATGACTTGCGGCGCACGGCCAGTACGTTGCTGCATGAGGCCGGCTACAACACGGACTGGATCGAGAAGTGCCTGGCGCACGAACAGCGGGGCGTCAGGGCCGTCTACAACAAGGCCGAGTACCGCGAGCAGCGCACGGCGATGTTGCAGGACTGGGCGGACATGATCGATGAATGGACGCTGAGACGGCCGAAGGCGTAAGTCAGAGGAGGGCGGGTTCAGCAGCGCCGCCCGAGCATCGAGGTGTGGCTTCGCGCGTCATTGACACTTGGGGGGCGCGGCGTTTTAGCGGCCAAAAAGTGGCGGCTTCGACCGACTGGGTGAAGCCTGGCCGCATCGCCTGAGTGCCCGACGACTTCCGCGCCTCGATCCATTCCTCGACCTCGGCCAAGTCCCAGGCAACGTTTCGGCTGGTGAGTGCGATCCGGCGCGGAAACTCCCCGCGCTGCTCCATGTTGAAGATCGTGCGCTCAGACAGCGGGATCATTGCCAGTAGCTTCTTCCGATTGATGAGCGTCTTGCTTGTCGTTGCCTGCATCCCCTGGCCTCTTTCAGTCACTTGCGAACATGTGCCTGATGGTGCCTGGCAATGCGGATTGTTTCGTCCTATTAGTTGGTCAATTAGGTTGACGCCGTGAGCGCGGCTTTGTACTCAAGCGGAACATCGCGGGGATCGCCGCCAGCGCCTTCGATACCGCTTGGCGCTCGATGCCGAGCTTTCGCGCAATCTCCGACTGATTGAGTCCAGACCGCTGGAGCATCAGCATCTGCTTTTTGCGATCCGATAGCTTCGAGTCCACCATCAGCCGTGCTTGATTGCGCAGCTCTGCCTTGTCCGCCGGCTGTAAGGTCTGGCCTGCGACATAGTGGAAGAAGTAGCTGTCAACCAGTTGATCGCCCGATTTCACTTGGGCAGTGGCCGGCTTCGCGCATTGCTGGTTGAGTCTCGCCAGTTCGAGGTCGAATTGCGCGAGGGATCGCCTTGCTTGTCTGTAGACAGGGTTCCATGCGCCGCTCGGCAATTTAGGCCGGTGATCCAGGCAATACAGGCTGCTTAGTCGAAGCTTTTCCTCTGGATCGTCCGCCTTCGGATCATCGCTCCCGCCGGCGAATGAGGTCAGCTCGGCGAGTGATCCGCAGAACCGGCAGAACCCCTGGAGGCGTTCGCCATTCAGTCGGGTGTCGCGCACCTTTGACTTCGTCGGCCGTTTGCAGGCGCAGTTCCATACAAGCCCGATCAACGATTCGAGTGTTGCAACAAACCGCCGATCTCTTGGCGTCTGCCTATCCTCCGTTTTGATGAACTGGCGCAGCAACTGCCGCTGCATGCGAACCATCGCATCAAGTCCAACCAGTCGAATGATTCCGCTGAAGCTCACCCCTGTTCCTGCTCCGGGGATATGGCCCAAGTAGCGTTGTGGCAGCGTCGCCGTGTACGCAGCCACGGCGGGGTCAATGAGTTCCTGTAACAGCCCAACGATGGGGTAGCGCCGCGAGGAGGCGGAATACGGCCGCCAGCGATCCTCAAACTGCCCGATGGCTTCCGAGACAGTGGGATCGCAGCCTTCCCAGATGACAATGGTTGGATCATTCTTCATGTCAACCATTTTGGACAACTAATAAGATGTAGGCAACCCCCAATAACGCCTAACCTTCGTAGCAATTCAGTTGATAACGGAGGTTTACGCAATGACGATAGAAGACACGCTACTGCAACGCTTCGGCCCGCTGCTGAGCATGGCACAACTCGCCTCCGTCCTGGATCGATCACCGGATGGCCTGCGGGTCAGCTTGCGCACGACGAGCGAATGGGCGGGGCGAATCAACAAGGCTCGCTTGAAGATCGGTCGGCGCGTCTACTTTCGAACCTCGCAGATCGCCGAGGTGCTGAGCGACGAATCCCTGTACGGAACGGGGAACTGAGTCGTGGCGATTGATGTCCTGGCGGCGTTCGAGTGCGAACCGCCGGTGCTGGACTTCATATGGCCGGGCTTCCTCGCGGGAACCGTCGGCGCGCTCGTCGCCCCAGGGGCCACGGGCAAGAGCTTCTGGGCGCTGGAAGCGGCCATGAGCATCGCATGCAGCGTTGCCGGCGGCGACCTCGTGGGCCTGGCCCCCGCACACACCGGGCGCGTGGTCTATCTGGCCGGGGAAGACCCGCCGCCCGCGCTTGTCCGGCGCATTCACGCCATCGGCCAGCACCTCGGGCATACAGCCCGCCAAGCCATCGCCGAGAACCTCGTGCTTGAGCCGATCATGGGCAAGCGCCTGAACGTCATGGACGAGGCTCACTTGCGCCGCGTCATCGAGTACAGCGCCGGGGCGAGGCTGATCGTGCTGGACACCCTGAGCCGCATCCACGCCCTCGATGAGAACAGCAACGGCAACATGGCCCACCTCGTGGCCGTGCTGGAGCAGGTCGCGGCTACCACGGGCGCATCCGTGCTCTACCTGCACCACGTCAGCAAAGGAAGCGCCCGCGAAGGGCAGACCGACCAGCAGCAGGCCGCGCGTGGCGCGTCCGCGCTGATCGACAACGCCAGGTGGTGCGGTTACGTCGCCCGCATGACTGAGGACGAGGCGAAGCGCCTCAGCGACCGCGCCCATGACCGGCAACCCATCGGCGATGAGCGGCGCGGCTTCTTCGTGCGTTTCGGCGTCAGCAAGCAGAACTACGACGCCACGCCGCTTGATCGCTGGTACATGCGGCACGCCGGCGGCGTGCTGGTGCCGGTGGAGCTGTATGAGGCCAGCCGGAATGAGGAAAAGGGACGTGACGGTCGGAGGCGAGGCGATGGCTTTTGACCTCACCCATGCCAGGCACGATCCAATGCACTGCTTGGTCCCCGGCTTGTTCCGCAGTCTCAAGCGCGGCGAACGGAAGAAGCTCAAGCTCGATGTGACGTATCACTACGCCGAAAATGAACTAGCGCGGTTCGTCGGATTCGAGCCTCTTGGTGCTGATGACATGCGGCTGCTGCAAGGTCTTGTGGCTCTTGGAGGGCCGAAGGGCATCATCCTGACGCCAGAGCCAACAGCGGACTTGCCGAAGCAACTCCGTCTATTCCTTGAGCCGAAGTTCGACGCGGTAGGGCAGGATGCGCTGGTCGTGAGAGAGAGTATGACCAGCCTGCTAGGCGAAATCGGCTTGACCGATGGCGGCGACAATATCAGGGCGATCAAGGCGAGCTTGCTGCGCATGGCAAACGTGACGGTGGTCGTCACCAAGGGGAGCAGGCAAAGGTCTTTTCACCTGATGAGCTACGCCTTCGACGAGGAGGACGGACGGCTATTCGTCGCGCTGAATCCTCAGATTGCAGAGGCGATTCTTGGGCGTCGCCCGTATACCCGCATCGAGATGGCCGAGGTGCGGGCGCTACAGACTGACCCGGCCCGTCTGATTCACCAGCGGCTATGCGGCTGGATCGATCCGGGAAAAGCCGGGCGTGTGGAACTGGATACCCTTTCCGGTTATGTCTGGCCGGACCAGGCGAACGCCGAGGCCATGAAGAAGCGCCGCCAGAAGGCCCGCAAGGCTCTGGCCGAGCTTGCCACCGTGGGATGGAAGGTCAGCGAGTATGCGGCAGGGAAGTGGGAAATTGGCAGGCCGAAGCCCGTAGTAACGTTCCCCAAGCTCCGTAGCAACGTTCCCCTTCACCCGTAGCAACGTTCCCCGCCTCAAACCGGAAAACAGAGCAACGGCGCGGGCTTGCGGCTAGTCCGCAAATTCCATCCATGATCTTCCAAGATCATCCACTAGGCGCGGCACTTGCCGCCGCCCTTTAGGGCGACGCCAAGTCCTTGCCGATGGTCGGCCTGCGGCCGAGTTGTACGCCAGAAGGGCGGTCAGCTCCGGTCAGTTCTTTTTAGCGGCTAAAACGCTGCGCCCCTCAAGTGTCAATAGGCAGGTGTTGTATGTTGTATGTTGTAGCGCGCTACAACATACAACAGTTCAATTCGATGCCCTGGCCACGTCATGAGATCGGCCTTTCTTTCCCGCGCTACGTCGAGCTGCAGCATCGTCATCTCCGGCGAGGCTGGCCATGTCCGGGCCATGGTCGACCATCGCCACGTCCGACGATGCACCGAGGGCCCCATCGCCAGTTCTGACGATGACGGCCGCCGGCGCTGGAGCTCGCATCGCCACTTCTGACGATGCGATCCTCTCTTTGACACTTGAGGGGCCGAGCGGCGGGGAATCTCCCGGCCTACTCCCCTCTTGGCGTTCAATCTTCCGTGCTGACTGAGCGCCATCCCTGTTTCGATGGGCGTGCCTGTGTCATCGGCTCCATGTCAACCATTTCGGCCAATTATTGGAATGTTGTGTAGGCCAGCACTCCGTAACCTTCGGAGTAGTTCAGTTGATAACGGAGGTTTACGGACATGGCGACGACAGAAAGCAGCTACCCCGAGGAGCTGGCCGCACGGCTGGCTCTTCAGCAGAAGACCTCGCAAACAAAGCGCAGGGACTACCTGGCCGCTTTCATGGCGGTGCGCTCGGACGTGAAGGAAGCGATGGAGGCCGGCTACGCGCTCAAGATCATCTGGGAGCACCTGCGCGAGGTCGGGCGCATCCCTTTCCGGTATGAGACGTTCCTGAAGTACGTTCGCCAGCACATCACCAATGCGCGGCCTGGCTCCATGGGGTAGGGTACGAAGTAAGCAAAGTTCCATGCTCAATCGCTGCAAGCGCATGGCTGAAACGCTGTTACCGGCCTCTTGGATCGCTGCAAGCACGCGGACATTGGCAATTTCCGTTGGTTTTCCCGCTGCTGGCGCGCTGTTGCGAAGCAACGGTGCGGTTACAGCGCGAAGTTCGATGAGTCATACGAGGCAAAAACAACGCCGTAAGGCGGGCAGGATGTGTGAAGTAGGCCCACCGGCAAGCCGGTTGTCCTTCTTCACTGTCCCTTATTCGCGCGGGGCGCTCAACGGGCATCCTGCTCTGCGAGGCTGCCGGCTACCGCCGGTTGGAGGACACATGGGTGACGAGAATCGAATCACCAGGAAGGGCAGCCCGCCGATCAAGGTGTACTGCCTTCCAGAAGAACGCGAACTGATTGAGGCGAACGCCAAGATGGCGGGGATCAGCGTGGCGCGCTATCTGCGCGACGTAGGACAGGGCTACCAGGTCAAGGGAGTCATGGACTACCACTACGTGCGCGAGCTGGTGCGGGTGAATGGCGACCTTGGCCGGCTGGGCGGATTGCTCAAGCTCTGGCTGACCGACGATCCGCGCACTGCCCGTTTCGGCGATGCAACGATCCTCGCCCTGTTGGCTCGGATCGAAGCTACTCAGGATGAAATGAGTCGGCTAATGAAATCCGTGATGCAGCCGAGGGCCGACCGTTGAGAGTTATAGCGGCTAAATTTCCGTGTGCCGGACGCGACACGAGGCGCTTCCAGGCCGCCGGCCTGAGCGTTATCAACTCTCGGGAGGACGCATAGGGCCAGGGACACCCCGTAAGGGCCGAGAGCAGAACCACCGAAGCCCGGGCCTCAGTGCCAAGGGCGATACCGATTAGCTAGTGGCGTAGCTCTTCGATGAAACCTTGCCGTGGGCAAGCGCGAGCTTGGTCAAGGCATTGCCTTTCTTTCATCGAATGGAGATTGCGACCATGAAGCACGTCCGTTTTTTAGCGGCTAAAACCGCGCTCGCCGCCGCTCTGGCCGGCAGCATCATCGTCACCCCGGCGCAGGCCGGCATCCCCGTCATCGACGGCGGCAACCTGGTGCAGAACGTCATGACCGCCATTGAGTCGGTGGCGCAGACGCTCAAGCAGATCGAGCAGTACCAGACCCAATTGCAGCAGTACGAAAACATGCTGCAAAACACCATGGCTCCGGCCGCCTATATCTGGGACCAGGCGCAGTCCACCATCAACGGACTGATGGCCGCCACCGACACGCTGAACTACTACCGGAATCAGCTCGGCAGCATCGATGCGTACCTGGGCAAGTTCCAGGATGTGGCCTATTACCGTGGTTCGCCTTGCTTCTCGGCCGCTGGGTGCTCGGATGCCGAGCGCGCCGCGATGGAGCAAAACCGCAGCCTGGCGAGCGAGAGTCAGAAGAAGGCGAACGACGCGCTTTTCAAGGGCCTGGAGCAACAGCAGCGCAACCTTTCCGCCGATGCTCGCCAGCTCGAACGGCTCCAGTCCGCCGCGCAGGGCGCGACCGGGCAGATGCAGGCCATCGGCTACGCCAACCAGCTCGCCGCCAACCAGGCAAACCAGCTTCTGCAAATCCGTGGCCTGCTGATCGCACAGCAGAACGCCGCGACGGCCAGGATGCAGGCGCAGGCCGACCTAGAGGCGCAACAGCAGGCCGCCGGCGCGACTTCCCGGGAGTCCAGGATCGAGCGGACGGCCAACCCGAGAAACTGGCTCGAACTGACCCGCTGACGGAGGCCCTGCACCATGAAGAAAACGATGCTGCTTACCGGCCTCGTGGTGGTGCTGGTGGCTGGTTGCGACAACAAGCCGGCCATCCCGCCCATGCCCGAGGTCAATGACACCAATTGCCAGATCGAGGCGATCAAGAAGATCGAGGACAGGGCCACGCGCGAGAAATTCGCCGGGCTGTGCTCGCGCCGGTCGCCGGCCGCCGGCGGCATTGCGCCGACCGAGAAGCCCATGAACTGGCTCGAACTGGCCGACCCGAAAGATCAGAAGGAGGCGAAGCCATGAAAACACTGCACAAGGCGGCGCTGATCGGCGTCGCCCTCGCGCTTTACTCCACCGCCGCATCGGCCCAACTCACCAATCAGGGGATGCTTGACCAGGTGGTGACGGAGTTCGCCACGCGAGCCACGTCCTGGCAGACGGTGGTGATGAATGCCGCGATGTTCCTGTTCTGGACGCTGGGCACGATCTCGCTGGTTTTCACCTTCGGCTTCATGGCGCTGCGCAAGGCCGACATTGGCGAGTTCTTCGCCGAGTTCATCAGGTTCATCCTGTTCTTCGGCTTCTTCCTCTGGCTGTTGCGCTATGGCCCGACTTTCGCCAACTCGATCATCCAGTCACTGGCCCGACTTGGTGAGCAAGCGTCCGGGGTGGCATCGGTGACACCCTCGGGCATCGTGGATATTGGCTTCATGATCTTGAAGCAGGCATTCAGGAACTCGTCGATCTGGTCGCCCGTGGATAGCTTCATCGGTGTGGCCTTGAGCGTCGGCATCCTGATCCTGCTGGCCGTTGTCGCCGTGAATATGTTGCTGCTTCTCGTGTCGGCCTGGCTGCTGATGTACGCCGGAATCTTCTTCCTCGGCTTCGGTGGCTCGCGTTGGACTTCCGACATGGCGATCAACTACTACAAGACCGTGCTGGGCGTGGCCGCGCAGATCATGACGATGGTGCTCCTGGTCGGCATCGGGAACGACCTGCTTTCCAGCTTCTACGCCAGGATGAACACCGGCACCCTGAACTTTGAAGAGCTGGGCGTGATGCTGGTGTTCTGCGTGGCGTTGCTCATGCTGGTCAATCGTGTGCCCCCGCTTGTCGCCGGCATCATCACCGGCTCGGGGATCGGTGGCGCTGGCGGCATTGGCAACTTCGGTGCAGGTGCCGCCATCGGTGCGGCTATGGGCGCGGCGAGTATGGTCGCCGGAGCGGCCAGCGTGGCTGGCGCGGCCGTGATGGGCGGTGCGGCCTCGGCCGCCGGCGGCATGTCGGCGATTAAGGCGGCGTTCGAGAAAGCAGGGGCTAGCGCCGGTGGCGAATCGGGCGGAGTGCCCATGTTTGGTGGTGGTGCTGGCGGTGATTCCGATGCTGGACCGTTCGCGCAGGCGGCGGGCTTTGGTGGCGGCGGTTCCAGTGCCGGCACAAGTACGCCGCTCGGCCAGGCGGCTGGCTTTTACAGCTCTGGAAGCTCCAGCAGTTCGGGCGGCAGCGGCGGCGAATCGAGGGGCGGCGACAAAGCCGGCTCCAGCTCGAAGGGTAGCGGCGATGGCGGCGGCTCGAAGGCCGGCGGCGGCAGCGACGCTGGCGGCCAAGCCGGCCGAGGTGCGGGAGGCCTTGTCGCTGCGACGGCTGCGAACCTGGTGCAAGGCATTGGCGACGTTGCGAAGGCCAAGGCGGCCAGCATCCGCGACGCCGCCGCCGAACGCATCGCCGACACCACCGGCGGGAAGATCGCCGCCGCGATCCGGGCGAGCAGCCAGACAGACCGGGCAGTCGAGGATGTGCCCAGCTTCGGCGGCAACAGCCTGGCAGGGGCCGATTCGGCTGCTGCTGATCCTGATGATGAAGTAGCCGCGTTCGCCAACCGCGACAAGGAGGTATGACGATGACGCCGAGAGGATTTTTCGACTGCCTGGACGTTGCCGCTGCCGAGCAGCGCCAGGCGCAGGCGGTTGAGGTTGAGCCGGTCGACGATCAATCGACTGATGCAGACCCGGCGGCAGAAGTTGCGGCCTTTGTTGATCGACCTGCTCCGCCCGTCATTGAGGCCACCAAGCTGGCGGCCAGGTCGGGCGGCTACGCCAGCAGCTACGGCAGCAGCGCGAGAAGCACGCCGCTGGCCGAGGCCGCTGGCTTCTACGGCACCGGCAGCCGATAAGCGCGTCGGCCGGCGTGGGGCCGGCCGACACTTCCACAACCCACCTGTTAGAGAGGTGAATCATGGCAACCCTGAATCCTACCAATGCAACGCAGGCCGTTCATCATGCAGCCGTGCAACTCGCCGCGCTCGACTGGCTAGACCAGGACGCGGCGCGGCAGCTCGGGCCGCTCGCCGAGGCCGTGGCGAACGCTTTCATGGTCGTGTTTTATCAGGCAGAGACGGGCCAGGCGACACCTGCCGACTTTCGCGAGGCCCTGGACGCGGTGCGGCAGTCACTCGGCGCCGCGTAGGCACGCGCACCAGGAGCAGCAAGGGCGGCCATTGGCCGCCCTTGTCATTTCCGGGCCTGCATCGTCAAAGGTGACGATGTGCGCTGGCGTGCTCGAGCATCGCCAGATCGGACGATGACGGCCGCTCTGGCCTTCTCCCTTGGCGTGGATCTCGCATCGTCGTTTCTAGCGATGAGATCCAGCGCACCAGAACGGCGCACGTCGAGCTGCAGCACCGCCAGGAATGGCGATGCTGGCCAGCTCTCCTACTCGATGCCGTGCATGGCCTTCGCCCGCGCTGCGACGGCCTGTGCGTGTTCGATATAGGCCGGGTCGGCTGTGGCCTCGGCTTCGGCCAGGAAGGTGCTGATCGCCTCGGCCGAGGTCAGCGTCTCGGCCGGGTCGAAAGGCGTCAGCTCACGGCCAACGGCCGGCGCATCCACCCATTCGCGTTGTTCCTGCGGCAGTGGATGCACGCCGGCGGCTTCGGCCTCGGCCAGCAGCTCGGCCAGGGTGTAGCGCACCTGGTCAGGCGTGACGGCGCGGGCCGGATCGGCCTTCAAGGCGTCATAGGCCGGGCCGACCTTCTCATGCAGCCAGTTTTCCAGGTTCTTCGAGCCTGTCATCGGCTGGCCTCATCAAGCATGGATGCCAGCCGCTCCAGGTCATTGACCGATTGCGAGCGAAAGCGGCCGGTCAGCAGCTCGTGCAGCGCGGCCGGCGTCAATCCGAGAAGCGTAGCCGCTTGCTCGGTCGACAACTGTTGCGCCTTGATGGCCTCGCCGATCTTGGTGACGAGTCGGGTCTTGACCAGCATTTCGCCGGCGTCGGGATAGCCCAGGTCGGCATAGACGTTGGCGCTGCCCTGCTGAATGTTCGGGGTGTCGTCAGCGTTCAGGTCGGCCAGCAGCTCGGCGACTGTGGCGAACCGCCCCGAGACACGGCCGGCGCGGCTGTCTGCAATTGCTTCCTCGGTTTCCTTCCTGCCCATCGCACACCTCACGCTGATTTGCCTAGCCCGTCTCATCCACATGAGGCCACAGAGAGCGCGGCTGTGAAGGCCAAAGAGTACTACGTTGCGTGTTTTCCCCGGAAGAAGACACGCCGACCACCTTCTTGGCGTAAACCATCTACGACCAGGTGGCTAAAGCACATGGCATTGCCATCGAGCCGGTGCCGCGAACCGGCCGCAACGCATGGCACCGGCCGAATCTATGGCTTCGCGCACATGAGATTTGGGGTTCATTTGGACGGACCAGATGGTAAACTTGACCAAACTTTGGAAGACTTCGCCGCGTGACACCAAGTGAGCCGCCTGACATGAACCAACCTGATAGTGAAATTCTCACGCTGGACGAAGTGGCGGTCTACCTCAAGGCAGGGAAGAAGACCGTTTACCGGCTGGCCCAGCAGGGGGAGATACCGGGGTTCAAGCTGGGCGGCACCTGGCGGTTTCGTCGCAGCGAGTTGGATCGCTGGATTGCCGCGCAGATAGCCGAGAAAACGCAGGACAAGACATGAGCGCCCCGCAGAACGACAGCAGCCAGGTGTCCAGTCCCCAAGGGGGGGCTGCACGCCCATGAACGCCGTAGAAATCGAACAGGCCATCACAGACCTTGCGGAGCAGCCCTTTGACCCCGCAGAGTTCCCCTACGCTTTCCTTGAAGCCTTTGGCAACAAGGCGACGACCATCAAACGCCTGCGCGCGGGGGCATCGAACAAGTCCGACCTCGGTGGTGTTCTCCAAACCAGCAACATCCACATCCTGACCTGCGACGTAGGGCGGGTGACGCAGATGCTGGCCGCCCTCAAGTCCAGCCCGGCGACGGCCAAGGCCAAGGCGAAGTTCATCCTCGCCACGGACGGCACGGACTTCGAGGCCGAAGACCTGACCAGCGGCGAGACCGTCGCCTGCGCCTTCAAGGACTTTCCTGACCACTTCGGCTTCTTCCTGCCGCTGGCGGGCATCAGCACCGTCCGCCAGATTAGCGAAAACGCCTTCGACATCCGGGCCACCAGCCGCCTGAACCGCCTGTACGTCGAACTGCTGAAAGACAACCCGGCCTGGGGCACAGCGGAGCGCCGCCACGACATGAACAAGCTCATGGCGCGGCTGATCTTCTGCTTCTTCGCCGAGGACACCGATATCTTTGGCGGTAGGGGCAAGTTCACCGAGACCGTCGCGCGGATGAGTGCGGGGGATTCGACCAATACGCACGAGGTCATCGCCACGCTGTTCCGAACCATGAACACCAAGCGTGAAGACCGGGCGGCCGCCGGGCTTCCCCGGTGGGCCAATATCGACGATTTCCCCTACGTCAACGGGCAGTTGTTCTCTGGCGGCGACGAAGTGCCGCGATTCAGCAAGATCGCCCGGTCCTACCTGCTGCACGTCGGCGGGCTGGACTGGACCAAGATCAACCCGGACATCTTCGGATCGATGATCCAGGCCGTTGCCGAGGACGAGGAACGCGGCGAGCTGGGGATGCACTACACCAGTGTTCCCAACATCCTGAAGGTGCTGAACCCGCTGTTTCTCGACGACCTGCGTGCAAAGCTAGAAGAGGCGGGTGACAACCCGCGCACCTTGCTCAACCTGCGCAAGCGCATCGCCAAGATCAGAGTTTTCGACCCGGCCTGCGGTTCGGGTAACTTCCTTGTTATCGCCTACAAGGAGATGCGTGCCATCGAGGCAGAGATCAACAAGCGGCGCGGCGAACCAGATCGCGCGTCTGACATCCCGCTCACCAACTTTCGCGGGATTGAGCTGCGCGACTTCCCGGCGGAGATTGCCCGCCTTGCGCTGGTCATCGCCGAGTACCAGTGCGACGTGCTGTACCGAGGCCAGAAGCTGGCCCTGGCCGAGTTCTTGCCCCTGCGCAATGAGAACTGGATTACCTGCGGCAACGCGCTGCGTCTTGATTGGTTGAGCGTTTGCCCGCCGACTGGAACGGGGGTGAAGTTGCAGGCGGACGACCTGTTCAGCTCGCCGTTGGACCAAGCCCAGATCGACTTCGAGAACGAAGGGGGCGAAACATATATTTGTGGCAACCCGCCGTATCTGGGAAGCAAGTGGCAGTCAGACGAACAGAAGGGCGAGCTTAAGGCGATCTTCGAACGCATTGGTGTCGCGTGGAAATCTCTGGATTACGTTGCCGGGTGGTTCATGAAGGCTGCAGCATATGGCGAGCGCACTAATGCGGCCACTGCCTTTGTTTCCACCAACTCAATCTGCCAAGGCTTGCAGGTTCCTATTTTGTGGCCTGCAATTTTTAACACCGGACACCAGATCGTATTCGCGCACACATCCTTCAAGTGGACCAATCTCGCAAGCAATAACGCTGGTGTGACTGTGGCCATCGTGGGTATTTCATCCACGCCACAACCTATTAAAAGGTTGTTCTCCGTGAGTGAGGATGGCTCCGTGCAGGAGCGGCAAGTTGACTATATCAATGCCTACCTTGTGCCGGGGCGCGTCAACTCGGTGGAGCAGGAGCGTCGACCGATTTCATCTGTATCGCCCATGCTGTTTGGCAACATGCCGCGTGATGGTGGTGCATTTGTTTTGGACGGCGAGGAACGAGCACGTGTGCTGATGCAGCACCCCGAACTCGAACGCTTCGTTCGCCCGTACATGGGCTCTGAACAGATGATCCAGGGAAAACCTCGGTGGTGCCTGTGGATTGAGGACGACGATGCGCCTTATGCGCAGCAACACCCCTACCTGAAGACGGTGTTGGACCAAGTACGGGATTTTCGCCTATCAAGTGCTGCCAGTTCTACCCGCGACTTCGCGGCACGGCCTCATCGCTTCGTCCAAATTGCCGGTACCGCTAAGCAGCATTCGCTTGTCGTGGCGAAAGTCTCGTCCGAGCGCCGACCATACCTACCGGTGGACCTTTTAGACGGCAGCGTGATCGTTAGCGATCTCTTGTTCGCGCTGTATGACGCGCCGCTATGGAACTTGGCGGTATTGGCGTCACGACTTCATCTCGTGTGGATTGCAACCGTGTGCGGAAAAATGAAAACCGACTTCCGGTATTCGAACACCATCGGCTGGAATACCTTCCCACTGCCTAAGTTGACAGAGAAGAATATCGATGACCTCACCAGATGCGCACAAGAGATCCTGCTAGCGCGTGAGCGCCACTACCCGCAGACTCTTGCCGAACTCTATGCGCCTGACGCAATGCCGACCGATCTACTTCGCGCACATGAGCGTAACGATGAAGTTGTGGAGAGAATCTATATAGGTCGCTTATTCAAGAATGACACGGAGCGCCTTGAAAAACTCTTTGAGCTCTATTCACGCATGTCCGGTCAAGCGGGTGCCGGGCGGCGCCGAGTCAAACGAGCGTAATTTGGGGGCATCTTGAATCTTTCGACTTTCCTACACCGCGACGCGAACGCACCGACCACGATATCGGAGATCCGACGCATCCATGAAGAGATCGCGGCCACCGACTTCCTTGGGCTGTACGCCTATGCGACCCAGTCTGGCGCCGCCTTGTTCGATTTGACGTTTGCCGGAAATTTCTGGGCAGATACACCTTCGCGATGGCTCTTTGGCATTGACTATGGTCGCACTCAGCCGCAAGCCCTTCGATTGTTGTGTTCGCGACCGAACGTGGACGTCAGGATTCACGATGGGATGTATGTTTTAGACCAAAGCGGTTTTGTCCCCCGGCGCGATTTTCACGCCAAGATGGCCATGCTGCTGAACCAAGAGGCCGAGCGGTCTGGTGCAGTTGTTGGTTCCGGAAACTTTTCGTCGAATGGCCTTCGCAAGAGCGTCGAAGCCGGTGCCTCCGTTATCACGCATGGCATCAACGAGTTCGACGTAGTGCTCCGTCCCACCCTCGTAGCAGCCGAACTTCTATGGGAACAGGCCACACCTGTTGCCGATATCTTGGATGTTTACGAGGAGCGATGGAGTACCTCCTTTTTTCGGCGAGTCGTTGAGAACCAGCCCAACGTCGAAGTCGACCATGCTGCGACACCTGTCTTCTGGATCGAAGCAGGGTATGTCACTAAGAATCGCGGGCCTCACCGCCCAGGTAACCAGATCGACTTTCCTCGGGGAATGTCCAGATATTTTGGGTTTAACCCTCCGGCCGACCTGCCGGCCAACTCCGTCATCGGGCAGGTTGTCTTTGAAACTCCGACTGGCGAACCCGTAGCGAATAACCTCCGTCTAGGGAACAACATGATGGAGAAGATCTCGCTGCCTATCCCGGAAACGCATGGTTTCGACATCTACGATGGCAAGGTCCTTTTGTTCCAACGAGCCGAAGGCCGATTCGTCATGAGGGCATTAGAGGCGGACGATTTCGAAACATCTTTCGGTGACCGTCTGGCGGAGGTTCGTGTCATGAACAGCGGCAGGCGTTATGGCCATATCACATGACAGCAAAGCCGGCACAACGCAGCACCGAAGCGAGACCTTCCTCATGAACAACATCAAACCTCGGAGCGTCCCCTCCGTATCTGTTTCGTATGCGCGTAACGGTGCATCAACCAAGGCTAATGCGCTCGGTATGCGTCCGATGCAGGAGCGGGCCTATGACAAGCGGGGCGAGCAGTACCTGCTCATCAAGTCGCCGCCCGCTTCGGGTAAGAGTCGCGCCCTGATGTTCGTGGCGCTCGACAAATTGCAGAACCAGGGCTTGAGGCAAGCCATCATCGTCGTGCCCGAGAAGTCCATCGGGGCCAGCTTCAACGATGAGCCGCTGTCAAAGTACGGCTTCTGGGCTGATTGGCACGTCGAGCCAAAGTGGAACTTGTGCAATGCGCCAGGCAACGACAACGGCGGTAAGGTCAAGTCCCTCGGCGCGTTCCTAGAAGGCGACGACAAGGTGTTGGTCTGCACGCACGCCACTTTCCGATTCGCGGTCGATGCCTATGGCATCGAGGCGTTCGACGACCGTCTGATCGCCGTCGATGAGTTTCATCACGTTTCGGCCAACCCCGACAACAAGCTGGGCACGCACCTGGGCCAGTTCATCGCGCGAGACAAGACGCACATCGTCGCCATGACCGGCTCCTACTTCCGGGGCGACGCGGAGGCCGTCCTCGCTCCGCACGACGAGTCGAAATTCGATACCGTTACCTACACCTACTACGAACAGCTCAACGGCTACGAGTACCTCAAGCAACTCGACATCGGCTACTTCTTCTACAGTGGGCCTTATGTCGATGACATTCTCAATGTCCTCGACCCTGCTGAAAAGACCATCGTCCACATCCCCAACGTCAATTCGCGCGAAAGCACGAAGGACAAGATGCGCGAGGTAGAGCACATCATCGAGGCGCTGGGTGAGTGGCGGGGCATCGACCCCGCCACCGGCTTCCAACTCGTCAAGCGCCCCGATGGCAGTGTGTTGCGCATCGCTGATCTGGTCGATGACGATGCCTCGAAGCGCGACCGGGTATCCGCCGCGTTGAAAGACCCGGCGCAGAAGAACAACCGCGACCATGTGGACATCATCATTGCGCTGGGCATGGCAAAGGAAGGCTTCGACTGGATTTGGTGCGAACACGCGCTGACCGTGGGATACCGCGCCAGTCTGACCGAGATCGTGCAGATCATTGGTCGCGCCACCCGCGACGCACCAGGCAAGACCCGCGCAAGGTTCACCAACCTGATCGCCGAGCCGGATGCGACCGAGGAAGCGGTCACCGAGGCCATCAACGATACGCTGAAGGCCATCGCGGCAAGCCTGCTGATGGAGCAGGTTCTTGCGCCGCGCTTCGAGTTCAAGCCCAAGAACCCCGACAGCGGCCCGACGCCGGGCTTTACCTATGGCGAGGGCGGCTATGACCCAGACCGTTGCAACATCGGTGTCAATGAGCAGACAGGGGCCTACCAGATCGAGATCAAGGGCCTCGCCGAACCCAAGAGCAAAGAGGCAGCGCGCATCTGCCAGGAAGACTTGAACGAGGTGATCGCGGCTTTCGTGCAGGACAAGCACACCATCGAGCGTGGCTTGTTCGACGAAGAGCTGGTTCCCGAGGAACTCACGCAGGTTCGCATGGGCAAGATCATCAAGGACAAATATCCCGAGCTTGACGCTGAAGATCAGGAGGCTGTACGCCAGCACGCCATCGCCGCCCTCAACCTCACGCAGCAGGCCAAGCGGCTTGTCACCGAAGGCGAGAGCGACGGATCGCCCAACACCGCCCTGATCGACGGGGTGCGCCGCTTCGCGATGGACGTGCGCGAGCTGGACATTGACCTCATCGACCGCATCAACCCCTTTGGCGAAGCCTACGCCATCCTCGCGAAGACCATGAGCGAGGACAGCTTGAAGCAGGTCGCGGCGGCCATCTCGGCCAAGCGCACCTCGATCACGCCTGAGGATGCCAAAGTGATCGCCAAGCGCGCGGTTGAGTTCAAACGCGAGAGTGGGAGGGCTCCATCGGTTACCTCGCAGGACGCCTGGGAAAAGCACCTTGCCGAAGGCGCGGCCGCCTTCATGCGTTTCAGGGCGGAGGGACGCTATGAGTAACTCCGATCTTGACGACCTGGCGGCAGAGCTGGCCGAGTTCGCTCCGCCTGAGAAGAGAAATGGCCGCCCAGCCAGCGAGGAGCGTGTCATTGCTGGCTTCGAGGAAGTCCAACGCTTCACAGAGCAGCACGGGCGTGCGCCGCAGCATGGCGAAGACCGTGACATATTCGAGCGCCTATATGCCGTTCGACTCGACCGTCTACGCGCGCTCCCAGATTGCCGCGCCTTGCTTGAGCCGCTAGACCATCAGGGCTTGCTTGCTGGGGCACCGACCGTTGCCGCTTCGGCGGACGAAACTATCGACATCGACGACCTGGCTGCCGAACTGGCGGATGTTCCCGGCGCGGACGACATCACGGTCTTGCGCCATGTCCGTACCAGCGCCGAAAAGCGCGCCGCCGAGGAGATCGCGGATCGCAAGCCCTGCGAGGACTTCGAGACCTTCCGGCCCTTGTTCGAGCGCGTGCAAGCGGAAGTCAAAACCGGTATGCGCCAGTCCCAGCCCATCGAAGCGGGCCGCCGTGCGATTGAAGTCGGGGACTTTTTCGTTCTCGACGGCCTTACTCTCTACGTCGCCGAGGTCGGCGAGCCGTTGAAAACCACCGCTGGGGAAGTGGACCGCCGCCTGCGCCTCATCTTCTCCAACGGCACCGAAAGCAATCTGCTGCTGCGCTCGCTCCAGCGAGCGTTCTACAACGACCCCGCCGCGCGGCGGCTGGCCTCGCCCGAGAGCGGGCAACTCTCTTTCGGCGGTGAGCTTGAGGCCGATGATGTCGAAAGCGGCACGATCTACGTCCTGCGCTCCCTGTCCGATCATCCCTATGTTGCGCAGCACCGCGACATCATTCACAAGATGGGCGTGACCGGGGGCAGGGTGGAGACGCGCATTGCCAACGCCGAACACGACTCCACCTACCTGCTGGCGAAGGTCGAAGTGGTAGCGACCTACAAGCTCGCGGGCATCAACCGCACACGGATGGAGAGCCTGTTCCACAGGCTGTTCGCGCCCGCGCGGTTGAACATCACCATCAACGACCGCTTCGGTCACCCCGTGCAGCCCGAGGAATGGTTTCTCGTTCCGCTGTTCGTGATCGACGAGGCCGTCGCGCGCATCAAGGATGGCAGCATCACCGGCTACATCTACGATCCCAGCGCCGCGAAGCTAGTGAAGGCATAGGACAGCCCAAATGCATGAATAGCCCTGGCCGCCTGCCAGGATGAACGCCAGGAGGAAGCAGCATGACGAAGCGGTATCAGGAAGACCAGGCCGAGCCGTTTTTCATCACCGAGGACGTGGCGGCCGAGTTGACCTCCGCTGGCTACGAGTTCGTGCCGCCGGGCCATGCGCGAACGGCGAGCATCCGCGATCTGTTCGGCTGGCAGGCCGGCGAGACGCTATCCGAGGCCGTGAGCAGGCGCCTGGAGAAGGCTGGTGCAGGTAGCGGGTGCGAACTGAGAGGCGAAGGTGTATGACGACGGAAGCAGAGGCGCTCGCCAACATCCTTGCGTGGTCTGCTGATAGTCCCGGCTGGCAGCGCGACGCACTGCGCCGGCTTGCAGCGCAAGCGGCCCTGGAGCCGGCCGAGATCGACGAGCTGGCTTCCATCTGCAAGGGTGACAACCCGGCGGTCCCGCTGGAAGCGGGGCATCTTCGCGGCCCTAATCGCGATCAGGGGGAAGTCTATCTGCGGCAGGTGCATGGAGTCCGGCATGTCAACGCCCTGGCTCCCGACCAACGGCTGACGCTCCACCGTGTCGGTTTGACGATCATCTATGGCGACAACGGATCGGGAAAATCCGGCTACGCGCGGATTCTCAAGAAGGTATGTCGCGCCCGTATGCCTGGCCGAGCCGAGGAAATCGCGCCCGACATCTATGACGCTGCGCCAGGCACGCCGAGCGCCACGATCGAATACGCGATCAGCGGCCAGAACCGCACTTGCGCTTGGCAGCTTGGACAGGCCGCCGACACCGCGCTTTCAGGCATCAGCGTGTTCGATTCCCGCACCGCGAACGTCCATGTTGACGATACGAATGACGTGGCTTACACGCCGTTTCCGCTCAAACTTCTGGGTGCGCTGGCGCAGCTCTGTAAGTCGGTCAAGGACAAGCTGGCGGCCGAGATTGCGCAGATAAAGGCGCAAACGCCCGAGGCGATCAGGGCGCCGGCATGCAGCAGGGACACAGCGGTTGGCAAGCTCATGGCCCGGCTCACCACCAACACTGCGCCGGCGACAGTCGAAGCGTTGGCAACGCTCACGCAAGCAGAGCAAGACCGATTGGCGCAGCTCACGTCGGACCTGGCAGGTGATCCGGCTCGCGCGGCGCGCCAGCTTGCGGCGATGAAGGCCAAGGTTGACGGGCACATTGCGCGCCTGGATCGGCTATTTGCTTCAATCAGCGACGATACCGCCAATAACCTGCGCCGCCTTGCCGTTGATAGCGATGCCACGCGCCGGGCGGCAGAAGCTGCTTCCAGTGCGCTTTTCCGCGACGAACCGTTGCCGCAGATTGGGTCGGAGGTTTGGCAGGCGCTATGGGCCAGTGCCCGAGCATTTTCTGACGCGGAAGCCTATCCCGAACGGCGATTCCCCGTCACAGACCCCGGCAGCGTATGCGTGCTTTGCCAGCAGGAATTGACGCCCGTCGCCGCTGATCGGCTCAATCGCTTCGAGGCTTTTGTGCGCGACGACAGCCAACAACGTGCCGAGGCTGCGCGCCTCGCATACGACAGGGCGCTGGCAATGTTCAAGGGTGAGGCTGTTTCGTTGGCCGAGCTGGCGAACATTGTGGCAACCGTCCGCGACGAACTGCGCCAGGATGCCTTGGCCATGGAGATCAGGGGCGCGACCCTGCGCGCCCTGTGGCGTCATCGCCAGATCAGGCGACGCCACGCAAATCCAAGCACCGCTATTGACGTACCCGTTACGGAATATTCGCGTCAGGCGCTGGTCGATCAAGCAGCGGGCATTGAGACTCGGGTGAACGCCCTTGCCGCGGAGGCTGGCTCTCCAGCTCGCGCCGCCTTGCTTGGAGAAAAGGCCGAGCTTGTAGATCGGCAATGGCTTGGTGGCATCAAAGCCGATGTTCTCGCCGAAATCGAACGCCAGAAGAAAATCGCACGGCTTGAGGCGGCACAGCGGGACACTGCTACCAACCGCGTCACCACTAAGAGCACCGAGATCGCTCAGGCTTTGGTGACGGACGCGCTACGCGCGCAATTTGCTCGCGAGGTGGCGAGCTTCGAGATTGCTGGCCTCGCTGTGGAGCTTCGCCAGCAAAACAGCGTTCAGGGCATCCCTCGCTTCAAGGTCGCACTTACACGGAAGCCCACGGCTGCGGTGGGACAGGTCTTGAGCGAAGGGGAGCATCGCTGCGTTGCCTTGGCCGCGTTCATGGCCGAACTCGCCACCACCGAAAACAAGTCCGGCATCGTCTTTGACGATCCCGTTTCCTCGCTTGACCACATGCACCGGGAGGCCGTAGCCAAGCGGCTGGTGGCTGAGGCCGCGCACCGCCAGGTCATCGTCTTCACGCATGATCTTGCGTTCCTGTTCGAGCTGAATCGCGCGGCGGATGATGCTCAGCCCAAGCCGCCGGTGGCGATTAGCTCCATCAGCCGGGGGGCTGACAAGGCAGGCTTCTGCCGCAGCGAGCCGCCATTCAAAGCGCGTCGGGTCAGTGACATCACCACAAGTCTGAGCAATCAGCTTGCGGGTGAACGCTACCATTTCGAGCAGGGCAATCTCGACGAGTGGCGCAAGTCCGTCAAATCCATCGCCGCGACGTTGCGCGATACGTGGGAGATCGCGGTTGAAGAAGCTGTCGGGCACGTCATCCGGCGACTGTCCAACGAAGTGAAGACGCCTGGCTTGGTCAAGCTGACCGCGATCACGGTTCCCGACTGCGAGGCCATGCGGGACGGATTTGGTCGCTGTTCCGAGCTGCTGCACAGCGCCGCCGCTGCGTTGAACCGTCCTCTGCCGAGGCCAGAAGCACTGA
Organism: Zestomonas carbonaria; assembly: GCF_904061905.1. GTDB lineage: Bacteria > Pseudomonadota > Gammaproteobacteria > Pseudomonadales > Pseudomonadaceae > Aquipseudomonas > Aquipseudomonas carbonaria. The sequence continues at coordinate 90,036 of NZ_CAJFCI010000045.1, forward strand.
CGGCCGAGATCGATGCCTTGGCGGCCTGGGCGGACAGCCTTCGGCAGCGTCAGAGTGCTGCGAGGTTGCCCTGAATCCTTGGCGTCATCCAGGTGCTGTGGAGCTGAGCGTGGTATTGTTCATGGCACTTATAGAGATGCCTTTTGTAATGCGTTGATTTATATGGTTGTTTTTTGACTATTTATGATAGAGTGGGTGATCTGAATCAGGGGCAGCTTCGGCTGCCCCTGGCGTTTCCACCACTCGCTTACGTAGGAGTCAGCTTGCTGGCGATCATCCGGGGACAGAATGCTCCAGATCGCCAGCAAGCTGGCTCCTACGCCAAGAGCAGGTGCGGCGTTCTGTCGGCTCGCTTGTTCCGGCCTTAAGTGAGAAAATCTCTCATCTTTGCCGGTGTTCGCTGGATTCCCGCGTGCGCGGGAATGACGTCGCCCCGTCATCCCCGCGAACGCGGGGACCCAATGAAATGTGGGAATCCAATGGAAACCGGCAGCTCACTTATCAGCGATGGAACACAGCAATGGCATTCACCCGCAGACAAGTGCTCGCCGGCCTGGCCGGTCTCGGTGTGGTCGGCCTCGGCGCCGGCGGTGCCCGCTACTGGCTGGGACGGCCGCTGCATGCCACCACCCACGACTACGAGCTGATCGCCGCGCCTCTCGATCTCGAACTGGTGCCGGGCCACATGACCCCGGCCTGGGCCTACGGCGGACAGGCGCCGGGTGTCGAGCTGCGTTCGCGGCAGGGCGACTGGCTGCGGGTGCGCTTCATCAACAAGCTGGACGAGCCGACGACCATCCACTGGCACGGCATCCGCCTGCCGCTGGAGATGGACGGCGTCCCCTACGTGTCGCAACTGCCGGTGCTGCCCGGCGAGTATTTCGACTACGTGTTCAAGACCGAGGATGCCGGCAGCTTCTGGTATCACCCGCACGTTTCCAGTGCCCACCAGTTGGGGCGTGGCCTGGTCGGTCCGCTGGTGGTCGAGGAGCGCGAGCCGAGTGGTTTTCGCCACGAGCGTTCGTTGAGCCTGAAGACCTGGCACGTCGATCAGCAGGGGGCGTTCACCCCGTTCCTGGTGCCGCGCGAAGCGGCGCGCGAGGGCACGCGGGGGCGGTTGACGACGATCAACGCCAGGCCCAATCCCACCCTGGCGCTGCCCGCTGGCCAGGTGGTGCGCCTGCGCCTGTTCAACCTCGACAATACGGTGACCTACCGCCTCAACATGCCCGGCGCCGACGTGCGTATCTATGCCCTCGATGGCCATCCCATCGAGCCACGACCGCTGGGCAAGGAGTACTGGCTGGGGCCGGGGATGCGCATCGACCTGGCCATCAAGGTGCCGGAAGAAGGGCGGGAGCTGCCCTTGCGCAACGGCCCGCTACGCCTGGCGACCCTGAAAAGCGTGGCTTCCAGCGAGGCGCCCGACGACTGGCCGCCGGCGCTGCCCGCCAATCCGGTGGCCGAGCCGGACCTGTCCATCGCCGAGACCCTGAGCTTCCGCTTCGAGTGGGCCGCCACCCTGGTGGACAACATCGCCCAGGGTGGCAGCTACAAGTACTGGCAGATCAACGGCCAGGCCTGGGACATCAACGACAAGACCTGCACCGACCGGCCCATCGCGACCTTGAAGCTCGGTGGGCACTACATCTTCGAACTGCGCAACATGGCCCAGTACCAGCACCCGATCCACCTGCACGGCATGGCCTTCAAGGTGCTGGGCTCGGACCGCAAGGACATCGTCCCGTACTTCACCGACACCTACCTGCTGGGCAAGAACGAGACCGCGCGCATCGCGCTGGTGGCCGATAATCCCGGTGTGTGGATGTTCCATTGTCATGTGATCGATCATATGGAAACGGGGCTGATGGCGGCCATCGCGGTGGTCTAGGTCGCGGCGTTCGCAGGGTGGATGTCGCTTTTCGCATCCACCGGCTTGTTTGGTGGAAAACGCTTCGCGGTTTTCTACCCTACGGCAGGTGCCAGACGATATTCATGGGTAGGTAATGAGCAGAATTCAGGTCATCGACCGTTCGCGAGACGAGCATTTCATGCGCGAAGCGCTGGCGTTGGCGCGCGAAGGGGCGGAGCTGGGCGAGGTCCCGGTGGGCGCGGTGCTGGTGCAGGATGGCCAGGTGGTCGGCCGGGGCTTCAATTGCCCGATTTCCCGCCGCGACCCCAGTGCCCACGCCGAGATGGTGGCCATCCGCGCCGCTGCTGCGGCGCTGGACAACTATCGCCTGCCGGGCAGCACCCTGTACGTGACCCTGGAGCCGTGCAGCATGTGCGCCGGGCTGATCGTCCATTCGCGTATCCAGCGCGTGGTCTACGGCGCCACCGAGCCCAAGGCCGGGGTGGCGGTCAGTCGCGGGCAGTTCTTCGAACAGGCGTTCCTCAATCACCGGGTGCTGGTCGAGGGCGGGGTGCTGGCGGAGGAGTGCGGGGCGATCCTGAGTGCTTTCTTCAAGGCCCGCCGGGGATAGCTGGCCGTAGGGTGGGTTTCAGCCCACCGATGAGCCATCCCTGCGATCACAGGTCGTGATCAAAGCGGCGGCGCATCCTCTTCGGCCGGCTTGCGCTTGTCGATGCCGGGGACGTGCAGGCCGCTCTCGGCGATCTCGCCGCCTTCCAGTTGCGGCTGGGTCACCCAGGTGAGGATGTCGTAGTAGCGGCGCACGTTGCGCACGAAGTGCACGGTCTCGCCGCCGCGCGCATAGCCGTAGCGGGTCTTGCTGTACCACTGCTTCTGCGACAGGCGCGGGAGCATCTTGCTCACGTCCAGCCACTTGTTCGGGTTCAGCCCTTCGGCCTCGGCCAGCTTGCGGGCGTCGCCGAGGTGGGCGATGCCGATGTTGTAGGCGGCCAGGGCGAACCAGGTGCGGTCCGGTTCCTCGATGTCGTCGGTCAGCCCCTGCTTGACCAGGGCGAAGTACTTGCCGCCGCCGAAGATGCTCTGCTTCGGGTCCAGGCGGTTGGCGACGCCCATCGCCTGGGCGGTGTTCTGAGTCAGCATCATCAGGCCGCGCACGCCGGTCTTCGAGGTGGCTTCCGGTTGCCAGAGGGATTCCTGGTAGCCCACCGCGGCGAGCAGGCGCCAATCGATCTGGGTGTCCTGGGCGGCCTGGCGGAAGTGCTTCTCGTAGCGCGGCAGGCGCTGCTGCAGGTGCTTGGCGAAGGTGTAGGCGCCCACGTAGCCGAGCACGTCGACATGGCCGTAGTAGCGTTCCTTGAGGCGCTGCAGGGTGCCGTTCTTCTGGGCGCGGGCGAGGAAGTCGTTGATCGCGTCGAGCAGGCTGTTGTCCTCGCCGCTGGTCACCGCCCAGCTCAGGCTGCTGGAGTCGCCGAAATCGAAGGCCACCCGCACGTTGGGGAAGTACACCTGGTTCATCGCCAGCTCGTTGGAGTCCACCAGGGTCAGGTCGATCTGCCCCTCGTCGACCATGCGCAGCAGGTCGACCACCTCCACGGCGTCGGATTCCTCGAACTTCAGCTCGGGCAGCCGGACCTGCATCTCACGCAGTTGCTCGGCGTGGCTGCTGCCCTTGAGCACCAGGATGCGCTGGCCGACCATGCCTTCCGGGCGGGTGGGGCGGCGCTGGCCGCTGCGATAGATGACCTGCGGGGTGACTTCCAGGTAGGGGGTGGAAAAGCGTGCCTGCTGCTGGCGCTGCTGGCTGGCCACCAGGCCGGCAGCAGCGAGTTCCGGGCCGTCCGGCTGGTTGAGGCGGGAAAACAGGTCGTCGAGGTTGTCGGCGGTCTCGATCCGCAGTTCGACGCCCAGGTCGTCGGCGAAACGCTTGGCCAGTTCGTATTCGAAGCCGGTTTCGCCGTTGCGGTCCTGGAAATAGGTGGCCGGGCTGTTACGGGTGACCACGCGTAGTACGCCCTCCTTCTGTACCCGTTCGAGGCTGCTGGGTTCGTCCACGCAGCCGGAGAACAGCAGAAGGATTCCGAGAGACAACAGCCAGCGCACGTAGCGCTTGCGGAACACAGTCTGGGCGAGCATCGCCGCAGTATACGCAATGCATTGGGGTCTCCATATCTCGACAGGGACGTCCTTCTCTGATAGCGCTGGTCCGCCAGCGCCCGCCACGGGTGCCTTGGCAGGCGCTTTGAGCTAGAATGCACGGCCTTCGAACTCCCCCTTCTCCGAGGCTGTCCCGACGATGTTGATCCTGCGCGGCGCTCCCGCCCTTTCTGCCTTCCGCCACGGCAAACTGCTCGAGCAATTGACCCAGAAGGTCGGCTCCGTCAGTGGCGTGTATGCCGAATTCGCCCACTTCGCCGAGGTCACGGGTGTCCTCACGGAAGACGAGCAGGGCGTGCTGGCGCGCCTGCTCAAGTACGGCCCGAGCGTGCCGGTGCAGGAGCCCAGCGGCCGGCTGTTCCTGGTGGTGCCGCGCTTCGGGACCATCTCGCCCTGGTCGAGCAAGGCCACCGACATCGCCCACAACTGCGGCCTGGCGAAGATCGAGCGCCTGGAGCGGGGGATCGCCTACTACGTCAGCGGTGAGTTCGACGACGTGGCCGCCGCGCTGATCGCCCAGGCCCTGCACGATCGCATGACCCAACTGGTGCTGGACAGCCTGGAGCAGGCCGAAGGCCTGTTCAGCCATGCCCAGCCCAAGCCGCTGACCATCGTCGACGTGCTCGGCGGTGGCCGCGCCGCGCTGGAGCGCGCCAACCTCGACCTCGGCCTGGCGCTGGCCGAGGACGAGATCGACTACCTGGTGAAGAGCTTCGGCGACCTGGGGCGCAATCCCCACGACGTCGAGCTGATGATGTTCGCCCAGGCCAACTCCGAGCACTGCCGGCACAAGATCTTCAACGCCAGTTGGGACATCGACGGTCAGGCCCAGGAGAAATCCCTGTTCGGCATGATCAAGAACACCTACGAGATGCATCGCGAGGGCGTGCTGTCCGCCTACAAGGACAACGCCGCCGTGATGAGCGGTTTCGTCGCCGGCCGCTTCTATCCCGATCCCGAAACCCGCCGGTACGGCGCGGTCGAGGAGCCGGTGCACATCCTGATGAAGGTCGAGACCCACAACCACCCGACCGCCATCGCCCCGTTCCCCGGCGCCTCCACCGGTTCCGGCGGCGAGATCCGCGACGAGGGCGCCACCGGCCGTGGCGCCAAGCCAAAGGCCGGGTTGACCGGCTTCACCGTCTCCAACCTGAACATCCCCGGCTTCGAACAGCCCTGGGAGAAGCCCTACGGCAAGCCCGAGCGCATCGTCAGCGCGCTGGACATCATGGTCGAGGGCCCGCTGGGCGGCGCCGCGTTCAACAACGAATTCGGCCGTCCCAACCTGAACGGCTACTTCCGCACCTTCGAGCAGGCGGTGGGCAGCCCGCGCGGCCAGGAAGTGCGCGGCTACCACAAGCCGATCATGCTCGCCGGCGGCATGGGCAACATCCGCGCGGAGCATGTCCAGAAAGGTGAAATCTCGGTCGGCGCCAAGCTGGTCGTGCTCGGCGGCCCGGCCATGCTGATCGGCCTGGGTGGCGGTGCCGCCTCGTCGATGGCCACCGGCGCCAGCGCCGCCGACCTCGACTTCGCCTCGGTACAGCGCGAGAACCCGGAAATGGAGCGTCGTTGCCAGGAAGTGATCGACCGCTGCTGGCAACTGGGCGACAGGAACCCGATCAAGTTCATCCACGACGTCGGCGCCGGCGGTATCTCCAACGCCCTGCCCGAACTGATCAACGATGGCGGCCGTGGCGGTCGCTTCGAGCTGCGCGCGGTGCCCAACGACGAGCCAGGCATGAGCCCGCTGGAAATCTGGTGCAACGAGTCGCAGGAACGCTACGTGCTGTCCGTCGACGTTGCCGATTTCGACGCCTTCAAGGCCATCTGCGAACGCGAGCGCTGCCCCTTCGCGGTGGTCGGCGAGGCCACCGAGGAGCGCCACCTGACCGTCGCCGACAGCCACTTCGGCAACAAGCCGGTGGACATGCCGCTCGAAGTGCTGCTCGGCAAGCCGCCGCGCATGCATCGTTCGGTGACCCGCGAGGCCGAGCAGGGCGATGACTTCGCCGGCGCCGGGATCGACATCGCCGAGGCGGTATCCCGCGTGCTGCGCCATCCGGCGGTGGCCAGCAAGAGCTTCCTGATCACCATCGGCGACCGCACCATCACCGGCCTGGTGGCCCGCGACCAGATGGTCGGCCCCTGGCAGGTGCCAGTGGCCGACTGCGCGGTGACCGCCACCAGCTTCGACGTCTACACCGGCGAAGCCATGGCCATGGGCGAGCGTACCCCGCTGGCCCTGCTGGACGCCCCGGCATCCGGGCGCATGGCGGTCGGCGAGACCGTCACCAACCTGGCGGCCGCACGCATCGAGAAGATTTCCGACATCAAGCTGTCCGCCAACTGGATGGCCGCCGCCGGCCACCCGGGCGAGGACGCGCGCCTGTACGACACCGTCAAGGCGGTGGGCATGGAGCTGTGCCCGGCGCTCGGCATCACCATCCCGGTGGGCAAGGACTCCATGTCGATGAAGACCCGCTGGCAGGATGCCGAGGGCGAGAAGAGCGTTACCGCGCCGCTGTCGCTGGTGGTCTCCGGCTTCGCGCCGGTCACCGACATCCGCAAGAGCCTCACGCCGCAGTTGCGCCTGGACAAGGGCGAGACCGACCTGATCCTGATCGACCTCGGTCGCGGCCAGAACCGCCTGGGTGGCTCGATCCTCGCGCAGACCTACGGCCAGATCGGCCGCCAGGCGCCGGACGTCGACGACGCCGAGGACCTCAAGGCGTTCTTCGCGGTGATCCAGGGGTTGAATGCCGATGGTCACCTGCTGGCCTACCACGATCGTTCCGACGGCGGCCTGCTTGCCACCGTGCTGGAAATGGCCTTCGCCGGCCATTGCGGTCTCGACCTCAACCTCGACGGCCTGGCCGATTCGGCCGAAGAGGTCGCTTCCGTGCTGTTCAGCGAGGAGCTGGGCGCGGTGATCCAGGTGCACCAGGATGCCACCCCGGAAGTGCTGGCCCAGTTCAGCGGCGCTGGCCTGGGCGATTGCGTGTCGGTGATCGGTCAGCCGGTCAACGGTGCCGAGGTGGTGATCAGTTTCGAGGGGCTGCCGGTGTTCACCGGCGAGCGCCGCCTGCTGCAGCGCCAGTGGAGCGAGACCAGCTACCGCATCCAGCGCCTGCGCGACAATGCCGATTGCGCCGACCAGGAATTCGACACGCTGCTCGACGAAGACAATCCGGGCCTGAGCATCAAGCTCAGCTTCGACGTCAACCAGGATATCGCCGCGCCGTTCATCAAGAAGAACGTGCGTCCGCAGGTGGCGGTGCTGCGCGAGCAGGGCGTCAACGGCCAGGTGGAAATGGCCGCGGCGTTCGACCGCGCCGGTTTCGCCGCCATCGACGTGCACATGAGCGACATCCTCGCCGGCCGCGTCGATCTGGAGGAGTTCAAGGGCCTGGTGGCCTGTGGCGGCTTCTCCTACGGCGACGTGCTCGGCGCCGGCGAGGGCTGGGCCAAGTCGGTGCTGTTCAACAGCCGCGCCCGGGATGCCTTCCAGGCCTTCTTCGAGCGCCGCGACAGCTTCGCCCTCGGCGTGTGCAACGGTTGCCAGATGATGTCCAACCTGCACGAGCTGATCCCCGGCAGCGAGTTCTGGCCGCACTTCGTGCGCAACCGCTCGGAGCAGTTCGAGGCGCGCGTGGCGATGGTCCAGGTGCAGGAGTCGGCGTCGATCTTCCTGCAAGGCATGGCTGGTTCGCGCATGCCGATCGCCATCGCCCACGGCGAGGGACATGCCGAGTTCGAGAGCGAGGAAGCCCTGCTCGAGGCCGACCTGTCCGGTTGCGTGTCGCTGCGCTTCGTCGACAACTACGGCAAGGTCACCGAGAACTACCCGGCCAACCCCAACGGCTCGCCGCGCGGGATCACCGGCCTGACCACCCGCGACGGCCGCGTGACCATCATGATGCCCCACCCCGAGCGGGTGTTCCGCGCCGTGCAGAACTCCTGGCGCCCGGACGAGTGGCAAGAGGACGGCGGCTGGCTGCGGATGTTCCGCAACGCCCGCGTCTGGGTGGACTGAAAGCGGGCCGAAGGCCCATCTGATGACCCTCTCCCATTCATGGGAGAGGGTGCCCGAAGGGCGGGAGAGGGCAAGCGGGCCGGCGAAAGGGGCCAAACCATTCCCTGGGTGTAGGCTCGATCTGTAAGCAGTGCCCTCTGTAGGAGCGACCAACTGCAACATTTAATGCAGACATAGCCCTCTCATAAATGGGGCGATGCCCGAAGCGCCGATCCAGCCAAGCACGGCGTAGTTACCCCGTAGGAGCGGCCCATGGCCGCGATCCGCGGTTCCAGACAACCTTCGAAGGGCAACCCCCATGCCCGACCCATCTTCCTCGCCGATCCTCCCCGAAGTCCGCCTGGTTCATCCCGGCGAAATCCTGTGCCTGTGCGGCTGTGGCCGTTGCCCGCAGCGTCCCGACAGTTCCCCCGATTGCCCGCAGGCCCTGCGCCTGACCATCGCACGCGAGCAACGCCTGCTGCTGTGCCGCTGCGGGTATTCGGCGAGCCTGCCCTATTGCGATGGCAGCCACTCGCCGCCGGCTCCTGGCTGGCGAGCGAAATGGCGACGATTCTGGTTTGGAGCTTGATCTGGTTTATTCCTAAACGCTCTATGCAAGCGGAAACACCTGCCAGCTTTTCCAGTCCAACGCCTGCGTTGTGATGTGCTCGGTGGTAGATGTTGGCATATTGCCATTATCCTGTGCCCAGCCAGAACAGTCTGTCGCCCATCGTTACGGAGACCTTGATGTACAAGCTGTGCTTCTATGTGCCGGAGTCCCATCTGGATGCGGTTAAAAGCGCGATCTTCGAGGCCGGTGGCGGCCGGATCGGCAACTATGACAGTTGCTGTTGGCAGGTGCTGGGACAGGGGCAGTTCCGGCCGTTGCAAGGCAGCCAGCCGTTCCTCGGCCAGACCGGCCAGGTGGAGCGGGTGGCGGAATGGAAGGTCGAGTTGGTGGTGGCCGACGAACTGATCCACGCCGCGGTCAAGGCGCTACGCAAGGCCCACCCTTACGAGACCCCGGCCTTCGAGGTCTGGCGGTTGTCGGATCTGCTGTTTTAGGGAGCGGCAAGCTTCAAGCTTCATCAGCGATGGTCGCAGCGTGCTTTTTCTTGAAGCTTGTGGCTTGAAGCTTGCCGCTGCTTTTACGGCCGAATCTCGATCAACGTCCCGTCCTTGACCAGGTTCCAGACCTCTCGCATGTCGGTGTTCTTCATGGCGATGCAGCCTTCGGTCCAGTCCAGGCTGCTGAAATACCACTCCGGGTATTCGTCATCGATCGGTGTGCCGTGGATCATGATCATGCCGCCGGGCTGGACGCCGGCCTCGCGGGCCTGGTGCTGGTCGCGGATGTTGGGGTAGGAGATGTGCATGGACAGGTTGTACTTGTCGCTGGTCTTGCGCCAGTCGATCCAGTAGAAGCCCTCCGGCGTGCGCTTGTCGCCCTCGCGCTGCTTGTGGCCCACCGGCTGCTTGCCCAGCGAGACCCGGTAGCTCTTCAGCACGGTGCCTTTGCCCATCAGGTGCAGTTTGCGCTCGGACTTGACCACCAGGACCTTGTCGACGCGCTGACCGTCCAGAGTCGGCGTGGCGTTGGCATGGCTCCAGGCGGCAAAGGACAAACAGAGTACGGCTAGCAACCAGCGCATCGTTACAACTTCCCCGGATCTTCGATGGATCGCCTTGGCGATCAGGTGTTCTTGTGCTGTTTATAGTGCGTGCGCAGCGCTTCGAGTGGTTCGTTGCGCACGGGGTAGGTCTGCGCTACCCGGTCGGCGAAGTAGCATTCTAAGGTACGCCCGACGGTCGGAAAAGCCAGCTCCGACCAAGGAATCTCGTTCTCCCGGAACAGTCGAACCTCCAGGCTTTCCTCGCCGGCGGAGAAATCCAGGTCGACCAGCCGGGCGCGGAAGAACACGTAGACCTGGCTGATGTGCGGCAGGTCGAACAGGGTATAGAGGTCGAGGTCGCTGACCCGCGCCCGGGCTTCCTCCATGGTTTCGCGCGAGGCGGCCTCGATCATGGTCTCGCTGTTCTCCATGAAGCCGGCCGGCAGCGTCCAGTAGCCGCGGCGTGGCTCGATGGCGCGCTTGCAGAGCAGCACCTGGTCCTCCCACACCGCCAGGCAGCCGGCGACGATGCGTGGGTTCTGGTAGTGCACGGTGTTGCAGTGGGTGCAGACATGGCGCAGGCGGTTGTCGCCGGGCGGGATGTGCTGGCTCAGCGGCCCACCGCACAGGCTGCAGAATTTCATGCCGTTTCCTCTCGACTGGTTGGCCCATCTTGGCGCGCGGCCGGGCACCCCGCAAGCATCGGCAGGGCGTCCCGGCACCTCGGGGAATACTGCGACCAAGCGGCGCAGGGCTTGGGTGGCCCACTTTTTTCATGCCATGATGCCGGACAGAAGAAACGATAGAGAATGTTCATGCTCGATGAGCTGGTCCAACGTGTGCGCGGTCACCGGCCACGTACCCTGGAGAGCGACCAGGGATTTCCCGAAGCGGCCGTACTGGTGCCCATTACCCGCAGCGACGACCCGGAGCTGGTGCTGACCCTGCGCGCCAGCGGCCTGTCGACCCATGGCGGCGAGGTGGCCTTCCCCGGCGGGCGGCGCGATCCGGAGGATCGCGACCTGGTGCATACCGCCCTGCGCGAGGCACAGGAAGAGGTCGGCCTGCCGCCCGGCCTGGTGGAAGTGGTCGGCACCCTGAGTCCGCTGGTGTCGCGCTATGGCATCAAGGTGACGCCGATCGTCGGCCTCGTCCCGGATTTCGTCGAATACCAGCCCAACGACGGCGAGATCGCCGCGGTATTCTCGGTGCCGCTGGAGTTCTTCCGCCAGGACCCGCGCGAGGTCACCCACCGCATCGATTACCAGGGGCATAGCTGGTACGTGCCGAGCTACCGCTATGGCGAGTTCCGTATCTGGGGTCTGACCGCGATCATGGTGGTCGAGCTGGTCAACCTGCTGTTCGACGCCGACATCTCCCTGCATGAGCCGCCGCCCTCTTTCATAAAGCTGAGCTGATACCGATCGGCTGGCACGATAACGACGCCTGATGAGGACACCCCGATGAAATACCGCCTGGGCAACGCCCGTGTCGAAACCCATCCGGATAGCTGGATCGCCCCCGATGCTTCGGTGATCGGCAAGGTCAGGCTGGAAGCCGGTGCCAGCGTGTGGTTCGGCGCCGTGCTGCGCGGCGACAACGAACTGATCCTGATCGGCGAGAACAGCAACGTGCAGGACGGCACCGTCATGCACACCGACATGGGCTACCCGCTGACCCTCGGCAAGGGCGTCACCGTCGGGCACAACGTGATGATGCACGGCTGCACGGTCGACGATTACAGCCTGATCGGCATCAATGCGGTGATCCTCAACGGCGCGAAGATCGGCAAGTACTGCATCATCGGCGCCAACTCGCTGATCCCCGAAGGCAGGGAGATTCCCGACGGCTCCCTGGTGATGGGTTCGCCGGGCAAGGTGGTGCGAGAGCTCACCGACGCGCAGAAGAAGATGCTCGAAGCCAGTGCCGCCCACTACGTGCACAACGCCCAGCGCTACGCCCGCGACCTGCAGCCGGACGAAGATTGATGGAGCGGCGCGAGCGCCCGGTCGCCTCGCCCTGCGTGTCGATCTGCGCGCTGGACGAGGATGACATCTGTACCGGCTGCCAGCGCACGGTGGCGGAAATCACCCGCTGGGGCCGGATGGACAACGACGAGCGGCGCGAGGTATTGAAGCGCTGCCATGAGCGGGCCAGGGTCAAGGGCCTGCTTCACTGATCCGCACGGCGATCCATCGCCACGACTTTCGAGGAAATCCCCATGCCCCGTATCGGAACCCCCCTGTCGCCGAGCGCGACCCGCGTCCTGCTGTGTGGCTCAGGCGAGCTGGGCAAGGAGGTGGTGATCGAATTGCAGCGCCTCGGTGTCGAGGTGATCGCCGTCGACCGCTACGCCGATGCCCCGGCCATGCAGGTGGCACACCGCAGCCACGTGATCGACATGCTCGACGGCGCCGCCCTGCGCGCGGTGATCGAGCGGGAGCGGCCGCATTACATCGTTCCGGAGATCGAGGCGATCGCCACCGACGCCCTGGTCGAGCTGGAGGCCGAAGGCTTCACCGTGATCCCCACCGCCCGCGCCGCGCAACTGACCATGAACCGCGAGGGCATCCGCCGCCTGGCCGCCGAAGAGCTGGAACTGCCGACCTCGCCCTATCACTTCGCCGACTCCTTCGAAGACTACAGCCGCGCGGTCGAGGATCTCGGCTTCCCCTGCGTGGTCAAGCCGATCATGAGCTCCTCCGGCAAGGGGCAGAGCCTGCTGCGTGGCCCGGATGACGTGCGGAAGGCCTGGGATTACGCCCAGGAAGGCGGCCGTGCCGGTCGCGGGCGGGTGATCGTCGAGGGCTTCATCGATTTCGACTACGAGATCACCCTGCTCACCGTGCGCCACGTCGGCGGCACCACCTTCTGCGCGCCGATCGGTCATCGCCAGGAGAAGGGCGACTACCAGGAGTCCTGGCAGCCCCAGGCGATGAGCCCGAAGGCGCTGGCCGAGTCCGAGCGCATCGCGAAGGCGGTCACCGAGGCGCTTGGCGGCCGTGGCCTGTTCGGCGTCGAGCTGTTCGTCAAGGGCGACCAGGTGTGGTTCAGCGAAGTTTCGCCGCGTCCGCACGATACCGGGCTGGTCACCCTGATTTCCCAGGATCTCTCGGAGTTCGCCCTGCACGCGCGGGCGATCCTCGGCCTGCCGATCCCGGCGATCCGCCAGTTCGGCCCTTCGGCCTCGGCGGTGATCCTGGTCGAAGGCCACTCGCAGCAAACCGCATTCGCCAACCTCGGCGCCGCGCTGAGCGAGCCGGATACCGCGCTGCGCCTGTTCGGCAAGCCGGAGGTCGCCGGCCAGCGGCGCATGGGCGTGGCCCTGGCCCGTGACGAGTCGGTCGATCTGGCGCGGGCGAAAGCCACCCGCTCGGCGCAGGCGGTCGGCGTCGAGCTGTGAACGCCTGGCGCGGCCTGGCCTGGTGGGCGGTTGCGCTACCGTTGATGCCTGTGCTGCTGCCGCTGGCGCTGCGCACCAGATGCACGGCACTGAGACTGGAGCCGGCGGCCGGCGATGCGCATGGCCTGGCCGCGGCCGAACTGCCCGGTCAGCCGCTCGACCTGTTGCTGCTGGGCGAATCGACCGTCGCCGGCGTCGGCGCATCCTGCCTGGACCAGGCCCTGGCCGGGCAACTGGCCGCCGCGCTTGCCCGGCGCCTGGGGCGTCCGGTGCTCTGGCGGGCGCTGGGCGAGAACGGCATCACTGCCGGGGAGGCCTGCCAGCGTCTGCTGCCGTTGGCGCAGGAGCGTTTCGACCTGGCGGTTCTGGTGTTCGGCGTCAACGACACCACGCATTTCACTTCGGTTGCCGACTGGCGTGCGGCCTTGCGGCGGCTGATCGGGCATTTCCAGGGGCAGGGCACCCAGGTGGTGTGCACGGCGGTGCCGCCCTTGCAGCATTTCCATGCCTTGCCCTGGCTGCTGCGCCGCCTGCTCGGCTGGCGCGCCGCGCTGATGGATGAGCATCTGCGCAACCAGGCGCTGGAGTCGGCGGTGACCTACTGTGGCGTGGCCATCAGCATGCAGCGGGATCTCCTGGCCATCGATGGCTACCACCCCTCGGCGCTTGGTTATCGGGTCTGGGGCGAAAGCCTGGCCGAGGTGCTGGGGAGTCGGGTGGGGGACCCAATAAACACTGCACAAGGCCCAGCGCCCTAGGCGTAGGAGCGGCCCATGGCCGCGATGGCCCGCGGCGGCCGCTACCTGGCCGGTTCCTGCAGGCTGGCACGCCAGGCGCGTACGCGCAGCACTCGGTTCTCGCTGGTTTCCAGGGTTTCCAGGCGATAGGGCCCGATCTTCAGGCACACGCAGTTCTCGGGGATCTGTTCGAGGGCTTCGGTGATCAGGCCGTTGAGCGTCTTCGGGCCGTCGCAGGGCAATTGCCAGCCCAGCGCACGGTTCAGTTCACGCAGGTGGATGGAGCCATCCAGGCTGTAGCGGCCGTCGTCTTCGATCTGGATCGCCGGGTTCGGGCCGAGTTCGTCGAGATTGCCGAACTCGCCGATCAACTCGCGGAAGATGTCTTCCAGGCTGACCAGGCCGAGCACCTCGCCGTATTCGTCGACCACGATCGCGATGCGCCGTTTTTCCTTCTGGAAGTTGACCAGTTGGGTGAGCAGCGGCGTGCTTTCCGGCACGAAGTAGGCATCCTTGCTGGCGGCCAGCAGGCTGGCGCCGTCCAGGTCGTCGCGGCCGAGCAACGGGGCGATCTGGCGAACGTGCAGCAGGCCTTCGATGTGGTTGATGTCGCCACGGTACAGCGGAAGGCGGGTATGGGTGGCGTTGCACAGTTGTTCGAGGATGCGTGCCGGTTCCGCGCCGATGTCGATGCCCTGGATCTCGCTGCGCGGCACCATGATCGACTTGATGCGCACCTGCCGGAACGCCTGGAGCAGCGGTGGCGAGGGTTCGTCGTGCGCCTCGGCGGACTGCTCGCTGCGGCGTGGCGCTCGACGCCGCCCGAGGCTCATCGCGAGGGCGGTGAGCAGGGCAAGCAACAGGCCAAGCAGCAGGCCGCTAGCGAAGCTGTTCATATATGCAGGATGAATTCACGCACCAGTTTGCTGCCGAAGTAGGCCAGCATCAGCAGGCAGAAGCCCGCCAGCGTCCAGCGGATCGCCTTGTGGCCGCGCCAGCCGCGCTGGTGGCGGCCCCACAGCAGCACGCCGAAGATCACCCAGGCCACGCAGGCCAGCAGGGTCTTGTGCACCAGGTGCTGGGCGAACAGGTCGTCGAGGAACAGCCAGCCGGACAGCAGCGACAGCGACAGCAGCACCCAGCCGCCCCACAGGAAGCCGAACAGCAGGCTTTCCATGGTCTGCAGCGGCGGGAAGTTGCGGATCAGCCCGGACGGATGCTTGTGCTTGAGCTGATGGTCCTGCAGCAGCAACAGCAGCGACTGGAACATGGCGATGGTCAGCAGGCCGTAGGCGAGGATCGACAGCAGGATGTGGGCGAGGATGCCCGGATGCTCGTTGATACCCTGCGTCGTGCCGGCCGGTGCGAACGTCGCCAGCAGCACGGTCAGGCAGCCCAGCGGGAAGAGCAGCAGGAGCAGGTTCGCCACCGGGATGCGGACGACGGCCAGCAGGGTAAGGGCGATCACCGCCGCGGCGATCAGGCTGGCGGCGTTGAAGAAGTCGAGGACCAGTCCGCTCGGGGTGATCAGTTGCGCGAACAGGCTGACGGCATGGGCCAGCAGGGCGAGCGCGCCGAGCGGGAGCAGGATGCGCATGTCCGGCGTCTTGCGCGTGGTCAGGCGCTGGGACTGATAGGCGGTGGCGGCCGCATACAGTGCGGCGGCGATGAGGCTGGGCAACAGAGGCTGCATAAATCCTTGTAAGACGGGGCCCGAAAGGGGCTGAGTGTGGCATACAAAGGGGTTTTCACGAAAGACCGGGGAGGGCGGCCAGCCCTTCGATGGAAAAGCGCCGGAGGCTGGAAGGCCGGACGAATGGCGCGGCGTTGTCGTTCGACTGCCTGCTTTTCGTCAAGCCTCCAGCCTTCCAGCGCTTTTATCGTCTTTATCGTCTGTCTATCGATCCGGAGCGGCAGTGTCCGTGTCGGGGCCTCTCCGCTATAATCCGCCGCCTGCTACAAGCCCACGTTCCCGGCTCGCCCGGAGCTCGAAAGGATCGCGCATGTTTGAAAATCTCACCGACCGCCTCTCGCATACGCTGCGTACCGTCACCGGCAAGGCCAAGCTGACCGAGGACAACATCAAGGACACCCTGCGCGAAGTGCGCATGGCCTTGCTCGAGGCCGACGTCGCCCTGCCGGTGGTCAAGGACTTCGTCAACAAGGTGAAGGAGCGCGCGGTCGGTGCCGAGGTGTCGAAGAGCCTGACCCCGGGCCAGGCATTCGTGAAGATCGTCCGTGCCGAGCTCGAAGAGCTGATGGGCGCCGCCAACGAGGACCTGGCGCTGAACGCCGCGCCGCCGGCCGTGGTGCTGATGGCCGGTCTGCAGGGCGCGGGCAAGACCACCACCGTCGGCAAGCTGGCGCGCTTCCTCAAGGAGCGCAAGAAGAAGAGCGTGCTGGTGGTGTCGGCCGACGTCTACCGCCCTGCGGCGATCAAGCAGTTGGAAACCCTGGCCGGCGACATCGGCGTGACCTTCTTCCCTTCGGACATCAGCCAGCAGCCGGTGGCCATCGCCGAGGCGGCGATCAGGGAGGCCAAGCTCAAGTTCATCGACGTGGTGATCCTCGACACCGCTGGCCGCCTGCACGTCGACGCCGAGATGATGGCCGAGATCCAGGCGCTGCATGCCGCGGTCAAGCCGGTGGAGACCCTGTTCGTGGTCGACGCCATGACCGGCCAGGACGCCGCCAATACCGCCAAGGCCTTCGGCGACGCGCTGCCGCTGACCGGCGTGGTGCTCACCAAGGTGGACGGCGACGCCCGTGGCGGCGCGGCGCTCTCGGTGCGCCACATCACCGGCAAGCCGATCAAGTTCATCGGCATGGGCGAGAAGAGCGAAGCGCTCGAACCCTTCTATCCGGACCGCATCGCCTCGCGCATCCTCGGCATGGGCGACGTGCTCAGCCTGATCGAGAAGGCCGAGCAGACCCTCGACCGCGAGAAGGCCGAGAAGCTGACCAAGAAGCTCAAGAAGGGCAAGGGCTTCGACCTCGAGGATTTCCGCGACCAGTTGCAGCAGATGAAGAACATGGGCGGCCTCGGCGGCCTGATGGACAAGCTGCCGCAGCTCGGCGGCGTCAACCTGGCGCAGATGGGCGGCGCCCAGGGCGTTGCCGAGAAGCAGTTCAAGCAGATGGAAGCCATCATCAACTCCATGACCCCGGCCGAGCGCCGCGATCCGGAGATCATCAGCGGCTCGCGCAAGCGGCGCATCGCCCTTGGTTCCGGCACCCAGGTGCAGGATGTCGGCCGGCTGATCAAGCAGCACAAGCAGATGCAGAAGATGATGAAGAAATTCACCGCCAAGGGCGGCATGGCCAAGATGATGCGCGGCCTGGGCGGCATGTTCCCCGGCGGTATGCCCAAGGTTTGAGACGCCGCTGGACAGGTGGCTGAAAAATGGGTTTGCAAAAGGCCGGATACCCCTTAGAATATGCGGCCTTTCGGGCCCCGTGTCCGGCTTGATTGACCAGATTTGCTAGTACCGACTACAGGAACGATGTTCACATGGTAACTATCCGTCTTGCTCGCGGCGGCTCCAAAAAGCGCCCGTTCTACCACCTGACCGTGACCAACAGCCGCAACGCGCGCGATGGTCGCTTCGTCGAGCGCATCGGCTTCTTCAACCCGGTTGCCGCTGGTAGTGAAGTGCGTCTGTCCGTCGACCAGGAGCGCGCCAACTACTGGCTGAGCCAGGGCGCCCAGCCGTCCGAGCGCGTTGCCCAGTTGCTCAAGGAAGCTGCCAAGGCCGCAGCCTGAGCAGTATGAGCGCGACGCCTGCCCCGGCCGATGATCTGATCGTCATCGGCAAGATCGTTTCGGTGCACGGCGTGCGTGGCGAGGTGAAGGTCTATTCCTTTACCGACCCGATCGACAACCTGCTGGACTATCGCCACTGGACGCTAAGGCGCGAGGGCGAGACCCGTCAGGTTGAGCAAGTCAGGGGACGGTTGCAGGGTAAGGTCCTGGTGGCCAAGCTCGACGGCCTCGACGACCGTGAGGAAGCGCGAGCTTTCGCCGGTTTCGAGATCTGCGTCCCGCGCGGCGAGCTGCCGCAACTGGCCGAAGGCGAGTACTACTGGTACCAGCTGGAAGGTCTCAAGGTCATCGATCAGGCCGGGCAGTTGCTCGGACGCATCGATCACCTCCTGGAGACCGGCTCGAACGATGTCATGGTGGTCAAGCCCTGCACGGGCAGCCTGGACGATCGCGAGCGCTTGCTGCCCTACACGGAGCAGTGCGTTCTGAGTATCGACCTGGCAGCCGGTGAGATGAGGGTGGACTGGGATGCGGATTTCTGAAACCCGGGTTAGTACGCAACATGCCTAGCCTGCGCGTCGAAGTCATCACCCTGTTCCCCGAGATGTTTGCCGCCATCAGCGAATATGGAATCACCAGCCGTGCGGTGAAGCAGGGATTGTTGCAGTTGACCTGCTGGAACCCGCGGAGCTACACCACGGATCGTCATCACACGGTCGACGACCGGCCGTTCGGCGGCGGTCCCGGCATGGTGATGAAGATCAAGCCGCTCGAAGACGCACTGCTTGATGCCAGGCAGGCGGTCGAGGGGCCGGCGAAGGTGATCTACCTGTCGCCGCAGGGCCGCAAGCTGACCCAGTCGGCGGTCCGTGAACTGGCGAAGGAGGAGGCGCTGATCCTCATCGCTGGACGTTATGAAGGCATCGACGAGCGCTTTATCGAGGCGCATGTCGATGAGGAATGGTCGATTGGCGACTACGTGCTGTCCGGCGGTGAATTGCCGGCCATGGTGCTGATCGACGCGGTGACGCGTTTGCTGCCCGGTGCATTGGGCCATGCGAATTCTGCCGAGGAGGACTCGTTTACCGACGGCCTGCTCGACTGTCCGCACTACACCCGACCTGAGGTGTATGCGGGGCAACGTGTTCCTGAGGTGCTGCTTGGCGGCAACCATGAACACATCCGGCGTTGGCGTTTGCAGCAGTCCTTGGGAAGGACCTACGAACGGCGCGCCGATCTTCTGGATTGCCGCTCGCTTTCTGGAGAAGAACAAGAGCTGTTGGCGGAATACCTCCGTCAGCGGGACGATAGTTAACGTATCGATGGCAGGCCAGAGGCCGGCCTTAGGAGCACAGAGATGACCAACAAGATCATTCAGCAACTCGAAGCTGAACAGATGAGCAAAGAGATCCCGGCTTTCGCCCCTGGCGACACCGTGATCGTGCAAGTGAAAGTGAAGGAAGGCGACCGTTCGCGTCTGCAGGCCTTCGAAGGCGTGGTCATCGGCAAGCGCAACCGCGGCCTGAACAGCGCCTTCACCGTGCGCAAGATCTCCAGCGGCGTGGGCGTCGAGCGTACCTTCCAGACCTACTCTCCGCTGGTCGACAGCATCAGCGTCAAGCGCCGCGGCGACGTGCGCAAGGCCAAGCTGTACTACCTGCGCGACCTGTCCGGCAAAGCCGCCCGCATCAAGGAAAAACTGGTCTGATCGACCTTTTCCCGCGGGAATCGAAAAAAGCAGCCTTCGGGCTGCTTTTTTCATGCCTGCGGAATGTGGTTCGGAGGCGGCCCGGCCCGTTCCACATCCCGCAAAGCTGAAGGTTTCTGCGCCTCCTGCATGCCATTCATGGATGGGGAGTCGTCCTTCAGGGCCTCAGGCTGATCCTCAGGCTGGCCCGCGACAGGTCGATGTCGTGCAGGCTCAGGCTGCCGAGGCGTTGTTGCGGCGCGCTGTCGGCGACGCGGATGTTGTCGAAGCGCAGTTCGCCGATGGAACTGGGCAGGCGCACGTTCAGCGAGCCGTCGGCGTTGAGCTGCGGCGCGGCCTTGCTGGTGTCGTAGCGCACATCCCGTAGCGAGGTTTCCGCCTCCAGGCTGTCCAGCACCGGCATCACCAGCTTGGTCAACTGTTTCACGGTGGCCAGGCCGTCGCCGCTTTCGGCCTGGAGAAACAGGCTTTGCAACGCGTCGTCCAGGCCCTGGGCGCTGACGTTGCGCATCTCCCGGTCGCTGAGTGGATCGAGGTTGCCCGGGCTTGCCTGGCGGGTCGGCGAGCCGTTGCTGGGTTGCAGGCGCTGGATATCGGCGCTGGCCAGTTGGAACGGGCTGAGCAGGGCGGCCACCAGGGTGGCGGCCAGACGCAGGTTGCTCTGCTTCTTCAGCGCCTGCTTGAGTTGGCGTTCGCTCAGAATGCCCTGTTCGACAAGGATCTCCCCGAGGCGCTTGCCGCCCTGTGTCTGCAGGCGGATGGCCGCGTCCAGTTGGGTGTGATCGATCAGCCCTTTGTTGAGCAGGATCTGGCCAAGGCGGGAATTCTGATGATTGGGCATGGGGCGTCCGAACGCTGAAATTGATGGCTACATGGCATCATGATGGGTCGCGCAATCCTGGATGTCACCCGACCAAAGATAGGGTGACGGCATGCTTGTCACGCTTCGGCCGTCTTTGCCGATAAGTGGTCGCACGCCACTTCCGGCTCGACCAGCGCCACCAGCACCCAGCCGGGTTGCGGTTCGAGGGCGAACCCGGGAGTGACCACATGCACCCAGCCTTCGGCGGTGCGGGCGAACAGCAGGTTGGCCCGCTCGCCGTGCAGCGCCTGGTAGTCCGCCCAGCCGAAGCCCTTGGTCAACGTGGTGGTGTACAGCTCGGCGCCCTGGCTCAGGCGGTTGGCCAACTGAGTGTAGGTCAGTGGCTGGCTGCCGAACGACTGGCCGCGATGCTCCAGGCTGGTGCGGTGCTTGTCGCCGAGACGGCTTTCCAGGCTGCTGGCCAGGCTGTACAGGCGGTGCCGGCCGAACTCGTGGCGGAAGCGCATGCACGCCAGGGCGTTCAGTTCGCCAGCCGGGGAGAGGGCCAGCAAGCAGCCGAGGCCGACCAGGTCGAGATGGGCATCGGCATGTTGCGAGGCCGGGTTGCCGAAGTAGGTGGGCAGGTTGTCCATGCGCGCGGCGCTGATGTTCTCCCAGCTCGAGTCGGTGAGCAGCACACGGCATCCGAGCTGTTGCAAGGCTACGGCCACTGCGCGCGCCGCCCGGTTCGCGCCGACGATCAGGAAGCCGCTCGGCGCTGGTTCGGCGACCTTGAGGAGGCGCGCAAGCGGTCGCGCGGTGGCGCTCTGCAGGATCACCGTGCCGATGATCACCGCGAAAGTCAGCGGCACCAGCAGGTGGGCGTTGGCGTGTCCGGACTCGTGCAGGCGCACGGCGAAGATTGCCGACACCGCGGCGGCGACGATGCCGCGCGGGGCGATCCAGGACAACAGCAGGCGTTCGCGCCAGCCGAGCCCCGAGCCGAAGGTGGAGAGCGCGACGCAAAGTGGCCGGGCGACGAACTGGATCACCGCCAGCAGGAGCAGCACCGCCGGGCCGAGGGCCAGCAAGGCCTGCAGGTCGAGGCGCGCGGCGAGCAGGATGAACAGGGCGGAGATCAGCAGCACGCTGAGGTTTTCCTTGAAATGCAGGATCGGCTCGACGTCCACGCCTTTCAGGTTGGCCAGGCACATGCCCATCACCGTCACCGCCAGCAGGCCGGACTCGTGCACCGTGAGGTTGGCGGCGATGAACACGCCGAGCACCACCGCCAGCGCCGCCAGGTTGTGCAGGTACTCGGGCAGCCAGTGGCGGCGCAGCAACTGGCCGAACAGCCAGCCGCCGGCCAGGCCGAAGGCGATGCCGCAGAGGATCACCCCGGCGAAGATCCGCAGGCTGAGCAGCAGGCCGGTGGCCTGGTCGCTGGCGACGATGTAGCTGTACACCACCACGGCGAGCAGGGCGCCGATCGGGTCGATGACGATGCCTTCCCAGCGCAGGATGTTGGCGATCGACGCCTTCGGCCTGACGACCCGCAGCATCGGCGCGATCACCGTAGGGCCGGTGACCAGGGTCAGGGTGCCGAACAGCACCGCCATCGGCCAGGGGAAGTCCAGCAGGTAATGGGTGGCCACGGCGATCACCGCGCCGGTGGCCAGCGCGCCGAGGGTGACCAGGCGCCGCACCACGCTGCCGATCTCGTGCCACTCGCCGAAGCGCAGGGTCAGGCTGCCTTCGAACAGGATCAGCGCCACGGCCAGCGACACCAGCGGGAACAGCAGGGGACCGAACAGCGCCTGGGGGTCGAGCCAGCCGAGGATCGGCCCGGCGAGGATGCCGCTCAGCAGGAGGAACAGGATCGCCGGAAGGCGCAGGCGCCAGGCCAGCCACTGGCAGGCGAGGGCGGCGGCGCCGATGCCGCCGATGGCGAGGAATATCTGCTGTTCGTTCATGGAATTCCTTTTTCGAGAGCCTGTCCGTACATGGCCAGTCCATGAAAGACTAGTCGCGCCCTGTCAGTAGATGATGTAGTGCCCGTATGCCCGCCCTGGACCACCCTCTGATCGACCGCTTCCTCGACGCCCTGTGGCTGGAAAAGGGGCTGTCCGAGCACACCCGCTCCGCCTATCGCAGCGACCTGGCGCACTTCAACGGCTGGTTGCAGGCGCGCGGCCTGGAACTGCCCGCCGCCGGCCGTGAGGTGATCCTCGACCACCTCGCCTGGCGCCTCAACGAAGGCTACGTGGCGCGCTCCACCGCGCGCTTCCTGTCCGGGTTGCGCGGCTTCTACCGCTACCTGCTCGGCGAGGGACTGATCGCCGAGGACCCGACCTTGCAGGTGGAGCTGCCACGTATCGGCCGGCCGCTGCCGAAGTCGCTCAGCGAGGCGGATGTCGAGGCACTGCTCGCCGCGCCCGATGTGGACGACCCGATCGGTTTGCGTGACCGCGCGATGCTCGAAGTGCTGTATGCCTGCGGCCTGCGGGTCAGCGAACTGGTCGGGTTGACCCTCGAGCAGGTCAACCTGCGCCAGGGCGTGCTGATGGTGTTCGGCAAGGGGCGCAAGGAGCGCCTGGTGCCCCTCGGCGAGGAGGCGATCGCCTGGATCGAGCGCTACGAAGTCGAGGCCCGCCCGCTGCTGCTCGGCGGCAAGCCCAGCGACGTGCTGTTCCCCAGCCTGCGCGGCGAGCAAATGACCCGGCAGACCTTCTGGCACCGCATCAAGCACCAGGCGCGGGTCGCCGGGATCGCCAAGCCGCTGTCGCCGCACACCCTGCGCCATGCCTTCGCCACCCACCTGCTCAACCATGGCGCCGACCTGCGCACGGTGCAGATGCTGCTCGGCCACCAGGACCTGTCGACCACGCAGATCTATACCCATATCGCCAAGGCGCGGCTGCAAGACCTGCATGCCAGGCACCATCCGCGGGGGTGAGGGCTGGGTAGGAGCGCTGGAGGCTGGAAGGCTGGACGAAAAAGCGGTTCGCTTTTGCAGGGTAGGGTGGGCTTTAGCCCACCACGTAGCCCGGTGCTTTTGTAGGAGCCGGCTTGCTGGCGATGCTCTGGGCGTTGTGGAGGATCGCGAGCAGAGCTCGCTCCTGCGTTGTTTATTGGATTCCCGCGTTCGCGGGAATCCAATAAAAGCAACAGCCACGTAGCCCGGATGCAATCCGAGAGGGCTTCCCCGGATTGCATCCGGGCTACTCGTCCGCTGTTGTAGGAGCCAGCTTGCTGGCGATGCTCTGGCGTTGCCGGGGATCGCACGCATGGCGCGCTCCTACAGGTCGGCATCGAAGCCGTGTTCGTAGGATCGGCGGGGACGCCCAGTTCCATGGCCGCGAAAAAGCTTGACGTAGAAGCGGCGTGGCCAGCCTCCAGCCGACCTGCCGCCATCGGCCTTCCCGGCCTTCTGTGGTAGGCTTCGTCCATCCGCAACACCGCCCGCCGCTCGACAGGAGTATCCATGCGCGTGACCCGAATCCTCGCTGCCGCCGCCCTCGGCTTCGTTGGCAGCGCTGCCCTGGCCGCCGATCCCGACCAGGCTATCCGCAGCACCCTGAAGGCCCTGCAACCCGACCTGCCGGTCGAGGCCATCGCGGAAAGCCCGATGAGCGGCGTCTACCAGGTGCAGCTCAAGGGCGGGCGCCAGTTGTATGCCAGCGGCGACGGCCAGTACCTGATGCAGGGCTACCTCTACCAGGTCAAGGACGGTCAGGCGATCAACCTCACCGAGCGGGCGGAAAGCCTCGGCATCGCCAAGGAAATCAACGCGATCCCGGCCAGCGAGATGGTGGTGTTCGCGCCCAAGGAGCCGAAGGCCCATATCACCGTGTTCACCGACACCGACTGCGGCTACTGCCAGAAGCTGCACAGCGAGGTGCCGGAACTCAATCGCCGTGGCATCGAGGTGCGCTACGTGGCCTTCCCGCGCCAGGGCGTCGGCAGCCATGGCTACAACACCCTGGTCAGCGTCTGGTGCTCCAAGGACCGCCAGGCCGCGATGAACCGCGCCAAGGCGCGCGAGGACCTGCCGGAGGCCAAGTGCGACAACCCGGTGGTCAAGCAGTATGAGCTGGGCCAGATGATCGGCGTGCAGGGCACTCCGGCCATCGTCCTCGGCAATGGCCAGATGATCCCCGGCTACCAGCCGGCCCCGCAGCTCGCCAAGCTGGCCCTCGAGGCCAAGTAATCCGGGGGCTGCGTCCGATTGACTATTAGCGGGCCGCTTCGTAAGGTGCGGCTCCTTCAATACTCACGGCCGGGCATCGCTCGGCCGTTTTACGCAGTGCAGATGGGGAGTCGAGTGTGAAACCGGTCAAAGTTGGCATCTGTGGGTTGGGTACCGTCGGTGGCGGCACCTTCAACGTGCTCAAGCGCAACGCCGAGGAAATCGCGCGTCGTGCCGGGCGTGGCATCGAAGTGGCGCAGATCGCCCTGCGTTCGCACAACCCGCAGTGCGACATTACCGGCACCCCGATTACCAACAACGTGTTCGACGTGGCCGGCAACCCGGAAATCGACGTGGTCATCGAGCTGATCGGCGGCTACACCGTGGCCCACGAGCTGGTGCTCAAGGCCATCGAGAATGGCAAGCACGTGGTCACCGCCAACAAGGCGCTGATCGCCGTACACGGCAACGAGATCTTCGCCAAGGCCCGCGAGAAGGGCGTGATCGTTGCCTTCGAAGCCGCCGTGGCCGGCGGCATCCCGGTGATCAAGGCGATCCGCGAGGGCCTGGCCGGCAACCGCATCAACTGGCTGGCCGGGATCATCAACGGCACCGGCAACTTCATCCTCAGCGAAATGCGCGAGAAGGGCCGCACCTTCGACGACGTGCTCAAGGAAGCCCAGGCGCTCGGCTATGCCGAAGCCGACCCGACCTTCGACGTGGAAGGCATCGACGCCGCCCACAAGCTGACCATCCTCGCGTCCATCGCCTTCGGCATCCCGTTGCAGTTCGACAAGGCCTACACCGAGGGCATCACCAAGCTGACCACCGCCGACGTCAACTACGCCGAGGCGCTGGGCTACCGCATCAAGCACCTCGGCGTGGCCCGGTCGACCGAGGCCGGCATCGAGCTGCGCGTGCACCCGACCCTGATACCCGCCGATCGCCTGATCGCCAACGTCAACGGCGTGATGAACGCGGTGATGGTCAACGGCGACGCCGCCGGGTCCACCCTGTTCTACGGCGCCGGCGCCGGCATGGAGCCGACCGCTTCCTCGGTGGTCGCCGACCTGGTGGACGTGGTCCGCGCGCTGACCACCGACCCGGAAAACCGCGTGCCGCACCTGGCCTTCCAGCCGGATTCGCTGTCCGACCACCCGATCCTGCCGATCGAAGCCTGCGAGAGCGCGTATTACCTGCGCATCCAGGCCAAGGACCATCCCGGCGTGCTGGCCCAGGTGGCGAGCATCCTGTCCGAGCGCGGCATCAACATAGAGTCGATCATGCAGAAGGAAGTCGAGGAGCATGACGGCCTGATCCCGATGATCCTGGTCACCCACCGCGTGCGCGAAGCGCAGATCGACGAAGCCATCGACGCCCTGGAGGCGTTGGAAGGGGTGGTTGGCAACGTTGTGCGGATTCGTGTCGAACAGCTCGCTTGAGGCTGTAGGCTGAAAGCCGGACGAAAAGATTCCTGCGTCCAGCCTCCAGTCTCCAGCGCTTTTATCGGCTTTTATGAAGGTTTTGAAAAATGCGCTATATCAGCACCCGCGGCCAGGCTCCGGCCCTGAATTTCGAAGACGTCCTGCTCGCCGGCCTGGCCAGTGACGGCGGCCTCTATGTGCCGGAAAACCTGCCGCGCTTCACCGTCGAGGAAATCGCCTCCTGGGCCGGCCTGCCGTACCACGAGCTGGCGTTCCGGGTGATGCGCCCGTTCGTCACCGGCAGCATCCCGGATGCCGACTTCAAGAAGATCCTCGAGGAAACCTACGGCGTGTTCGACCACAACGCCGTCGCCCCGCTGCGCCAGCTCAACGGCAACGAGTGGGTGCTCGAGCTGTTCCACGGCCCGACCCTGGCGTTCAAGGATTTCGCCCTGCAACTGCTCGGCCGCCTGCTCGACTACGTGCTGGCCAAGCGCGGCGAGCGCGTGGTGATCATGGGCGCCACCTCCGGCGACACCGGCTCGGCGGCCATCGAAGGCTGCAAGGCCTGCGAGAACGTCGACATATTCATCATGCACCCGCACAACCGCGTGTCCGAGGTGCAGCGCCGGCAGATGACCACCATCCTCGGCGACAACATCCACAACATCGCCATCGAGGGCAACTTCGACGACTGCCAGGAGATGGTCAAGGCCAGCTTCGCCGACCAGGGCTTCCTCAAGGGCACCCGGCTGGTGGCGGTCAACTCGATCAACTGGGCGCGGATCATGGCCCAGATCGTCTACTACTTCCATGCGGCCATCCAGCTTGGCGCGCCGGCCCGCTCGGTGGCCTTCTCGGTGCCGACCGGCAACTTCGGCGACATCTTCGCCGGCTACCTGGCGCGCAACATGGGCCTGCCGGTCAGCCAACTGATCGTCGCCACCAACCGCAACGACATCCTGCACCGCTTCATGAGCGGCAACCAGTATGTGAAGGATACCCTGCACCCGACCCTGTCGCCGTCCATGGACATCATGGTGTCGTCCAACTTCGAGCGCCTGCTGTTCGACCTGCACGGCCGTAACGGCGCCGCCATCGCCAGCCTGATGGATACCTTCAGGCAGGGCGGTGGTTTCAGCGTCGAGGAAGACCGCTGGACCGAAGCGCGCAAGCTGTTCGATTCGCTGGCGGTGAACGACGAGGAAACCTGCGCGACCATCGCCGAGGTCTACGAGGAGTGCGGCGAACTGCTCGACCCGCACACCGCCATCGGCGTGCGCGCCGCCCGCGAGTGCCGGCGCAGCCTGGCCATCCCGATGGTCACCCTGGGCACCGCGCACCCGGTCAAGTTCCCCGAGGCGGTGGAGAAGGCCGGCATCGGTCAGGCTCCGCACCTGCCGGCGCACCTGGCTGACCTGTTCCAGCGCGAGGAGCGCTGCACGGTGCTGGCCAACGACCTGAAGACCGTGCAGCAGTTCGTCAGCGCGCATGGCAATCGGGGCAAGCCGCTGTAAGGCGAAAGGCGTGATGTGAGAAGGCCGGCTGGATAGCCGGCCTTTTTCATGGGGTTGTGGTCAGGTGTGGGGTATTTGGGCTTCTGAGTTGCTCGATCCACCGGTCCCTCACCTCAGCCCTCTCCCGGAGGGAGAGGGCTGAGGTGAGGGGCGATATCTCCGGGCAGCCCGGACCTCTCCGTCGCCTCCCGGCAATCGGTGCGTACGGCGCACCCTACGATGCATCCTTGGCCCCGGCCTGTTCGATCAGCAGTTTGCGGGTGGTCTTGAGCAGCCGGTCGGACAGCTCCGGGTCGCTGACGCTGCGCGAAAGCATCAGGGCGCCGACCATCGCCGAGAGCATCACCACGCTCTGTTCGGCGGCATCCTCGCCGCCCAGGGTGGCTTCGATCATCGCCAGGCGGCCTTTCACCACTTCGTCGGTGGTCGGGCTGGGCTGGCCGCGCTGGCCAAGTTCGGCGGAGATGGTCGGCAACGGGCAGCCCTCACCGGGATTGGCGCGGTGTGCGGAGGACAGGTAGCGGGCTATGAAGCTCTGTAGCGGCGCATCGTTGTCCAGCGCCTGTACCAGCTCGTCCTGCAATTGCCGGGCGGAGTGGGCGAGGGCGGTTTCCACCAGGTCGTCCTTGGACTTGAAGTGCGCGTAGAAGCCGCCGTGGGTCAGGCCCAGGCCCTTCATCAGCGATTGCAGGCCGGTGGCGCCGACGCCGTCGCTGCGGAAGCGCCGCGCGGCTTCTTCGATGATGCGCTGGTGGGTCTTGGCCTTGTGGTCTTCGGGATAGCGCATTGCTTCGCTGCTCCTCGGTCATGGGATTCTGGCTGTCATCTTACACGCAGGCGGGGCCTGGGATCGCGTCCATGCGTTCACTGGCCCCCCGCGTTCGCGGGGGAGACGGTCGAGCCCTGGCGTTTCTCTTCATCCCTCGTCACTCCCGCGAATGCGGGAGTCCAGAAGGGCCGCTCTCCCGCGGTCACACGGCCTCGAGCAGGGTCGCCACGCCCTGGCCGCCGGCGATGCACTGGGTGGCGATGGCGTAGCGCCTACCGGTGCGCCGCAGCAGCGAGGCCGCCTTGCCGGTGATCCGCGCGCCGGTGGCACCGAGTGGATGGCCCAGGGCGGTGGCGCCGCCGTCGAGGTTGACCCGCGCCATGTCCAGGCCCAGTTCGCGCACGCAGGCGATGGTCTGGCTGGCGAACGCTTCGTTGATCTCCACTAGATCGATGTCCGCGATCTCCAGGCCGGCGCGTTCGAGCACCTTGCGGGTTGCATGCACCGGGCCCATGCCCATGATCTCCGGCGGGCAGCCTGCCACGGCGACCGCCTTGATGCGCGCCAGGACGTCCAGGCCGTGGCGGCGGGCGAAATCTTCGCTGCATACCAGCACGGCGGCGCTGCCGTCGGTCAGCGGCGAGGCGGTACCGGCGGTGACCGTGCCACCGAACGCCGGCTTGAGCTGGGCGAGCGCCTCGGGGTTGGTGCCGGGGCGGATGCAGCCGTCTTCGCCGATCAGGCCGGTGGGCAGGGCGATGGGCACGATTTCCTCGGCGAAGGTCCCGCGCTCGCGCGCGCTGGCGGCCTTGGCATGGGACGCCACAGCCAGCGCTTCCTGCTCCTCTCTGCCGATCCCGTAGCGCCGGGCGACCTCTTCGGCGGTGTGCCCCATGGCCATGTAGACCTCGGGGAAGTCGCGCAGCAGTGTCGGGTTGGGCGAGACGTTGAAGCCGCCCATCGGCACCCGGGTCATGGATTCCACCCCGGCGCAAATGAAGGCTTCTCCCGCGCCGATGGCGATCTGCCCGGCGGCGAAATGCACGGCGGTCATCGACGAGCCGCAGAAGCGGTTGACCGTGGCGCCGCCGAGTGTGTCCGGGAAGCCGGCGCGGAAGCTGGCGATGCGCGCGATGTTCATGCCTTGTTCGGCTTCCGGGTAGGCGCAGCCCATGATCACGTCTTCGATCAGGCTGGGGTCGAGGTCGAGTTTTTCCAACAGCCCGCGCAGCACCTGCGCGGCCAGGTCGTCGGGGCGGAGGTCGACCAGCGCGCCCTTCCTGGCGAAGTGGAAGGGCGAGCGGACGAAGCCGGCGATCACGATGGAGGTCATGGCGGGACTCCTGGTTGGGGCGGCGGCTCAGCCGCGCAGGTCGAGGATCAGGCAGGTGGTGGAGCCGACGGCATAGAGGCGGTCGTCGACGTCGTACAGGCGGCCTTCGGCCAGCGCGGTGGAGCGGCCGACGTGCACCACCCGGCCTTCGGCGCGCACCGGGCCGCTGTCGTGGCGCAGTGCGCGGATGTAGCTGATGCGCAGGTCGGTGGTGGTGTAGCCCTGGCCCGGCTTGAGCTGGGTGTGGATGGCGCAGCCCATGCAGGAGTCCAGCAGGCTGGCCGCGTAGCCACCGTGCACGCTGCCCAGCGGGTTGTAGTGGCGGGCATCCGGCGTGCCCTGGAAGACGAAGCGGCCCGAGGCCCATTCCAGCGGGACGAAATCCACCAGCAGTCCGAATGGCGGGCAGGGCAGCTCGCCGTTGCCGATGCGGTCGAAGAAGTCCATCGGTGCCATTTCAGCGACAGCGGCCAGGCTGCTGGTGCCGGGGGCGGCCAGCCTGGAGCGGATGGCCTGTTCGGCGGCCAGCCAGGCTGCCAGTTTTTCTTCGCGAGTCAGGTCGGGCATGGGAGCCTCCGGTTTTTCTTTTTGATTACAGTCGTAATTCAATGTTTATATTATTGTCGAAATATAAATCGAGACAACCCCTTTCCCAGGAGCCGACCCATGCCGAGCCCACTCCAGCCTTCGCGTACCCTGCTGTGCCTGCTCATGTTGCTCACCGCCCTGGGTGAGATTTCCACTCAACTGCTGATCCCCGGGCTCGGCGCGCTGGAGCAGGGCCTCGTCGCACCGCCGGGCGCGAGCCTGCTGGCGTTGTCGGTGTTCGTCGCGGCGTTCGGCCTTGGCCAGTTGATCCTCGGGCCGCTGTCCGATCGGGTTGGTCGCCGGCCGGTGCTGATCGGCGGGGTGCTGGCCTATCTGCTGGCGACCCTGTGGATGCTGTCGGCCAGCGGCATCGGCGAGTTCGTCGTCGCCCGTGTGGGGCAGGGCCTGGGTGCCTGCGCGGCGCTGGTGCTGGCGCGTGCCATCGTGCGCGACGTCTGGAAGGAGAAGGCGGGCGTGGCGCTGTCGATGACGGTGATCGGCATGATCAGCGCCATCGCCCTCTCGCCGATGATCGGTGGCTGGCTGGTATTCCTGGGCGGCTGGCGCGCGCCTTTGCTGGCGACCGCCACGCTGGGCGCTATCGCCCTGGTCGCCGTGCTGTGGCGCTACCACGAGAGCAATCCGCATCTCGACCCGCAGGCCGGCCGCCTGAAAAGCCTGGCCGGCGACTACCTGGACCTGCTGCGAGGGCGTTCCTACCGGGCCTTCGCCCTGACCCTGGCCGGCACCTACGGCGCCATGTTCGCGATAGTCGCCGGCTCCTCGGCGGTGTACATGCGCCTGCTCGGGCTGGACGCGCTGGAGTACGGGCTGACGTTCGGCGCGGTGATTTCCGGGCTGATCGGCGGGGCCCTGTTCACCCAGCGGATGATCCTGCGCATGGGGCCGCAGCGCATCGTCGCCCTCGGGGTCGGGCTGGTGCTGGCCGGGGCCCTGGCCACCGTCCTGGTGCACGAGCTTTTCGGCCTGTCGGTGCTCGGCCTGTCGCTGCCGCAGGTGCTGGTCACCCTCGGTGGCGGCATGGTGCTGCCGGCCTCGGTGGCCGGTGGCGTGATGCCCAACGCCCATCGCGCCGGGCTGGCGGCGGGATTCATGGGATTCGCGCAGATGGCCGGGGCGACCGCCAGTGGCTTGCTGCTGGGCGCTTTGCAGGACGGCACGGCGCAGCCGATGCTGTACCTCCACGGCCTGTTCGCGATGGCGGCGTTCGCAGCCTTTCATCTGCTCGGTCGGGAAGCGGGGGCCGTGGCGGCGACCAGACCCTAAACTGTTAACAGGGCATCGGCCCTGGGTCGATGCCGGGAGGGGAGCGGAAGGCTTCCCGAGCCTTATCGGCCACGCCGGTTTCAGCGGGACATGAGGTCGGCGTCCAGCCTATGGCAGGAGGTGCCCCATGACCATGGCCACCCGTTTGCAGAGCTGCCTCGCGCAGCACCAATCCCGTTACGACATGCTGCCGCATTCACTGTCCATGACCACCCGCGAAGCAGCGCGGCGCGCCGGCATACCGCCGCAGAAAATGGCCAAGCCGGTGATCCTCGACGACTTCCAGGGCCACTGGCTGATGGCGGTGGTGCCCGCGTCCCGCCAGGTCGATTTGCAGAAGGTCCACAAGCTGACCCGGCGCCACTGGCGGCTGGCCCGGGAAAGCGATATCGGCGAGCGCTTCGACGACTGCGAGCTCGGCGCCATCCCCGCGGTGGGGAGCGCGTTCGGCCTGGAGACACTGCTCGACCAGTCGCTGACCGAACAGCCGGATGTGTACTTCGAGTCCGGCGACCACACCGAGCTGGTGCACATGAGCGGTGATCAGTACCTCGAGCTGATGCCCGAGGCGCAGCGCGGACGCTTCAGCGAATAACCCCAACCTCGAACGGCCGGGCATCCCCCGGCCGGCCTTTTCCCTGCGGCCGTTTGCCGCGTATCCCCTGTCACGGCATCTCCTTCACAGTAGGGGCGCTGGCCCTGTTTCTGCATAGCGCCATGGGCCGGCCGCAGAATCGTCCGCTGGCTGTTCGAGGGCCGCCGTTCAAGGAGAGTTTCACCGTGAAGATCAAGTGGGCCGAGTCCCTGCGCGAAAGCGTGCACGACCTGGCGGAGTCGCTGGGCAACCTGTTCGTCGAAAGCTTCCACTACCTGGCGCTGTTCGCCATCGGCGGCATCACCGCCTGGGCATCGATAGCGGCTTTCCTGGGGATGGTGGAGAAGGGGCACATCACCGTAGACGACATCCTCCTGCTGTTCATCTACCTCGAACTGGGTGCGATGGTCGGTATCTACTTCAAGACCAACCACATGCCGGTACGCTTCCTGATCTACGTGGCGATCACCGCGCTGACCCGTCTGCTGATCTCCGACGTGTCGCACCACAATGGCCCGGGCATGGGCGTGGTCTACGTGTCGGCGGCGATCCTGCTGCTGGCGCTGTCGATCCTGGTGGTGCGCTACGCCTCCTCGCAGTTCCCCTCGGTGAGCGCCGACGCGCCGCGCCGTCGCCGCCTGCAATCCTCTCAGCCGGCAGAGGCGGGCGACCCCGGCGAGACCTGACGGTCGCGGGGTGCCGGGACGAGCTGGCGGTCGCCCAGCGCGGCCAGTCCCTGCCCCCGGTCGATGGCGATCCCGAACCGCACGCTCTGGATCAGCTTGCGCAGCCGTTGCGGATCACTTCGCTGGACGGCGCTGATGCGCCGCTTGGCCACCACCGATCCCTGATCGTCGGAGAGCGTCAGTATCACGCTGCCGTCCAGACTCTCGATGCTGAAGTTCACCCGGTACTCGGGGTGGAAGGCGTCGGTCAGCAACTGGAACGGGTTTTCCATGGCGAGTCACCTGATGTCGAGAAGTGCATGCAGGGATGGACTCGCCGAGTCCGCACAAAGTTCGCCCGTTGGGGGGAATCGGCTCGCGGCCAGGCGTGGTTTGTAGATGGCCCGTGACGACTGTTTCGTCGGTAGCCGGCGGAACATCGTCGGGATCTCGGCCTACAACTTCTGATCCGCGCCATCACCCGCGCGCCTGTCGTGGCGCGCGGGCTTTCCTTCGAGAGCGACAATTGCCGCTTTCTGTTGTAAATATTTCTCAATATTATGTGCAACTTCGCTGCATTTCCGTCTGTTCGCATGACCGGCCCATCACTAGAGAAACGACCGTGACCAGCAAGAACAAAGCCTCCACGCCGTGGAGCATCACTTCGCGCGTGCTGGCGGCGCTGGTCGGTGGCTACGCGTTGGCTTATGGCTTCACCGCGTTCTTCACCGTCTACCTGCCGCTGGCCCGTCCCGACCGCGTGGTGTTTTCCAGCCTTGCCTGCTTCGCCGTGTGGACTGCGGCGGCGATCTACGTGTTCGCCGCGCGCAGCGCCACCCGTGCCTGGCTGGTGCTGGGCGGCCTGACCCTGGCCATGGGCCTCGCGGCCTTCCTGCCGAGCGAGCTGGGAGGTCGCCCATGAGCCTCAGGCAAAGCATGGCGGGCCTGCACACCTGGGGTGGGTTGCTGCCCAGTTGGCTGCTCTACGTGATCATCTTCGCCGGTACCCTGGCCTGCTTCGACAAGGAGCTGGAACGCTGGATGCGCCCGGCGCTGCACGTTCCCACCGACAGCAGCATGACCGCCGACGACGTGCGCGACTGGCTGCGGCAGAATGTCAGCGACGAGCTGCACGCCTTCTGGACCCATGCGCCGACCGAGCGCGAGCCCTACTGGCGGCTCGGCTGGGAGGTGGACAAGACCGAGGAGATCCACAACGCCGCCTTCGACCCGGCGACCAAGGCGCCGATGCCGGAAACCGTCGGCGGCCGCTTCTTCTTCACCCTGCACTACAACCTGCACGGCGGCATGATCGGCATGTACATCGTCGGTCTCGCCGGCATGTTCATGCTGGCGGCGCTGGTGTCCGGGGTGATCATCCACCGGCGCATCTTCAAGGACTTCTTCACCCTGCGCCCGAACGCCAACGGCCAGCGCGCCTGGCTGGACGCGCACAACCTGTTCGGCGTGGTCGGCTTCCCGTTCCACCTGGTGCTGGCCTATACCGGCGTGGCGATCTTCGTCGCCTCCTATATGCCGGCTGGCGCGCAGGTGGCCTACAAGGGCAATGTCGAGCAGTTCTTCGGCGAGGTGATGGGCGCCTACAACCGCGAGGGCATCCATCAGCCGGCGGCCGAACAGGTTTCGCTGGACGCGCTGATCGAGCGCTCGCGCCAGCATTGGGGCGGCGCCGAGACGGGCTGGATCAGCGTGCACCATCCGGGCGACGTCGCCGCGGTGGTCGACGTGCGCCAGCGCAACGAATCGCGGATCGGCCCGCCGCAGGCCACCCTCAGCTACGACGAGGCGACCGGCGAACTGCTCGCCGAGCAGAAGGCTTCCACCGGCTACCGTGCCTATGCCTGGCTTACCGGGCTGCACATGGCACAGTTCGGCGGCACCCTGGTGCGCTTCCTCTACTTCCTGATGGGCCTGGCCGGCTGCGCGATGCTGGTCGGTGGCCTGCAGGTCTGGCTGGCCAAGCGCGAGGAGCGGGGCGGACGCGGCATCGGCCTGGTGCGCGCGCTCAACGGCGCGGTGATCGGCGGCCTGCCGCTGGCCAGCCTGGCGCTGCTGTGGGGCAATCGCCTGCTGCCGGCCGGCATGGCCGAGCGCGCCGTGGCGGAAGGCTGGGTATTCGTCGGTAGCTGGATATTGCTGGCACTGTGGGCGGTGCTGCGCCGCAACCAGCCGCGCAACCTGCGCCGCGATCAACTGGCGCTCGGTGCGCTGTTGGCCCTGGGCCTGCCGCTGCTCAACTGGCTGACCACTGCCGACGGCCACCTCGGCGCCAGCCTGGTGCGCGGCGACTGGGCGTTGGCTGGCGTCGACCTGGCCCTGCTGCTGACCGGCGTGCTGTGCGCGCTGTTCGCCTGGCGCGCGGCGCAACCGCAAGCGCAGGTGGCCAAGGCGCCGCGAGCGCGCCGGCAACTGGCCGAGGAGGGTGTGTGATGCTGTGGCTGAGTTTCGCCTTCACCTACCTGGCCATGCTGACCCTCAGTCTGGCCATGTCGCGGCACCACAAGACGCTGTTCGGCGCGGCGCCTTCGGCTGGCCGCAGCTTGCTGCTGCGCTCGGGCGCCATCGCCGCGTTGGTCGTCGGCCTGGTGCTGAGCATCGCCGAACTGGGCGGCGAGATCGGCTCGGTGACCTGGCTTTGCCAGCTCATGCTCGCCGGCTTGCTGCTGGTTGCGTTGATGGCCTGGCGGCAGCGCTGGGTCTTGCCGCTGGCCGCCCTGCTACCCGCTGGCGCGTTGCTGCAACTGTTGTTCTGAGCACCTTCCGGGGTGGCGATCCGCCACCCCGTTCGCTGCCCGCAAACGGGGCAGAATCCCCACCGCTGCGCCGTCCTTGCCCGTGGAAAACATCGACCCCGGGGCACGAGTGCGCGGTACAGAGCGCTTGTGACCGCCGGTCGCCGGTATCGACGAGTTGGCCTCCTGCTTGCTGGTGATCTGGTGTGTCACGCAACGCTCCAGGTACGCCGCCATGGTCAATCCATTCAAGTTCGTCAGCGATTCATTCAAGGACCAGTTCCAGGTCCGCTTCACCATCGGCAGCCCGGATGGCAGCACGACCCTGTCGCTGCTCGACGAGCAGGGCACGGTGGCGCAACGCCTGCTCAGCGTCGAACAACTGAGCGACCCGGCCAAACTGGAACAGACCATCCAGAGCATCCGCTTCGGCCTCGCCATCGACCGTGGCCAGGGGCTGTCCTGCCTGGACGAGATGAGCAGGCCGGCGGCCAACGAGGAGGCATTGGCCGAGCGTTGGGATGGGCCGGTGAGGTAGCCTGCGGAGGGAGGAGGGGCGCCTGAGCTTCGTAGGGTGGAAAACCGCGAAGCGTTTTCCACGGGAAAGGCCGGTGGATGTGAAAGGCGACATCCACCCTACGTATCTGTTTGCCCCGGATTTCATCCGGGCTACGCTATGGCACGGATTATCGACACTCACTGAACCAGTCCCCTCTCCCTCCGGAGCGGGGCGCGCAGCCAGGGCTAGGGTGAGGGGCGGAGCTTCAGTCGATCACGAAACCACGTCCCCACCGCTTCCCGGATTTCATCCGTTCGATACCTCAGCACGAACAAGGCCCCGACAATGTCGCATACGGCTCAATCCTGCATTTGCCGGAGGTGCTCCAACGGCACCCAGCCTGCCTCCGTATCGGAGACCCTGCTGCACCACACCCAGCCGTTCAGCGTCCTCAAGCCGATCAGCGTTTCGCCTTCATCCACGTCCAGTTCCTTGGCCGTGTAGTCCTCCAGGGCTCTTCCTGTATTGCCATCCACTCGTTCGATGACTTGCTTCGGAACCCAGCCTCCCTGCTGCCCTGGCGTGGTGCAGAAGTACCAGTCGTCCCAGCCCTCGGGGCCTTCATATCTGTCGCCGACGACGACAGGGTCGCCCTTGGACAGGGTGATCGGTTCGGGGTATTCGCTTCTGTGCGGCCGAATGACGAGGTACTTCGAGTGCTTGTGTTCCATGACCGAATGTCCATTTTCCATAACGGTATAAAGAGGTTTCCTTGCCTCGGGATTATGCCGGTTAATCCGGTTCGCTCCGAGGTTACGACCAAGGCATTGCGGCACCTTGATGTGGAACTGCCATCCTTCTCGGGATGTCTAGGGAAAATAACAACCCAGGAGACATTTCCATGACCATGCGCATTTCCATGCGTCGATTCGCCGCCGGACTGGCCGCCCTTCATTTCGTCATGGTCGCCCAGGTGCCGATGGTCCAGGCGGCGATGATCGACACCCCGCAGGTTCTCCAGCAACAGCAGCAACAGGTCGATCGCGATCAGTTGCGCGCCATGCTCGACGACCGCCAGGTGCAGCAGAAACTCGAGTCCCTCGGTGTCGACCGTGCCCAGGTGGAGGCGCGTATCGATAGCCTGACCCCCGCCGAACTCGCGCAGTTCAACCAGCAGTTGCAGCAGGAGCCGGTCGGTTCCGGCGTGGTCGGCATCATCGTGCTGTTCCTGGTGATCTTCATCATCACCGACATGCTCTGCGCCACCGACATCTTCACCTTCATCAAGTGCATCCGTTGAGTGCACTGCGTGCGGCGGCCCTGTTGATCGCGGGGCTGCTGCTCGCCGGTTGTGCCGGCAAGGTGCAGTTGCCGGAAAGCAGCGAGCGGTTGCCGACGGCGGTGGAGCTGGTCGACACGCCGTTCTTCCCGCAGGAGGACTACCAGTGCGGCCCGGCCGCGCTGGCCACCGTGCTGGTGCAGCGTGGTGTGGAGACTTCGCCGGAAGAACTCGTGCCGCGCGTCTACCTGCCGGCGCGGCAGGGCAGCCTGAAGCTCGAGCTGGTCGCCGCCGCGCGGCAGAGCGGGATGGTCGTCTACCCGCTGCAAGCGCAACTGGACGCGGTGCTGGCCCAGGTGGCGGCGGGCAATCCGGTGCTGGTGATGCAGAACCTCGGCTACGACTGGTGGCCGCAGTGGCACTTCGCGGTGGTGGTGGGCTACGACCGTTCCCGTGAGGAGCTGGTGCTGCGTTCGGCGACCAGCAAGCGCTGGATCACCGACTTCACCACTTTCGACAACACCTGGCGGCGCGCCGGGCGCTGGGCGGTGGTGACCCTGCCGCCGGAACGGCTGCCCGCCGAGGCGCAGTTGCAACCCTGGTTGCAGGCCGCCAGCGACCTGGAGGAAACCGGCCGGCGCGAGGTTGCCGAACGCGCCTATCGCACCGCCGCCGAGCACTGGCCGGATGAGCCGATGCCGACCTTCGCCCTGGCCAACGCGCGCTATGCCGAGGGCGACCGTGATGGTGCCGAGCAGGCATTGCGCGACAGCCTGCGGCGGCGGACGGATTTCGCCATTGGCTGGTTCAATCTGTCGGAAGTGCTGAACGAGCGGGGTTGTGCGGGACAGGCCGGGGCCGCGCGGGCTTGTGCGCGGAAGTTGGCGCCTGATGATCAGCGCCTGGCTGTGCCGCTCGATTCGCCGGGGCGGGGGAGTGGTCGTTGTGTGGCGATTCCGGTTTGTCCGTAAGTGGGGAAGGTCTGGTGGTTGTCTTCAGCCGCGTTCCCACCCCAACCCTCTCCCTCCGGGAGAGGGTTGGGGTGAGGGGCGGAGCTGATCCTTGGCACCCAAACCTAAGAAAACGCCGCCCGATACTGCCCAGGTGTACCACCGACAGCGGCGCGGAAGCGGTTGCTGAAATGGCTGGCGCTGGCGAAGCCGCAGGCCAGGGCGATCTCGCCGAGGGACAGGGTGCTGTCGCGCAGTAGTTGGCAGGCGCGCGTCAGGCGGCGGGCGAGCAGGTAGCGGTGCGGCGGTACGCCGAAGCTGGTCCGGAACATCCGTGCGAAATGGTAGGGAGACAGCGCCACCAGGGCGGCCAGGCCATCCAGGTCGAGCGGCTGGTCGAGGTGCTGTTCGATGTAGTCCTGCAACAGGCGGCGCTGGTGCGGCGCCAGGCCGCCCTTGAGATGCGGGTGGTGGCGCGGGGCGACCTGGGTGAGCAGCAGGTGGCCGAGCAGTTCGTGGGCCAGGCTGCTGGTCAGCAGGCGCTCGCCGGGCTCGTTCCAGTCGAGGGCGATCAACTGGCGGAAGCGCCGGGCCTGCATGGGGTCGTCGAGGAAGGTGCGTTCGTGCAGTTGCAGCTCGCGTGGCTCGCGGTCGAACAGTCGCAGGGAGTCGAGGGCGAAGCGTTCGGCGCCGATGTACAGGTGCGCCAGGCGGATCTCGCCGTTGATCACCCAGGCCGATTCGTGGCCGGCCGGCAGGACGCAGAGTTTGTCCGGCGCGCCCTTGTCGTACGGGCGTTCGCGGCGGAAGGTGCCGGTGCCGCCGGCCAGGTAGCAGGACAGCGTGTGGTCGCGCGGGCTGTGGTATTCGCGGGCGTCGTGGTGATTGCTCCACTGCGCCAGGGCCATGCCGTCGCCCAGCTCGGCGCTGCGCTCGAGGCGGGCGTGCGGCGAACTGGCGAGCGACTGGAACACCTGATTCTGGTCGAGCTGGATCATGATCGGGCCACACTGTTGGATGCCTCATCCTACCCCGTGGCTGGGCGAGCGCCAGCCCGGCGCGGCGAATAAGCGCAAGTTTATGCAAGCCGGCCTGCCGGGATGCGCGGAGACTGGCGGCATCGACTGCGGAGCCTGCCATGAACCTGTCGTTGTACCTGCTTACCGTCCTGATCTGGGGCACTACCTGGATCGCCATCAAGCTGCAAGTGGGGGTGGTCGCCATCCCGGCGTCGATCGCCTACCGCTTCGCCCTGGCGGCGCTGGTGCTGTTCGTCGTGCTGCTCGCCAGCCGGCGCCTGCAACGGCTCGACGCGCGCGCCCAGGCGGTCTGCCTGACGCAGGGCCTGTGCCTGTTCTGCCTGAATTTCAT
Source organism: Zestomonas carbonaria (assembly GCF_904061905.1). GTDB lineage: Bacteria > Pseudomonadota > Gammaproteobacteria > Pseudomonadales > Pseudomonadaceae > Aquipseudomonas > Aquipseudomonas carbonaria. The sequence goes on from NZ_CAJFCI010000045.1 coordinate 129,326, forward strand.
GTGCTTCTACACCGCCAGCCAGTGGATTCCCAGCGGGCTGATCGCCGTGGTGTTCTCCACCGCCACGCTGTGGAACGCGCTGAATGCGCGGATATTCTTCAAGCAACGGATCGCCGCCAACGTGCTGGCCGGCGGTGCGCTGGGGCTGCTCGGCCTGGGGCTGCTGTTCTGGCCGGAGCTGGCTGATCACCAGGCCAGCCGGGAAACCTGGCTGGGCCTCGGCCTGGCGCTGCTCGGCACGCTGTGCTTCTCGGCCGGCAACATGCTTTCCAGCCTGCAACAGAAGGCCGGCCTCCGGCCGCTGACCAGCAACGCCTGGGGGATGTTCTACGGCGCCTTGCTGCTGGCCGGCTACTGCCTGGCCAGCGGCACGCCGTTCGACTTCCAGTGGACCACCGGTTACGTCGGCTCGCTGCTCTACCTGGCGATTCCCGGCTCGGTGATCGGCTTCACCGCCTACCTGACCCTGGTCGGTCGCATGGGACCGGAGCGCGCGGCCTACTGCACGGTGCTGTTCCCGGTGGTGGCGCTGAACATCTCGGCGTTCGCCGAGGGCTACCAGTGGACCGCGCCGGCACTGGCCGGCCTGGGATTGGTGATGCTGGGGAACGTGCTGGTGTTTCGCCGGCCGAAGGTGGTGGGCGTGGGGGTACCGGCGCGCACCGCTTAGCCAGTGCCGGCGCATTCGTGAGCGCTCCGCTCGCTGCCGTCAACGCCAGGGGCATTGATCTGGATCAATATTTCCTCGGTTAGACGCTGTACAAAGTGCCATCATTTCGGCATTAGCGAATCGAACATGGATCAAGTCGGTCGACCGCTCCGGGTCATCTGCAACGACAGTGGCCTGGCGAGCGCCCTGGAACCCGTCCTCTCCACCCTGGCTCCCGGTTGCGAATTGCTGCGCGATCCCTGCGATTGCAGCGCGCTGCCTTTCTGTCGCTGGTTCGCCGCGCGCCTGGGGCAGGCGGGCCAGGTGCAGGTCGCGCTGGCCGAGGCAACCGAGGTGCTCGAACGGACCCGCCACGCTTTCAAATCGCGCGAACTGGGCCTGCTCAGGCGGCGCCTGCAGGCGCTCCTGGAGGAGTTGGCAAGCCAATCGCAATGATGTAATTATGCCATCGGTGGTCCCAACCAGCGGGGTGGGGACCGGCTTTGCCGAGCAGGACTCAGGGCCTGAAAGACGAAGCGCCGCGACTCACGTTTCCGACCGGAACGTGCCGTCACGGCGTTTTTTTTTGCCCAGGAAAAACAGGCCGTTCAGGGAGAAGGGGATGAAGGCGACAGAGGAATTGCTGGAACTGCTGCGGCGCATCCGCCTGGACCGCGAGGAGGTGGCCGAGCGCCGGCGCTTCCTTGATTGGCACGTGGACGATGCGCTGCGGCTGAAGCAGGCCGCCGAGCGCATGGCGCCGTCGCAGCAGTCGTTCGTCGAGCGCCTGTACGGCCATCTCGGGAATTTCGCCACGCCGTCCGCGCTTCTGCGGAATCCCGAGGATGTCGCGCGCCTCAAGCACAGCCAGGTCGGCTATTACCAGCGGCTCTGGGCTGGCCCGTTCGATGAGGACTATGTCGGCGGGCGCCTGCGGGTCGGCCTGATCCACCAGCAGGTCGGCCTGGAGCTGAAGTGGTACCTGGGCGCCTACTGCCTGTACCTGAACGACATGCTCGCCGAACTGTTCCGCGAGCATCCCGATAGCGGCCTGTTCTCCAGCCTGTTGAAGGCGGTGTTCTTCGACATGACGCTGGCCATCGACACCTACAGCGCTGCGCAGATCAAGGCCCTGGAGGACAGCGAGGCGCGCTTCGCCCGGGCCCTGCGCGGCGCCAACGACGGCATCTGGGACTGGCACGTCGGGCTCGACCGGCTGTATGTCTCCGAGCGCTGGGCCAGCATGCTCGGCCTGAGCCGCGACGCCATCGGCGAGACCAGCGCCAGTTGGTTCGGCCGCGTCCACCCCGACGACCTGCCGGCCCTGCGGCAGGCCATCGATGCGCACTTCCAGGGCAAGACCGCTTCCCTGCATCACCAGTACCGCATCCGCCAGCAGGATGGCGACTACCTCTGGGTGCTGGTCCGTGGCGTGGCCGAGCAGGCGGGCAACGGGCAGTGGCGCATGGCCGGTTCGCAGACCGACATCAGCGCCAGCAAGCGCACTGAGGCGCACCTCGAACACGCGGCCCGCCACGATCCGCTGACCGGCCTGGCCAACCGCGCGCGGCTCGACGAGCAGTTGCAGCGCATCCTGGCGCGCCAGAACAAGGGCGGCGCCGGCGAGGCGGCGCTGCTGTTCATCGACCTCGACCGCTTCAAGCTCATCAACGACAGCCTCGGCCACACCGTCGGCGATCGCGTGCTGGTGGAAGTGGCGCGGCGCCTGAACGACTGCCTGCGTCCCGGCGACCAGTTGTTCCGTTTTGGCGGCGACGAGTTCATCGTGCTGCTCGACGGCCTGGGCAGCAGCGGCGATGCCGAGCGCGTGTCCCAGCGCATCCTGGCCCGGTTGCACCAGCCGCTGGAGCTGGACGAGAGCACCCTGATCGTCAGCGCCAGCATCGGCATCGCGCCGTTGCAGGACAAGGGCAAGACGCTCGATGCCCTGCGCGCCGCCGACCTGGCCCTGTACCGCGCCAAGGAGGCCGGCAAGGCGCAGTTCGCCCGCTACAGCGAGGAGCTGCAGATCGTGGTGCAGCGCCGCCTGGAGCTGGAGTCGGCGCTCGGCCAGGCGCTGCAGCGTGGCGAATTCGAGCTCTACTACCAGCCGATCTGCCGTCTCGACCGGAGCCCGCCGTGCCTCAGCGGCGTGGAGGCGTTATTGCGTTGGCGCCAGGGCGAGCGGCTGGTGGCGCCGCTGGAGTTCATCCCGGTACTGGAGGAGTCGGGGGAGATCGTCGCCGTCGGGGAATGGGTGCTGCGCCAGGCCTGCCGCCAGGTGCGCGCCTGGCAACTGGGCGGGCAGGAGCAACTGCGCTGCTCGGTGAACATCTCCAGCCGGCAGTTGCAGCAGCCCGAGTTCGTGCCACGACTGATCGACATCCTGCGGGAAACCGGCCTGCCGCCGACCAGCCTGATCCTGGAGATCACTGAAAGCCTGCTGATGCAGGACAACCTCGAAACGCTGGTCAGCCTGCGCGAACTGGCCGGCCTGGGCGTGCAACTGGCGCTGGACGACTTCGGCACCGGCTATGCCGCCCTCGGCTACCTGGCCCGCTTCCCGCTGAACATCCTCAAGGTGGACAAGAGCTTCATCGGCGGCATTCCCCACGACCACGAACTGAACACCATCGCCCGCGCGATCATCGGCCTTGGTCGCAGCCTGGGGCTCGAAGTCGCCGCCGAAGGGATCGAGGACGCCGAGCAACTGGCGTTCGTGGTCAGGGAGGGCTGTCACTACGCCCAGGGCTACTGGCTCGGCCGGCCACAATCGAGCGCCGACATGCAGCGCCTGTTCGACGGAGAGGCCGGCCCGGAGGGCGACTGGTGCCTGCTGCCGGCCGACGACCATCGCCACGCCGTTTCCCGGGGGAAACCATGAAAATCAATCTGCCGGTCAGCGGACGCGCGGTCGAGGTCGATGCCGCGGCGAACATCCTGTCCACTACCGATCTCAAGGGCCGGGTCACCTACGTGAATCCGGATTTCGTCCGCATCAGCGGATTCAGCGAAGAGGAACTGCTTGGCGTCAGCCACAACCAGGTGCGCCACCCGGACATGCCGCCCGGGGCCTTCGAGCACCTGTGGCGGACGCTCAAGGCGGGACGCTCGTGGATGGGTGTGGTCAAGAACCGCTGCAAGAACGGCGACCACTACTGGGTCAGTGCCTATGTCACGCCGGTGCTGTGCAACGGCGAGGTGGTGGAGTACCAGTCGGTGCGCAGTCGCGTGCCGGAGCACCTGGCGGAGGCCGCCGAACGCCTCTACGCGACGATGCGCGATGGCGGTCCTCGCCGCTGGCGCTTTCCGGTGTTGCCAATGCGATTGCGCCTGGCCCTGGGCGTGGCCGGGCTGAATCTCGCGGGGTTCGCGGTGCTCGGCTGGACGGGCGGGCTTGCCTGGTCCGCCGTGGCGGCGGTGGCGCTGCCTGTCAGCCTGTTGCTCGGTGGCCTGGTGCATGGCGGCTTGCGTCCCCTGGACGAGCTGGCCGGCAAGGCCCGCGCCATGGCCGACAACCCGCTCGGCCAGAAGCTCTACAGCGGGCGCGACGACGAGTTCGGGCAGATCGACTTCGCGCTGCGCATGCTCGAAGCCGAGGTGAAGGCGGTGGCCGGACGCATCGCCGATTCGGCGTGCCAGTTGAGCCAGGAGGCGGGCAAGCTGGCCGACGCCCTGGAGACCAACGGGCAGGCCACCTTGCAGCAGCAGGGGGAGACCCGCCAGGTGGCCTGCGCCATCGGCCAGATGGCGGACAGCGTGCAAAGCGTGGCGCGCAATGCGCAGTTGACGGCCAGCGCCGCCAGTGCCGCCGACCAGGAAACCGGGCATGGGCGCGACCTGGTCGAGCAGACCCGCCGGCATATCGACAGCCTGGTCCAGGAAGTCGGCCATACCGGCTCGGCGATCGATCGCCTGGAGCTGCATGGCCAGGAGATCAACCGTGTGCTGGAGGTGATCCAGAACATCGCCGAGCAGACCAACCTGCTGGCGCTCAACGCCGCCATCGAGGCCGCGCGTGCCGGCGATGCCGGGCGCGGTTTCGCGGTGGTCGCCGACGAGGTGCGCGGCCTGGCCCAGCGCACCCAGCATTCCACGGCGGAAATCCAGGCGATCATCGAGACCCTGCGCGAGTCGACCAGCGACGCGGTGGCCGCCATGCAGCGCAGCCAGGACAAGGCGCAGGCCAGCGTCGAGCAGGTGCGGGAAGCGGTCGAGGCGCTGAACGGCATCAACCAGCGGGTCGGCGACATCAGCGCGATGAGCGTGCAGATCGCGGCGGCGGTGGAGGAGCAGAGCGCGGTGGGCGAGGATATCCAGCGCAACCTGGAGGGAATCCGCGTGGCCACTGACAGCACGGTCGACGCCAGTGGTCACTGTCGCACAGCCTCGAACCGCGTGGCCGCCCTGGCCGGGCGCCTGCAACTGCTGGCCGAGCAGTTCCGCGGTCCGCGCTACGGCCGTTGAGCGCCCGGCGTCAGGCCTTGCGCCATGCCTGCGGGTTGACCAGGTCGCGCGGCCGTTCGCCGGCCAGCGCGGCGAGCAGGTTGTCGACGGCGCGGTCGGCCATGGCCTGGCGGGTTTCGTGGGTGGCCGAGCCGATGTGCGGCAGGGTCACCGCCTGGGGCAGGGCGAACAGCGGCGAGTCGGCCAGCGGTTCCTTTTCGTAGACGTCCAGGCCGGCGCCGCGAATGCGTTTTTCCTGCAAGGCCTCGATCAGCGCCGCTTCGTCGACCACCGCGCCACGGGCGATGTTGACCAGGATGGCGGACGGCTTCATCAGCGCCAGTTCGCGGCGGCCGATCAGGTGGCGGGTCTGCGCGCTGAGCGGCACCACCAGGCAGACGAAATCCGCCTCGCCGAGCAGTTCGTCGAGGCTGCGGTACTGCGCGCCGAGTTCCTGTTCCAGCGCCGGCTTGCGGCTGTTGCCGCTGTACAGCACGTTCATGCCGAAGCCGAGCCGGCCGCGCCGGGCGATGGCCGCGCCGATGTTGCCGAGGCCGACGATGCCCAGGGTCTTGCCGTGCACGTCGCAGCCGAACAGGGCCGACTCGACGGTGCGCTTCCAGTTGCCGGCCTTGGTCCAGGCATCCAGTTCGGCGACCCGCCGCGCCGCGCTCATCAGCAGGGCGAAGGCCAGGTCGGCGGTGCTTTCGGTGAGCACGTCCGGGGTGTTGGTGAGCAGGATGCCGCGCTGGGTGAGGTAGTCGACATCGTAGTTGTCGTAGCCGACCGAGATGCTGGAGATCACCTCCAGGCGTTCGGCGCTCCGCAACTGTTCCTCGCCCAGCGGCCGGCCGGCGCCGATCAGGCCGTGGGTATGGGGCAGGGCGGCGGCGAACTGGGTGGCGATGTCGCCCCGTTCGGGGCTGGGCACGATCAGTTCGACATGGGGTTGCAGGCGTTCGACCAGCTCGGGGCTGACGCGGTTGAAGGCGAGTACGGTCTTTTTCATCGGGACTTCTCGTGGCGGCGGGACGAAAGCCTGGCACGTTACCATTCCCGGCACCGCCACGGGGCCCTGGCGCCGCACTTGCGTGCGGTTATCGGTGGGGCGGCGGCTCCTTCCGCCGCCCCCGCGAAGGCGCCGGGTCAGAAGTCGACGCTGTAGCTCAGGCTGTAGGTCCGGCCACGGCCCTTGTAGTCGAACAGTTCGGTCGGCGCCAGGCTGCCGTAGAACACCTGGGCGCGCTGGCCCCAGACGGTGGTGTAGTCCTTGTCGAGCAGGTTCTGGACACCGAAGTTGAGGGTGCCGACCGGCAGGACCTGGCTGCCGAGCAGGTCGAAGGTGGTGTAGCCGTTGATCCTGTGGTCGTTGCCGTCGAAGCGGCCGCCCACCAGGTTGCCGTCGTCGCTGAGGTTGAAGGTGCGCACGCCTTGCAGGCGCACGGCGGTCTCGCCGTTCTGCCAGCCGACGAAGGCGCTGGCCTTGGACGGGCTGGCGGCGGTGACGTCCTGCTTCTCCCAACTGCCGTCGACCTTCTGCTGCGAGCGGATCGCCAGGGCGCTGGCGCCGACCTGCCAGTTGTCGTCCAGCCAGTAGCTGAACTGGCCTTCCAGGCCGTAGTTGCGCTTCTTGTCGGAGAGCTGCTCGACCAGCAGGGTGCTGCGGTTGTAGGTGATGCTCTTGTCCGACCAGGCGTAGAAGGCGGCCAACTGGGCGTCCAGGCTGCCGTCGTGGTGGCGCCAGCCGAACTCGACCTGCTTGGTCTTGATGCCGTCGAGCGCCGATTCCTCGACGTTGACGCTGTTCTGCAACACCCAGCGGCCGTCCATCGGCGCGGCGCTGTACACGCCCTGGCCGTAGTACTTGGCCGGGTCGGGCAGCTCGAAGCCTTCCGAGTAGTTGGCCCAGACCTGTTGTTCCTTGCTCAGCTTGTACACCGCGCCGACGTTGTAGAGGTCGACGTCGTAGTCCTTCTCGCCGCCGGGGATGACGTCGGCGCTGTTGCCGATGCCCTTGCTGATGGCGATCTGCTGGGTGGCGCCGACGAAGTCGCCGATCTCGGTGGTGATCCACTGGCGCCGCCAGCCGCCGGACAGGGTCAACTCGTCGGTGGCCTTCCACGACAGTTGGGCGAAGCCGGAGCGGCTGTCGGTATCGATGCCCGGGTAACGGCCGATGCGGGCGTATTCGTTGGCGTCCAGGCCGCCGCTGGCCAGCGCCGTCGGCAGGTCGAACATGCTCTGGCTGGAGGTGAAGTTCTCCCACTCGAAGTCGGCGCCGTAGTTCAGGCTGACGCGATCCCATTCCTTCACCAGCACGGCCTTCAGGCCGTAGTAGTCGGTGTCCTGCTGGGAGGCGGAGTAGTAGGAGGTGAGCGGGTTGACCGCGCCGGCGCCGTTGAAGCGGATGGTCGGGAAGGGCTGGAAGGCCATTTCCTCGGAGCGGTAGTAGGCCTGCAGGTAGAAGTCCTGGCCGAGCACTTCGGGGGCGTGGTAGGTGGCGTTGTACTGTTGGCGCTCGGTCTTCGGTTCGAGGTCGTAGTCGGCGCCGCTGCGCATGTCGAAGTCGCTGGCGCCGCGCAGGGCCTGGAAGTCCTGGCCGAGGTAGAGACCCTTGTCGCTGTCGTAGCCGGAGTCGTACCACTGCGCGCCGAGGCTCAGGCTGTGGCCGTTGGCGAAGACGAAGTCGAGGCTGCCCATCACGTCGATCGCCTGGTTGTATTGCAGGTCGGTCTGGGTGATGTCCATCAGCACCTGGTCGCCGCTGCCATCGTAGGCTGCGCCGTTCTTCTGGTAGGCGACGGAGAGGCGGCCGTTGACCTGTTCGGTGCCGCCGCTCACCGACTGCGCGGCGCGCCAGTCGTGGTCGTCGCCGTGGCCGAGGCCGCTGCGCACGCCGATCTCGCTGCTGAAGCGCGCCGCGCCGGCCTCGCCCTTCTTGGTCACGATGTTGATGATGCCGCCAGTGGCGCCGCCGCCGTACACCGCGCTGGCGCCGGAGAGCACTTCGATGCGCTCGACGTTGAACGGGTCGATGGAGTCGAACTGCCGGCTGATGCCGCGTGAGCTGTTCAGCGACACGCCGTCGATCATCACCAGGGCGCTGCGGCCGCGCAGGTTCTGGCCGAAGTTGGTGCGACCCTGCGGGCCGATGTCGAGGCCGGGGATCAGTTGGCCGAGGGCTTCCTTGAAGGGCACGCCGGCCTTGGTCTGTTCCTGCAGTTGCGGGCCGTCGATCACCCAGACGGTGCCCGGCAGCTCGCTGATGCTGGTCGGCGCGCGGGAGCCGATCACCACGGTGCGGTCGACTTCCACGGCCAGGCCGGAGAGTTTCAGGGTGTAGCCGCCGTCGCCGGCCACCGCGCGCAGGCCGGTGCCTTCGAGCAGGGCGGCGAGGCCCTCGGCGACGCCGTAGCTGCCGTCCAGGCCCTGGGTCTGGCGGTTGGCGGTAAGCTCCGGGCTGAACGACAGCAGCACGCCGGCCTGTTCGCCGAAGCGGTTGAGCGCCGGTTCCAGCGGCCCGGCGGGGATGTGGAAGTGCAGGCGGCTTTCCTGCTGCTCGGCGGCGACCACCGGCAGGGCCGGGGCGAGGCCGGCGACGCTGAGGCCGAGACCGAGGAGGATGGGTTGCATGGCGCGGCTGAGCGGCGTGCGGGCGAAGCGGGCAATCGAAGACATCGGGGCTTCTCGTGCAAGGTGGTTAGAGATTCTCTGCTTGCCTTGTCACGCGAGGGACGGAAAAAGGTTCAGCGCGGTGGGAATTTTTTTGCGGGCTTTGGTCGGGGGTGTCGTTGGGGGGCTGTGCAGGTGTTCGCCGGAATGGCCGTGGTTGCTCCTGCCTTGCTGCGCATGGAGCACCCGACGAGAGCCATGCGGCATGCTTGTGGTTTATCGAAGCCCTTTAGGCTCTGTACGAAAAGTGCCTGCGCTCGGTGATGCGTCGTTAAAAACCGGTTCGGATGCTCATTTACAACTCGTAAACTCCGCTTCCTCACCGGTTTTTGCCTAGCCTGACCTTCGCTCGACGACTTTTCGTACAGACCCTAGTGTGGTGTTTCACAAGTAACGCTCATATTCTGGTCTAGGCTTTCAGTATCAGAAAAGCACCGGAGCAACGATATGAGAACTGGCCGTCCCGCTTC
>NZ_CAJFCI010000046.1 GCF_904061905.1 Zestomonas carbonaria
GTTGAGCACGTGCTTGATCCATGCCACGGACAAGCTCCCTCTCCCTCCGGGAGAGGGCTGGGGTGAGGGGCGGGCCCGCCCCCAACACCCCACCGACCCCCTACTTTCGAAGGCCCCTCCCAACACCCAAGTAGGATGGGGCCACCGCTCGCCCGCTTCGTAGAATGCTCCCATCGAAACCGGGGATTCATGGGCGGTACGGCCATGCGGCAGGCGCAGAGCGAGGGCGTGATCAAGGCGATGTCCATCTCCCGCGAGGCGGAGGGCGTCGCGCAGGACCTGGCGCGCCAGTTGATCCACCCGCACCTGGGCTTCGTGCTGTTCTTCTGCTCCGCCGAATACGACCTCGACGCCCTGGGCCAGGCGCTGGAGCAATACTTCGGCGGCGTCACCCTGGTCGGCTGCACCACGGCCGGCGAAATCACCCCGCAGGGCTACGGGCGCAATTGCGTCAGCGCCATCGGTTTCGACCACCGGCACTTCTCGGTGGCCTGCGAGCTGATCGACGAGATGGAGCGCTTCAGCCTGATCGACGCCCAGCAACTGGTCGAGCGGCTGATCAACGACTGCCGCAGCAACTCCCTGGCGCCGATCAAGGACCACAGCTTCGCGCTGACCCTGTTCGACGGCCTGTCCAGCCGCGAGGAAGTGGTGCTGGCGGCGCTCAGCGCGGCCTTCGGGCGCATCCCGCACTTCGGCGGGTCGGCCGGCGACGACAACTACCTGGCGCGCACCCACGTCTACCACGCCGGGCGCTTCCACAGCGGTTCGGCGGTGGTGGTACTGGTCAACACCTGGCTCGACTTCGAGGTGTTCACTACCCACCACATCCAGCCGCGCGAGGAGCGCCTGGTGGTGACCCGCGCCGACAGCAGCGAGCGGCGGGTCTACGAGCTCAACGCCGAGCCGGCCGCGCAGGCCTACGCCGAGCTGATCGGCGTGCCGCTGGAAGCGCTCGACTTCGCCCTGTTCGCCGCCCATCCGCTGGCCGTGCGGATCAACGACCGCCACTACGTGCGTTCGATCCAGAAGGTCAACGACGACCTCAGCCTGAGCTTCTACTGCGCGGTGGAGAACGGCATCGTCCTCACCGCCATGCGCCCGGGGCCGCTGTTGCCCAACCTGGAGACGCTGTTCGCGCGGCTCGAGGACGGGCTTGGCGAATTGCTGCTGACCATCGGTTGCGACTGCTTCCTGCGCCGCCTGGAAATCGAATCCACGGGAGATGTGGAAGCGGTCTCCGGGTTCCTCCGCAGCCGGCAGGTGATCGGTTTCAACACCTACGGGGAGCAGTGCAATGGCGTACACCTCAACCAGACCTTCACCGGGGTCGCCATCGGCCGCCCCGGTGGGCATGGCCGCCGCTGACCAGCAGGCCCGCATCGAACAGCTCGAGCGGGAGAACCACAAGCTCCGGCGCATCAACGCCGCGCTCATCGAGCGGGTCGAGTCGCGCTCCGCCCTGCCGCACGACGCCTACGCCGCCTTCCAGTACTCGGTGGAGCTGGCCGAGCAGGTGCGCGAGCGCACCGATGCGCTGAACCAGGCGATGGCCGAGCTGAAGGCCAGCAACCGCCTGCTCAGCGAGGCGCGGCTGCGGGCCGAGACCGCCCACCAGCACCTGATCGACGCCATCGAGAGCATCTCCGACGCCTTCGTGCTGTTCGACCGCGACCAGCGCATCGTGCTGTTCAACAGCCGCTTCAAGTCGTTCTGGGCCAAGAGCCGGGCGCGCATCGGCGCCGGCACGCGGCTGGCGGAGATCAGGCGGCTGGCGAGCAGCACCGGGCTGATCGTCGAGGAACACCGCTCCAGCGGCGACGAACACAGCCTCTACCGCCTGCACAACGGCCGCTGGATGCAGGTCAGCGAGCGGCCGACCAGCGAGGGCGGGCTGGTGATCCTCTACACCGACATCACCGAGGTGAAGGTCAGCGAGACCATGCGCCGCGAACAGGCCCTGGCGCAGAAGTCGAGCCTGCTGCAACGCGCGGTGGACAACCTCTCCCAGGGCGTGGCGATGGTCAGCGCCGACGGCGTGCTGGAGCTGTGGAACCACCGCTTCCTGCAACTCTGCGGGCTGGCGCCGATCGCCGGCAACCGGCAGTTCGCCGAGGTGATGGCCGACAGCGCGCTGCCGCTGCTGACCCCGGAGAGCCGCGACGCCGAGGGGCGCCGGCTGTTCCAGGTGGAGCAGCACCTGTACGGCGGCCAGGTGCTGGAAATCCGCACCCACGCGCTGCCCACCGGCGGCTTCGTCAACACCTTCACCGACATCACCGAGCGTTACCGGCACGCCGAGACGCTGCGCAAGAGCGAGGAGTGGATTCGCCTGATCACCGACCACGTGCCGGCGCTGATCGCCTACCTGTCCGCCGATCTGGTCTACGAATTCACCAACAAGGTCTACGAGGAGTGGTACCACTGGCCGCGCGGCACGATGCTCGGCCGCAACCTGCACGAGGCCCATGGCGAGGAGCACTGCCGGCGCCTGCAGCCCTATCTGGAGCGCGCGCTGGATGGCGAAAGCGTGAGCTTCGAGGTGGTCGAGACCAACCTCGCCGCCCAGGAGCGCTGCATGTTGCGCTCCTACGTGCCGAACCGCCAGGAAGACGGAGCGGTGGTCGGTATCTTCGTGCTGATCCGCGATATCACCGAGCGCCGCCGCACCGCCGAGGCGCTGCACCAGGCCTACCAGAACCTCGAACAGCGGGTGCGCGAACGCACCGCCGAGCTGACCGCCCTGAACGGCCAGTTGATCCGCGAGATCGACGAGCGCACCCAGGTCGAGGCGCGCCTGCGCGAAGCCAAGCGCGAAGCGGAGCAGGCCAACCTGTCGAAGACCAAGTTCCTCGCCGCGGTCAGCCACGACCTGCTGCAACCCCTGAACGCCGCACGGCTGTTCACCAGCGCGTTGCTCGAACGCCGGCCGGGGGAGGGCGATGGGCTGGTGCGCAACATCAGCAATTCGCTGGAGGATGTGGAAAACCTGCTCGGCACCCTGGTGGACATCTCCAAGCTGGACGCCGGGGTGATCAAGCCGGACATCGCGCCCTTCGCGGTCGGCGAACTGCTCGAGAACCTCGCCGCCGAGTACCGCCAGGTGGCCGCCAGCGAGGGGCTGCAACTGGACTTCGTCGCCAGTTCGGCGCTGGTGCGCAGCGACCTGCAACTGCTCGCGCGCATCCTCCGCAACCTGCTCAGCAACGCCATCCGCTACACGCCGTCCGGGCGCATCCTGCTCGGTTGCCGGAGGCGGCGGCAGAGCCTGTCCATCGAGGTGTGGGACACCGGGGTGGGCATCGCCGAGGACAAGCTCGGCGAGATCTTCCAGGAGTTCAAGCGCGGCGATGTGCAGCGCTCGCACCAGGATCGCGGCCTTGGACTGGGCCTGGCCATCGTCGACAAGATCGCCCGCATGCTCGGCCACCGCATCCATGTCGGCTCGGTGCCGGGCAAGGGCTCGCGCTTCGCCATCGAAGTGCCGCGGGCCAGCCGCGCGCCGCGCACACGGGCCGCACCGCCGGACAGCGCCGACAACCTGCTGGAACGCCTGCGTGGCTCGCGGGTCTGGGTGCTGGACAACGACGCGGCGATCTGCGCCGGCATGCGTACCCTGCTGGAAGGCTGGGGCTGCCGGGTGGTCACCGCACTGTCCGAGGAGGACCTGGCGCGCCAGGTCGACAACTTCCACGCCGAGGCCGACCTGCTGATAGTCGACTACCACCTCGACGACGACCGCAACGGCATCGACGCGGTGGCCGCCATCAACGCCCGCCGTGGCACGCCGCTACCGGCCCTGATGATCACCGCCAACTACAGCAACGAACTCAAGCAACAGGTCCGCGAACTCGGCCACACCCTGATGCACAAGCCGGTGCGGCCGATGAAGCTGAAGACCGCGATGTGTCATTTGCTGGAGCGGGATGTCCGGTAGGGGCACCCTACGCGGAACGTCGTTTGTTGGGGTAGCCCGGGTCGACACGGGTGCGCCGCGCGCACCGTTTACTCGGGAGCACGCACGGCGTTTCGTCGGGGAGGATCAGAGTCGTTTTCCCATCGGTGCGCGGATCGGTCAGCGGCGCAGGTAGGCGGCGAAGTCGATGTCGCCGGCGGAGAGGATGGCCTGGACGCGGTTGTGCACGTTGAGCTTGCGCAGGATCGCCGAGACGTGTGCCTTCACGGTGGTTTCGGCGATGTCGAGGTTGTAGGCGATCTGCTTGTTCGACTCGCCCTTGGCCATCCGTTCGAGCACCAGCAACTGCTTGCGGGTCAGCGCCTGCAGCAGCTCGGGCGGGATGCCGTGTTCGTCGTGGCTGCTGCGCCTCGGTGAACTCTTCTGGGTGCGGATGATGTCCGAGGGCAGGTAGACGTTGCCGTTGAGGATCTGCTCGATGGCGTCGGTCATCTGCGCGCGTGGCGAGGACTTGGTGATGAAGCCCACCGCGCCGTAGGTGATGGCTTGCAGGACCACCTGCTTGTCCTGCTCGGCGGAGACGATCACCACCGGGATGGTCGGCGCCTCGTTGCGCAGGTTGATCAGGCCGTTGAGGCCGTGCATGCCGGGCATGTTGAGGTCGAGCAGGATCAGGTCGAGGTCGTCGTGTTCCTGGGTCAGGACCAGGGCGCTGTCCAGGTCGGCGGTTTCCATCACCTCGCTGCCGGGGAAGCCGTCGCTGATGACGTTGTGGATGGCTTCCCGGAACAGCGGATGGTCGTCGGCAATCAGAATCTTGTACATGGCCTATCACCTCGTTGTTTTCATTATGGTGCGGCAATACGAATCAGGGAAAAGCCTGCGGCTGGGCGGTGTGCAGGGGCAGGCCGGCCTGTTCCCAGGCGTCGATGCCGTCACGGTACCAGTAGAGGTTGGCGTAGCCCAACGCATGGGCGCGCTTGACCGCGTTCCAGCTCAGCCAACAGTCGGAGCGGCAGTAGAACACCAGCGGCAACCGGCGGTCGCCGGCGCTGATGCGCTCCAGGTTGTCGGCGAAATAGGCCTGCCACTGCGGGGCGAGCTGGCCGTCGCCTGTGTTGGCCAGCCACAGGCTGCCGGGCAGGTTGCGATGCTCCTCGTCGTCGACGAAACGGCCGTTCAGCCAGGTCCGCCGGTAGACGTCGATCAGTCGGGTGCGCGGCTGCTCGTTCAGCAGTCGTTGCAGGGCGGGCGTATCGATGGTGGTGGCGTGCTCGGCATGGGCGGGCGTCGGGCTGCGGTAGAGGGTCTGGCGGTAGCCGTCGCTGGAGAACAGCGGGGTGTCTCCGTCGGCGCCGACGGAAGTGGACAGCAGGCCCAGCAGGGCAAGGCAGATGAGTGATCGCGACATCTCGGTGGGTCCCGATGCTTTGTTATGAGTGCATTACAGGAGAGTCGCAATGCTTTGGGAATCCTACGTTGAGCGGGGAAAACCAGTACCAAAGTAGTAATTTGCGCCCGTCTGTCGGCGGAACCGCCCATAAAGTAGCGGTCGGTCAGTACCAAGGTAGGAGTCGTGGGGCGGCGGTCGGCGCCTAGCATTGCCGCAAGAGCCCTGGCGCGGTCGCCGGCCGGGGCGAGCGGATCGCCAGCGAGCTGGCTCCTACGAAGAAGCAGGTCCCCGTCATGCACACCGTCACCCGGACCCTGAAGACCCTGGCGCTGCCCGTGTTGCTGATCCTCAGCCTGATCGGTTTCGACCGGCTGGCTCCTTCGCCGCATGCCGGCGTGGCCGTGCTCCACGTGCAGGAGTTCATCGAGATCGTCCCGCTGGAGGTCCGGCCATGAAGATCCTGCTGGTCGACGATCACGCCGTGGTCCGCCTGGGCTGCGGCGGCCTGCTGCGCGCCCTGCTGCCGGAGGTGGAGATCGCCGAGGCGGCCAGCGGCGAGGAGGCCCTGCAACAGGTGCAGGCGAGCATTCCCAACCTGGTGATCATGGATATCGGCCTGCCCGGCATCAGCGGCCTGGAGGCCACCCGGCGGCTACGCCAGCGTCTGCCGCAACTGCGCGTGCTGTTCTTCAGCATGCACGACGAACTGCCGCTGGTGCGCCAGGCCCTGGACGCGGGCGGCGCCGGCTACGTGACCAAGGGCGCGGCGCCGGAGGTACTGGTGGAGGCGGTGCGCCGGGTGCTCGCCGGCTACTCCTACATCGAGCAGGCGCTGGCCACCCGGCTGGCCTGCCAGCGCAGCGACGACCCGGCCGGCGACCCACGCCTGGCGGGCATGACGCCGCGCGAGATGGAAGTGTTCATCATGCTCGCCCACGGCGTGCCGGTGCGGCAGATCGCCGAGCGGCTGTGCATCAGTGGCAAGACGGTGTCGAACCACATGACCCTGCTGAAGAACAAGTTGGGGGTGGACTCGCTGGCCGGGCTGGTGCACCTGGCGCTGGAGACCGGGGTGTTGCGGTTGGCGGGTGACTTGGGACAGATGAGGGCTTAGGCTCTGTACGAAAAGTCGCCGAGCGAAGGTCAAGCAAGGCAAAAAGAGGGGAGGACGCGGAGTTTACGGCTGTAAATGAGCAGTCCGAGCCTCTTTTTAACGCAGCATCACCGAGCGCAGGCACTTTTCGTACAGAGCCTAGTGTGGTGTTTCAAAAATAAAGATCATATTTTCGAGGTCATCGCCTCGGCAGCTCGGCCCACGCTCGCCAGTATGTCCTCGGCTTTTCGATACCAG
>NZ_CAJFCI010000047.1 GCF_904061905.1 Zestomonas carbonaria
GTTTTTCAAATGGATCAAGCAACACCTGAAGGTCAGGCGTTTCCTGGGCCGTAGCGAGAATGCCGTGCGCCTCCAGATTCTCTGTGCGCTGATCAGCTACTTGCTGCTGAACCTTTACCAACGCAGGACGGGAACGCGGCAAAGCCTGTGGATGCTGATGGTGGAGGTACAGGCGACGCTGTTTCAGCGTCCTGGCCTGGAAGCCGAACGTTACCGACGACGGCAGGAGCGAATACGCGAGATCAACCTGCGTCAGGGGCAACTGTTAATAGCATGAGGCGTGCCGGACAGCAGTGCGCGTTCGTGGGGATGACGTGGAGGAGCCCCCGATATTCACCCGTCATTCCCGCGAACGCGGAAGTCCAGTGAAGTAGCCCGAATGAACGGTAGGAGCGCGCCATGCGCGCGAATCGCGGCCATGGGCCGCTCCTACGGGGTTTACCGGGTCCCCGCGTTCGTGGGGATGACGGTTGAAGTCCGGAGTTTCCCACCCGTCATTCCCGCGAACGCGCACTGCTGTCCGGGATATTTTTGAGGGAGAGGTACGAAAGGCTTGTGGGGCCTGGAGGCACGGTTTAAACCGTTGAGCGCCAACTCAACCTCAGGCCCCACAAGATGTTCAGCATAAGCCGTTTCCATGAGCTGCTCAAAGCCCTGCCCCGCGGGGTGTTCGATCGACTGGTCAGCGCACAGGGCGCCGACCGGCACTGCAAGCGTTTCAGCAGTTGGGACCACTTGGTGGCCATGATGTACGGCCACCTGACGGGAGTGAGCAGCCTGCGTGAGCTGGAGGCGAGCTTCAACAGTCACTCCAACCATCACTATCACCTGGGCACCGGTTCGATCCGGCGCTCGACTCTGGCTGAGGCCAACGGGCGTCGTGGTGCTGAGCTCTTCGCCCAGACGGCGCAACACCTGATGGCCGGTGTCAGTCGGCAGGTGCGCCGCGACAGCCAAGAGTTGCTGTATCTGCTGGACTCAACATCCATCACGCTCAAGGGTCCGGGGTTCGACGCGTGGACCCTGGCCGAGCGGACACGGCGGACCCAGGGACTGAAGGTGCATGTGCTGTATGCTGCCCAGGCCGCGGCACCGCTGCACTGTCGCTTCAGTGCCGCCAACGTCAACGACATCGACGAAGGCCGGCAACTGAGCATCGAGCCCCACGTCACCTATGTTTTCGACAAGGGCTATTGCGATTACAACTGGTGGGCACGCCTGGATGAGCAGCAGGCGCGCTTCGTCACCCGCTTCAAGTACAACGCAGCCCTCAAGGTGCTGGCCCGGCGCGAAGTACCGGAGGCGGACCGGGAGCAGATCCGCGAGGACGAGGAGGTCCGCTTCGCCCATCGCCATCCTGGGGGCAAGCGGCTCAACCGTTACCAGAAGCCGCTGCGGCGGATCGTCGTCGAGCGCCCGGGGCATGAGCGGCCCCTGATCCTGGCGACCAACGACCTGGAAAGCCCGGCGGCGACCATTGCCGAGCATTACCGCGCGCGTTGGCAGATTGAGCTGTTCTTCAAGTGGATCAAACAGCACCTGAAGATCAAGCGTTTCCTGGGCCGCAGTGAAAATGCCGTGCGCCTCCAGATTCTCTGCGCCTTGATCAGCTACCTGCTGCTGAGCCTGTACCGGAGCGCCAGCGGCACGTCGCAGAGCCTCTGGATACTCCTGGTCGAGGTCCGCTCGACGCTCTTCCAGCGCCCTGCGCTAGAGACGGAACGCTATCGACGACGGCAAGAACGACTTCGAGAGCTTCACCTCAGGCAAGGCCAGTTGGCGTTAGCATGAAGTGTGCCGGACAGTAGTGCGCGAACGCGGGAATCCAGTGAGTTGCCCGGATGCAATCCGGGCTACGTCCGCTTTTCCGTAGGAGCCAGCTTGCTGGCGATCCCCCCAAGCATCGCCAGCAAGCTGGCTCCTACAGGCGCGCGTCGTCCAGCCTCCAGCGCTCTTATCGGCCTTATTCCAACACTTCCACTGCCATCCCCACGCGCAGTTCCCCTTCCCCCTGGTGAACCAGGTTCTGGCCGAAGTACACCTCGCCATCGCGCTCGCGGTAGGTCTTCAGGGTGGTCAGTGGCTCGCGGTCGGGGCTGCGCTCGCCGGTGCTCGGGTCGATGGTGGTCAGGATGCAGCGGCTGCATCCCTTGGCCATCCGGAATTCGGTATCGCCGATGCGGATGCGTTTCCAGCCGTCCTCGGCATAGGGCTCACCGCCCTCCACCACCAGGTTGGGCCGGAAGCGCAGCATCTCCAGCGGCCTGCCGACCCGCGCCGACAGGTCGTCCAGCGAAGCCTGGCCGATCAGCAGCAGCGGGAAGCCGTCGGCGAACCCGACCTTCTCGCCGGGTTCCGCATAGCCGGTATCGACCTGGCGCGCCCGCTCCGCCGGCACCTGCACCAGGCGATAGGGCTTGCCGAGCAGTTCGCTGAGCCAGGCCGCCGCTTCGTCGCCGGCGTCCGGCACCCGCATGGCGTCGCTCCACACCGTCACCCCGCGCAGTGCGGCGCCGTCATCCGGCAGCGGCACGTCGAGACACGCCATGCCCGGCGCCTGCAAGGTCAGCCCGCCAGCGGCATTCCAGCGCGCGAGGATCTGCGACATGCGCGGCAGCGCGCGCTGCGACTGGAAACGGCCGCTCTGCGCGTCCACTACCATCCAGCGACGGTCGCCGGCCAGGCCAAGCCCGTCCAGGCGCGCATCTTCCAGCGGCTCGGCGATGCCGGACTTGAGGGGGTAACGATAGAGCTGGGTGATGCGCATCATGG
Source organism: Zestomonas carbonaria (assembly GCF_904061905.1). Classification (GTDB taxonomy): domain Bacteria; phylum Pseudomonadota; class Gammaproteobacteria; order Pseudomonadales; family Pseudomonadaceae; genus Aquipseudomonas; species Aquipseudomonas carbonaria. The sequence goes on from NZ_CAJFCI010000047.1 coordinate 2,773, forward strand.
CCTGCTTCCTGCCGGGACGGTCAAAAGAGACCGTTATACGGAAGCCGGGGTAGGAAGCTCAAGGCCGGGCCATGCGCCCCTCGCCGAAGAGGGCGCACGGTGCGCCCTACGCGTCGCGGCGCAGGCGGTCGAGGACCACGTCCACCAGCCCTTCCGGCTGGAACTTGGAGAGGAAGTTGTCGCAGCCGACCTTCTGCACCATGGCCTGGTTGAAGCTGCCGGACAACGAGGTGTGCAGCACCACGTAGAGATCGCGCAGGCGCGGGTCGTTGCGGACCTCGGTGGTCAGCCGGTAGCCGTCCATCTCCGGCATTTCCGCATCGGTGAACATCATCAGCAGCTTGTCGGTCATCCGCTCGCCGCTGTCGGCCCAGGCCTTGAGCATGTTCAGCGCCTTCAGGCCATCGCTGGCCACGTGCATCTTCAGGCCAAGCTGGCTGAGGGTTTCGCGCAGTTGCGCCAGGGCTACGCTGGAGTCGTCGACCAGCAGCACCTCGCGGCCACGCGCGGCAGCCAGCAGCGGATCGTCCAGGCGCTCGCGGGAGACCGTGGCGTTGTACGGCACGATCTCGGCGAGCACCTTCTCCACGTCGATGATTTCCACCAGTTGCTCGTCGACCTTGGTGATCGCCGTCAGGTAGTGCTGGCGCCCCGCGCCACCGGGCGGTGGCAGGATGGATTCCCAGTTGAGGTTGAGGATGCGGTCGACGCCGCTGACCAGGAAGGCCTGCACCGAGCGGTTGTACTCGGTGACGATGATGGTGCTGCGCTCGTTGGCCTCCTGCGGACGCATGCCGATGGCGCGCGACAGGTCGATCACCGGCAGGGTCTGCCCGCGCAGGTGGATCACGCCGCAGACGAACGGGTGGCGATGCGGCACCAGGGTCAGCCTGGGCATGTGCAGGACTTCCTGGACCTTGAACACGTTGATGGCGAACATCTGGCGACCGGCCAGGCGGAACATGAGGATTTCCAGGCGGTTTTCGCCTACCAGTTGGGTGCGCTGGTCCACCGTGTCGAGAATGCCGGCCATCGTCTACTCCTTCGCTGAGAATGCCGCTGCCAGGGGTATCGGCAGGAACGGGCGGAACTGAAGGGCAACGATAATGGCATAAAGACACCACCCTACGGGCAACAACCGGCGATCGACTCGTAGGATGGGTCGAGTGGAGCGATACCCATCGCCATGGCGCCATGTCGAAGTCCGCCCCTCACCCCTGCCCTCTCCCGGTGGGAGAGGGGGTTGTCCGTGCAGGAGTTACCCTCTTCTACCGGCTCAGCAACGGCGAATCCGCCGGCAGGTGCACGCGCAGCGCGGCTGGGCGGGCGGTGAAGCGCAGGCGGGTGCTTTCCAGTGGTTCGCCGTCCAGGTTGAGGTCCAGCCCTTCCGGCGCCTCGATCTCGATCCACGGCAGCCGCGCCCCGACCGACACCGACTGCAGGCCGAGGATGCCCCCGGACAGCAGCGTGCCCAGGGTGCCGACCACGTCCTGCGCCGCCGGCACGATGCACAGGTCGAGCAGGCCATCGTCGGCCAGCGCCTGTGGGCACAGCTCATGGCCGCCACCGGCCTGGCGCCCGTTGCCGATGCCGAGGGCCAGGAACTCGCCTTCCCAGGCGAAATCCGGCCCCGTGAAACGGCCGAAGGACGAATGCACCTCGGAGAAGCGCGTCAGCCCGGTCAGGAAGTAGGCTGCACCGCCGAGCACCTTCTTGAGGTCTTCCGAGGTGTTGGCGGTGACCTTGGAGCCGAAGCCGCCAGTGGCCATGTTGAGGAACAGATGCCCGTCGGCTTCGCCCAGGTCGACCGGCCGCGCCGGCAGGTCCAGCAGTTCCAACGCCTCGGCGGGCAGCAAGGGCACGCCGGCGGCGCGGGCGAAGTCGTTGGCGGTGCCCAGCGGCAGCAGCGCCAGGCTGGCCTGCCCGCCGGCCCGGACGAGCGCTTCGGCGACATCGCGCAAGGTGCCGTCGCCGCCGCCGGCGATCAGGGTCGGGAAGCCCGCCGCCAGTGCTTCGTCCACCAGCCGCCGGGCGTCGCCGTCCTCCCAGGTCAGCCGCACGGCCAGGTCCCAGCCGGCCTCGCGCCTGGCCTGGACGGCGGCACGCACCTCTTCGTTGCAGGCCTGCTTGCCGTGAAGAATCAGTAGTGCCCTACGCTCGCCCATGATTCCGTCCCCTCGTTGGCTCGACCTAACCATAGACCCTGCCGCCCGCCGAAAATCACGCCGGATACCCGGTGATCTCGCGGATGCTCCGGTACAGCGGCTTGAGCTGCCTGTACATGCCCTGGTAGACCTCGCGGTACAGTCGCTCGTAGGTCCGCCGCGCCTGCGGGTCGGGCTGGAACACCGCGCCGACGCGGGTCATGGCGGCGATGGCGGTCGGGAAGTCGGCATGCAGGCCGAGCCCCACCGCGCAGGCGACGGCCGCGCCGAGGCCGGACGTCTCGTAGGTGTGCGGCCGCTCGGCGGGCAGGCCGAAGATGTCGGCGGTGAGCTGCATCGCCGCATCGCTCTGCGAACCGCCGCCGGATACGAGCAACCGGGTGATCTTCGTCTTCGAACGCTTTTCTATGCGCTCCTTGCCCTGCCGCAGGGCATAGGCCAGCCCTTCGAGGATCGCCCGGTAGATGTGCGCGCGGGTGTGCACGTCGCCGAAACCGATGATCGAACCCTTGGCCTCCAGCCCCGGCTCGCGGATGCCCGGCGACCAGTAGGGTTGCAGCATCAGGCCCATCGAGCCGGGCGGCACGCCGTTGACCAGTTCGTCGAACAGCGCCTCGGGCTCGACGCCCAGCTCCCCGGCCCGCTGCATCTCGCGCAGGCCGAACTCCTGCTTGAACCAGCTCACCATCCAGAAACCGCGGAAGATCATCACCTCGGTGTTGTAGTGGTCGGGGATCGCCGCCGGGTATGGCGGGATCAGCGGAACGGTCTCCAGGTAAGTCTTGCGCGTGGTGTTGATGGTCGCCGTGGTGCCGTAGGACAGGCAGGCGGTGCTCGGCCCGACGCCGCCGGCGCCGAGCACTTCGCAGGCCTTGTCGGCGCCGGCGGCGATCAGCGGCAGCCCCTCGGGGATGCCGGTGTGGCGGCTGGCCTCGGCGCTGATGACGCCCAGGCGCTCGCCCGGTTTGACCAGTTCCGGCAGTTGCTCGCAGCGCACCGGCATGGCCTGCCACTTCCAGTCGCGCGGCGCGGCCCATTGCAGTTTCTTGTAGTCGAACGGCAGGTAGGCCACGCAACTGGCCTGCGAATCGACGAAACGGCCGGTCAGCCGATGGGTGAGAAAACCCGATAGCAACAGCACCTTGTCGGTCCGCGCCCAGATTTCCGGCTGCTGCTGGGCGATCCAGTTGACCTCGGCCTGGGAGCGGAAGTAATCGACTGTCGCCTCCTCGCCGATCAGCTTGAACAGCCAGCCCCAGGGCCCCTTGATGCGCCCTTCGACCTCGGCGCGGCGCTGGTCGAGCCAGAGCATCGCCGGGCGCAGCGGCCGGCCTTCGGCATCGACGTTGATGATGGTGCCGCGCTGGGTGGTCAGCGCCACGCCCTTGATCCGGTTCTTGTCGATGTCGACCTGCCGCCAGAGCTGCCGGCAGGCTTCGCCGAGGCTCTGCCAGTAGTATTCCGGGTCCTGCTCGGCCCAGCCGGGCTGCTGCGAGAAGTAGGCCTGCAGCTCGACCTTGCCCTTGCCGAGCAGGTTGCCGGCGAGATCGAAAAGCAGCGCGCGGACGCTCTGGGTGCCGTTGTCGATGGCCAGCAGGTAGCTTGGTTCGCTCAAGATGCGGTCCTTCTTGTTATTCGTCTCTATATACACCGGCAGGATCGGGCCTCGGCCGCGAGATCGCGGGCATGGCCCGCTCCTACAATCGCCGGTCCGGCAGGCTGTAGCAGCTTCGCCACAGCGCCAGGTAACGCTGCTGTTCCTCGTCCCAGCGCGCGTCGCTCCAGCCCAGCCGCGCCTGGCACAACGCCCGGATGCGTGGCAGCTCGGCCTCGGCGCCGTTCGGCAACAGCAAGCCCAGCCGGGTACGGCGCAGCAGCAGGTCGTCGAGGTGCAGCACCAGTTCCCGTTCGGCGGCCAGGGCCAGTTCGGCCCACAGGGTGTCGCTGGCGACGACGCGTTCGCCGCCCAGCTCCTCGATCAACTCGGCCAGCCGCGCCAGGCCACGCCCATGGCGACCGGCCTGGCGCCGGCACTGGCCAGGCGACAGGCCCGGCAAGGCGAGCGGCGGTTGCGGGCGGAAGACCTCGGCGCCATGGTCAGCGACCGTGCGCCCCAGTTGCTCCGCGCAGGCCCGCAGCACTTCCAGGGCGAGCAGGCGGAAGGTGGTCAGCTTGCCGCCGGCCAGGGTCACGCAGCCCGGCTCGGCCCACAGCGTATGCTCGCGCTTCTCGTCCGAAGGCTTGCGCCCCGCCGTGCCATCGCTGACCACCGGGCGCACGCCGGCCCAGGTGGACAGCACATCGTCGCGACCGATGCGCGCGCCGGGAAACTGCTGGGCGCAGGCGGCCAGCAGGTAGTCGACCTCGACGGAGCTGATCCGCGCGTCCCGGTCCAGGTCGTCGTCATGGTCGAGGTCGGTGGTGCCGATCACCGTCGCGCCCTCCCAGGGGAAGACGAACACCGGCCGGGCATCCTGCGCGTGCATGAAGCTGAAGGCATGGGCCACCGGCAGGCGCCAGCCCGGCAGCAGGAGATGGCTGCCACGCAGCGGACGGATCCGCTCGTGGGCGCCGGCCTGGCGCAGGCGGTTCGACCAGGCGCCGGTGGCCTGGGCCACCACGCGGCTGCGGAAGGTGAAGCGCCGGCCGCTTTCCGCATCGTCGGCGAGCAGGCCAACCACCCGGCCGTTTTCCCGCGGCAATTCGACCACCTTGACGCCATTCAGCGCCTCGCCGCCGTCGCCGCGCGCTTCGTCGAGCACGCGCAGCACCAGGCGCGCGTCGTCGGTCACCGCGTCGAGGAAGCGCGTGCCGCCGAGCAGGTGTTCCTCCTTCAGGCCGGGCGCCAGGAAGCGCAGCTCCTGCAAGGGGTAATAGAGGTGATTGCGCTTGCCGGCCATGGCGTCGTACAGCGCCAGCAGGCCGCCGAACACCTTGGGTCCGGGAAAGCCGCCACGATAATGGGCCATCACGAAACCGAGCGGATCGACCAGCCCCGGCGCCTCGCCGAGCAGGCGCTGGCGCTCGCGCACCGAATCGCGGGTCAGCCGCCACTGGCCCTTGGCGATGTAGCGCAGGCCGCCGTGGACCATCTTCGACGAGCGGCTGGAAGTGCCCCAGGCGAAGTCGCGCTGCTCCAGCAGCAGGCATTTCCAGCCACGCCGCGCCGCTTCGCGCAGGATGCCGGCGCCGCTGATGCCACCGCCGATGACGATCAGGTCCCAGTCGCGCGCGGCCAGTTCGGGCAGTGCGCGCTCACGCCAGGCGGCGTTCCAGGTTTCCATGTCAGTCCCGCAGCAGCACGCCGGGGTTCAGCCGCCGCTCGGGGTCGAAGTGCGCGGCCAGCGCCTCCAGCACCGCCATGCCCCGCTCGCCCTTCTCCGCCGCCAGGTACGGCGCGTGGTCGCGACCGACGCCGTGCTGGTGGCTGATGGTGCCGCGATTGCCGGCGATCACCCAACTGGCCGCCTGCTTGAGCGTGCGCCAGCGCTCCAGGGTCTCGGCATAGCTGCCCGCCGGGCGGAACACATAGGTGGTGTAGATGCTCGAGCCCTCGCCATAGACATGGGACAGATGGGTGAACACGTGCACCCGCTCGCCCTCGTCGGCGAGACCGTCGCGCAGGCTGGCCTCGATGCGGTCGAGCAGCAGGTCGACGTTGCACCAGTCGGTGGCGGTCTCCAGGGTGTCGACCACGTAGCCGGCCTGCCACAGCGCCTCGCGCAGGTAGGGGAAGCGGAAACGCCCTTCCGCCCATTTCCTGCCCAGCAAGGTGCCGGTGAACACGCCGCCGTGGCGCCCCAGCAGGCGCTTGGCCTGTTTCAGCGACGCGGCGTTCTGCAACCGGTTGCCGGTGACACCGAAGGTCAGCATGCACTTGCCGGCGCCCGCGCCGCGCAGCCTGAGGTATTTCTCCAGCAGGGCGATCTGCCCCGGATGGCCGGCCAGCGCCAGTTGCGTCTCGGTCTCGATCGCGTTGGACAGCCGCAGCATGGACAGCGGCACCCGGGCCTGGGCCAGCTCGCGGATGGCCTCCAGCGCGCGCGGCCAGCTCGGCAGGAACACCGCGTAGAAACGCTCGTCCTCGGCCAGCTTGCTGACCCGTACCCGAACCTCGGAGATCACCCCGAAACGCCCTTCCGAGCCGAGCACGATTTCGCGCAGGTCGGGGCCGGCGGCGGAGGCCGGGAAGGTCGGGATCTCCAGCGGACCGCCGAAGGTTTCCAGGGTGCCGCCGGCGAACAACTGCTCAATGCGCCCGTAGCGCAGCGACTGCTGGCCGCTGGAACGGCTGGCCACCCAGCCACCGAGGGTCGACAGCTCCCAGGACTGCGGGAAGTGGCCGAGGGTGTAGCCATGGGCGCGCAACTGGCTCTCCACCTGTGGGCCATTGGCGCCGGGGCCGAAGGTGGCGATGCGGCTTTCCTCGTCCAGGTCGAGCAGGCGGTTCATGCGCTCCAGCGACAGGGTCAGCACCGGCCTGTCGCCGGACTGCGGGTTGATGTGCCCGGCCACCGAGGTACCGCCGCCGTAGGGGATGACGATCACGTCGCGCTCGGCCGCCCAGGCCAGCAGCTCGCGGATCTGCGCGGCGGTTTCCGGGAAGGCGACACCGTCGGGGAACACGCCGAAGTTGCCTTCGCGCATCGCCAGCCAGTCCGGCAGGCTCTGCCCGCGAGCGTGGCGGACGCGCGCCTCGGCATCGCTGGAGATCAGCGGGTGGTCCGCCAGGCGCGAGGCCGGCACCTGCGTCAGCACGCTGTCCAGGCTGGCATCCGGCAATGACCGGCCGGCGCCGACCCGCGCCTCCAGGAACGCCGCGCCGTGCGCGGGCAGCTCCATCACCGTGGCTTCGTCACCCCAACCGTTCCAGCGCCGCATGGCATTCTCCTGTGCATTTCTAGCTGCCTATACTAGCCAGCCGCCTTGCGCGGTCACTGTCGAATCGAGACAGCACGAGTCGCCAATCAAGACAAGAACGACACCATGCAAGCACTGGGTTACACCGCCGTCCCCGCCCTGCTGAAGTACCTGCGCCTGGCCGAACGCCAGGGTCTCGACCTGGATGCCGCGCTGGCCGCCGCCGGCCTGGACCCCGCCGACCTGCAAGACAACGGTAGACGCCTGCCCAGCGAGGCCCACGAAAAACTGCTCGGGCATTTCATCGCCGTCTCCGGCGACCCGCTGTTCGGCCTGCATGCCGCCGAGTTCGTGCAGCCCGGCTCGTGGAGCGTGCTCGGCTACATCACCATGAACTGCGCCACCCTCGGCGAGGCGATGAGCCGCATCGTGCCCTACGAGAAACTGGTCGGCGACATGGGCACCAGCCGCATCGAACCGGTCGATGGCCACGTGCGGCTGAGCTGGAGCTGCCGCCACGAAACCGCCGACATCCGCCGGCATATGGTGGAGAACGTGCTGGCCTCCTGGCTGCTGTATGCACGCTGGATCGCCGACATGGACCGCTCGCCGAGCGAGGTGTGGTTCGAGCATCAGCAGCCGGCCGGCACCGATCTCGCCGAGTACCAGGCGGTGTTCGGTTGCGCGGTGAAGTTCGAGCAGAGCGCCAACGCCCTGCTGGTGCCCATGGAGTATCTCGGCGTGCCGCTGCGCCAGGCCGACGCCAACCTGCTGCGCACCCTGGAGGAACACGCCCTGGCGCTGATGGCCGGGCTGGACGACGACGAGCCGCTGCCGCAACGGGTGAAGAACGCCCTGCGCCTGCTGCTCAAGGAGGGCCTGCCGCGCAAGGAAAGGGTCGCCGAGCGCTTCAACATGACCGTGCGCACCCTGCAACGCCACCTGCAACTGGCCGGCACCAGCTACCAGCAGATCCTCGACGAACTGCGCCAGGAGCTCGCCGAGCATTACCTCACGCGCAGCGACCTGGCGGTTCAGGACATCGCCCAGTACCTCGGCTTCACCGAATCGCGCTCGTTCCACCGCAGCTTCAAGGGCTGGACCGGGATGACGCCGGGAGAATTCCGCGAGCGCCACAGGCGCTGACCGCAGGTGCATGCGGTGGATGTAAAAAGCGACACCCACCCCACGTAGGAGCGCGCCATGCGCGCGAATCGCGGCCATGGGCCGCTCCTACGGGGGGTACTGGGTGGGGATGACGCAACCACGGATCACTTCCGTAGGGTGGGCTTCAGCCCACCGCACCTATACCAGCAACTCACTGAGCGGAATGAAGCCAACCATCTCGCCCTCGGCCAGGGTGCGGCCTTCGGGCACTTCGACCAGGCCATCGGCCCAGGCCACGCCGCGCAGCACGCCGGAGCTCTGGTTGGCGTAGAGCACCGCGCGGCCCTCCTCCAGGCGCACACGCAGGAACTCGCGACGGGTGCCCGGCTTGTGCCAGGTGAAACCGGCCGGCACCGGGAAGCGTAGCGGCGCGACCTTGCGCACGCCCAGTCGGCGCAGCAGGTAGGGCCGCGCCAGCAGGGAGAAGGTCACCAGCGTCGAGGCCGGGTTGCCAGGCAGGCCGATCACCGGCACGCCCTTGTAGCGGCCGAAGGTCAGCGGCTTGCCGGGCTTGATCGCCAGCTTCCAGAGCTCCAGCTCGCCATCCTCGCGTAGCACCTTGCCGAGGAAGTCCGCCTCGCCCACCGACACCCCGCCGGTGGACAGGATCAGGTCGACATCGCCCAGCTCGCCAAGCCTCGCGCGGGTCCTGGCCAGGTCGTCGGGCAGGATGCCCGCATCGACCACCGCGCAGCCAAGCTGCTCCAGCCAACTGCACAGTAGGCGGCGGTTGCTGTTGTAGATCTGCCCCGGACCGAGCGGCAGGCCCGGCTCGACCAACTCGTCGCCGGTGGAAAGCACCGCGACCCTTGGCTTGCGGCGAACCGTCACCTCGGCCACGCCGAGCGTCGCACACAGCCCCAGCTCCACCGGGCCCAGGCGGGTGCCGGCATCCAGCACCTGCTCGCCACGACGGGTCTCCTGGCCCTGCGGCCGCACGTGCTGGCCGGCTTCGAGCGTTTCGAGGAAGCGCACCCGGCCGTCCTCCAGCACCTCGGCGTTCTCCTGCATCTCCACGCAGTCGGCACCCTCCGGCAGCGGCGCCCCGGTGAAGATGCGCGCGCAAGTGCCCGGCTCCAGCGGCCCCGGCGCCTGGCCGGCGAAGATGCGCTGGGTGACGCGCAGCGGCTCGCCCCGCCAGTCGGCCTGGCGCAGGGCGTAGCCGTCCATGGCGCTGTTCGGCCAGGGCGGCAGGTCGAGGCCGGCGACCAGCGGTTCGGCCAGCACCCTGCCACGGGCCTCGGCCAGCGGCAGGGTTTCCCGTTCCTCGATGGAGGTCGCCTCGGCCAACTCCAGCAGGCGTGCGAGCGCGGCCTCCACCGGCATCAGAGCGGCGCTCATCCGCGCGACTCGCAGGGCGCCACCGGCTTGAGGTGGGCGACGAAGTTGCAGGGGCGGTGGCGGGCGTCCAGTTGCTCGGCGAGGATGCCGTCCCAACCGGTGCGGCAGGCGTTGGTCGAGCCCGGCAGGCAGCACACCAGGGTGCCGTTGGCGAGCCCGGCCAGGGCGCGCGACTGGATGGTGGAGGTGCCGATATCGGCCACCGAGATCTGCCGGAACAGTTCGCCGAAGCCATCGACCTGCTTGTCGAGCAGGCAGGCGACGGCTTCCGGGGTGCTGTCGCGGCCGGTGAAGCCGGTGCCGCCGGTGATCAGCACCACCTGGATTTCGTCGTCGGCAATCCAGGTCGCGACCTGGGCGCGGATCTTGTACAGATCGTCCTTGAGCAGCACCCGCGCGGCGAGGTTATGGCCGGCGGCGGTGAGGCGGTCGACGAACAGTTGGCCGGACGTGTCGGTATCCAGGGTACGGGTGTCGCTGACGGTCAGTACGGCGATATTGAGCGGCACGAACACCGCATCGGCCTTGTGGCTCATGGTAGTTGTCCGATTGTGGAGAAAGCAGCCCAGTGTTATATCACAGGCCCATCCAGCCAGCTCCGGAACCCCGCCCATGCCCGCGCCGACCACCCTGCCCGCCTGCTCCGTGCTGCTCCTCGCCGGGGGGCGCGGCCAGCGCGTCGGTGGCGCCGACAAGGGCCTGCTGGAATGGCGCGGCCAGCCGCTGATCGCCCACCTGCACGCGCTGGTGCGGCCGCTGACCGACGACCTGATCATCTCCTGCAACCGCAACGCCGAGCGCTACGCGGCCTATGCCGACCGCCTGGTGCAGGACGACAGCCCCGACTTTCCCGGCCCCTTGACCGGCATCCGCGCCGGCCTCGCCACGGCCCGTCATGACCATCTGCTGGTGCTGCCCTGCGATGCGCCGCTGATCGACGCCGCGCTGCTGGAACAACTGCGCCGGCGCTCCGCCGAGCGGCCGGACCAGGCGGTGATGGTGCACCAGGGCGAATACTGGCAACCGCTGATCTGCCTGCTGCCGAAAAGCCTCGGCGCGGCGCTGGAGCAGGCCTGGCAGCGCGGCGAACGCAGCCCGCAACGGGCCTTGCTGTCGCTCGGGGTGACCGCGCTGGAGTGCGCCGTGGACGACCCTCGCCTGGCCAATCTGAACACCCCGGAGCTGCTGGCCGGCGCTTCCCCTTCTCGTTGAGCGGCCATTTTTACTGAACCTTGGCGGCATTTTTCCGTCAGAAGGACCTAGAGTCTGTCGGTGTTTCGTCGCGGCCGTGGCAAATCATCGACAGGCCCTGATCAATCCCACCATCAAGGAGTCCAACGATGACCAAACGAATCCTGCTCGCCGCCCTGCTCGGCCTCGGCCTCGGCACCCTGGCCGGCTGTTCGACGCCATCGGTGATCACACTCAATGACGGCCGCGAGATCCAGACGGTCGATGCGCCGGAATACGACGAAGAAGCCGGCTTCTACGAATTCGAACAACTGGATGGCAAGCGCGCCCGGGTCAACAAGGACCAGGTACGCACGGTGAAGGAGCTGTAATCCGAACCAGACCTGCCGAAGCCTCGGCAGGTCTGGTTTAGCACTACCTTTTTCGGCGGCGCGCCACCTCAGCGAACAAAAAAATCTACATAACCTCTTGTGCAACAAAAGTTTTTCGGTATTATTGTCGCCACTTCGGAGTGTAGCGCAGCTTGGTAGCGCGTCTCGTTCGGGACGAGAAGGTCGCAGGTTCGAATCCTGTCTCTCCGACCAAACCCGAAAAAACCCGCCTCACGGCGGGTTTTTTATTGCCTGCGAATTCGCCCAGGGCCAGGGCATCGCGGCCAGGGCCGCCCCTCCTTCTATTCCATCGCTCAGCGCAGGAAATCCACCACCCGCTCGGCATCGAACGGCCAGTCGAGTTCCGCGCCGGTATCGCAGCGGCGCAGCACCGGAATCCGCAGGCCGTAGCGCTCGACCCACTCCTCGCGGTCGGCGATGTCGATCAGCTCGACCAGCAGGCCGTGTTCGACGAACGGCATCAGCAGCGCTTCGGCCACTTCGCAGAGATGACAGCCCAGGGTGCCGAAGAGTTGGCATTCGGGGGGCATGGACGGACCTCGCAAACAGGGAAGCGGCAGTTTAACAGGCCCGCACTCCCCGTCGGGCCATATCGATCCGGGCCGCGACAGCCGGGCGGCCGCGCGCGCCTCCTAGCGATTCGCCCGGCAAAAGTCTTGCCGACTAAGGTCTAAAGGCCCGATTTTCGCAGCATGTGCTTTATTACTGAGTTGCAACAGTACGGTCACAAACCGCCTGTCATACCCACGAGGAGAAATACAATAATGAACACCTCCCCTCTCGCCCGTGCCGTGGCCCTGGCCGCGCTGGGCGCCCTCACCATTCCTGGCCTGGCCCAAGCGGAGTTCATCAAGGACAGCAAAGGCAGCCTGGAGCTACGCAACTTCTACTTCAACCGCGACTTCCGCCAGGAAGGTGCCGCGCAACCCAAGGCCGAGGAATGGGCCCAGGGTTTCCTGCTGCGCCTGGAGTCCGGCTATACCGAAGGCACCGTCGGCGTAGGTGTGGACGCCATCGGCATGCTCGGTCTGAAACTCGATTCCGGCGGCGGCCGCAGCGGCACCGGCCTGCTCAAGCGCGACCGGGAAACCGGCGAAGCCCAGGACGAATATGGTGAACTGGGGCTGACCGCCAAGCTGCGCGCCTCGAAGAGCACCCTGAAGGTCGGCACCCTGCTGCCCAAGGTGCCGGTGGTGCAATACAACGACAGCCGCCTGCTGCCGCAGACCTTCAGCGGCGGCCACCTGAACTCCATGGAGATCGACGGTCTGACCTTCGACGCCGGTCGCCTGCGCCAGGTGAACCATCGCGACTCCTCGGACTACGAGGACATGGTCATCACCGCCGGCGGCCCGCGCAACATCACCTTCGCCGGTGGCTCCACGGCGGACCACTTCGACTTCGCCGGCGCCACCTACAAGTGGAACGACCAGCTCAGCACCGGCTACCACTTCGGCAAGCTGGACGAGTTCTACAAGCAGCACTTCCTGAACCTCGTCCATACCCTGCCGATCGCCGACAAGCAGGCGCTGAAGTCCGACATCCGCTGGGCCCGCTCCACCGATGACGGCAGCAGCAACGTCGACAACAAGGCCTTCAACGCCATGTTCACCTACAGCCTGGGCTTCCACGCCTTCGGCCTCGGTTACCAGGACATGAGCGGCGACACCGGCTTCGCCTACATCAACGGGACCGACCCCTATCTGGTCAACTACATCCAGATCGGCGACTTCGCCAACAAGGACGAGCAATCCTGGCAGGCGCGCTACGACTACAACTTCGCCGGCCTGGGCATTCCCGGCCTGACCTTCATGACCCGCTACGTCACCGGCGACGACATCGACCGTGGCGCGGCCGCGTCCGAAGGCAAGGAATGGGAACGCAACACGGATATCGCCTATGTGTTCCAGGAAGGCCCGCTGAAGAACCTCGGCCTGAGGTGGCGCAACGCGACCTACCGCTCCAACTTCGGCAACGACCTCGACGAGAACCGTCTGATCGTCAGCTACACCCTGCCGCTGTGGTAAGCCGTCCGGCCTGAAACGAAAAAGCCCGCCATCCGGCGGGCTTTTTCATGTGCGAGCCTGTGGCAGGCCAGCTCACTCGTGGCTCGTCGCACCGATCTTGTGGATCGACAGGTCGGCGCCGTAGTACTCCTGCTCCTGGTTCAGGCGGATGCCCACCACCAGCTTGACCAGGCCGTAGACCAGGAAGCCGCCGACCAGCGCCACCAGCACGCCCAGGCCGGTGCCGATCACCTGGCTGGCCAGGCTGACCCCGCCCAGGCCGCCCAGCGCCTGCTGGCCGAAGATGCCGCAGGCAATCCCGCCCCACACACCGCACAGGCCGTGCAGCGGCCAGACGCCGAGCACGTCGTCCACCTTCCACTTCACCTGGGTGGCGGTGAAGGTCCAGACGAACAGCGCGCCGGCGACTAGGCCGGTGGCCAGCGCGCCCAGCGGATGCATCAGGTCGGAGCCGGCGCAGATCGCCACCAGCCCGGCGAGCGGGCCGTTGTGCAGGAAGCCCGGGTCGTTGCGGCCGACGAACAGGGCCGCCACCGTGCCGCCGACCATCGCCAGCAGCGAGTTGACCGCCACCAGGCCGGTGATGCCCTCCACCGTCTGCGCGCTCATGACGTTGAAGCCGAACCAGCCGACGATCAGGATCCACGAACCCAGCGCCAGGAACGGGATGTTCGACGGCGCGAACGCCACCAGCCGGCCGTCGCGGTAGCGGCCATCGCGGCGGCCGAGCAGCACCACCGCGCCGAAGGCCAGCCAGCCGCCCATGCCATGCACCACCACCGAACCGGCGAAGTCGTGGAAGCTGGCGCCGAAACGGGCGCTCAGCCAGTCCTGCAGGCCGAAGTTGCCGTTCCAGATCATGCCCTCGAAGAATGGGTAGACGAAGGCGACGATCAGCGCCGTGGCGCACAGTTGCGGACCGAACCTGGCGCGCTCGGCGATGCCGCCGGAAATGATCGCCGGAATCGCCGCGGCGAAGGTCAGCAGGAAGAAGAACTTCACCAGCGCATAGCCGTGGTCGGCGGCCAGCGTCTCGGCCGGCGCGAAGAAGGTCACCCCGTAGGACACCCAGTAGCCGATGAAGAAATACGCCAGGGCGGAAATGGAGAAGTCGGCGAGAATCTTCGACAGGGCGTTGACCTGGTTCTTCTGGCGTACCGTGCCCACCTCGAGGAAGGCGAAGCCGGCATGCATCGCCAGAACCATCACCGCCCCCATCAGGATGAACAAGGTATTGGAACCGTGGATCAAGGTCTCCACGGCGCTGTTGAGGTTTTCCATCGTGCTGGACTCCGGCATGGAAGGAAAAAAGCACCAAATCGGCCCATTCCCTGCCACGAACGCACCACATGGAGGCCGGCCACTGCCCAGGCAGGCAGAAGACCGCTCCAGATTGGCACCGGAAGACGAGGCAGAAAAAAGAAAGCTATGGTGTTTTTCTTTGTTTATCAGTTATTTGCATCGCGAATCGGGCAGCGCTCCAGTCGACACGACCGCCCAATCAAGGGGCATTTGCCCCCTGCTTCGCACCACGCCGATGCAAGCCTCATACCAGCGCTTGTCCCGACCGGAATGCGAGGAACCTTCGCAAAAGCACTAGACTCATAACCTTCAACTTTCCATCGCATGGAGAAAGACCCGCTATGGCTCGCAAGACCGCGACAAACGAACAGGACGCACTCGTGGCCGAATTCAAGGCCCTGGTCGCCGATACCGAGAAGCTGCTGCAGGACTCCGCCGAACTGGCCGGGGCCGAGGCCGAAGTGCTGCGCCAGCAGATGCACGACAGCCTGAAGCGCGCCCGCGAAGCCCTGCAGGGCGCCGAGCAGGCCCTGCTCGACCAGGGCAAGGCCGCCATCGACGCCACCGAGACCTACGTCTCCGAGCACCCCTGGCATGCGCTGGGTATCGCGGCCGGCGTCGGCTTCCTCCTCGGCCTGCTCAGCTCGCGTCGTTGACCATGAGCGAAGGAATGGAAGCCAAGCCCCGTGGCGATGAGAGCCACGGCCCTTCGCCACGCCGCCTGGGCGCCGCCACGCTGGGGTTGCTGAAAAGCCATATCGAGCTGTTCGGCATCGAACTGCAGGAGCAGAAGGCGCGTACTCTGCGCCTGCTGCTGCTCGCCGGCTTCGCGCTGATCTTCGGCCTGCTGCTGATCGTCGGCCTGTCGTCACTGCTGATCGTGGCCCTGTGGGACACGCCCTATCGGCTGCCGGCGATGATCGGCCTCTGCCTGTTCTATGCGATCGCCGCCATCTACTGCGCCATGCGCCTGCATGCGGCGGTGAACGACGAATCCTCCCCCTTCAGCGCCACGCTCGACGAACTGGCGCGCGACCGCGAGCGCCTGCTGCCATGAATCTGCCCGATCTACCGCCCAACGCCAGCCGCCGCGAACTGCGCAAGGCCCTGATCCGCCTGCGCATGGAGATGCACCGGCAGGAAATCCGCCACGAATCGCAGCAACTCCTGCAGCCCCTGCGCAGGGCCCGCAGCTTTTCCAGCGGCCTGCCGGGTAGCCTGGGACTCAGCCGCGCACCAGTCTGGGGCGTCGCCGCCCTCGCCGCGCTGGGCTTCCTGGCCGGGAAAAGACGCGGCCTGCTGCGCCTGGTACGCATCGGCACCCTGCTCTATCCGGTGCTGGCGGTGGCCTTGCGGCGTCAGTCCGCGCCGCCGGCGAATAAGCCGCCCACGGGTTCCTGAAATTGTCGGGCAACTGGCCACATTCTTGCTAACCGCTTGAGCCGTCGAGTGTTTTCTCAAGACTCGAGCCAGCAGACCCGCCACTAAGGAAACCACCGTGATTGATGGGCAGCCTCTTGCCTGCTTCCAGCCGTTCATCGACACCGCCACCGGCCTGATCGCCGGCATCGAGGCCCTCGGCCGGGTCCACCAGGCCGACGGCCAACTGGTCTCGGTCGGCCCCCTGTTCGCCGATCCCAAGGTGCCCGCCGCCGCGCTGCGCCGCCTCGACCGACAGATTCGCGACGACGCGCTGCAACGCCTGCACGGAGCGCCCGCCGACTGGTTCCTGAGCCTGAACATCTCGCCACGCTGGATCGGCCGCCTGCGCCCCAACCAGCCGCTGCCAAGCCTGAAGCAACTGCAACAGCACGGCATACCGGCGGAGCGGGTGGTGTTCGAGATCACCGAGCTGGGTGGCGGCAGCCTGCGTCTGCCGGACGTGGTGGCGCGCTACCGAGAGGCCGGGGCACGCATCGCCATCGACGACTTCGGTGCCGGCTACTCGCAACTCGATCGCGTGCTGGCCCTGCAGCCGGACATCCTCAAGCTCGACATGCGCCTGTTCCAGGCCGCCGCGCGCGGCGGGCCGAGTAGCGAAGTGGTCAAGGCGCTGGCGCAGATGGCGGAAAAGACCGGCTGCTGGATCATCGCCGAAGGCGTGGAGACCGAGGACGAACTGAACTTCGCCCTGGAGTGCGGCGCGCGCTATGTCCAGGGCTACCTGTTCGCCAAGGCCGAACTGGGGTTCTTCGCCGCCGATGCCTTCGTCGAGCGCTTCGCCACGCTGCGCGACCGCTATGCGCGGCAGAAACTCGCCGAACGCGCCCGCCTGATGGGCCTGCGCCAGCAACTGGCGGAACTGATGGGGCATCTCCGGCCCTGGGCCGAACGTGGCGCCAGGCTCGACGAGTTGCCGGCACCGAACGCCTACCCGTGGCTGCTGCGCATCTACCAGTGCGACCGCAACGGCACGCAGATCAGCTCCAACCTCGACTGGCGCGACGGCTTCTGGCGCGAGGACAGCCGCTACGTCGGCCACAACTGGTCGTGGCGCCCCTACTTCTACCAGTTGCTCGCCGAGGGCTGGGAAGAGCGCCGGCTGATCCTGTCCAGCACCTACCGCGACGCCACCAGCAACCAGTACTGCCTGACCGCCGGGCAGTTCATCGACAACGGCAGCCGTCTGCTGCTGGTCGATATCGAGGCGGCTGGGTTGCAGGGGGCGTGAGGCGGGGGCTCTTATTTGGTGGGCTGGAGCCCACCCTACGTTCCGGAGCCAGCGGGAAACTCCGCTCACCCTAACCCTCTCCCGAAGGGAGAGGGGACTGATTGGAGCCGCGCCATGTCACGTCGCCCGAACCATGCCTCGTGAACTCCCTCTCCCTCCGGGAGAGGGCTGGGCTGGGGGAGCGTGTCATGCCCCACCTCCATGGCCCTGACCATTCGCTGATCAAAACCCGTAGGGTGCGCCGCGTGCACCGATTCGGAGGCGGCACTTGAAGCCCCCTTGCCACCACACGAGAGTCGCCCCATTTCCAACTAGGCTTAACGCACCGGTGACCTGTCCCCGAGGTCGAAAGCATCATGCCCATCCGCCCGGCTCGCCATCCATTGCTTGCCCTTGCGCTGATGCTGCTCGCGCCCGCCACGCTCCCTGCGGCCGAGCCGACCTATCGGGACGATATCGCGCCCATCCTGGAAAGCCGCTGCCTGCTCTGCCACAGCGGAGAGCAGGCGCCGCTGGGGCTGCGCCTGGACAGCCTCGAACACCTGCTCGCGGGCAGCCAGCGCGGTCCCGTGGTGCAGTCCGGCAACCCCGCCGACAGCGAGTTGATCAAGCGCCTCAAGGGCACCAGCCAGCCGCGCATGCCGCTGACCGGCCCGCCCTTTCTCGATGATCGGGAAATCGCCTTGTTCGAAACCTGGATCGCCGGCGGGCTCGCTCCCGGCGCACCTGGCAAGGCGGAAACCGCAGTCGCCGCCACGCCGTCGACGCCCAAGCCCGGCGAAGCGGTGAACTACAGCCACATCGAAGCGATTCTCGGCCGGCGCTGCGCCAAGTGCCATTCGCCCTCCGGGCTGATGGGACCGCCTCCCGAGGGCTATCTGCTGACCTCCTATGCCGAGGCGCTGGCATTCGGCGAACGCGCGCGCATCGTGCCGGGCTCGGCCGAGGCCAGCGAAGTGGTACGGCGCATCCGTGGGCAGGCGCTCCCACGCATGCCGCTGGACGGCCCGCCGTTTCTCGACGAGGAGGAAATCGCCCTGATCGTCGCCTGGATCGACCAGGGTGCGCGCGATGCGCAAGGCCAGCCCGCTATCGTCCCGGTCGGCGCCAGGGTGCGCCTGCACGGAAGGCTGGACGGACGTTGGCAACTGGACGGCCTGCCCCTGCGGGTCAACGCGGCGACCCGCCTCGACAAGTCGCCCCAGGTCGGCGACTACGTGCAGGTGCGCGGCCGGCTGTCGGGAGACGGCATGATCAACGTCGAGCGGCTACGCCCACGCTGAGACATGAAAAACGCCGCGTCCAGCGGCGTTTTCCACCCTCCCCGATGACGGCCTAGCCGAAGAATGCCGGTTCCGCCTCCCTGTACGCCGTGTGCACCACGGCGGTATCCACATGGTTGATGGTCGCCAGGATCTGCCTGGCGTCGGTCAGCGTCGGCGCCATCGTCCAGCGATCCAGCGCATCGTTGCCGACCCGCAGCATGCCGGTGTGGGTGAGGTCGTTGAGGTCGACGACCGGGTCGACGTCATAGAACCCCAGGTGCTTGCGCAGCAGGTCGATATCCGCTCGCGCGCCGGTCAGCAGCAGCCAGCCGGGACCGATGCGATAGCGCTCGACGTACTCGCGCAGGCGCTCGGGCGTATCCAGTTCCGGCTGCAGCGACAGCGAGTACATGAAGACATCGCGCCCCGCCCGCTGCCCCAGCAATTGCTGTACCTGGCGCAGGTTGGCCGTGCTGGTCGGGCAGGTCCGCGTGCACTGGGCGTACATCATGTTGATGGCCACCACCTTGCCGCGGACCAGGTCGTCGTAGAACTTCACCTTCCGGCCTTCGTGGGTATACAGCGTCACATTGGGGAATCTCGTCCCGTTCTCCCCCACCATTTCCCGCCGTGCGGGCTGCAAGTCGGCACCCGAGCGCCAGGCCAGCCAGCCGAGCGCCGTCACGCCCAATCCCGCCACTACCGTTCTTCGCGTGTTCATCTCAAATACCTCCCGGATCACTCATTCGACATGGCACGGCATCAGACGATGTCCCAGCGCAGCATCATCGAGTGGTCCTCGTGAATCAGGTTGTGGCAGTGCATGACGTACTTGCCCTTGTAGTCACGGAAGCGCATCAGCACCCGGACGGTCATCCTGCCGGCAATCACGTAGACATCCTTGCGCCCCTTCTCATGCGCCGGCACGGCAACGTTCTTGCCGTCCAGGGTCTTGCTGAGAATGCGGCCTTCCTCGAAGTGGATGTGGATCGGGTGATCCCAGCCATCGTCGATGCTGTACAGCTCCCAGATCTCCGTGCTGCCCAGCGGGATCACCGCGCGCGGGACGTTGACGTTGACGAACTGGCCATTGATCGCCCACATGTTCTGCCGCCGTTCGAAGAGGAACTTGCGGACCGGCAATGCGGCCAGCTCGGCCGGGCTGGGCAGCGGCGGCAGCGGACGCAGCGTGCTCGGCACCTGGCTCAGGTCCTGTTCCGGCGGCTCGCGGTCGATGACGAATTTCAACACCTGGTCGCCGGGCGCCTTCACCTGGTACGGCCGGCGGGTGTCTTCCGGACGGTGGGTCAGGCGGTTGACCAGGAACAGCTCGGTGCCGATCGGATACTTGGAGAAGTCCACGACGATATCGCCGCGCTCGGCCACGCCCAGGCGCACCTTGGTCTGGTTGAGCAGCGGCTTGTCCAGCAGGTTGCCGTCGTTGGCGATGTAGGTGAAGGGCTGGATGACGTTGTTCGAGCGCACCAGGTAGAACTCGTAGAAGCGGCTCGGTCCCTCGTTGAGCAGGCGCAGGCGGTACTTGCGCCTGGCCACGCGCAGCACCGGCTCGATCTTGCCGTTGACCACCACCTTGTCACCGAGTACGCCTTCGGGGTTGACCTGGTCGTAGTAGAGGATGCCGGCCGGCGTGAAGCGCCGGTCCGCGAAGCCCAGCGGGTAATCGTAGGGATGGCTCGGCAGGCGCAGCGCACCGGGCGTCGGGTCACGCTCGTTGCCCGAGTCCAGGTGGTCGTAGAGAAGGTAAAAGCCGACCAGCCCGCGCACGATGTTCGGCGCGGTGAAGTCCACCGTGTGGTCGTGGTAGAACAGCGTGCCCAGCGCCTCGCGATAGTCGCCGATGCCGTTCTGCATCTCATCGTAGCCGGCGTAGATGTTGGGATAGAGATGGTCCTTGAAGCTCCCCGGCTGGGTCAGCGTGGGGCCGGCCTTGGTCGCGCTGTAGTAGTCGCCGGGGAAACCGTCGCTCTCCGAGCCGACATGCAGGTTGTGCAGGTGGGTGGATATCTCCGGCGAGCCGAAGCCCGTGTGATTGGCGGGCAGGTCGTTGTAGATGCGGCAGATCATCGGATGGCCGTAATGCGTGGCGACCACCGGGCTGAGCACGCTCAGGTCCGGCTCGGCGGCCTGGTAGGTCCACACCTTCTGCGGCGGATAGTTGGGGTGGAACACCCAGTCGGGACGCTCGGCGGCGTGCAGCTCGTAGTACTCCGCCCCGGGCCCGAACTCGTCCCAGCGCTGGTGCGCCGGACGCCCAGCCTCGCCGGCGGCGGTATTGGCCGGCCCGGTCGGCGCCGGATCCAGTGGCGAAGAATAAAGCAGGGGTGGTTCGTTGGGCAGGAACTCCAGCCACGGCGTGGTGGCCGGGCTGGGCGGCACCGCCGCTTCGCTCCGGCGCGGCGAGAGTACCAGGGGCGCTGCCGCCAGGGCCGCGCTGCCCTTGAGGAAGGACCGCCGCGACAACCGATCCGGCGCGTCGTCCATCGTGGCTTGAACAGGTGGTTCGCCCCAGTCGCCCGAAGCCGTTTTCCGGCCGCCGGCTTGGCGCTTGCCTTTGCGGCTCGGCAAAAATGAAGATTTCATGGACTCCCTCTCCCCGGCACCGGTCCATCGCCTGCACGCAAGGCAGGAGCGACGCGCCATCGCCGTTTCGAAAGCAAAACTCAAGTTGCGTCAGGGAATTGCGGCCACGGCCGAACACGCCACGAATGTGGCGCCGACCAGGAACGGGAACTACAGGGATGCACCGCCTGGGCAGCTTCGGTGCCGTGGCAGGTCAGGAGGCGGGGGGACCATGGAACAGGTGCGTGGCACCCGGCAGGAGTCGCGACAGGCCCTGGTGAGGTTTCAGCGAGTCGACGTCCATGATGTTCTCCCTAGCGGCAGACTCTGGAGCATGGGTTCGCGGGCCCTCTCCCACCCGGCGGATCCATGAGACGATAACGACCTTCATCTAAGACTAAAGTCGAGATGTGCCATGATGTCAAATAGTAGTCATTGGCACATCAGTACCTATTTAGATGTTTTAACTATATGTATTTGAAATTCTTTTGAGCCGGATAACCTGTCGATCACGGCAACTTCTGGCCAATCGCCAATACTGGGCGGATGGTGGCCCGCCTCACACGCGCCATCAGTGAAAATCCGCGCCCCAACCACAAGGAATGACGCCCCATGGCAGGAACCAGTCTTCTCGCGTTGATCGACGATATCGCCAGCGTGCTCGACGATATCTCGCTGATGACCAAGGTGGCGGCGAAGAAGACCGCCGGCGTGCTCGGCGACGACCTGGCGCTGAATGCCCAGCAGGTGGTCGGGGTCAGGGCCGATCGCGAGTTGCCGGTGGTCTGGGCGGTGGCCAAGGGATCGCTGCGCAACAAGCTGATCCTGGTGCCGGCGGCGCTGGCCATCAGCGCCTTCGCCCCGTGGGCGGTCACGCCGTTGCTGATGCTCGGCGGCGCCTTCCTCTGCTACGAGGGCTTCGAGAAACTGGCCCACCGCTTCCTGCACGCCCCGGCCGAAGACGCCGCCGAGCGCGACGAACTGCTCGCCGCCGTCAACGATCCGCAGGTGGACCTGCTGGCGCTGGAAAAGACCAAGATCGGCGGCGCGATACGCACCGATTTCATCCTCTCGGCGGAAATCATCGCCATCACCCTGGGCACCGTGGCCGAGGCGCCGTTCATGCAGCAGGTGCTGGTGCTGTCCGGGATCGCCCTGCTCATGACCGCCGGCGTGTACGGGCTGGTCGCCGGCATCGTCAAGCTCGACGACGCTGGCCTCTATCTCAGCCAGAAACAGGAGCCGTTGCGCTCCATCGGGCTCGGCATCCTGCGCGCGGCGCCCTACCTGATGAAGAGCCTGTCGGTGATCGGCACCATCGCCATGTTCATGGTCGGCGGCGGCATCCTCGTCCACGGCTTGCCCGTCCTGCACCACACCATCGAGGGCGCGGCGCGGGCGGTGGGCGGGCTCGCCGGCGTCGGCCCGGCCCTGGAATGGGTCACCCCCACCCTGCTCGGCGCCGGCATCGGCGTGCTGGCCGGTGCGCTGGCGCTTGCCCTGGTCGGCCTGTTCGGCAAGCTCCGCCATGCGGTGCGGGGTTAGGTTCTGAAAAACGCGCCGAGCTACGACTGGCACGCTACCCTTTTATTCGACCTGATCATCAGCCACTGACTGGCGAGGACAAGCCTTGGACTGGCATATCCTGCTTACCCGCGAACGCCTCGGCAAACCGGTGCACAGCACCGACGAGCTGGGCCGCAGCCCCTTCCACAAGGACCACGACCGCATCATCTTCTCCGGGGCCTTCCGCCGCCTGGGGCGCAAGACCCAGGTCCACCCGGTGACCAGCAACGACCACATCCACACCCGCCTGACCCATTCCCTGGAAGTCAGTTGCGTCGGCCGTTCGCTGGGCATGCGGGTCGGCGAGATGATCCGCGACAGCCTGCCGGACTGGTGCAGCCCGGGCGACCTGGGCATGGTCGTGCAGTCCGCCTGCCTGGCCCACGACATCGGCAACCCGCCGTTCGGCCACTCCGGCGAGGACGCCATCCGCCACTGGTTCCAGCAGGCCGCCGGACGCGGCTGGCTGGATGCCATGAGCGACGCCGAACGCGCCGACTTCCTCAACTTCGAAGGCAACGCCCAGGGCTTCCGCGTCCTCACCCAGCTCGAATACCACCAGTTCGACGGCGGCATGCGGCTGACCTACGCGACCCTCGGCGCCTACCTGAAATACCCCTGGAGCGCCCTTCACGCCGAGGCGCTGGGCTACAAGAAGCACAAGTTCGGCGCCTACCGGAGCGAGCTGCCGCTGCTCGAACAGATCGCCACCAAGCTCGGCCTGCCGCAGCTCGACGAGCAGCGCTGGGCGCGCCATCCGCTGGTCTACCTGATGGAGGCGGCGGACGACATCTGCTACGCGCTGATCGACCTGGAAGACGGCGTGGAGATGGAGCTGCTGGACTACGCGGAGGTCGAGTCGCTGCTGTTCGACCTGGTCGGCGACGACCTGCCGGAGACCTACCGCCAGCTCGGCCCCGGCGACTCGCGGCGGCGCAAGCTGGCGATCCTGCGCGGCAAGGCCATCGAGCACCTGACCAACGCCGCCGCCCGCGCCTTCGTCGACCAACAGGCGGCGCTGCTGGCCGGCGCGCTGCAAGGCGACCTGGTCGAGCACATGCACGGCCCGGCCAAGCGCTGCGTACTGCGCGCCAAGGCCATGGCGCGGGAGAAGATCTTCCAGGACAAGCGCAAGACCCTGCACGAGATCGGCGCCTACACCACCCTGGAAATCCTCCTCAACGCCTTCTGCGGCGCGGCGCTGGAACAACACAGCGGGCGCGGGCTGTCGTTCAAGAACCGGCGCATCCTCGACCTGCTGGCGCACTATGCGCCGGCGCCGGAGTGGCCGCTGTACCTGTCGTTCCTGCGCATGATCGACTTCATCGCCGGGATGACCGACAGCTACGCCACCGAGATGGCGCGGGAGATGACCGGCCGTTCGAGTCCGACCTAGAGGGCCGTCATGGCTGTGACGGAGGCTGTTTTTGTACGAGGCTGGGGGGCTGCCATCGATGCCGCCCCTCACCCCCGGCCCCGCTGAGAGAGGGCGGAACAGCGTGGCGGGAGAGCACGGAGCCCGATGACGCGCACGGATACTCCCCTCTCCCACCGGGAGAGGGGACGGGGGTGAGGGGCCGAAGTATAGCGGCAAGGAATGGCCCCAACTGGAACCAGGACTATTCACAAGTGACGACACACCCTAGGTGCGAGGAATGCACTTTGATTATTCCAAATGAACGACGAGCAACGATGCCCTGCGTCAAATCAGGTCCGTTCCTCCGGGTTGCGCAGCAACGCGGTTCGCGACGAAACGCCAGCAGGCCCTGACATGCGCCGCACCCTGCGCCAGGCACTCAGTTGGCACGCCGGCCCGCCCGCCTGGGGGCCTGGCGTGGTGGCCATGTTCGGCTGCGCGCTGCCGTTGCTGCTCGGCCTGTTCACCGAGCACAGCGGCTTCCTGTGGGCCGCCACCGGCGCCTTCCAGGCCGCCCAGGCCAACCCCCTGCACCGTTTCGGCATGCTGCGCATGCTGCTGCTCACCGGACTCGGCGCGCTGAGCGCCGGGCTGGGCTACTGGAGCGGTAGCCATCCGCTGCTCAGTCTCGGCCTGTTCGCCGGTTTCGGCCTGCTGCTGGCCTGGCTGCAACGTTTCGGCAGCGAGGCTGGCAAGCTCGGGGTCGGCCTGGCGGTGTGCCTGGCCCTCGGCCAGGGACAGTTCGGCATCGGCAACCTGCACAACCCCAATGCGGTGGGCATGCTGTTCATCCTCGGCGGCCTGTGGGTGATGCTGCTGGCCTTCGGCCTGCGCGGCGTCCACGGGCTGCGCATGTGGCCACGCATGCCGCGCCTGCTCGGGCTGCTCAGGGTGCTGCGCCGCCATGCCCGGCGTCTGCCGCGCCGGCAATGGCTGCTGCACGCGGTGGGCTGCAGCCTGGCCCTGGCCCTCGCCGGTCTGGCGGTGCAGCTCGGCGAGCTGCCGCGCGGCTACTGGCTGACCCTGGCGGTGATCTGCACCCTGCAGATCGAGTTCCAGGGCAGCCTGGTGCGCGCCCTGCAGGCGAGCATGGCCAGCCTGTTCGCCGCGGTGCTGCTGATCCTCTTCGGCCACAGCCTGCAGAGCCCACCGCTGATGGTGGCGATCATGCTGCCGCTGATCTTCTTCAGCCGGACGTTCCAGGCCCACCACTACGGCCTGTTCGTGATGCAGAACACCCTGTGCTTCGTGCTGCTCTCGGAAAGCCTGGCGCAGGACTGGCACCTGGCCCAGGTGCGCCTGTTCAACACCCTGCTCGGCGTCGCCCTGGCGATGCTGGTCGCCCTGACCCTATACGGGATGCGCCAGTACCTGGGGCGCTCGCGGCTGGCCACATCGGAGTCCGAACGGCCATGAAAATCCGCCGCACCCGAGCAGGGAAATGCCAGGGAGCTTCGGGCATAATGCGATCGCCATCACATTTCTCCCGTGGCATTTTCACCCGTCACCTGCCTGTTCACCCCGAGCGAAGGGTTATTACTCCATGATCAAGACGCTTCGACACTTCGCCCTCGTTGGCCTGCTGCTGCCCATCGCCCTGCCCGCCGCTGCCGTCACCGTCAACGCCACCTTGCCGGCCAACGTCCAGAAGGCCCTGCAGAAGAACAAGATCAACAGCCAGTCGCTGTCGGTGGCGACCCTGCCGCTCACCGGCCCCGGCACCCCGACCCTGTACAACGTCGATGTGTCGGTGAACCCCGCATCGACCATGAAGCTGATCACTACCTATGCCGCCCTGGAGCTGCTCGGCCCCGCCTACCAGTGGAAGACCGAGTTCTACACCGACGGCCCGCTGAAGGACGGCGTGCTGAACGGCAACCTCTACCTCAAGGGCGGCGGCGACCCGAAGCTGAACCTGGAAAAGCTCTGGCTGATGATGCGCGACCTGCGCGCCAACGGCGTGCAGAGGATCACCGGCGACCTGGTGCTCGACCGCAGCCATTTCGTCCAACCGCAACTGCCGGTGTTCAACGATGACGGCGGCGACCCGCACCGGCCTTTCCTGGTCACGCCGGACTCGCTGCTGGTCAACCTCAAGGCCGTGCGCCTGGTCACCCGCACCGCGGACGGCCGGGTCAGCGTGACCATGGACCCACCGCTGACCAACGTGGCCATCGACAACCAGGTCAAGGCGCTGCCCGCCGCCAAGTGCCCCGGCTGGCCGGACGTGCGCTTCAACCCGGTGCCCCGCCCCGACGGCGGCGCCACCCTGGTGGTCACCGGCAAGCTGGCCGAAGGTTGCAGCGCGCAGACCTACATTTCGCTGCTCGACCACCCCGCCTACGCCGCCGGCGCGGTGCGGGCGATCTGGCAGGAACTGGGCGGCAGCATAGCCGGCCGGGATCGTGTCGCCGAGGTGCCGAAGAGCGCCCGCCTGCTGGCCCGGACCTTCTCACCGGACCTGGTGGAGATCATCCGCGACATCAACAAGTACAGTAACAACACCATGTCCCGGCAGTTGTTCCTCAGCCTCGGCGCCCACTTCCGCACCGACGCGGACCCCGACGATGCCAAGGCCGCGCAACGGGTGATCCGCCAATGGCTGGCACGCAAGGGCATCACTGCCTCGCACCTGGTGATGGAGAATGGTTCCGGGCTGTCCCGCGCCGAGCGGATCAGCGCGCGGGAAATGCTCGCCCTGCTGCAGAGCGCCTGGCACAGCCCCTATGCGGCGGAGTTCATCAGCTCGCTGCCGCTGGTGGCGATGGACGGCACCATGCGCAAGCGACTGGCGCGCACGCCCCTGGTCGGGCAGGCGCACATCAAGACCGGCACGCTGAACACCGTGCGCGCCATCGCCGGCTACAGCCGCGACGTCAACGGCAATACCTGGGCGGTGGTGGCCATCCTCAACGACCAGAGACCGTGGGGCGCCTCCTCCATCCTCGACCAGGTGCTGGTCGACCTGTACCGCCAGCCGAAGGCCGGCAGCAGCACCGTACAACGCTGAAACACATCGCGGCACGCATTGCGTGCCGCGATCCCTCTCTTCAGCCGAACACCGTCACGGTCTGCCGGCTGATCGCCATCAACTCGCCGTCCGGGCTCCACAGCTTGGCGGCGGTGTGGCCATAACCGTCGCGGGAATGGTCGATTTCCGCCAGGTACTTGAACCAGTCCCCGGTGGTCGCTTTCGGCGCCGGCTGGACGAACTCGATGGTCCAGGTCAGCGAACTGCCCCGCGCCGGAGCGCGCAGGTACGGCAGGGTCGCCGGCGGCCAGGCATCGACCAGCGCCAGCAGGTCGGCCTCGTCCACCGGACGGGCTTCGGGTTCGGTACGGAAGCCCACCCAACCGCCCATCCTCCGCTTCGGCGTGTTGGTGAACGGCATGCCGCCGACCGCCCAGCGCATCGCCAGGTGCTGGGTGAACTCCGGCGTCACGCCCTTCACGTAGGGCAGTTCCATGGCGTCTTCGGCGGGCTTCATCTCCGGTGCCGGCTCGGGCTCGACCTCGATCGCCGACTCGCGCGCACTGCCGAAGCTGCCCTGCACCAGGGTCACCACCTGGCCATCCTGCACCGCGCGGCCAGACACCTGGCTGACCGCCTTGCCCTCGCGCAGCACCTCGACCTCGAAGCTCACCGGCGCCTCCACCTCCAGCGGACCGACGAAGGTAATCGCCAACGAACGCACCGGACGATCGGCCGGCACCCTGGCCCGCATCGCCTCGTAGACCAGCGCCGCCGCCAACCCACCAAAACCAGCGCGCCCCTGCCCCCAATGGCTCGGCACCACCACGCTGTGCGGATTGCCGCGCACCGCCTGCATCAATTCGGAAAAGTTCATCTCGACCTCGACACGAAAACTTCCTGCGATCTTAGGGGATCGCGGAGGGCCGGCGATACCGCCCCTAAATGGCTATTGCGCCAATCATGCGGGGAGATGTCGGGAGCGGAGCGTGCTGGGGCGAGAGAGAGGAGGATGCTGATTGGATTCCCGCGTTCGCGGGAATGACGAGGTTTGGGGTACGCGCTCGCTATCCCCCGTCGTCCCCGCGAACGCGGGGAACCAATTAAAAAGAACTCCAGCCCCTACAACCTGCGCAAATGACAGGTCACTTCCTCACGGTCGTGATAGAGCTGCTTGCAGCCGATGGCCACCTTGACGCCACGCTCGCGCAGGCCGTCCTCGATGCGTTCGAGCAGGCGGCGCACCTCGGCGTAGCGTTGCTTCATCGGCAGCTTGAGGTTGACCACCGCCTCGCGGCACAGCCCCTCGCCCAGCCAGGTCTCGATCAATGCGGCGGTGCGCGCCGGTTTCTCGACGATGTCGCAGACCATCCAGTCCACCGGCCGGCGCGGTCTGAACACGAAGCCATCGGCACGCTGGTGCTCGACCAGCCCGGAGTCCATCAGGCTCTCGGCCATCGGGCCGTTGTCCACGGCGATCACCTTGAGGTGCCGGTTGACCAGTTGCCAGGTCCAGCCGCCGGGCGCGGCACCCAGGTCCACGGCGGTCATCGCCGGGGCCAGGCGCGCGTCCCACTCGGCGCGGGGAATGAAGTGGTGCCAGGCTTCCTCCAGCTTGAGGGTCGAACGGCTCGGCGCCTCGCGGGGGAACTTCAGGCGCGGGATGCCCATCGGCCACATCGCCGAGTTGTCCGACTCGGCCAGGCCGAGGAACACCTCGCGGCCGCTCCTGAAGGTCAGCAGCAGGCGCGGCTTGCGGACGTCCTCCTCCAGCCTGCCGGCCTTGGCCAGGGCCTTGCGCAGCGGTGCCTCGAACTTCTTGCAGAAGTTGGAAAGCTCCTTGCCCTCGTTGCTGTCGAACACTTCCAGCCACAAGCTGCCGCACACCGGGTAGTCCGCCAGGGCGTCGAGCAGCACGCTGATGCGATCGCTCTCCGGCAGTTCGATGAAGCGGCCGCGCGCCCACTGGCGCGGGAAGATCAGGCGGTCGAAGCGCTGCCCGCTCATCAGCCGCTCGGCGCCATCCGCCTCGCTGCAGATGAATTCCGCATAGGCGCTGCCCGGCTTGGCCTTGGCGTAGCCGGCGACGTTCAGGTTGGCGGCGTGCTCGCTGATTTCCGCGCACACCTCGCCCTCGAAGCCGGGGCGGCAATGCAATAGCAAAGAGTTCATGGGGATGTCTCCTGGAGCCGCGCATGATAGCGGAATCACGCCATAGCTGACCGGCCGGACAGGCAGAACGTGTCAAATCGGTCTAGTTTGAAGATTCCCGAGCCGTAACCTGGCCCGTGCCGTGCGGGCCGTGAGGAGAGCTAGAAATGCCATCCCTGGATAGCCTGAACAGCCGCCGTACCCTCGAGGTCGACGGACAGACCTACCATTATTACGACCTGGCGGAGGCCGCCCGGACCCTCGGCGACATCCGTCGCCTGCCCATGTCGCTGAAGGTGCTGCTGGAAAACCTGCTGCGCTGGGAAGACAACGCCACCGTCAGCGCCTACGACATCAAGGCGCTGGTCGACTGGCAGAAGACCCGCAGCTCCGACCACGAGATCCAGTACCGCCCCGCCCGCGTACTGATGCAGGATTTCACCGGCGTGCCGGCGGTGGTCGACCTGGCGGCGATGCGCGCGGCCATGGCCAAGGCCGGCGGCGATCCGCAGAAGATCAACCCGCTGTCGCCCGTCGACCTGGTCATCGACCACTCGGTGATGGTCGACAAGTTCGCCTCGCCCCAGGCCTTCGCCGAGAACGTGGAGATCGAGATGCAGCGCAACGGCGAGCGCTACAGCTTCCTGCGCTGGGGCCAGCACGCCTTCGCCAACTTCAGCGTGGTGCCGCCGGGCACCGGCATCTGCCACCAGGTCAACCTGGAATACCTGGGCCGCACCGTGTGGACGCGGGAGGAGGACGGTCAGGTCTTCGCCTTCCCCGACACCCTGGTCGGCACCGACTCGCACACCACCATGATCAACGGCCTCGGCGTGCTCGGCTGGGGCGTCGGCGGCATCGAGGCGGAAGCGGCGATGCTCGGCCAGCCGGTGTCGATGCTGATCCCCGAGGTGATCGGCTTCAAGCTCACCGGCAAGCTGCGCGAGGGCATCACCGCCACCGACCTGGTGCTGACCGTCACCCAGATGCTGCGCAAGAAAGGCGTGGTCGGGAAGTTCGTCGAGTTCTACGGCGACGGCCTGGCCGACCTGCCGCTGGCCGACCGCGCGACCATCGCCAACATGGCCCCGGAATACGGCGCCACCTGCGGCTTCTTCCCGGTCGACGAGATCACCCTCGGCTACCTGCGCCTGTCCGGCCGCCCCGAACAGGCGGTCAAGCTGGTGGAGGCCTACAGCAAGGTCCAGGGCCTGTGGCGCGAGGCGGGCCACGAGCCGCTGTTCAGCGACACCCTGGAGCTGGACATGGGCAGCGTCGAGGCCAGCCTGGCCGGCCCCAAGCGCCCGCAGGACCGCGTCGTGCTGCCCCAGGTGCCCAAGGCCTTCGACGAAGTGATCGGCCTGCAACTCAAGCCGGCGGACAAGGCGCCGGCCGCCAGCCCGCACGTCGAGCACGACGGCCACAGCTACGACCTGGAGGACGGCGCGGTGGTGATCGCCGCCATCACCTCCTGCACCAACACCTCCAACCCCAGCGTGATGATGGCCGCCGGGCTGCTGGCCAAGAAGGCCATAGACAAGGGCCTGCAACGCAAACCCTGGGTGAAGAGCTCGCTGGCGCCCGGCTCCAAGGTGGTCACCGAATACTTCAAGGCCGCCGGGCTGACGCCCTACCTCGACGAACTCGGTTTCGACCTGGTGGGCTACGGCTGCACCACCTGCATCGGCAACTCCGGACCGCTGCTCGAGCCCATCGAGAAGGCCATCCAGCAGGCCGACCTCACGGTCGCCTCGGTACTCTCCGGCAACCGAAACTTCGAAGGCCGCGTGCATCCGCTGGTGAAGACCAACTGGCTGGCCTCGCCGCCGCTGGTGGTCGCCTACGCCCTGGCCGGCAGCGTGCGCATCGACATCAGCAGCGAGCCGCTGGGCACCGGCAAGGATGGCCAGCCGGTGTACCTGCGCGACATCTGGCCGAGCCAGCACGAAATCGCCGAGGCGATCGGCAAGGTCGACACCGCGATGTTCCGCAAGGAATACGCCGAGGTGTTCGCCGGTGACGAACAGTGGCGGGCGATCCAGGTGCCGCAGACCGACACCTACGTCTGGCAGGAAGACTCCACCTACATCCAGCACCCGCCGTTCTTCGAGGACATCGCCGGCGATCCGCCGCACATCGGCGACATCCACCAGGCACGCATCCTCGCGGTGCTCGGCGACTCGGTGACCACCGACCACATCTCCCCGGCCGGCAACATCAAGGCCGATAGCCCGGCCGGTCGCTACCTGCGCGCGCATGGCGTGGAGCCCAGGGATTTCAACTCCTACGGCTCGCGGCGCGGCAACCACGAGGTGATGATGCGCGGCACCTTCGCCAACATCCGCATCAAGAACGAGATGCTCGGCGGCGAGGAAGGCGGCAACACCCTGCACATCCCCAGCGGCGAGAAACTGGCGATCTACGACGCGGCGATGCGCTACCAGGAATCCGGCACGCCGCTGGTGATCGTCGCCGGCAAGGAATACGGCACCGGCTCGTCACGCGACTGGGCGGCCAAGGGCACCAACCTGCTCGGCGTGAAAGCGGTGATCGCCGAAAGCTTCGAGCGCATCCACCGCTCCAACCTGGTGGGCATGGGCGTGCTGCCGCTGCAGTTCCTCGACGGCCAGGACCGCAAGTCCCTCGGCCTCACCGGGCGCGAGACCCTGGACATCTGCGGCCTGGATGGCGTCGAGCTGCATCCGAAGATGCGCCTCTCCGTGGAAGTGCACCGCGAGGACGGCAGCCGCGAAGGCTTCGAGGTGCTGTGCCGCATCGACACCCTCAACGAGGTGGAGTACTTCAAGGCCGGCGGCATCCTCCACTATGTGCTGCGCCAGTTGATCGCCGAAGGAGCGTGACGGCTGGACCCCCGCAGCGGACCGGTTCCGCGTCCGCAGCCCCCCCTCTACGACCGGACTGACCATCCGGTCTTTTTTGTTATTTTTCACTTAATTTTTCCGTCTACCGGTCGATCACTGTCGTATACACCTCCTGGACAAGTCCCCATGCGCAACAACCAGCCCGTCACCCAACGCGAACGCACCTTCCCCACCCAGCAGCGGCTGATCTCCACCACCGACCTCAAGGGACAGATCACCTACTGCAACGATGCCTTCGTCGAGATCAGTGGCTTCAACCGCGATGAGCTGATTCGCGCTCCGCACAACATCGTCCGTCACCCGGACGTGCCGTCGGCGGTGTTCTCCCACATGTGGACCACCCTGAAGAAGGGCCGGCCGTGGATGGGCATCGTCAAGAACCGCTGCAAGAACGGCGACTACTACTGGGTCAACGCCTACGTTACCCCGATGCTGGAAAACGGCCAGGTGGTCGGCTACGAGTCGGTGCGCATCAAGCCCACCGCCGAGCAGGTGAGCCGGGCCGAAGCGCTGTACCAGCGGATCAACGCCGGCCGCGCGGCGATTCCGCTCAGCGACCGCTGGCTGCCGGTGATCCAGGCCTGGCTGCCGTTCATCCTGATCAGCCAGATCGGTTTCCTGATCGGCCACTTCATGGGCAGCACCTGGGGCTTCCTGGTCGCCGCCCTGCTCTCGGTGCCGCTCGGCATGCTCGGCCTGGCCTGGCAGGCACGCGGCGTGCGTCGCCTGCTGCGCATCGCCGAACAGACCACCTCGGACCCGCTGATCGCGCAGATGTACACCGACAGCCGTGGCGCCGAAGCGCGCCTGGAAATGGCCATGCTCAGCCAGGAAGCCCGCCTGAAGACCTGCCTGACCCGGTTGCAGGACACCGCCGAACACCTGACCCGCCAGGCCCACCAGGCCGACTCGCTGGCGCAGAACAGCTCCAGCGGCCTGGACCGCCAGCGCGCCGAAACCGAGCAGGTGGCCACCGCCATCAACGAGATGGCCGCCACCACCCTGGAAGTGGCCAGCAACGTCGCACGCACCGCCATCGCCACCCAGGAAGCCAACCGGCTGACCGGCGAAGGCCGCTCGATCGCCGAGGAAACCCGCGAGGCGATCCAGCGCCTGTCGGTGGCTGTGGGCGAGACCGGGGAAACCGTCACCCGCCTGGCCCAGGACAGCAACGAGATCGGCGGCGTGGTCGACGTGATCAAGGGCATCGCCGACCAGACCAACCTGCTGGCGCTCAACGCCGCCATCGAGGCTGCCCGAGCCGGCGAGATGGGCCGTGGCTTCGCGGTGGTGGCCGACGAAGTGCGCTCGCTGGCGCAGCGTACCGCCGAGTCCACCGAACAGATCCACCAGTTGATCGCCAAGCTGCAGCGCACCGCCGAGGAAGCGGTGATGACCATGGAGATCGGCCGCCGCCAGGCCGACGAAGGCGTCGAGCGCGTGCAGCAGGCCGACCAGGCCCTGGCCGGGATCAGCGACGCGGTGGCCAACATCACCGACATGGCCAACCAGATCGCCGCCGCCGCCGAGGAGCAGAGCTCGGTGGCCGACGAGATCAACCGCAACATCACCAACATCGCCCAGTTGGCCGACCAGACCGCTGGCGAGGCGCAGAACACCGCGCAACTGAGCAAGGAACTGACCGCCACGGCATACAGCCAGTCGGCGCTGGTGGAGCGGTTCAACCGCTAGGAACCCGTAGGGTGGGCTTCAGCCCACCATCCTACCGGCAGGCTGATGAGGGTGGTGGAGGGAGCTGAGCATCTTCGCTCGCCCTAACCTCCGCCCCTCACCCCCTGAGAAACCCCGCCACCGCATCCGCCGCGCTGTCCAGATGCTGCTCATGGGTGAAACCTGAAGCCTTGAGCGGCTTGAGGTCGTGGTCGGCGGCCGGCAGCCAGCACAGTTCGATCGCACTCGACAGCCGATAGCCCTCGACGGTCTGGCGGTTGCCCAGCGCGTCGCGCTCGCCCTGCACGATCAGGGTTGGCGTTTTCAGATCGGCCAGGTGCGCCACCCGTGGCTTGTCCAGCTTGCCGGCGGCGTGGAACGGATAGCCCAGGCATACCAGCGCATCCACCGCCAGCTCATCGGCCAGCAGGCTGGCCATCCGCCCGCCCATGGACTTGCCGCCGATGGCCAGTGGCCCTTCCACCCGTTCGCGCACCCGCGCATGCACCTCGCGCCACTGCGCCAGCAACTGCGCCTGCGGGTTCGGCGGCCGCTTGCGTCCGTCCTCCCGGCGCGCGGCCATGTAGGCGAACTCGAAGCGCACCACTGTCACGCCCCGCACCGCCAGGCGCTCGGCCACGCCCTGCATGAAGTCGCTGTCCATCGGCGCTCCGGCGCCATGGGCGAGGACCAGGCTCGCCCGCGGCTTGCCTGCGGCGTGTTGCCACAGCAGGCCGTCCGGGCCGGGGTGGACTTGATCCAGATCAATATTTCGGAAGGGGGGGTTGGACATGCTTGCCTCGCACTCGAGTGCATAAAAATCAAATGATGAACCGTGGACGGAAGCCAACGCACATGACCACAGCAACCAGTACCGCCTACAACTACAAGGTGGTCCGCCAGTTTGCCCTCATGACCGTGGTCTGGGGGATAGTCGGGATGGGGATGGGAGTCCTGATCGCCGCACAACTGGTCTGGCCGGAACTCAACTTCGATCTACCGTGGACCAGCTTCGGCCGACTGCGCCCGCTGCACACCAATGCGGTGATCTTCGCTTTCGGCGGTTGCGCGCTGTTTGCCACCTCTTACTACACCGTGCAGCGCACCTGCCAGGCCCGCCTGTTCGCGCCGCGCCTGGCCGCCTTCACCTTCTGGGGCTGGCAACTGGTGATCCTGCTGGCGGCGGTGACCCTGCCGCTGGGCCTCACCAGCTCGAAAGAATACGCCGAGCTGGAATGGCCGATCGACCTGCTGATCACCGTGGTGTGGGTCGCCTACGCGGTGGTGTTCTTCGGCACCCTGATGCAGCGCAAGACCAAGCACATCTACGTAGGCAACTGGTTCTTCGGCGCCTTCATCGTCACCGTGGCGATCCTGCACATCGTCAACAACCTGGAAATCCCGGTCACCCTGACCAAGTCCTACTCGCTGTACTCCGGCGCCACCGACGCGATGATCCAGTGGTGGTACGGCCACAACGCGGTGGGCTTCTTCCTGACCGCCGGCTTCCTGGGGATGATGTACTACTTCGTGCCCAAGCAGGCCGAGCGCCCGGTGTATTCCTACCGCCTGTCCATCGTCCACTTCTGGGCGCTGATCGGCGTGTACATCTGGGCCGGTCCACACCACCTGCACTACACCGCCCTGCCGGACTGGGCCCAGAGCCTCGGCATGGTGATGTCGCTGGTGCTCCTCGCACCCTCCTGGGGCGGCATGATCAACGGCATGATGACCTTGTCGGGTGCCTGGCATAAGTTGCGCAGCGACCCGATCCTGCGCTTCCTGGTGGTGTCCCTGGCCTTCTACGGCATGTCCACTTTCGAAGGCCCGATGATGGCCATCAAGACCGTCAACGCCCTCTCCCACTACACCGACTGGACCATCGGCCACGTGCACGCCGGCGCCCTCGGCTGGGTGGCGATGGTGTCCATCGGCTCGCTGTACCACATGATCCCGAAACTCTACGGCCGCGATGGCATGTACAGCGTCGGCCTGATCAACGCCCACTTCTGGCTCGCCACCATCGGCACCGTGCTCTACATCGCCTCGATGTGGGTCAACGGCATCGCCCAGGGCCTGATGTGGCGGGCGGTCAACTCCGACGGCACGCTCACCTACTCCTTCGTCGAAACGCTGGTCGCCAGCCAGCCCGGATACGTCGTGCGGTTGATCGGTGGGGCGATCTTCCTCAGCGGCATGTTCCTGATGGCCTGGAACACCTGGCGCACCGTGCGCTCCGCACAACCGGCAGCCGTCACCGCCGCCGCGCAGATGGCCTGAGGAGAGTCGCGATGAGCAAGCATGAAGTACTCGAAAAGAACGTCGGCCTGTTGCTGCTGTGCATGGTGCTGGCGGTGAGCATCGGCGGCCTGACCCAGATCGTTCCGCTGTTCTTCCAGGACGTCGCCAACAAGCCGGTGGAAGGCATGAAGCCCTACACCGCGCTGGAGCTGGAAGGCCGCGACATCTACATCAAGGAAGGCTGCGTCGGCTGCCACTCGCAGATGATCCGTCCGTTCCGTGCCGAAACCGAACGCTACGGCCACTACTCGGTGGCTGGCGAGAGCGTCTGGGACCACCCGTTCCTGTGGGGCTCCAAGCGCACCGGTCCGGACCTGGCCCGCGTCGGCGCCCGCTACTCGGACGAGTGGCACCGCGCCCACCTGTACAACCCGCGCAACGTGGTGCCCGAGTCGGTGATGCCCGCCTATCCCTGGCTGGTGCAGAACAAGCTGGACGGCAAGCACACCGCGGCCAAGTTGCAGGCCATGCGGAGTCTGGGCGTGCCCTACAGCGACGAGGACATCGCCGGCGCGCGCGAAGCCGTCGCCGGCAAGACCGAGATGGATGCCCTGGTCGCGTACCTGCAGAGCCTCGGCACCGCCATCAAGAGCAAGAGATAACAGAGCCCCGGCCCATGAGGCCGGGGACCGACAGGATTCGTGGAGCCTGATCACATGACTTCATTCTGGAGCTGGTACATCACCCTGCTGACCATCGGCAGCCTGGTCGCCCTGCTGTGGCTGATCTTCGCCACCCGCCGGGGCGAGTCCGCCGATGGCGGCAACAAGACCATGGGCCATGCCTTCGATGGCATCGAGGAATACGACAATCCGCTGCCGAAATGGTGGTTCCTGCTGTTCATCGGGACCATCGTCTTCGCCGCCGGCTACCTGCTGCTCTACCCGGGCCTGGGCAACTGGAAAGGCGTTCTCCCCGGCTATGACGGCTGGACGCAGACCAAGGAATGGCAACGCGAAGTGGATGCCGCCGAAAAAGCCTACGGCCCGCTGTTCGCCCGCCTGGCCGCCACGCCCATCGAGGAACTGGCCCAGGACGAGCAGGCGCTGAAGATCGGCAACCGGCTGTTCGCCACCTACTGCTCGATCTGCCACGGCTCCGACGCCAAGGGCGCCCAGGGCTTCCCCAACCTGACCGACGCCAACTGGCGCTGGGGCGGCGAGCCGGAAACCATCAAGACCAGCATCCTGCACGGCCGCCAGGGCATGATGCCGGGCTGGGGCGAAGTGGTCGGCGAAGCCGGCGTGAAGAACGTCGCCGCCTATGTGCGCGGCACCCTGGCCGGCCTGCCGCTGCCGGCCGACCACGGCGCCGACCTGGACGAAGGCCAGCAGGTGTACCAGACCACCTGCGTCGCCTGCCACGGCCCCGAAGGCAAGGGCATGGCCGCCCTCGGCGCCCCGGACCTGACCCAGCCGAGTGGCTGGATCTACGGCTCCAGCCTGGCGCAGTTGCAGCAGACCGTGCGCCACGGCCGCAACGGCCAGATGCCGGCCCAGGAGCAGTACCTGGGCAACGACAAGGTGCATGTCCTCGCCGCCTACGTGTACAGCCTGTCGCGGCAAGTGGAGGAAAGCCCCGCGCAGTAGCGCCGCCGCACACAGCCGCAGGGTGGGCCAGGCGGAACGCCGCCCGGCCCACCCTGCGACTACCGCCCCTCCCTCCTCCGGGTCACCTCAAGGTGGCCTCCTCCCTCCGCGACACCTTCATGCGACCGAGTGTCGCACCCTCCGCCGACCAACAACATGGCCGGACAATTCGCATGGACTAACCTTGGCGAAGTGTGCCCCCGTGGCAACCGCACTTCCCACGCGACGTACAGGCCGTGCCTGAATTGTGGAAAGCCTTTGCCCACGGGTTGAAATATCTTGTTTCAGATGCCTGGAAGCCTTGTGGTTACGGGTTTCGGCGTTGCAATGGATACCTGCTTTCTCCATACTTGCCGCCGATTTTTTACCCCGAAAAAACACCCAAACCGTGGAACCTTAGAATGAGCACAGCAATCAGTCCGACTGCTTATAACTATAAGGTGGTCCGCCAGTTCGCCATCATGACGGTGGTCTGGGGGATCCTTGGCATGGGCATGGGCGTCTTCATTGCCTCGCAACTGGTCTTCCCCGAACTGAACTTCGGTCTGCCCTGGACGAGCTTTGGACGTCTGCGCCCCCTGCATACCAACCTGGTGATCTTCGCCTTCGGTGGCTGTGCTCTGTTCGCAACTTCCTACTACGTGGTACAGCGCACCTGCCAGGCCCGCCTGATCTCCGACAACCTCGCCGCCTTCACCTTCTGGGGCTGGCAGGCAGTGATCGTCGCTGCGGGCATCACCCTGCCGCTGGGCTATACCTCCTCCAAGGAGTACGCTGAGCTGGAATGGCCGATCGACCTGCTGATCACCGTGGTCTGGGTCAGCTACCTGCTGGTGTTCTTCGGCACCATCGTCAAGCGCAAGACCAAGCACATCTACGTGGGCAACTGGTTCTACGGCGCCTTCATCGTCGTGACCGCGATGCTGCACATCGTCAACAACATGGAAATCCCTGTCACCTTCTGGAAGTCCTACTCGCTGTACTCCGGCGCTACCGACGCGATGATCCAGTGGTGGTACGGCCACAACGCCGTGGGCTTCTTCCTGACCACCGGCTTCCTCGGCATGATGTACTACTTCGTACCGAAGCAGGCCGAGCGCCCGATCTACTCCTATCGCCTGTCCATCGTCCACTTCTGGGCGCTGATCACCCTGTACATCTGGGCCGGCCCGCACCACCTGCACTACACCGCCCTGCCGGACTGGGCGCAGTCGCTGGGCATGGTGATGTCGGTGATCCTCCTGGCGCCGAGCTGGGGAGGCATGATCAACGGCATGATGACCCTGTCGGGCGCCTGGCATAAGCTGCGCACCGACCCGATCCTGCGCTTCCTGGTGGTCTCCCTGGCCTTCTACGGCATGTCCACCTTCGAAGGCCCGATGATGGCCATCAAGACCGTCAACGCCCTCTCCCACTACACCGACTGGACCATCGGCCACGTGCACGCCGGCGCCCTCGGCTGGGTGGCGATGGTGTCCATCGGCTCGCTCTACCACCTGATCCCGCGCGTCTACGGCCGCACCCAGATGCACAGCGTCGGCCTGATCAACGCTCACTTCTGGCTCGCCACCATCGGCACCGTGCTCTACATCGCCTCGATGTGGGTCAACGGCATCACCCAGGGCCTGATGTGGCGTGCGATCAACGAAGACGGCACCCTGACCTACTCCTTCGTCGAAGCCCTGGTCGCCAGCCAGCCCGGCTTCGTCGTCCGTGCCATCGGTGGCGCCTTCTTCGCCAGCGGCATGTTCCTGATGGCCTACAACACCTGGCGCACCGTGCGCGCATCCAAGCCGGCCGACGCTGACGCCGCTGCCGTGATTCCCGCAGTAGGAGCCCATTGATGAACCACGAAGTAGTCGAGAAGAATATCGGCCTGCTGGCCTTCTTCATGGTCATCGCCGTCAGCATCGGCGGCCTGACCCAGATCGTTCCGCTGTTCTTCCAGGACGTCACCAACAAGCCGGTCGAAGGCATGCAGCCGCGTACCGCGCTGGAACTGGAAGGCCGCGACATCTACATCAAGGAAGGCTGCGTCGGCTGCCACTCGCAGATGATCCGTCCGTTCCGCGCCGAGACCGAGCGCTACGGCCACTACTCGGTAGCCGGCGAGAGCGTCTGGGACCACCCGTTCCTGTGGGGCTCCAAGCGTACCGGTCCGGACCTGGCCCGCGTCGGCGGTCGCTACTCGGACGAGTGGCACCGTGCCCACCTGTACAACCCCCGCAACGTGGTGCCCGAGTCGGTGATGCCGGCCTACCCGTGGCTGGTGGAGAACAAGCTGGACGGCAAGCACACCGCCCAGAAGATGGAAGCACTGCGCGCCCTGGGCGTGCCGTACACCGATGAAGACATTGCCGGCGCACGCGATGCCGTCAAGGGCAAGACCGAAATGGATGCCCTCGTCGCGTACCTGCAGGGCCTTGGCACCATCATCAAGAGCAAACGGTGACTGTGATGGATATCGGGACTATTCGCGGACTTGGCACCCTCGTCATTTTCATCGCCTT
Organism: Zestomonas carbonaria; assembly: GCF_904061905.1. Lineage (GTDB taxonomy): Bacteria > Pseudomonadota > Gammaproteobacteria > Pseudomonadales > Pseudomonadaceae > Aquipseudomonas > Aquipseudomonas carbonaria. Next base: position 42,792 of record NZ_CAJFCI010000047.1, read on the forward strand.
CATCGGCCTGGCGCTCTGGGCATTCAGTTCCAGGCGCAAGAAGGACTTCGACGAAGCCACCCTGCTGCCGTTCGCGGATGATCCCGAAGCCATCAAGCACGTCGAGCAAGAGCAAGCTTCTAGGAGTAACAAAGAATGACCCTCTTCTGGAGTCTGTACGTCACCGTACTCACCCTGGGCACGATCTTCGCCCTGACCTGGCTGCTGTTTTCCACCCGCCGCGGTCAGCGCGCCGAGGCCACCGACGAAACCGTCGGCCACGCCTTCGATGGCATCGAGGAATACGACAATCCGCTGCCGAAGTGGTGGTTCATGCTGTTCATCGCCACCATCGTCTTCGCCCTCGGCTACCTGGCGCTCTACCCGGGCCTCGGTAACTGGAAAGGCGTCCTGCCGGGCTACGGCTACCTGAACAACGAGACCAAGCAGGAGTTCTCCACCGGCTCGTCGGGCTGGACCGGCGTACACGAGTGGGAAAAGGAAATGGCCAAGGCCGACGCCAAGTTCGGGCCGATCTTCGCCAAGTTCGCCGCCATGCCCATCGAGGAAGTGGCCAAGGACCCGCAAGCCCTGAAAATGGGTGGCCGTCTGTTCGCCTCCAACTGCTCGATCTGCCACGGCTCGGACGCCCGGGGCGCCTACGGCTTCCCGAACCTGACCGACGACGTCTGGCGCTGGGGCGGCGAAGCGGAAACCATCAAGACCACCATCATGGAAGGCCGCCACGGCATGATGCCGCCCCAGGGCCCGGTGATCGGCGACCAGGGCGTTCGCAACGTCGCCGCCTTCGTCACCACCCAACTGCATGGCCGCAAGCTGCCGGAAGGCGCGGAAGCGGACGTCGAGGCCGGCAAGCAGATCTTCTCCACCACCTGCTCCGCCTGCCACGGTCCCGAAGGCAAAGGCATGGCCGCCCTCGGCGCGCCCGACCTGACCCAGCCGTCCGCCTTCATCTACGGCACCAGCTTCGCGCAACTGCAACAGACCATTCGCTACGGCCGCACCGGCGTCATGCCGGCCCAGGCCGAGCTGCAAGGCAACGACAAGGTCCACCTGCTGGCCGCCTACGTCTACAGCCTGTCCCACGGCGAATCCGCCGCAGAGTAAGCTCTCCCCTCCCCCGGCTCCGCAGCATCGGAGCCGGGCGGAACCCCAGCGCGACGACCCGTCGCAGCGTCTAGCAAGCACATCCAGCGTATAATCCGAAGACCTGACCTCTGTCGGCACGCACTGACCGGGGCATTCCCCACAGCCGTGGTACGCATGATGAACAAGCAAATTCCGGTTCAAGACGTGACCCCGCAGGCCAAGGCCGCGGCAGGTGGCGTCGACCTCTATGCCTCCCGGGAAAAGATCTACACCCGTGCCTTCACCGGCTTCTATCGCAACCTGCGACGCTTCGGCGGAGCCCTGCTGTTCCTGATCTACTTCGGCACCGTCTGGCTCAGTTGGGACGGCCACCAGGCCGTGTGGTGGAACCTGCCGGAACGCAAGTTCTTCATCTTCGGCGCCACCTTCTGGCCGCAGGACTTCATCCTGCTCTCCGGCGCGCTGATCACCTGCGCCTTCGGCCTGTTCTTCATCACCGTGTTCGCCGGCCGCGTGTGGTGCGGCTACACCTGTCCACAGAGCGTGTGGACATGGATCTTCATGTGGTGCGAGAAAATCACCGAAGGTGACCGCAACCAGCGCATGAAGCTCGACAAGGCGCCGATGAGCGCCAACAAGCTCCTGCGCAAGCTGGCCAAGCACAGCCTGTGGATTCTCATCGGCTTCGTCACCGGGCTGACCTTCGTCGGCTACTTCTCGCCGATCCGCGACCTGGTGGTCGAACTGTTCACCGGCGAGGCCAGCGGCTGGGCCTATTTCTGGGTCGCCTTCTTCACCCTCGCCACCTACGGCAACGCCGGCTGGCTGCGCGAACAGGTGTGCATCTACATGTGCCCCTACGCGCGCTTCCAGAGCGTGATGTTCGACAAGGACACCCTGATCGTCTCCTACGACCCGCGCCGTGGCGAACGCCGTGGGCCGCGCAAGAAGAACGCCGACTACAAGACCGAAGGCCTGGGCGACTGCATCGACTGCACCATGTGCGTACAGGTCTGCCCCACCGGCATCGACATCCGCGACGGCCTGCAGATCGAATGCATCGGCTGCGCCGCCTGTATCGACGCCTGCGACAGCATCATGGACAAGATGGGCTACCCGCGCGGGCTGATCAGCTACACCACCGAGCACAACCTGTCCGGCCAGAAGACCCACCTGCTGCGCCCGCGCCTGATCGGCTACGCCTTCGCCCTGCTGCTGATCATCGGCGCACTGGTCACCGCCGTGGTGCTGCGCCCGCTGGTCGGCTTCGACGTCAGCAAGGACCGCGTCCTGTTCCGCGAGGACAGCCAGGGACGGATCGAGAACGTCTACAGCCTGAAGATCATGAACAAGGACCAGCACGACCACACCTACGTGATCAGCGCGCGCGGCCTGGAAGACATCCAGCTCGGCGGCAAGCGCGAGATCCAGGTGGCCGCCGGCGAGATCCTCACCCTGCCGGCACAGCTCTCGGTCGCCCCGGAGAACCTGCCCTCGACCACCAACGAAGTAGTCTTCACCCTGCAAAGCACCGACGACCCGGATATCCAGGTCGAAGCGAAGACCCGCTTCATCGGCCCGCGCGTCCGGTAGAATGGCCGGGCGCGGCTCCCCCGCGCCCGTACTCATCGAGAGAACAGCATGTCCGCTCAACCGCAACACACCACCCGCTGGTACAAGAACGTCTGGCCCTGGATCATCATCGGCATGCTGTCCACCTCGGTGGTGCTCAGCATCAACCTGATCCGCATCGCCGTCGACAACCAGGACACCCTGGTCAACGACAACTACTACGAGGCCGGCAAGGGCATCAACCGCTCCCTGGACCGCGAGCGCCTGGCCCGCGACCTGAAGATCCGTGCCCAGGCGCACGTCGACGAACTGACCGGCGAACTCAGCCTGCGCCTCAGCGGCGCCAGCCTGCCCGAGCATCTCGAACTCAGCCTGTTCTCCCCCACCCAACCGGAGAAGGACCGCCATATCCGCCTGACCCGCAGCGTCAGCGAGCCGGATCGCTACATCGGCCAGTTGCCGGAAGTGATCGAGGGCCGCCGCTTCGTCGAACTGCTCGGCGAACAGGAGGGCCACACCTGGCGCCTGTTCGAGGAAGAGAACATCGCCCCCGGCGGCGTCCTGATGCTCGGCGACGAAGCCATTCCGGGAGCCGAAGACCTGGGCCAATGAGCACGGCCGACGGCGTCGCCGTTTCCCGCAGCGCTGCCGCCAGCGCGCCCCAGCCCTGCTACCACTGCGGCCTGCCGGTGCCCTCCGGCGGCCGCTTTCGCGCATCCGTGCTCGGCGAATCCCGCGAGTTCTGCTGCCCCGGCTGCCAGGCGGTGGCCGAAGCCATCGTCGCCGGCGGTCTGGAAAGCTACTACCGGCACCGCAGCGAACCCTCCGCCAACCCGCAGGCGCTGCCCCAGCAACTGAGCGACGAACTGGCGCTGTACGACCGCCCCGAGGTGCAGAAGCCCTTCGTCCACCACCAGGATGAACTGGCCGAAGCCACCCTGCTGGTGGAAGGCGTGAGCTGCGCCGCCTGTGGCTGGCTGATCGAACACCACCTCAAGCACCTGCCGGGCATCGCCGAAGCGCGCCTCAACCTGTCCAACCACCGCCTGCACGTGCGCTGGACCGACAGCCAGTTGCCGCTCAGCCAACTGCTCGCCTCGCTGCGCAAGATCGGCTACGCCGCCCATCCCTACCAGCCGGATCGCGCCGCCGAACAGCTCGCCACCGAGAACCGCCGCGCCCTGCGCCAGCTCGGGGTCGCCGGGCTGCTGTGGTTCCAGGCGATGATGGCGACCATGGCCACCTGGCCGGAATTCAACATCGACCTCAGCCCCGAGCTGCACCAGATCATGCGTTGGGTGGCGATGTTCCTCACCACGCCGATCGTCTTCTATAGCTGCGCGCCGTTCTTCCGGGGCGCCCTGCGCGACCTGCGCACCCGCCACCTGACCATGGACGTCTCGGTGTCGCTGGCTATCGGCGGCGCCTACGTGGCGGGCATCTGGACCGCGATCACCGGCCAGGGCGAGCTGTACTTCGACGCCGTCGGCATGTTCGCCCTGTTCCTGCTCACCGGCCGCTACCTGGAACGCCGCGCCCGCGAACGCACGGCGGCGGCCACCGCGCAACTGGTCAACCTGCTGCCGGCCTCCTGCCTGCGCCTGGACGCCGAGGGCCATGGCGAACGCATCCTGCTCAGCGAACTGCGCCTCGGCGACCGCGTGCAGGTCATGCCCGGCGCGGTGCTGCCGGCCGACGGGCGCATCCTCGACGGCCAGTCCAGCGTCGACGAATCGCTGCTCACCGGCGAATACCTGCCGCAGCCGCGCGGCGTCGGCGACGCGGTCACCGCAGGCACCCTCAATGTCGAGGGACCGCTGACCGTCGAAGTCCAGGCGCTCGGCCAGGACACCCGGCTGTCGGCCATCGTCCGCCTGCTGGAGCGCGCCCAGTCGGAGAAGCCGCGCCTGGCCGAGCTGGCCGATCGCGCCGCGCAGTGGTTCCTGCTGTTCTCGCTGCTGGCCGCCGCCGTCATCGGCCTGGTCTGGTGGCAACTGGACGCCAGCCGGGCGTTCTGGGTGGTCCTCGCCATGCTGGTCGCCACCTGCCCCTGCGCGCTGTCGCTGGCCACGCCGACCGCCCTCACCGCCGCCACCGGCACCCTGCACAAGCTCGGCTTGCTGCTGACCCGTGGCCACGTGCTGGAAGGTCTCAACCAGATCGACACGGTGATCTTCGACAAGACCGGCACCCTCACCGAAGGCAAGCTGACCCTGCGCGAAATCCGCCCGCTGGGCACCGTCGACGCCGACACCTGCCTGGCCCTGGCCGCCGCCCTGGAGAACCGCTCCGAACACCCCATCGCCCGCGCCTTCGGCCAGGCGCCACAGGCCGCGGAGGACGTCGCCGCCACGCCCGGGCTGGGCCTGGAAGGCGTGGTCGAAGGCCGCCGCCTGCGGATCGGCCAGCCGGGGTTCGTCGCCGAACTAAGCAGCCGGCTGGCGCCGGAAATGCCCGACGAAGCGGGCCAATGGTTGCTGCTCGGCGACACGGAGGGGCCGCTGGCCTGGCTGGTGCTCGACGACCGCTTGCGCAGCGACGCGGCGCAATTGCTGGCCGCCTGCAAGGCACGCGGCTGGCACACCCTGCTGCTGTCCGGCGACAGCTCGCCGATGGTCGCCAGCGTCGCCGCCGAACTGGACATCGACGAAGCGCGCGGCGGCCTGCGCCCGGACGACAAACTGGCGATCCTCCAGCGGCTGCGCGAACAGGGCCGCAAGGTGCTGATGCTCGGCGACGGGGTCAACGACGTGCCGGTGCTGGCCGCCGCCGACATCAGCGTGGCCATGGGCTCGGCCACCGACCTGGCGAAGACCAGCGCCGACGCGGTACTGCTCTCCAACCGCCTGGAAGCGCTGAGCTCGGCCTTCGCCCTGGCCCGCCGCACCCGGCGGATCATTATCGAGAACCTGCTCTGGGCGGGGCTGTACAATGGCCTGGTACTGCCCTTCGCCGCCCTCGGCTGGATCACCCCGGCCGGGGCGGCGGTCGGCATGTCCGTCAGCTCGCTGGCGGTGGTGCTCAATGCGCTCAGGTTGACGAGATTCTGAAGGCTGGAGGCTGAAGGCGCTGGACAGCGTTTGTTGCTTTCGCTTTGTTTATTGGATCCCCGCGTTCGCGGGGATGATGGGTACGAAAGCGGGCCGCTTTTTCGTCCAGCCATCCAGCCTCCAGCGCTCTTTTCGGCTCTTTTCGTTTCGGCGCACACGGCGCATCCTACCCGTTCGAAGTTCGAGATCCTGCCATGCCCGCCCTCTACGTCCTAATCCCCGTCGCCCTGCTCATCGTCGCGGTGGCCATCTACGTGTTCTTCTGGGCGGTGGACAGTGGCCAGTACGACGACCTAGACGGCCCAGCCCACAGCATCCTGTTCGACGACGAAGACCCGCAGCACCAGGCCGGCGTCGACGAAGCCAAGGACGACAACGACCAGGAACCACCGCGTGCTTGAACTGGCGCCGCTGCTGGTTTCCGCACTGATCCTCGGCCTGCTCGGCGGCGGCCACTGCCTGGGGATGTGCGGCGGGCTGATGGGCGCGCTGACCCTGGCCATTCCCGCCGAACAACGCAACCGCCGCCTGCGCCTGCTGCTGGCCTACAACCTCGGGCGCATCCTCAGCTACACCACCGCCGGCCTGCTCATCGGCCTGGCCGGCTGGGCCGTGGCCAGCAGCCCGGCGGCGATGGCGCTGCGGGTGGTCGCCGCGCTGCTGCTGATCGCCATGGGCCTGTACCTGGCCGGCTGGTGGAGCGGCCTGACCCGTATCGAAGCGCTCGGGCGCGGTTTGTGGCGGCATATCCAGCCGGTCGCCAGCCGCCTGCTGCCGGTCGCCACCCTGCCACGCGCCCTGCTGCTCGGCGCGCTGTGGGGCTGGCTGCCCTGCGGGCTGGTCTACAGCACCCTGCTGTGGGCCGCCAGCCAGGGCGACGCGCTGCACAGCGCCCTGCTGATGTTCGCCTTCGGCCTCGGCACCTGGCCGGTGCTGATCGCCACCGGCCTCACCGCCGAACGCCTCACCGCCCTGCTGCGCCAGCGCGGCGTGCGCATGGCCGGCGGCCTGCTGGTGATCCTCTTCGGCCTGTGGACCCTCCCCGGCCCGCACCAGGCCTGGCTGATGGGGCACTGACAGGCTTTGTCTATTGGGTCCCCGCGTTCGCGGGGATGACGGTCGGGCCACAACCCTTGCGAAAACGAGCGCCTTCCGTCCTACCTTCCAGCCTCCAGCGCTTTCATCGGCTTCCCATCTCTTGCCCCAGATCAACATCCATCCCTGCCCCACCCCATAGACTGCGTGCACGTATTACGAATAAGCGGAGCACCGCCATGCTCGACACCATCCAGTGGGACACCGACCTGATCCGCCGCTACGATCTGCCCGGCCCACGCTACACCTCCTACCCCACCGCCATGCAGTTCCACCCTGGGGTCGGCCCGTTCGAGCTGTTCCAGGCGCTGCGCGACAGTCGCAAGGCCGAACGCTCGCTGTCGCTCTACGTGCACATCCCGTTCTGCGCCAACATCTGCTACTACTGCGCCTGCAACAAGGTGATCACCAAGGACCGCAGCCGCAGCGCGCCCTACCTGCAACGGCTGATCCACGAGATCGAGATCATCAGCCGCCATGTCGACCACGACCAGGTGGTCGAACAACTGCACTTCGGTGGCGGCACCCCGACCTTCCTCGATCACGCCCAGTTGCGCCAGTTGATGACCGAGCTGCGCCGCAACTTCAACCTGATGGACAACGACAACGCCGACTACAGCATCGAGATCGACCCGCGCGAAGCCGACTGGGCGACCATGGGCCTGCTCCGCGAACTCGGCTTCAACCGTATCAGCCTGGGCGTACAGGACCTCGACCCGGAAGTGCAGCGCGCGGTCAACCGCCTGCAAACCCTGGAGGAAACCCGCGCCATCATCGATGCGGCGCACACCCTGCAATACCGTTCGGTGAACATCGACCTGATCTACGGCCTGCCCAAGCAGACCCCGGAAAGCTTCGCCCGCACCGTCGACGAGGTCATCGCCCTGCAACCCAGCCGCCTGTCGGTGTTCAACTACGCCCACCTGCCGGATCGCTTCATGCCGCAGCGGCGCATCAACAGCCAGGACCTGCCCTCGCCGGCGGCCAAGCTGGCCATGCTGCACACCACCATCGAGCAACTGGAGCGCGCCGGCTACCGCCACATAGGCATGGACCACTTCGCCCTGCCCGACGACGACCTGGCCATCGCCCAGGAAGACGGCCGCCTGCAACGCAACTTCCAGGGCTACACCACCCACGGCCACTGCGACCTGATCGGCCTGGGCGTTTCCGCCATCAGCCACGTCGGCTCGCTCTACAGCCAGAACAGCAGCGACATCGCCCAGTACCAGAACAGCCTGGACAGCGGCCAGCTCGCCACCTGCCGGGGCCTGCACAGCAGCCCGGACGACGACGTCCGCGCCGAAGTGATCCACAGCCTGATGTGCCACTACGGGGTCGACTTCGACACCATCGAGGCACGCCACGACCTGGATTTCCGAGATTACTTCGCTGATATCTGGCCGGGCCTGCAGCAAATGGCCAACGATGGCCTGATCGATCTGAACGATCGCTCGATCCGCGTGCTGCCCGCTGGCCGCCTGCTGGTCCGCGCCGTGGGCATGCTGTTCGACCGCTACCTGAACCCACTGGAGAACCTGCGCTTCTCACGGGTGATCTGACCGCCGGCGCACGGACTACGACTATCGGATACCGGGGGCGCGGCCATTGGCCGCTACCTCCAAGGTGGCAGTCCCTATTCCCCTGGAGTAACCTTACGGCCAGTCCGTGTTTCTTCCAGGGAACCCCTCCTCATGTCCGAAATCATCAAGGTTCGCACCTTGCCCCAGGTGAACTGCAAGGATTGCAGCCTGGCCAGTCTGTGCCTGCCGCTCTCGCTCAACCTCGAGGACATGGACGCCCTCGATGAGATCGTCAAGCGCGGGCGGCCGCTGAAGAAAGGAGAGTTCCTGTTCCGCCAGGGCGACCCCTTCGATTCGGTGTTCGCCGTGCGCTCCGGTACCCTGAAGACCTTCAGCCTCAGCGACGACGGCGTGGAGCAACTGACCGGCTTCCACCTGCCCAGCGAACTGGTCGGCCTGTCCGGCATGGACGGTGAGTTCTACCCGGTGTCGGCCCAGGCGCTGGAGACCACCTCGGTCTGCGAGATTCCCTTCGAGCGCCTCGACGAGCTGTCCGCCGGGCTGCCGCAGTTGCGCCGCCAGCTCATGCGGGTGATGAGCCGGGAAATCCGCGACGACCAGCAGATGATGATGCTGCTGTCGAAGAAGACCGCCGACGAGCGCATCGCCACCTTCCTGGTCAACCTGTCCGCACGCTTCCGCGCTCGCGGCTATTCGGCCAACCACTTCCGCCTGGCCATGTCGCGCAACGAGATCGGCAACTACCTGGGCCTGGCGGTGGAAACCGTGTCCCGGGTGTTCACCCGCTTCCAGCAGAACGGCCTGATCAGCGCCGAAGGCAAGGAAATCCACATCCTCGACCCCATCGAGCTGTGCGCCTCCGCTGGCGGCAACCTCGAGGCCTGACGCCATCCGCGCGGACCGTCGAGGGTCCGCGCCGCTTCCCCGCACCCCGCACCAGCGCTTTTCCGCAGGACCTCCCGACGATGATCTTCGACGAATACGACATCAAGACACTGATCCGTCCCGTGCCGGATTTCCCCAAGCCCGGCGTGATCTTCCGCGACATCACCCCGCTGTTCCAGTCGCCGCGCGCCCTGCGCCTGGTCGCCGACAGCTTCATCCAGCGCTACGTGGAAACCGAGTTCAGCCACATCGGCGCCATGGACGCCCGTGGCTTCCTGATCGGCTCGATCATCGCCTACGAGTTGAACAAGCCGCTGGTGCTGTTCCGCAAGCAAGGCAAGCTGCCCGCCGAAGTGCTCGCCGAGGGCTACCAGACCGAATACGGCGAAGCCTTCCTCGAAGTGCACGCCGACAGCCTGTGCGAAGGCGACTCGGTGCTGATCTTCGATGACCTGATCGCCACCGGCGGCACCCTGCTGGCGGCGGCCAAGCTGGTCCGGCGCATGGGCGCCAAGGTGTTCGAGGCCGCAGCGATCATCGACCTGCCGGAACTCGGCGGCTCGCAGAAACTGCAGGACATCGGCATTCCCACCTTCAGCCTCACCGCCTTCTCCCTCGACGAACGCTGATCCTGCTCCATCCGGGTCCCCGCGTTCGCGGGGACGACGGTGAATCCCCCAGGAAGCTCATCCCGCAGGGTGCGCCGTGCGCACCGCCCCAGGGACAGCACCCACATTTCCGGCGAACCACCCTGTCCGCCCCAAGTAAACGGTGCGCGCGGCGCACCCTGTGGTTGAAGCGGCCGCCCCATCTGTTACCGCTTCCCCGCCGATAACCCGCCGAAAGTTGGCCGCGCAAATCCCCGCCTTGCTCAATAGTTACATCAAGCGATGTCACGGTTGAGATCGAACCGCCGCGTCATGCCCATAACAAGAACAGCGGCACCGGCTTGCCGCATCGAGCGAGGACTCCGCAATGTCGACCACTGCTACCGTCAACCCTGCCCCCAGTGCCAGCTTCCCGGTACGCCGCATGGATTTCAGCTTCGCCGAGACCAAGAAATACTGGTGGAGCGACGATCCCTTCATGAGCCACTTCATGAACAACCTGTCGTCGCTGTTCCCCTATGGCGAGAAGTTCTTCGTCGACAGCGTACGCGCCATCCGCGACCGCATCACCGACCCGCAACTGAAGAAGGACATCAGCGCCTTCATCGGCCAGGAGGCCATGCACTCCAAGGAGCATGCCACCTACAACGACTACGCCGCCGAGCACGGCATCGACCTCGAGCGCCTGGAACTGCGCATCAAGGTACTGCTGGAGTGGGTGACCAGGATATTCACCAAGAAGCAGTGCCTGGCCGCCACCTGCGCCCTGGAACACTTCACCGCGACCATGGCCGAGCAACTGCTCAAGCGCGAAGACCTGACCACCCAGATCGACGATCCGAAGATGTATCAGTTGTGGATGTGGCATGCCATCGAGGAGAACGAGCACAAGGCGGTCTGCTACGACGCCTACCAGGCCATCGGCGGCGGCTACTTCATCCGCGTCATCACCATGATGCTGACCACGGTGATCTTCCTCGGCGTGATCGGCTGGTTCCAGATCCACCTGCTGCGCAAAGACGGCCAGTTGTTCAACTGGCGCGCCTGGAAACGCGGCCTGACCACCCTGTTCAGCCCGCGCAACGGCTTCTTCACCCGACTGATCGGGCCGTACCTGGACTACTACCGACCCGGCTTCCACCCCTTCGACCACGAGACCAAGGCGCTGGAGAAGGACTGGCGGCAACGCCTCGGCTTCAACAACTGATCGATTGCGCTACCCAATTGGCGGCGTCGCTATCCCCAGGCGGCGCCGTCTTTTTTCATTTCCTGTTTCGGCGATCTTTTCTGGATCCCCGCGCTCGCGGGGACCCAATAAACATGCGCCCCCGACAAACCAACCACCCAAACCACTCCACTACTTCAGCCGCAACTGCCCCAATCCCTGCAATACGCTGGCGCCGGTGAACAGCATCACCACCTGCTCCTCGGCCAGGGTACGGATCGACTCGCGCTGCTCCGGCTGGCCGAGGTAGTCGAGGGACAATTGGAACAGGTTGCGGCTGATCAGGTTCGAGAGGCGCAGGACCACCGGACGCTCCATCAGCGCCGGCAGCAGCTTGAACTCGAAGATGTCCTCTGCCATGTCGGCGCCGAACTCCTCCATCACCTCCTGCAGCGCCGCGCGCAGCACCGGCGAAGCGCCGTGCAGTTCGCGCACGCCGATGATGAAGGCTTCCGGGTGGCTGTCGACGAAGTCGAAGAACAGTTGCACCGTCTCGTGGCAGACGCGCCGGCCCCGGCTCAGGTCGATGCCGAACAGCTTGGGCGACTCGCCCTGCTCCGTTCCCTCCGCGCGCAACGCCGCCTCGCGGCGCAGGTCGCGCAGCGGCTGGCGCAACTGCGTGGAGATGTCGCGGATCACCGCCATGCCCAGGTCGTCCACGTCCTTGAAGTGGCGGTAGAAGGTATTGGGGTTCAGCCCCGCCTCGCGCGCCAGTTCGCGCAGGCCCAGGCTGCTCAGGCTGCGGCTGGTCGAGGTCAATCGTAACGCCGCCTCCATCAGCAGGCGCTTGCCGGGCGCGGTGCTGTTTCTTTCCCGCGCGGCGGGCGTGTCTTGGCGATCGGTATCCATTCTTCCCCTACCTTAGGTTGGCTTGTGGGAGCCCCTGTTGCCAGGGAGTATACAGATGTCTACATTGGTATACAGCCGTATACGCCAGCAATAAAGATAACAGGAGCTCGGCCCATGAACGCTTCAGTGTCACCTCGCAGCACAGCCCGCCATTGCAAGATCGCCGTCATCGGCAGTGGTTTCTCCGGCCTCGGCATGGCCATCCGCCTGAAACAGCAGGGCGAGAACGACTTCCTGCTGTTCGAGAAGGAAGGCGGCGTCGGTGGCACCTGGCGGGTCAACAACTACCCGGGCTGCGGCTGCGACGTGCAATCGCACCTGTACTCCTTCTCCTTCGAGCCGAACCCGAAGTGGACGCGGATGTTCGCCAAGCAGCCGGAAATCCAGAGCTACCTGGAAGAGTGCTGGGCCAAGTACCGGCTCCAGGACAAGACCCTGCTGAACACCGAGATCACCCGCCTCCAGTGGGACGAGCAGCAGGAGCTGTGGCAGATCGACGACGCCCTGGGCAACCACTACACCGCGCAGTTCGTGGTCTCCGGCATGGGCGCCCTGTCCACGCCGTCGATCCCCAGGCTGAAGGGCCTGGAAAGCTTCAAGGGCACCCTGTTCCACTCCCAGCAGTGGAACCACGACTACGACCTGGCCGGCAAGCGCGTGGCGGTGATCGGCACCGGCGCCTCGGCGATCCAGTTCGTTCCGCAGATCCAGAAGCAGGTGGCCAGGCTCGACCTCTACCAGCGCACCGCGCCGTGGATCATGCCCAAGCCGGACCGCGCCATCAGCGAGAAGGAGCGCGCTCGCTTCCGCCACTTCCCGAGCTTCCAGAAGCTCTGGCGCGGGCTGATCTACGGCATGCTGGAAAGCCGGGTGATCGCCTTCGCCTTCGCGCCGCAGTTGCTAAAGCTGGCCCAGAAGGTCGGCAAGATGTACATCAACAAGCACATCAAGGACCCGGTGCTGCGCGCCAAGGTCACCCCGGACTACGTGATGGGCTGCAAGCGCGTCCTGATCTCCAACGACTACTACCCGGCACTGGTGCAGCCGAACGTCGACGTGATCACCGACGGCATCCAGGAAATCCGCGCCAACAGCATCGTCACCACCGACGGCCAGGAGCGCGAGATCGACGCGATCATCTTCGGCACCGGCTTCACCCCCAGCGACCCGCTGCCGCGCGGCGTGGTGTTCGGCCGTGGCGGCGTCGACCTGCTCGACACCTGGCCACAGGGCCCGGAAGCCTACAAGGGCACCCTGACCGCCGGCTTCCCCAACCTGTTCTTCCTGATGGGCCCGAACACCGGCCTCGGCCACAACTCGATGGTCTACATGATCGAATCGCAGATCCACTACGTGCTCGGCGCCCTCGACCTGCTCGACAAGCGCGGCCTGCGCAGCCTGGAGGTCAAGCGCGAAGTGCAGGACAAGTTCAACGCCAAGCTGCAGGGCAGCCTCGGCAGCACCGTGTGGAACGCCGGCGGCTGCATGAGCTGGTACCTGCACCCGGTGAGCGGTCGCAACTGCACCGTGTGGCCCGGCTTCACCTGGCGCTTCCGCATGCTGACTCGCAACTTCGACCCGGTGGCCTACCATTTCAGCCGGCAGAACGCCGTTCATCCCGCCCAGAGCTACGCCCTCGCCGCCAAGGAGGCCACTGCATGAAATCGTTCGAGAACAAGGTCGCCGCCGTCACCGGAGCCGGCTCCGGCATCGGTCGCGCCCTCGCCTACCGCCTGGCCCGCCAGGGCTGCCACCTGGCACTGGCCGACGTGAACGTCGAGGGCCTGGCGGAAACCGCCGAGCAGGCGCGCAAGCTGGGCGTCACCGTCACCGAGGCGCGGGTCGACGTCTCCGACCGCGACGCGGTGCACGCCTGGGCCGAGCAGGTGATCAAGGACCACGGCCGGGTCAACGCGATCTTCAACAACGCCGGCGTGGCCCAGGGCGGCACGGTCGAAGGCAACGACTACGCCGACTACGAATGGATCATGGGCATCAACTTCTGGGGCGTGGTGCATGGCACCAAGGCTTTCCTGCCGCACCTGAAGGCCAGCGGCCAGGGCCACATCGTCAACGTCTCCAGCGTGTTCGGTATCTTCTCCCAACCGGGGATGAGCGCCTACAACGCCACCAAGTTCGCCGTGCGTGGCTTCACCGAGTCGCTGCGCCAGGAGCTGGACATGGCCGACTGCGGCGTGTCGGCGAGCTGCGTGCATCCGGGCGGGATCAAGACCAACATCGCCAAGACCGCGCGGATGAACGACAGCCTCGCGCGCGTCACCGGCCAGGCCCCGGAGCAGGCGCGCCAGCAGTTCAACGACCAGTTGCTGCGCACCACGCCGGACAAGGCGGCCGAGGTGATCATCAACGGCGTACTGCGCAACAAGCGGCGCATCCTGATCGGCGCCGACGCCTGGGCGCTGGACAGCATGCAGCGCCTGCTGCCGGCCTTCTACCAGCGCCTGGTGGTCGGCTCGATGCGCCTGGCCGCGCGCTTCGCGCCGAAGAAATCGGCGAAACCGCAGGTCACCACGGACTAGATCCGGCAACTCCCGTGAACCGCCCGTAGGGTGCGCCGCGCGCACCGTTTATCCAGGGGCGGCAGGGGATCTTCGCCGGAAACATGAGCGTTGCTCCCGGATCGGTGCGCACGGCGCACCCTACCTGGGCAGCGGCTCCCCTCCTCAACCAGGCCCCGGAATTCCGGGGCCTGGCGCTTCCAGTCCTGGCCCATAGCCAAAATCTCTCGAAACCATAGAAAAACAACAGCGCAAATATATTGCGCACAAAATTATTCAGCCGTAGAGTTCGCCCCATGGAGTTGGTTGGCGCACAAGATTCTTGCGAACAACTCCGAACCTTGCCAATCGCTTGTGGAGATCCATCATGAAAACGCTTTTCGCCATTGCGACCACACTTGTCCTGGCCACCTCGGCCATGGCCGACGACCAGCGCACCAACCAGCGGGACGGAAAGGGTCTGTATCCCGAATGGTTGCTGACCCACCAGGGCTGACCGCCCCCTGACAGATACACACCAGCGTGAACCCACCGCCATTGAGGAATACCACCATGTCCATCGAAAAAATCGCTTACCGCGCCTATGCAGAAGCCACTGGCGGCCGTGACGGCCGCGCCATCTCCTCGGACGGCGTACTGGACGTCGCCCTGACCACCCCGAAGGAACTCGGTGGCGCCGGTGGCGAGGGCACCAACCCCGAGCAACTGTTCGCCGCCGGTTACTCGGCCTGCTTCCTCGGCGCCATGAAGTTCGTCGCCGCCCGGGACAAACTGGCGATTCCCGCCGATGCGTCCATCGAAGGCGTAGTCGGTATCGGCGCCATCCCCACCGGCTTCGGTATCGAAGTGGAGCTGCGCATCAGCCTGCCGGGCCTCCCGCGCGAACAGGCAAAGGTGCTGGTAGACCGGGCACACATCGTCTGCCCCTACTCCAACGCCACCCGCGGCAATATCGACGTAACCCTGACCCTGGTCGACTGAACCGCCCCACGTACGACGGCCGGCGCCCCGCTTCGGGACGCCGGCCTTCGTGCCTTTCAGAATGGGCCACGGCAATCCAGCCGGTCGAGGCAGCCTTCCGCCAGCGCCCTGTCGAACACCCGCGCCAGCAGCGGATCTGCGAAGTAGGCCTGCAGGTCGGTCGCCGAACGCCAGCTTCCCTCGATCCGCCAGCACTGCGGGTCCTCCGCGAGCCGGGCTATCTCGAAGCGCACGCAACCGGGTAGCCGGAGCGTGGGCGCCAGCAGGTCCTGCAAGCAACGTCCAAGCGCGTCGGCCTGCCCGGCACGGGCATGGACCAACGTCAGATGCCGAACAGTCATGACGGGAAACTCAGTAAGGGCTCGCCGTGGGACGCACGATGACTTCGCTGACGTCCACGTCCGCCGGTTGCTCGACCGCATAGACGATGGCGCGGGCGATCGCATCGGGCTTCAGGGCGATCTGGCGGAACTCGCGCATGGCGTCGCGGGCCAGTGGATCGGAGATGCTGTCGGCCAGTTCCGACTCGACCACGCCCGGTGACACCAGGGTCACGCGGATGTCGCCGCCGACCTCCTGGCGCAGCCCGTCGGTAATCGCCCGCACCGCGAACTTGGTCGCGCAATACACCGCGCCGGTCGGTACCACGATGCGGGCGCCGATGGACGCGATGTTGATGAACTGGCCGCTGCGCTGCTTCCGCATGACCGGCAACGCGGCGGCGATGCCGTGCAGAACGCCCCGGATGTTGACGTCGATCATGCGGTCCCACTCCTCCACCTTCAGCGCGTCGAGCCGGGACAGCGGCATGACCCCGGCGTTGTTGAGCAGCACGTCGATGCGGCCGTAGCGCTCCAGGGCGAAATCGACGAAGGCCTGGGTGCCTTCGCGGCTGGTCACGTCGAGACGGCGGAACTCGGCGGTGCCGCCGGCCTTGCGAATGTCCTCGACCAGGCGCTCCAGCCGCTCGGTGCGCCGCGCACCGACCAGCAGATGGGCGCCTTTCTCCGCCAGCAGGCGGGCGCAGGCTTCGCCGATACCGCTGCTGGCGCCTGTGATCAGAATGACTTTGTTCATGCGTTCATCCTCTGGAATGGGGTCGGCGCGTGAGGCGCCGCTACGGGTCCAGAGGCTACGGGGATGGCCACCCGGGCGTTAGCCGGTTACTGCTGCATTCTTGCCTGATCCTGCTTTTGTGCAATCAAAGCCCCGGATGACGAAGAAATGTCGACCAGTAACATTTAATTTCAACCAGCCCAGTAACTACCCGGCCTTTGCCCGATCCTGGGAAATTCTTGCCTGATCCTGCGTCGTTCATTGAGCGGAGAAGACTTGCCTGAAAAGCCTGATTAAGCTCCAGCAGTCGTCCGGAGGCCCAGCCATGACCGTGCTCATTACCCAACCCGCGTCTTCCGATGCCGTCCTCGCCCAGCGCCTGGCCGAACTGGTCGCCCTGGTGCTCCGCCTCACCCCGGAGGAAGGCATCCATGAATCGGCCATCCCCGGCCTGGTATTGATCCGTGGCGACCAGCCGACCCCGCCCATGCAGGGCCTCTACAAACCGAGCCTGTGCGCCATCGCCCAGGGCCGCAAGGAGGTGCGCCTGGGCGAAGAGCGCTTCTTCTACGACCCGCTCAACTACCTGGTGGCCTCGGTGGCCCTGCCGGTGTCCGGCCAGGTGATCGAGGCCTCGCCGGAACGCCCCTATCTGAGCGTGCGGGTGGACTTCGAGCCGGCGCAGATCGCCCGCCTGATCGCCGACGCCGGGCCCATCGGCGTGCCGGGCGCCGGCGTGGCCCGGGCGCTGTACGTCGCCTGCCTCGACGCGCCGCTGCTCGACGCCCTGATCCGCCTGGTCAGCCTGCTGGAAACGCCCCGGGACATCGCCATGCTCGCGCCGCTGGTGCAGCGGGAAATCCTCTACCGCCTGCTGCACAGCCCGCAGGGACGGGTCCTCCACGAGATCGCGGCGGCGGACAGCCAGAGCCACCGCATCGCCCGCGCCATCGACTGGCTGAACGAGAACTTCGACCAGCCGCTGCGCATCGACGACCTGGCCCGCTCGGTCAACCTCAGCACCTCCACCCTGCACCATCGCTTCAAGGCGGTGACCGCGCTCAGCCCGTTGCAGTACCAGAAGCAACTGCGCCTGCAGGAAGCGCGGCGGCTGATGATCACCGAGGGCCTGGAAGCCTCGGCGGCCAGCTACCGGGTCGGCTACGAAAGTCCCTCGCAATTCAGCCGCGAATACAGCCGCCTGTTCGGCGCCCCGCCATTGCGCGACCTCGCACGGCTGCGCCAGGCCTGAAGCGGCGATTCGATGGGTTGTCACCCATCCGGGCGGGCATTCACGGGGGAGCAATCCCCGCTTTTCGGGTGGATGACGCTCTTTTCATCCACCGGCCCTTGGTGGAAAACGCTTCGCGGTTTTCCACCCTACCGGATCAGCAACCGTAGCCCGACGCAGGATGGGGGAAGCCCATCACCCATCCGAGCGGGCATTCACGGGGGATCGACCCCCGCTTTTCGGGTGGATGACGCTCTTTTCATCCACCGGCCCTTGGTGGAAAACGCTTCGCGGTTTTCCACCCTACCGGATCAGCAACCGTAGCCCGA
>NZ_CAJFCI010000048.1 GCF_904061905.1 Zestomonas carbonaria
CCAGCCTCCAGCCTCCAGCCTCCAGCCTCCAGCCTCCAGCCTCCAGCCTCCAGCCTCCAGCCTCCAGCCTCCAGCCTCCAGCCTCCAGCCTCCAGCCTCGCTGTAGGGAAATCCCTACAAGCAGTCCTCCCCTCCGCTTATAGCAATCTCTCATACCCCCCGATTTGCGCCGCTCCACGGCTTCTCTAGGCTTTTCGTACGGCTTACAAAAAAATCGAAGGTGTGGGTTATGAGCGCAACTGTGACGACCGAGGCCGGGAGCGGCGACGTGCTGGTGAGCTTTCGTGGTGTGCAGAAGAGCTACGACGGCGAGAACCTGATCGTCAAGGATCTCAACCTGGACATCCGCAAGGGCGAATTCCTCACCCTGCTGGGGCCGTCCGGGTCCGGCAAGACCACCAGCCTGATGATGCTGGCCGGCTTCGAAACCCCCACCGCCGGCGAAATCCTCCTCGCCGGGCGGGCGATCAACAACGTGCCGCCGCACAAGCGCGACATCGGCATGGTGTTCCAGAACTACGCATTGTTCCCGCACATGACGGTGGCCGAGAACCTGGCCTTCCCGCTGTCGGTACGCGGGGTGAACAAGAGCGACGCCGGCGAGCGGGTCAAGCGTGCGCTGGCCATGGTGCAGCTCGAGAAGTTCCGCAACCGCTACCCCGGCCAGCTTTCCGGCGGCCAGCAGCAGCGCGTGGCGCTGGCCCGCGCGCTGGTCTTCGAACCGCAACTGGTGCTGATGGACGAACCGCTTGGCGCGCTCGACAAGCAGTTGCGCGAGCACATGCAGATGGAGATCAAGCACATCCACCAGCGCCTCGGCGTCACCGTGGTCTACGTCACCCACGACCAGGGCGAGGCGCTGACCATGTCCGACCGCGTGGCGGTGTTCCACCAGGGCGAGATCCAGCAGATCGCCGCGCCGCGCGAGCTGTACGAGGCGCCGCGCAACAGCTTCGTCGCCAACTTCATCGGCGAGAACAACCGCCTCACCGGCCAACTCGTCAGCCATGACGGCGAGCGCTGTGTGGTGGCCCTGCCGCGCGGCGAGAAGGTCGAGGCGCTGGCGGTCAACATCGGCCAGCCGGGCGAGCCGGTGACCCTGTCGATCCGCCCCGAGCGGATCAGCCTGAACGGCCGCAGCGAGCAGTGCGCCAACCGTTTCTCCGGCCGGGTCGAGGAGTTCATCTATCTCGGCGACCACGTGCGCATCCGCCTGGAGGTGTGCGGCAAGCCGGACTTCTTCGTCAAGCAACCGATCGCCGAGCTCGATCCCACCCTGACGGTGGGCGACGTGGTGCCGCTCGGCTGGCAGGTGGAACACGTTCGCGCACTCGATCCGCTACAGGCGGAGTAAGGCGCCCAATTCGCTGTCAACGTGGGAGAACAACAATGAAAGCACTGCAAGTCTCCATCCTCGCCCTGGGCATGGCCTGTTCGGCGCCGCTGCTGGCCGCCGACCTGACCGTGATTTCCTTCGGCGGGGCGAACAAGAATGCCCAGGTCAAGGCTTTCTACCAGCCCTGGGAAAAGGCCGGCCACGGCAAGATCATCGCCGGTGAATACAACGGCGAGATGGCCAAGGTGAAAGCCATGGTCGACACCAACAGCGTGTCCTGGAACCTGGTGGAAGTGGAGTCTCCGGAGCTGGCCCGCGGTTGCGACGAGGGCCTGTTCGAGGAGCTCGATGCGGAACAGTTCGGCAATCCCGACGATTTCGTGCCCGGCGCCCTCACCCCGTGCGGGGCGGGCTTCTTCGTGTGGTCCACGGTACTTGCCTACAACGCCGACAAGCTGCAGAGCGCGCCGACCGGCTGGGCCGATTTCTGGGACACCACCAAGTACCCGGGCAAGCGCGGCCTGCGCAAGGGTGCCAAGTACACCCTGGAATTCGCCCTGATGGCCGACGGCGTGGCACCCAAGGACGTCTACAGCGTGCTCGCCACCAAGGAAGGCCAGGACCGCGCCTTCGCCAAGCTCGACCAGATCAAGCCGAGCATCCAGTGGTGGGAAGCCGGCGCCCAGCCGCCGCAGTTCCTCGCTTCCGGCGACGTGGTGATGAGCTCCGCCTACAACGGCCGCATCGCTGCGGTGCAGAAGGAGAGCAACCTCAAGGTGGTGTGGAACGGCGGCATCTACGACTTCGACGCCTGGGCCATTCCGAAAGGCGCCAAGGATGTCGAGCAGGCGCACAAGTTCATCGCCTTCACCCTCCAGCCCGGCCAGCAGAAGATCTACTCCGAGAACATCGCCTACGGCCCGGCCAACGCCAAGGCCGTCGAACTGCTGGAGCCGAGCCTGCTGCAGGACATGCCGACCACTCCGGCGAACATCGCCAACCAGGTGGCCATGGACGTGACCTTCTGGGCCGACTACGGCGAGCAGCTCGAACAGCGCTTCAACGCCTGGGCGGCCAGGTAGGCGCCCGAGCCCGGCCGCAGGATGGATATATCGCATCCTGCGGTCGCGCACGAGGCCCGTAGGGGCGAGCCCTGCTCGCGAACGCCGGCCACATAAACGCTTCGCGAGCAGAGAACCGGGCGTCCCCCTCGCTCCTACACGTAATGCATCGACGTCAGTTACCGGAGTCCTCCATGGCCACTACCGTCACCATCACCGAGTTCGCCGGCTTGACCCTCAAGCAGCGCCTGGCCCGCGCCGAGCGCCTCAACCGCCTGAAGGCCCAGGCGCTGGTCCTGCCGCTGGTGCTGTTCCTGCTGCTGATCTTCGTGCTGCCCATCGCCATGCTGCTCTACAAGAGCGTCAGCAACCCCGAAGTGGTCGGCTCGCTGCCGCGTACCGTGGAGGCGATCGCCGAGTGGGACGGCAAGGCGCTGCCGGAGGAGGGCGTCTACAAGGCCCTGACCCTGGACCTGGCCGAAGCACGCAAGCAGCAGACCGTCGGCGACCTGTCCAAGCGCCTGAACATGGAGCTGGCCGGCTACCGCAGCCTGATGGCCAAGACCGCCCGCGCGCTGCCGTTCAAGGAGGAGCCGGCCTCCTACAAGGACGCGCTGGAAGCCCTCGACGAGCGCTGGGGAGATCCGGCCTACTGGCAGGTGATCCGCCGCAACGCCAGCGCCTTCACGTCTTACTACCTGCTCGCCGCCCTCGACCATCGCATCGACGATCTCGGCGAGCTGGCCCGCGCTACCCCGGACCAGGCCATCTACCTGGATATCTTCGCCCGCACGTTCTGGATGAGCCTGGTGATCACTGTCATCTGCCTGCTACTGGCCTATCCGCTGGCCTACCTGCTGGCCAACCTGCCGGCGCGGCAGAGCAACCTGCTGATGATCCTGGTGCTGCTGCCGTTCTGGACCTCGATCCTGGTGCGCGTCGCCGCCTGGATCGTGCTGCTGCAGTCCAGCGGATTGATCAACGGCACGCTGCTCAAGCTGGGGCTGATCGATCAGCCGCTGGAGCTGGTGTTCAACCGCACCGGGGTCTACATCGCCATGGTGCACATCATGCTGCCGTTCATGATCCTGCCGATCTACAGCGTGATGAAGGGCATCTCGCCCAGCTACATGCGCGCGGCGATCTCCCTCGGCTGCCACCCGTTCGCCAGCTTCTGGCGGGTGTACTTCCCGCAGACCATGGCCGGTGTCGGCGCCGGCTGCCTGCTGGTGTTCATCCTGTCCATCGGCTACTACATCACCCCGGCGCTGCTTGGCAGCCCCAACGACCAGATGGTCAGTTACTTCGTCGCCTTCTACACCAACACCAGCATCAACTGGGGCATGGCCACCGCGCTGGGCGGCCTGCTGCTGTTCGCCACCCTGGTGCTCTACGTGGTCTACGGCTGGCTGGTCGGCGCGAGCCGCCTGCGCCTGAGCTGAGGAGAGAATCGAGATGCTCACGCCCTACATGTCCCCGATCGAGCGTGCCTGGTACTACGCGCTGCGGATCATCTGCGCGCTGGTCCTGCTGTTCCTGGTCCTGCCTGTACTGGTGATCGTGCCGCTGTCGTTCACCTCGGGCACCTTCCTGGTCTACCCGATCCAGGAATACTCGCTGCGCTGGTACCACGACTTCTTCAGCTCGGCCGAGTGGATGCGCTCGTTGAAGAACAGCCTGATCGTCGCTCCGGCCGCCACCCTGCTGGCCATGGTGTTCGGCACCCTGGCGGCGATCGGCCTGACTCGCGGCGAATTCCGCGGCAAGGCGCTGATCATGAGCCTGGTGATCTCGCCGATGGTGGTGCCGGTGGTGATCGTCGGCGTGGCCTGCTACCTGGCCTTCGCGCCGCTGGGCTTCGGCAACAGCTACCTGGGGCTGATCGTCGCCCACGCGGTGCTCGGCGTGCCCTTCGTGATCATTACCGTGTCGGCCACCCTGCAGGGCTTCAACTACAACCTGGTACGCGCCGCCGCCAGCCTCGGCGCCTCGCCGCTGACCGCGTTCCGCCGGGTGACCCTGCCGCTGATCGCCCCCGGGGTGATCTCCGGCGCGCTGTTCGCCTTCGCCACCTCGTTCGACGAAGTGGTGGTCACCCTGTTCCTTGCCGGCCCCGAGCAGGCGACCCTGCCCCGGCAGATGTTCAGCGGCATCCGCGAAAACCTCAGCCCGACCATCGCCGCCGCAGCGACCCTGCTGATCGGCTTCTCGGTGGTCCTGCTGCTGACCCTGGAATGGCTGCGCGGGCGCAGCGAGAAACTGCGCACGGCGCCGGAGGGTTGAAAGCCGATAAAAGCGCTGGAGGCTGGAGGGCTGGACGAAAGCTCTGGTAGGGGGGCGCCGTGCGCACCGTTTACCCTGGCACCAGCAGAGTGCTTCGCCGGAAACATGGATGTTGGCTCCGGATCGGTGCGCACGGCGCACCCTACGTGTTTATTGGATTCCCGCGTGAGCAGCGGCCCAACAAACAGCCACGTAGCCCGGATTGCATCCGGGCTACTCGTCTGCTTTTGTAGGAGTCAGCTTGCTGGCGATGCTTTGGCGTTGCCGGGGATCGCGCGCATGGCGCGCTCCTACAGGTCGGCATCGATGTTGACCTGTAGGAGCGGCGGGGACGCCCAGTTCCATGGCCGCGAACAGGGTTTGACGTAGACGGTGCATGGCCAGAACCCTCTCCAGCCTCCAGCCTCCAGCCTCCTGACATACGACAACCGCCTCGGGCCGCGAGTCAGGCTACAATTCGCGCCATCCCGATTCCGCCTGAG
The DNA here is from genome assembly GCF_904061905.1 of Zestomonas carbonaria. Lineage (GTDB taxonomy): Bacteria > Pseudomonadota > Gammaproteobacteria > Pseudomonadales > Pseudomonadaceae > Aquipseudomonas > Aquipseudomonas carbonaria. The sequence continues at coordinate 5,163 of NZ_CAJFCI010000048.1, forward strand.
GCAATTCGCCATGCAGTCCTATGCCATCGCCCCGTCGATTCTCTCCGCCGATTTCGCCCGCCTGGGCGAGGATGTCGACAAGGTCCTCGCCGCCGGCGCCGACATCGTCCACTTCGACGTGATGGACAACCACTACGTGCCCAACCTGACCATCGGCCCGATGGTCTGCGCGGCGCTGCGCAAGTACGGCGTCACCGCGCCGATCGACGTGCACCTGATGGTCAAGCCGGTCGACCGCATCATCGGCGACTTCCTCGAAGCCGGCGCCAGCTACATCACCTTCCACCCGGAAGCCAGCGAGCACATCGACCGCTCCCTGCAACTGATCAAGGACGGCGGCGCCAAGGCCGGCCTGGTGTTCAACCCGGCCACCCCGCTGGATGCGCTCAAGTACGTGATGGACAAGGTCGACATGGTCCTGCTGATGAGCGTCAACCCCGGCTTCGGCGGGCAGAAGTTCATCCCCGGCACCCTGGACAAGCTGCGCGAGGCGCGCGCGCTGATCGACGCCAGCGGCCGTGACATCCGCCTGGAGATCGACGGCGGGGTCAACGTCAAGAACATCCGCGAGATCGCCGAAGCGGGCGCCGACACCTTCGTGGCCGGCTCGGCGATCTTCAACCAGCCAGACTACAGGGCGGTGATCGACGCCATGCGCAGCGAGCTGGCGGCCGCCAAGCGATGAGCTTCGAGCAGCTCTTTCCCGGGCGCCTGCCGCGCCTGGTGATGTTCGACCTCGACGGCACCCTGATCGACTCGGTGCCGGACCTCGCCGCCGCCGTCGACTGCATGCTCCACGCGCTCGGCCGACCGGCCGCCGGCATCGACGCGGTGCGCGACTGGGTCGGCAACGGCGCCAAGGTACTGGTGCGCCGCGCCCTGGCCGGCGACATCGACCACTGCGCGGTCAGCGACGAGGAGGCCGAGCGGGCGCTGGCGCTGTTCATGGATGCCTATTCGGGCAGCCACACGCTGAGCCGCGTCTACCCCGGCGTACGCACCACCCTCAAGTGGCTGAAGAAGCAGGGCGTGGAAATGGCCCTGATCACCAACAAGCCGGAACAGTTCGTTGGCCCGCTGCTCGACGACATGAAGATCGGCCGCTACTTCCGCTGGATCATCGGCGGCGACACCCTGCCGCAGCAGAAACCCGACCCGGCGGCGCTGCTGTTCGTCATGCAGATGGCCGAGATCAAGGCCGAGGATGCGGTGTTCATCGGTGACTCGCGCAACGACGTGCTGGCCGCCCGCGCCGCCGGTGTGCCCTGCGTGGCGCTGTCCTACGGCTACAACCACGGCCGGCCGATCGCCGAGGAGTCCCCTGCGCTGGTCATCGACGACCTGCGCGAGCTGCTGCCGGATGGTTGCCTGGCGCCGGACGCTGGGGTAATGTCGCGGGATTCCGCCGCAAACCCACCGCCAAGAGACAGCATCGTGGTCGTTGCCCGCAAACACTGGATGAAACTGATCAAGGCCCTGGCCCGTTGGCGCTGGCGCGCCTGATCGATCCTGGCCGGCCTGCCGGCGCGTTTGCTTACCCGACCCGAATACCTCCTCATACCACGAGGCTGCTCATGACCCGCGAAGAATTCCTGCGTTTGGCCGCTGCCGGCTACAACCGCATTCCGCTCGCCTGCGAAACCCTCGCCGACTTCGACACCCCGCTGTCCATCTACCTCAAGCTCGCCGATGCGCCCAACTCCTACCTGCTCGAATCGGTGCAGGGCGGCGAAAAGTGGGGCCGCTACTCGATCATCGGTCTGCCGTGCCGCACCGTGCTGCGCGCCTACGAGCACCGGATCAGCGTGACCCGCGACGGCGAGGAGATCGAAAGCCTGGAAGCCGAGGATCCGCTGGCCTTCGTCGAACGCTTCAAGGCCCGCTACACGGTGCCGAGCATTCCCGGTCTGCCGCGCTTCGACGGCGGCCTGGTCGGCTACTTCGGCTACGACTGCGTGCGCTACGTGGAAAAGCGCCTGGCCCAGTGCCCGAACCCCGATCCGCTCGGCAACCCGGACATCCTGCTGATGGTCTCCGACGCCGTGGTGGTGTTCGACAACCTGGCCGGCAAGATGCACGCGATCGTCCTGGTCGACCCGAGCGCCGACGACGCATACGAGCAGGGCCAGGCGCGCCTCGCCGATATCCTCGACAAGCTGCGCCAGCCGATCGCGCCGCGCCGTGGCCTGGACTTCTCCGCGGTCAACGCGCCCGAGCCGAGCTTCCGCTCCAGCTTCACCCGCGAGGACTACGAGCGTTCGGTCGATACCATCAAGGAATACATCCTCGCCGGCGACTGCATGCAGGTGGTGCCCTCGCAGCGCATGAGCATCGCCTTCGACGCCGCGCCCATCGACCTGTACCGCGCGCTGCGCTGCTTCAACCCGACGCCCTACATGTACTTCTTCAACTTCGGCGACTTCCACGTGGTCGGTTCGTCGCCGGAAGTGCTGGTGCGCGTCGAGGACGGCCAGGTCACCGTGCGCCCGATCGCCGGCACCCGCCCGCGCGGTGCCAACGAGGAAGCCGACCTGGCGCTGGAGGAGGACCTGCTGTCCGACGCCAAGGAGATCGCCGAGCACCTGATGCTCATCGACCTCGGCCGCAACGACGTCGGCCGCGTCGCCGATATCGGTTCGGTGAAGCTCACCGAGAAGATGGTCATCGAGCGCTATTCCAACGTCATGCACATCGTCTCCAACGTCACCGGGCATCTGAAGGCCGGGCTGAGCGCGATGGACGCGCTGCGCGCCATCCTGCCGGCCGGGACCCTGTCCGGCGCGCCGAAGATCCGCGCCATGGAAATCATCGACGAACTGGAGCCGGTCAAGCGCGGCGTCTACGGCGGCGCGGTCGGCTACCTGGCCTGGAACGGCAACATGGACACCGCCATCGCGATCCGCACGGCGGTGATCAAGAACGGCGAGCTGCACGTGCAGGCCGGCGGCGGCATCGTCGCCGACTCGGTGCCAGCCCTGGAGTGGGAAGAAACGATCAACAAGCGCCGCGCCATGTTCCGCGCGGTGGCGTTGGCCGAACACACCCACAAGAACCAAGCCTGAGGATTTCGCCATGTTGCTGATGCTGGATAACTACGACTCCTTTACCTACAACGTGGTGCAGTACCTCGGCGAGCTCGGCGCGGACGTCCACGTGGTGCGCAACGACGAGCTGACGGTCGCCGAGATCGAGGCGCTGAAGCCCGAGCGCATCGTCGTCTCGCCCGGCCCCTGCACGCCCAATGAAGCCGGTGTGTCGCTGGAGCTGATCCGCCATTTCGCCGGCAAGCTGCCGCTGCTCGGCGTCTGCCTCGGCCACCAGAGCATCGGCCAGGCGTTCGGCGGCGACGTGGTGCGCGCCCGCCAGGTGATGCACGGCAAGGTCAGCCCGGTATTCCATAACGATACGGGCGTGTTCGCCGGCCTCAACAACCCGCTCACCGTGACGCGCTACCATTCCCTGGTGGTCAAGCGCGAAACCCTGCCGGATTGCCTGGAGATCACCGCCTGGACCCAGCACGCCGATGGCGGCGTCGACGAGATCATGGGCCTGCGCCACAAGACCCTGAACATCGAAGGCGTGCAGTTCCACCCGGAGTCGATTCTCTCCGAGCAAGGACACGAGCTGTTCGCCAACTTCCTCAAGCAACAGGGCGGGGTACGCTGAGATGGATATCAAGGCAGCACTCAACCGGGTCGCCAACCAGCTCGACCTGACCCACGAAGAAATGCAGGCGGTCATGCGCCAGATCATGACCGGCCAGTGCACCGACGCGCAGATCGGCGCCTTCCTCATGGGCATGCGCATGAAGAGCGAGACCATCGAGGAAATCGCCGGCGCGGTATCGGTGATGCGCGAGCTGGCCAGCTCGGTCGAACTGTCGACCCTCGACCACGTGGTCGACGTGGTCGGCACCGGTGGCGATGGCGCGAACATCTTCAACGTTTCCTCGGCTTCCGCGTTCGTGGTCGCAGCGGCCGGCGGCAAGGTGGCCAAGCATGGCAACCGCGCGGTCTCCAGCAAGAGCGGCAGCGCCGACCTGCTGGAAGCGGCGGGTATCTACCTGGAGCTGAGCCCGGAGCAGGTGGCGCGCTGCATCGAGTCCGTCGGCGTCGGCTTCATGTTCGCCCAGGTCCACCACAAAGCCATGCGCTATGCCGCCGGCCCGCGTCGCGAGCTGGGCTTGCGCACCCTGTTCAACATGCTCGGCCCGCTTACGAATCCGGCCGGGGTCAAGCACCAGGTGGTCGGCGTGTTCACCCAGGAACTGTGCCGGCCGCTGGCCGAAGTGCTCAAGCGCCTCGGCAGCAAGCATGTGCTGGTGGTCCACTCGCGCGATGGCCTGGACGAATTCAGCCTGGCCGCCGCCACCCATGTCGCCGAGCTGAAGGATGACGAGGTGCGTGAGTACGAGGTGCGTCCCGAAGACGTCGGCCTGCACAGCCAGACCCTGATGGGCCTGGAGGTCGAAAGCCCTCAGGCTTCGCTGGAGCTGATCCGCGATGCCCTCGGCCGGCGCAAGACCGAGGATGGTCGCAAGGCCGCCGACCTGATCGTGCTCAATGCCGGCGCGGCGCTCTACGCCGCCGACCTGGCCACCAGCCTGCACGAAGGAGTGCAGCTCGCCCACGACGCCCTGCACACCGGCCTGGCGCGCGAAAAACTGGATGAACTGGCCGCCTTCACCGGCGTCTTTCGCGAGGAGAATCAAGCGTGAGCGTACCCACCGTCCTGGAAAATATCCTCGCCCGCAAGGCAGAGGAGGTTCGCGAGCGCCGCACCCTGGTCGGCCTCGCCGAGCTGGAACGCGCGGCGCGCGCAGCCGATGCTCCGCGCGGCTTCGCCGATGCCCTGCTGGCGCAGGCCGGGCGCAAGCAGCCGGGGGTGATCGCCGAGATCAAGAAGGCCTCGCCGAGCAAGGGCGTGCTGCGCGAAGACTTCGTTCCGGCGGCGATCGCCCGCAGCTACGAAGAGGGTGGGGCGACCTGCCTGTCGGTGCTCACCGACGTCGACTTCTTCCAGGGCGCCGATCGCTACCTGCAGGAAGCCCGCGCGGCCTGCTCGCTGCCGGTGATCCGCAAGGACTTCATGATCGATCCCTACCAGATCGTCGAGGCCCGCGCCCTGGGCGCCGACTGCGTACTGCTGATCGTCGCCGCGCTGAGTGACGCGCAGATGGCCGAGCTGGCGACGGTGGCCAAGGACTTCAACCTCGACGTGCTGGTCGAGGTGCACGACGGCGACGAGTTGGAGCGTGCGCTGAATACCCTGGATACGCCGTTGGTGGGCATCAACAACCGCAACCTGCACACCTTCGAGGTCAGCCTGGAAACCACGCTCGACCTGCTGCCGCGCATCCCGCGCGAGCGCATGGTGGTCACCGAGAGCGGCATCATGAACCGCGCCGACGTCGAGCTGATGGAGATCAACGAGGTCTACGGCTTCCTGGTCGGCGAGGCTTTCATGCGTGCCGACAACCCGGGCGGCGAACTGCAGCGCCTGTTCTTCCCCGAGCGGCGCGTCGTTTCCGTCAGCGATCCGGACTGAGTCCCCATGGAAACGAAAACGCCGCTAAGAAGCGGCGTTTTCGTTTTCGGCATGGGCGGTTCAGCGCGTGCCGAACACCACCATGGTCTTGCCCTTCACATGAACCAGGCCCTGTTCCTCCAGGGACTTGAGCACTCGACCGACCATTTCCCGCGAGCAGCCGACGATGCGGCCGATTTCCTGGCGGGTGATCTTGATCTGCATGCCGTCCGGGTGGGTCATGGCGTCCGGCTGCTTGCACAGGTCGAGCAGGGTGCGGGCGACGCGCCCGGTGACGTCGAGGAAGGCCAGGTCGCCGACCTTGCGGGTGGTGTTGCGCAGGCGGTCGGCCATCTGGCTGCCGAGCGCGTAGAGGATTTCCGGGTCCTGCTGGGTCAACTCGCGGAACTTGGCGTAGCTGACCTCGGCCACCTCGCATTCGGTCTTGGCGCGTACCCAGGCGCTGCGTTCCTTCTCGCTGCCTTCCTTGTCGAACAGCCCCATCTCGCCGAAGAAATCGCCCGCGTTGAGGTAGGCGATGATCATCTCGCGGCCGTCGTCATCCTCGATGAGGATGGTCACCGAGCCCTTGACGATGAAGAACAGGGTTTCGCAGCGATCGCCTGCGTAGATGATGGTGCTTTTTGCGGTGTAACGACGACGGTGACAGTGTGCGAGGAGTTTATCCAGGTTCTTTATTTTAGGTGTGAGTGTTATCGCTACCATGCCCGAGCCCCAAAAAGTAAATGCAGATCATTGTCTTGCCGACTAGTTCTTATTGAGTTATCTGGACCAGTGTGCCAGTAAACCGGCGCCAGCTTAACAGCAAGCCAGTGACACTGGTCGGTTTTTGCGACATAGCTAACATTCGACCAGCGCCCTGTCCGGGCGGGTCGTGGCTCAGCCGCCCGCAAGCGCTGTGATAAGCTGGCGCCCCTTTTTACCAGCGGAGTCGCGGCAATGAAAGCACGCATCCAGTGGGCCGGCGAGGCCATGTTCCTCGGCGAGTCTGGCAGCGGGCATGTGGTAGTGATGGACGGGCCGCCGGAGAGTGGCGGACGCAACCTCGGCGTGCGGCCGATGGAGATGGTGCTGATCGGCCTGGGCGGTTGCACCAATTTCGACGTGGTCAGCATCCTCAAGAAATCCCGCCAGCCGGTGGAGAGCTGCGAGGCCTTCCTCGAAGCCGAGCGTGCCGACGAGGACCCCAAGGTGTTCACCAGGATCCACGTGCATTTCGTGGTCAAGGGCCGTGGTCTCAAAGAGGCGCAGGTCAAGCGCGCGGTCGAGCTGTCGGCCGAGAAGTACTGCTCGGCGTCGATCATGCTGGGGCGGGCCGGGGTGGAGATCACCCACGACTACGAGATCGTCGAGCTGGGCTGAGCCCCCATCCACGACCGGCCGGGCGCCGGTCAGGCGGAGCCGGGAAAGGCGTGCTCCTCTCCGCCGACATCCAGCCATCATAAAAGCGGCGCACACTCTGGCAGCGGGCGGTCGACCTCTGCATAATGTCGCCCTTTTTCGCGGGACCCCGCCAGGCGCGAGCCGGAGGGGCCCCGAGCACACAACCAAAATCGCCAACGCGAAGAGGTGTTAACCGTCCTACGCAGGTGCGCTGTACGCATCTGACGGGCATGCTCGATCACGCGGCAGGGCCGCACCTATAAGAGAGTCTCCAACGGTGAAAAGCAAACTCAAGCTCCACGGGTTCAACAACCTGACGAAGACCTTGAGCTTCAACATCTACGACATCTGCTACGCGGAAACCCCGGAAGATCAGCAGGCCTACGTGCAGTACATCGACGAAGAGTACGATGCCGAGCGCCTGACGCAGATCCTTACCGATGTCGTCGACATCATCGGCGCCAATATCCTGAACATCGCCCGTCAGGACTACGACCCGCAAGGCGCCAGCGTAACCATCCTGATTTCCGAGCAACCGGTCACCCCGACCGAGAGCCAGATCGAGGAGTCGCCGGGCCCGCTGCCGGAAACCATCCTGGCGCACCTGGACAAGAGCCACATCACCGTTCACACCTACCCGGAGATTCACCCGGTCGACGGCATCGCCACCTTCCGCGTGGACATCGACGTCTCCACCTGCGGAGTGATCTCGCCGCTGAAGGCGCTCAACTACCTGATCCACCAGTTCGACTCGGACATCGTCACCGTCGACTACCGGGTACGCGGCTTCACCCGTGACGTGGAGGGCAAGAAGCACTTCATCGACCACGAGATCAACTCGATCCAGAACTACCTCTCCGAAGACACGCGCGATGCCTACCAGATGACCGACGTCAACGTGTACCAGGAGAACCTGTTCCACACCAAGATGCTGCTCAAGGACTTCGAGCTGGACAACTACCTGTTCGGTGACGCCACCAGCAACCTGACCGCCGAACAGCGCCGCCAGGTGGAAGAGCGGCTGCGCCACGAGATGCTGGAGATCTTCTACGCGCGGAATATGCCGCGGTGAGGCGGGAGAGCCGATAAAGGCGCTGGAGGCTGGAAGGCTGGGCGGAAAGGCGGCCTGGCTTTCGTAGGGTGTGCTGCGCGCACCGCGTTTACCCTGGTGCCAGCAGAGTGTTTCGCTGGAAACATGGATGTTGCCCCCGGATCGGTGCGCACGGCGCACCCTACGTATTGGGCTCCCTGCCGAACCGTCATCCCCGCGGACGTGGGGACCCAGTAAATGGCATTACCTCGAATCGCGCGCATGGCGCGCTCCTACAGGTCAGCATCGAGGCCGTGTTTGTAGGAGCGGCCATGGCCGCGAAAAAAGTGATTGCGCGCATGGCGCGTTCCTACAGGTCGGCATCGAGGCTGTATTTGTAGGAGCGGCCCATGGCCGCGAAAAAGGGGTTGACGCAGAAGGTGCATGACCAGAACCCTGTCCAGCCTCCAGCCTCCAGCCTCCAGCCTCCAGCCTCCAGCCTCCAGCCTCCAGCCTCCAGCCTCCAGCCTCCAGCCTCCAGCCTTAGGGTGGAGGCCGCTTTTTACATCCACCAGGCGGGCTAAATCCGATAGGTGCTCTTGGTCATCACTTTGGACAGCAGGGTCATGCCGAACCTGACCGGCGCGGGGAAGCGCAGGCCGCCGGCGTCCAGGGCGCTTTCGGCGTGTTGCTGTTCGTCCTCGCGCATCTGTTCGAGGATCGCCCGGGACTTCTGGTCCTCGGCCGGCAACTGCTGCAGGTGGTCGTCCAGGTGCTTGCACACCTGCTGCTCGGTGGCGGCGACGAAGCCCAGGCTGACCTTGTCGCTGACCAGCCCGGCCAGCGCGCCGATGCCGAACGACATGCCGTAGAACAGCGGATTGAGCACGCTCGGCCGGCTGCCCAGCTCACGGATGCGCTGTTCGCACCAGGCCAGGTGGTCGATCTCCTCCTCCGCCGCGTGCTCCATCGCCTTGCGCACCTGTGGCAGCTTGGCGGTCAGCGCCTGCCCCTGGTAGAGCGCCTGGGCGCAGACCTCGCCGGTGTGGTTGATGCGCATCAGCCCGGCGACATGGCGGGCATCGTCGTCGTTCATCTCGACATCGGGACGGGTGATCGCCGGCGAGGGGCGGTAGGGCTGGCCGCTGAACGGCAGCAGGGTGCGCAATGCCGCGTCGGCCTGCAACAACAGGCGGTCGGCGGGGGAATAGTGGCGTTCGGTGGTCATCGGGCACCTCCGGAAATGTCTATGCCGGGCAGTTTACCCCATGCGTGTTGCCGAGGCTTGACGTCGATCAGCCCGGCGGCCAGGTCATCTGCCGCTGACCGAGCACATGCATATGGATGTGGAAGACGGTCTGGCCGCCCAGCGAGTTGCAGTTCATCACCACCCGGAAGCCTTCCTCGCAGCCCTGTTCCCTGGCCAGGCGCTGGGCGGTGTGGAGTATGTGCCCGCTCAACGCCTTGTCTTCTTCCTGCAGGTCGTTGAGGGTGGGGATGTGTTTCTTCGGGATCACCAGGAAGTGCACCGGCGCCTGCGGCCCGACATCGTGGAAGGCGATCACATGTTCGTCTTCGTACAGCTTGCGCGCGGGAATTTCCCCGGCGACGATCTTGCAGAACAGACAGTCCACGGACAACTCTCCGGCTTGGGAACGGGAAGTCCGAGTTTAGCGGCCCGTCATGCCAGCGGCCAGCGCACAAGGAGCACAGGTGAAGAACGATATCCACGACCTCGGGCTGGTCCTCGAGTCGAAAGTGAAGCTGATCGTCATCGAGTCCTGGGACGAGCCGCGGGTGCTGGAGACCCTCACCAGCCTGGCGATCAAGCGCGGCCTCGGCCTGTATACCTGGGCGGTGACCGAAGGCGTGCAGCGCCTGGGGTTCGGCGGGGATGGCCTTGGCGGCGAGCCCAGCCAGGAGCCGGAGGCCGCGCTCAAGCTGGTCAAGCACGATCCGCAACCCAATCTCTACGTGTTCTGCGACCTGCATCCCTTCCTCGGCGACAATCCCCGCCTGGTACGTCTGCTCAAGGAGATCGCCATGGCCGAGGGGACGCACAAGCCGACCCTGGTGCTGGTCTCCCACTCCCTGAAACTGCCGTCCGAGGTGCAGCGTTATGCGGCGCGCTTCAGCCTGTCGCTGCCTTCGGAAGACGAACTGCTGGCCATCGTCCGCGAGGAGGCGGCGCGCTGGAGCGAGCGCAACCGCGGTGCCCGGGTGCGCACCGACAACCGCACCCTGCAGCAGGTGGTGAAGAACCTGCGGGGGCTCAGCCATGGCGAGGCGCGTCTGCTGGCGCGCAACCTGATCTGCGACGACGGCGCGATCACCCAGGAAGACTTGCCTGAGCTGAACAAGACCAAGTTCCAGTTGCTCGACCTCGAAGGCGTGCTCAGCTTCGAGTCCGACACCGCGCGCTTCGCCGAGGTCGGTGGGCTGGCCAACCTCAAGCGCTGGCTGGCCGAGCGGCAGACCGGCTTCCTCGATGGCAAGGGCGTGGACGCACCCAAGGGTATGTTGCTGGTCGGTGTGCAGGGCGCCGGCAAGAGCCTGGCCGCCAAGGCGGTGGCCGGGCTCTGGGGGATGCCGTTGCTGCGCCTGGACTTCGCCTGCTTGTACAACAAGTTCTTCGGCGAGACCGAGCGCAACCTGCGCGAGGCGCTGCGCCTGGCCGAGCAGATGGCGCCCTGCGTGCTGTGGATGGACGAGATCGAGAAGGGCCTGGCCAGCGGCGACCACGACGGCGGCGTCAGCCAGCGGGTGCTCGGTACCCTGCTGACCTGGATGGCCGAACGCAAGGCGCCGGTGTTCGTGGTGGCCACTGCCAATGCCATCGAGCGCCTGCCGCCGGAACTGGTGCGCAAGGGGCGCCTCGACGAGGTGTTCTTCGTCGACCTGCCCGACAATGCGGTGCGCGCGGAAATCTTCCGCATCCACCTGCAACGCCGCGAGCTGGACCCGCAGCAGTTCGACCTGGCGCAACTGGCGGCGGCCAGCGAGGGTTTTTCCGGCGCGGAGATCGAGCAGGCGGTGGTCAGTGCGTTCTATGCCGCCCAGGCCCGCCAGCAGGCGGTCGACCAGGCCCTGCTGCTCGCCACGGTGCAGGGCGCCGTACCGCTCTCGGTGCTGATGGCCGAGCGATTGGCCGCGCTGCGCGCCTGGGCGCAGGGGCGCACGGTCAGCGCCGACTGATCTCCAGCGAGCGGTTGATGCGACCGGTCAGGCGGCGCAGCAACCCTCGCGGCAGCAGCCGGGGCAGGCGCGCGGCAAGCCGGTTGCGCCAGCCGGGAATGATGACCGCGCGGTTCCTGGCCAGAGCCTTGACCGTATACAGCGCCACCTCTTCGGCGCTGAGCATCAGCTTGCCGTCGCGCAGACGGTGGTCGTCGAGATCGGCGTTGCGGAAGAAGGCGCTCTGCGTCGGCCCCGGGCAGAGCACCGAGACCTTCACGCCATATTCCTTGAACTCCTCGCGCAGCCCTTCGGAGAGGTGCAGGACATAGGCCTTGCTGGCGTAGTAGCTGCTCATCCACGGTCCCGGCTGGAAGGCTGCCACCGAGGCGATGTTGAGGATCTGGCCGCCGCCGGAAGCGACCATCAGGTTACCGATACCGTGGCACAGGCGGGTCAGGGCCAGGACGTTGAGCTCCAGCAGGCGCTGCTCGTCGCTCCACTCATGGGCGAGGAACGACCCGGAGGTGCCGATGCCGGCGTTGTTCACCAGCAGGTCGATCGGCCGGTCGCCTTCTTCCAGCTCATGCAGCAACCCGGTCAGTTGCAGCGGATTGGCCAGGTCGCAGACGCGGAACAGCACTTCCACGCCGAAACGCTGGGTCAGCTCGCAGGCGATGCTTTCCAGCGCCTCGCGCCGACGCGCCACCAGGATCAGATGGCGGCCGCGCCGCGCCAGGGCTTCGGCCAGGGCCAGGCCGATGCCGCTGGAGGCGCCGGTGATCAGGGCATAACGGGGCACTGCGCGGCGGACCTCAGGACTGCGGTGGCAGGACGAGATCGCCGGCCAGCCCGGTGATGGCGGCGAAACCGCCGAGCAGCAGGGCCAGCAGCAGGCCGGCGACGGGGATCAGCCACAGCGCGGCGAGTATCTTGACCGCGAGGCTGTTGGCCGGTGGTGGAGGGCCGAAGCGGTTGGCGCCGGTGCTGCCGGGCACCAGCAGCATCAGCAGGGCGAGTACGCTGCCGACCACCGGAACCAGGTTGAGCAGCATGATCCAGCCAGACCAGCCGATATCGTGCAGGCGCTGCACGCCGATCATTACCGCAACCACGATGACGGCGATGGAGATGGCGGTGAACAGTACCGCACCGAGCATGTCGTTGATTTCCATGCCGATCATCGCCAGGCCGAACAGGCCACCGCAGGCGGCCATCAGCACCAGCGACCAGGCCAGGTAGCGCAGGCGGCCGATGCGTCCCTCGCTGGTGAACGGACGCAGTTCGCCGAACTCCGGCAGCGCCTCGCCGACCCTGGCCTGCGGCGGTGCATAGGGCGACGGAGCGCTTGGCGCGTCGACAGCGGCTTCGACGGCACTCTCCGCCAGTTGCGCCTGGCGGGCCAGGTATTTCTCGATGACGATGCCGCAGGACGCGCACTCGATGTCCCTGGGTTGCTCATAACCGCATTTCGGGCACTGCATGGACGTGTCGCTCGGCGTGTCTTTCACCTCGGCCGGGCGGTGGTCGTCGGTCTCCACCAAACTGAGGCTGGCGGCGACGTCCTGCTCCTTGCGTACCTGCGCGCCGGCACGCTCCAGGGCGCTGACGTACTTCTCCACATCGCCCGCCGACAGGTCGCGCTTGAGCACCACGGCGCGGCGTCCGAACAGTGGCTCGATGCGGGTGCGGTCGAGCTTGAACAGGCGGGCGAGGTTTTCCTTGACGGTGTCGAGGGGCATTTCCGGCATCACCTCGCCGTCGAACACGATCTTGTAACGAGGTTCGCTCATGCGGGCTTCCTTGTCGGCCAGAAGTGGGGAGGACTTCAGCCACAGCGTAGCCGGGCGGTTTGAGGGCTGCCAAGCGTTTTGCCATCAGGCGCTCATGGCTGCTGGCAATCTGCCCGCTGTTCGGCCGCGGAGCCGAACAGCGGGGAGGGTCTCAGCGCAGGGCGGCGGTGCTGGCCAAGGCGGCGCGGTACTCGTGGTCGAGGCGCTGGATCAGCTCGTCGACACTCGGCAGGTCGTCGATCTCGCCGACACCCTGGCCGGCCGACCAGACGGTTTTCCAGGCCTTGGCTTCGTCGCTGACCGGCTTGAGCTTCTCGCCATAGTTCAGCTCGCCCTTGTCCTGCAGGCGCTGCATGTCGTAGCCGGCTTTCTCGAGGCTCTGCCGCATGAAGCTCGCCGGAACCCCGGAGACTGCCGGGGTATGGATGATGTCGGCGGCCTTGGCGCCGATGATCATCTGCTTGTAGGCCTCGTCGGCGGCGCTTTCCCGGGTGGCGATGAAACGCGTGCCCATGTACGCCAGGTCGGCGCCGAGTACCTGGGCGGCGAGGACTTCGTGGCCATGGTTGAGGCAGCCGGAGAGCAGCAGGGTCTTGTCGAAGAACTGGCGGATCTCGGCGATCAGCGCGAACGGGCTCCAGGTCCCGGCATGCCCGCCGGCGCCGGCAGCCACCGCGATCAACCCGTCGACCCCAGCCTCGGCGGCCTTCTCCGCGTGACGGCGGGTGGTGACGTCGTGGAACACCAGGCCGCCGTAGCTGTGCACCGCGTCCACCACTTCCTTCACCGCGCCGAGGCTGGTGATGACGATGGGTACCCGGTGCTCGACGCAGATCGCCAGGTCGGCCTGCAGGCGCGGGTTGCTGTGGTGGACGATGAGGTTGACCGCGAAGGGGGCACTGTCGGCGTCCAGACCGGCCTCGATCTCCTCCAGCCAGGCCTTGAAGCCGCTGCTCTCGCGCTGGTTCAGGGCGGGGAAGCTGCCGACCACGCCGTTGCGGCAGCAGGCAAGCACCAGTTGCGGGTTGGAGACCAGGAACATCGGCGCGGCGACCACCGGCAGGCGCAGGCGTCGTTCGAGCAGGGCGGGCAGTGACATGGCGTTTCCTCTTATTGGGATGAACGGGTCAGAAGGGTTTGACCACTACCAGGATGACGATTGCCAGCAGGAACAGCACTGGCACTTCATTGAACCAGCGGTAGAACACGTGGCCGCGGGCGTTCTCGCCGCGGGCGAAGCGTTTGAGCTGGGCGCCGCAGACATGGTGGTAGCCGATCAGGAGAACCACCAGCAACAGCTTGGCGTGCATCCAGCCCATCTTCATCCAGGCCGGATTGAGGTGCAGCAGCCACAGGCCGAGCACCACGGTGGCGAGCATCGACGGCAGCATGATGCCGCGGTACAGCTTGCGTTCCATGGTGCAGAAACGTTCCTGGCTGGTCGCGTCGTCGCTCATCGCGTGATAGACGAACAGGCGTGGCAGGTAGAACAGGCCGGCGAACCAGCAGACCATGGCGATGATGTGCAGGGCTTTGATCCAGAGGTAAAGCATGATTGCCTCTCGTGACAGGGTGCCCCGATAGTAGAGGGGCCTGCGCCGGGCGTCACCTGTCCGGCGGCCGGGGATCGGGGCCACGGCCGCTGTTCATGACCGTTCCCGGCTCTTATCATTGCGTTTTTCCCCGATGGGCCCGGACGGGCGGAGTGACGGACAGATGATCAAGGTCGGCATCGTTGGCGGTACAGGTTATACGGGCGTGGAACTGCTGCGCCTGCTGGCTCAGCACCCGCAGGCCGAGGTGGCGGTGATCACCTCGCGTTCCGAGGCGGGTGTGAAGGTCGCCGATATGTACCCGAACCTGCGAGGCCACTACGACGAACTGGCCTTCAGCGTGCCCGACACGGCTACCCTCGGCGCCTGCGACGTGGTGTTCTTCGCCACTCCGCACGGCGTCGCCCACGCCCTGGCCGGGGAGCTGCTGGCCGCCGGCACCAAGGTGATCGACCTGTCCGCCGATTTCCGCCTGCAGGACGCTGAGGAGTGGGTCAAGTGGTACGGCCAGCCGCACGGTGCGCCGGAACTGCTCGACGAAGCGGTCTATGGTCTGCCGGAAGTCAATCGCACACAGATCAAGCTGGCGCGCCTGATCGCCGTGCCCGGTTGCTACCCGACAGCCGCCCAACTGGGGTTCCTGCCACTGCTGGAAGCCG
Organism: Zestomonas carbonaria; assembly: GCF_904061905.1. GTDB lineage: Bacteria > Pseudomonadota > Gammaproteobacteria > Pseudomonadales > Pseudomonadaceae > Aquipseudomonas > Aquipseudomonas carbonaria. Next base: position 20,302 of record NZ_CAJFCI010000048.1, read on the forward strand.
GCCTGGCCGATCCGTCGCGGTTGATCGCCGACTGCAAGTCCGGGGTCAGCGGCGCCGGTCGCGGTGCCAAGGTCGGTTCGCTGTTCTGCGAGGCCGGCGAGAGCATGATGGCCTACTCGGTCAAGGGCCACCGCCACCTGCCGGAGATCAGCCAGGGCCTGCGCCGCGCCGCCAAGGGTGATGTTGGGCTGACCTTCGTCCCGCACCTGACGCCGATGATCCGTGGCATCCACGCCACCCTCTACGCCACCGTGGCGGACAGGACGGTGGACCTGCAGCGGCTGTTCGAGAAGCACTATGCCAACGAGCCGTTCGTCGATGTGATGCCGGCCGGCAGCCACCCGGAAACCCGCAGCGTGCGTGGCGCCAACGTCTGCCGCATTGCCGTGCACCGGCCGCAAGGTGGCGACCTGGTCGTGGTGCTGTCGGTGATCGACAACCTAGTCAAGGGCGCTTCCGGCCAGGCGGTGCAGAACATGAACATCCTGTTCGGCCTGGACGAGCGCGCAGGGTTGGCCCACGCCGCGCTGCTGCCCTGATAGACGGAGCCTGTCTGGTCAATAGTTGACCGTTTTTGTCGGGGAAGCGGATAATGCCGCAACCCCAGATTCATGACGGCGTAAGCCGGGAGTAATGCAACATGAGCGTTGAATCCTTCACCCCCACCCCCCTGCTGTTCACGGAGGGCGCGGCGCACAAGGTGAAGACCCTGGTCGAGGAAGAGGGCAATCCGCGCCTGAAGTTGCGTGTGTTCGTCACCGGCGGTGGCTGTTCGGGCTTCCAGTACGGCTTCACGTTCGATGAGGACGTCGCGGACGACGACACCATCGTCGAGCGTGAGGGCGTCAGCCTGGTGGTCGACCCGATGAGCTTCCAGTACCTGGCCGGCGCCGAGGTGGACTACCAGGAAGGTCTCGAAGGTTCGCGCTTCGTGATCAAGAACCCCAACGCCGCCACCACGTGCGGCTGTGGCTCTTCCTTCTCGATCTGATCCGCCTGCTGGAAACGACAACGCCGCGCCTTGTGCGCGGCGTTTTCGTTTCTGCTCTCAGGCCGGATAGATTGCGCCGAGAACCCGCAGGCCGCGTGCGCCAGTGACGCTCGGCCGGTTGGCGGGAATGCCTTCCAGGCAGCAGTGCGCCAGCCAGGCGAACGCCATCGCTTCGACCCAGTCCGGCGGCACGCCGTAGGCATCCGTGCTGGCGACCCGGCAGGCTGGCAGCAGCTCCGCCAGGCGAGCCATCAACCGGTCGTTGTGCGCGCCACCGCCGCAGACCAGCAGTTCAGCCGTGCCGCTTTGCTCCGCCTGGAGCGCGTCGACGATGCTGCGTGCGGTCAGCTCCAGCAGCGTGGCCTGCACGTCTTCGGCGGCGAGGGCAGGCAATCGCTGCAGATGGGCATCCAGCCAGGGAAGGTTGAACAGTTCGCGGCCGGTACTCTTCGGGCCGCGGCCACTGAAGAACGGATCGCCCAGCAAGGCGTCCAGGAGTGCCGGTCGAACCTGGCCGCTGACCGCCCAGGCGCCGCCACGATCGAAGCCGACACCCTGATGGCGCTGTATCCAGGCGTCCAGCAGCACATTGCCGGGGCCACTGTCGAAGCCGCGCACCGGCTGGCCGGGCTCGATCAGGCTGAGGTTGCTGAAGCCGCCGACGTTGAGTACCGCGCGGCGTGTGTGGCCATCGTCGAACAGGGCTTCGTGGAAGGCGGGCACCAGCGGTGCGCCCTGGCCGCCGGCGGCGACGTCGCGGCGGCGGAAGTCGCTGACCACGCTGATGCCGGTCAACTCGGCGAGCAGTGCAGGATTGCCGATCTGGATGGTGAAGCCGCGTGCAGGCTCGTGGCGAACGGTCTGGCCGTGGCTGCCGATGGCGCGGATATCTGCGGGAGTCAAACCCTGCGCGGCGAGTAGCTCGCCGATGCCCTGGGCCGCTAGCTCGACCCACTGCCGTTCGGCCAGTGCGGCGCGCGCCAGCTCATCCGGGCCGGGTGCGCAGAGCGCCAGCAGCTCGTCGCGCAAGGCGGGCGGCATTGGTAGGTAATGGCTGGCGAGGAGGTGAGGGCGGTCTTGCTGGTCGATCAGGGCGATGTCCAGTCCGTCCAGGCTGGTTCCGGACATCACTCCCAGGTAGCGCGGCATGGCTTAGCGCTTGTTCATGGCCAGCATGGTGGCCCGTTCCTGATCCATGCGCGCCAGCATCGGCCGGCTCTGCTGCAGGAAGCGCTGCTTCTCGGCCTTGGCGATCGGGTCGGCCATCGGCAGCTTCCGGCTCAGCGGGTCGACGTGTACGCCGTTGACCTGGAATTCGTAGTGCAGGTGTGGCCCGGTGGACAGGCCGGTGGTGCCGATATAGCCGATGACCTGGCCCTGCTTGACCGTGCTGCCGGTACGAATGCCCTTGGCGAAGCCCTGCATGTGGCCATACAGCGTGCGATAGCTGTTGCCGTGCTGGATGATCACCGCATTGCCGTAGCCGCCGCGGCGACCGGCGAGAATCACCTTGCCGTCGCCGGCGGCCTTGATCGGCGTACCGCGCGGCGCGGCGTAGTCGACGCCCTTGTGGGCGCGGATCTTGTTGAGGATCGGATGCTTGCGGCCGAGGGAGAAGCGCGAGCTGATGCGGGCGAAATCCACCGGCGTGCGGATGAAAGCCTTGCGCATGCTGTTACCGTCGGCGGTGTAGTAGCTGGTCACACCCTGCTTGTTGGTGTAGCGCACTGCGGTATAGGTCTTGCCGCGGTTGGTGAAGCGCGCGGCGAGGATGCTGCCGGTACCGACCCGCTCGCCTTCGACGACCTTCTCCTCGTAGATCACTTCGAATTCGTCACCCTCTCGGATGTCCTGGGCGAAGTCGATGTCGTAGCCGAACACGCTGGCCAGGTCCATGGTCAGGTTGTGCGGCAGCCCGGCGCGTTTGGCGGAAAGGAACAGCGAGCTGTTGATCACTCCGCGCGCGTAGTGGTTGCGCACTTCCGGCTTGGTCAGCTCGCGCTTGAAGCTGAAGCCGGTCTCGTTCCTGGTCAGGACGATGCTTTCCAGGGAGGAGAGCTTGCTGTGCAGGCTTTCAAGCTGGCCGTCGTCGGTCAGTTGGAACTCCAGTACCTGGCCGATCTTGAGGCGGCTGAACTGCTTGGCCTCCTTGCTGCTGTTCAGTGCCGCATGCATTTCGGAGGCACCCAGCCCCACCTTGGCGAACAGCGTCGACAAGGTATCGCCATTGGCGACGGTGACCGCGCGGTGGCGGGGGTTGTCAGGTGGGGTTTCGGAAGTGGTAGAGGCTACTGCGTCGTTCTTATTGGTGTCCGCGCTTTGGTTGGCGCTGTTCTGGTTATCCCCGGGGCCCTCGATCTTGGCGAATGGCGAGGTGCCCTCATCCCCGATGATGGAGCCTGGTCGCAGGTCGTCCTTCTCCTGGATGATCTGCTCGGAACCGTTGTCGAGCTCCAGGTTGAGCAGCGTTCTCTTGGCTTCTACTTCGCGCGAGGGGAAAACCAGCAGGGCAAGGCTCAGCAGGGCCGCGACCCCGCTCGCTGCCAGAAGGTGGCTTTTGGGGTAGAGCGGTGGCGATTTTGGCGTTGTAGTCGTCATGGGCAGCGGCTTCGAAAAAGGTAAAAAAGAAAAGATGAAAATGAAGATGATGAAGTAACTGTATAAAATATAATCAAAATCCCCATGGGGCAACCCCGGAGTCCCGCTACCTGCGGAATGCCTGCAAAACGTGGGGGCAAACTTGTAATTAGTCCGCGATCTTGTATGGTTGGTTCCCCCTTGGTTTCCAGTGGTTATGAGTCCTGTCATGAAGTCGGTTGAAGAGCAGCTGGCGCTGATCAAGCGCGGTGCGGAAGAGGTCCTAGTCGAATCGGAGCTGGTCGAGAAGCTCAAGCGCGGTCAGCCGTTGCGTATCAAGGCGGGCTTCGATCCGACCGCACCAGACCTGCACCTCGGGCACACCGTGCTGATCAACAAGCTGCGCCAGTTCCAGGATCTCGGCCACCAGGTGATCTTCCTGATCGGCGACTTCACCGGAATGATCGGCGACCCCAGCGGCAAGAGCGCCACTCGGCCGCCCCTGACTCGCGAGCAGGTGCTGGACAACGCCGAGACCTACAAGGCGCAGGTGTTCAAGATCCTTGACCCGGCCAAGACTGAGGTCGCTTTCAACTCCACCTGGATGGACAAGCTGACGCCGGCCGACTTCATCCGCCTGGCCTCGCAGTACACCGTGGCGCGCATGCTCGAGCGCGATGACTTCCATAAGCGCTACTCGAGCAATCAGCCGATTGCCATCCACGAGTTCCTCTATCCGCTGGTGCAGGGCTATGACTCGGTTGCCCTGCAGGCCGATGTCGAGCTGGGCGGCACCGACCAGAAATTCAACCTGCTGATGGGGCGCGAACTTCAGCGCTCCTATGGGCAGGAATCGCAATGCATCGTCACCATGCCGCTGCTCGAAGGGCTGGACGGCGTGAAGAAGATGTCCAAGTCGCTGGGCAACTATGTCGGTATCCAGGAAGCGCCGGGTGTCATGTACGGCAAGCTGGTGTCGATTCCGGACTCACTGATGTGGCGCTACTTCGAGCTGCTCAGCTTCCGCTCCATGGCTGAGATCGAAGAGTTCAAGAAGGACGTCGAGCGTGGCGCCAACCCGCGCGACATCAAGATCAAGCTTGCCGAGGAAATCGTGTCGCGCTTCCACGGCGAGGAAGCCGCTGCGAACGCTCACCGTGCGGCGGGCAACCGTATGAAGGATGGCGAGCTGCCGGAGGACCTTCCGGAGCTGGAGCTGTCTTCGGTCGAGGACCTGCCGATTTCCGCCGTGCTCAATCGTGCCGGGCTGGTGAAGAACGCGGCGGTTGCGCGGGATCTGCTGGGCTCCGGTGGCGTTCGGGTCGATGGCGCGGTGGTCGATCGCGGCTTTATCTTCAAGATCGGTTCCGTGCATGTCTGCCAGGCGGGCAAGAAGGCTTTTGCACGCATTACCCTGAAGGCGGAGTAAATTTCGCCTTTATTCGCCTTTGGGTGTTGACGGCAGAAACTGGCTCCCTATAATGCGCACCACTTCCAGCGCGGAGCTGCTCGAAAAGTTCTTGATAATCAAAAGGTTATCGAATGGTTCGA
>NZ_CAJFCI010000049.1 GCF_904061905.1 Zestomonas carbonaria
CTTATGTGGTGGCTGAAGCGAAGCGCCACCCGGCCCAGCCTACGGGGCGAGGCATTGTGAAAGGCCAAGGTTGCATGAGGGTTCCGCCCCTCACCCCCGGCCCCTGGCTACGCGCCCCGCTCCGGAGGGAGAGGGGAGACAAGCGGTGTAGCTCGGATGCACCGGGAACACCGGCAACTCCGCCGCCTTTGTAGGGTGCGCCGCGCGCACCGATGAGAAGCCGGCTCAGAGCTTGTGCGCCGAGCCTGCTCATGACTTGGTGCCGCTTCCCCTAGAACTGCGGCGTCCAAGTCACCGCGAACAGCGCGGTACGACCTTCGGTGTTGTAGCCGAAGCGGCCGTTGGGCGTGCTGTAGGTGGTTTCCGCGTAGTCCTTGTCGAACAGGTTCTCCAGCTTCAGGTCCAGGGCCAGCTCCGGGGTGGCCTGCCAGCTTCCGCGCAGGCCGAGCAGGCCGTAGCCGCCCAGCTCGACGTTGTTGTCGGCATCGTCGTAGCGGCCGCTGACGGCACGCCAACTGGCGCCCACCGCGAAGTCGCCGAAGGCGCGGTCGAGGTCCAGGCTCAGGGTGCGCTTGGCGCGGCGCTGCAGGGTGTGGCCAGTGTCGCGGTCGCGCGGGTCGATCAGGCCGAGGGCGAGGTTGCCCTGCCAGCCGAACAGTTCCTGCTTGAGCGCCGCCTCGAAACCGTTGATCCGCACGGTCTGGACGTTCTGCGGGATGAAGTTGCCGTCGAGGACGATGGCGTCGTCGATGTCGGTGCGGTACAGGGACACTTCCAGCGAGCCGCTGTCGCTGTAGCGGCTGCGCCATTGCAACTCGTAGCTCTTGGACTTCTCCGGATCGAGGTTGGGGTTGGCGTTGGGGAAGCACAGGCCGCCGAAGCAGAAATCCGGGAAATACAGGTCGTTGAAGGTCGGCGCGCGGAAGCCTTCGCTGTAGGACAGGACCAGGTCGTTGGCCGTATCCAGTGGCAGGGTCAGCGCCGCGTTCCAGGTGTTCTCGTTGCCGAATTGCTGGTTGTCGTCGTGGCGCAGGCCCAGTTCGGTGGAGAAGGCGTCGCCGCTGTAGCGGTGCTGGATGAAGGCGGCGCGGTTCCAGCGCGAGTCCTCGACGAAGTCGGTGGTGCCTTGCAGGCGGTCCTCGTACCAGTCGAGGCCGAGCAGCAGTTGCTGGCTGTCGGTCAGGGCCAGGGTGTTCAGCCAGTTGGCGGAGTCGCGGTAGGTGTTGAACTGGCTGATGCTGCCGCCCGGCTGGTCGTTGCCACTGTCGCGCTTGTCTTCGCTGTGGCCGATCTCCAGGCGGCTGCTCCAGACGCTGTTGAAACGGGCGTCGACGAAGCCCGACACGCTGCTGAGCAGGAAGTCGGTGGTCGGTAGCGAGCCGGTAAAGGTGTCGTCGTACTCCACCTGGCCGCGCTGGTCGAGGACGCTGAAGCCGACCTGCAGGTCGTCGGTGATGCGGTGCGCCAGGTTCAGGCTCAGCGAGCGGTTGCGGTAGGCGTCGTCGTCACCGTTGGAGCCGAAGCCGTCGCGGGTGGCGTCGATGCCGTCGGTCTCGTTCAGCGCCGCGCCGAGGTTGAAGCGGGTACGCCCGTCACCGCCGGACAGGCCGACGCTGCGCTCGAAGGTGCTGTCGCTGCCGGCGGCCAGGCGCGCGTAGGGCTTGAGGCCCTGGCCGTCGCCCTGGCGGGTGAAGATCTGGATCACCCCGCCGATGGCGTCGGAGCCGTATATGGCCGAGCGCGCGCCGCGCACCACCTCGACCCGCTCGATCTGTTCGGGGCTGAGGAACTCCAGGCTGCTGGTGCCGCTGGAGGCGGCGGCGATGCGCTGGCCGTCGACCAGCACCAGGGTCTGCGCGGTGGAGGTGCCGCGCAGGAACAGGCCGGTCTGGCTGCCGGCGCCGCCGGTGCGGGTGACGCTGAGGCCGGGCACCCGTTCGAGCAGTTCGCTGACGCTGCGCACCTGCAGGCGCTCGATGTCGGCGCGGGTGAACACGGTGGTGGCCGCCGACGTCTGGCTGCGCTGCTGGACTTCGCGGTTGGCGCTGATCACCGTGTCGTCGAGCTTCAGCGCGGCATCGCGCGACGGGGTTTCGGCAAGGGCCTGGGCGCCGGGCAGCAGCGCCACGGCGAGGGCAAGGCGGGACAATTTCATCGGGACGATCCTCAAAAGTGAATGAAAGACTTTCGAGGAGGGCAAGGGACAAGCGCCGCGACAGGCCACGGCGCTTGACGGCGCCGCCCTCCGCGACACCTGTCACAACGCACCGAGGCCGGTCTCCGGGCTGCCGGCTCACCGTCTCACCTTCCCGGACGCGGGCGTCCAGTGGTCTGTCGAGACGGCGTGCCATCCGTGGGGATGGCGGCCGGTTTACCGTTGCGGGGGCAGCGCAGGCCTTTCACCTGCTTCCCGTTTAACGCCCGTTGCCGGGCGAACCTTGGTACGACGAACGCCACATGGCGTTCCTTACTTGTTGTCGCGGCCATGGGCCGCTCCTACGGGTCAAATATCCGTAGGGTGTGCCGAGTCAGGCAATGCCCCAGTCGGCCCCCTCTCCCTTTGGGTGAGGGGCGGAGCCTTGTTTCGACGCAGTGGTTTCCCTTACGACTTCTCCAGCCGGGCACGCACCGCGCGCTCGATGCCGGCGGCGTCCAGGCCGCATTCGGCGAGCATCTGCGCCGGCTTGGCGTGCTCGACGTAGTAGTCCGGCAGGCCGAGGTGCAGCAGCGGTTTCTGCAGGCCCTCGGCGGCAAGGAACTCGCCCACCGCGCTGCCGGCACCGCCCATGATGGCGTTTTCCTCGATGGTCACCAGCAACTCGTGGCTGGCCGCCAGCTCGCGCACCAGTTGTTCGTCGAGCGGCTTGACGAAGCGCATGTCGACCACCGTGGCATCGAGCGCTTCGCCGACCACGAGCGCGTCGGCCAGTTGCACACCGAACACCAGCAGGGCGGTCTTGTGGCCCTGGCGGCGGATCACGCCCTTGCCGATCTCCAGCGGCACCAGGGCCGGGTCGATCGGCGCGTTGGGGCCACTGCCGCGCGGGTAGCGCACCGCCGCCGGGCCGTCGAACAGGTAGCCGGTGGTGAGCATGCGGCGCATCTCGTTCTCGTCGCTGGGGGTCATCACCAGCATGCCGGGGATGCAGCGCAGGTAGGAAAGGTCGAAGCTGCCGGCGTGGGTCGGGCCGTCCTCGCCGACCAGGCCGGCGCGGTCGATGGCGAACAGCACGTCGAGGTTCTGCACGGCGACGTCGTGAATCAACTGGTCGTAGGCGCGTTGCAGGAAGGTCGAGTAGATCGCCACCACCGGCTTGGCGCCTTCGCAGGCCATGCCGGCGGCCAGGGTGACGGCGTGCTGCTCGGCGATGGCGACGTCGAAGTAGCGCTTCGGGAAGCGCTCGCTGAAGGCCACCAGGTCCGAGCCTTCCTTCATCGCCGGGGTGATGCCCATCAGGCGCGGGTCGGCGGCGGCCATGTCGCACAGCCACTGGCCGAACACGTTGGAGTATTTCGGCCCGGCGGGCTTCTTCGGCTCGGCGGCCGGGGCGTTGATCGGCTCCAGCTTGGTGATCGCGTGGTAGCCGATCGGGTCGGCCTCGGCCGGGGCGAAGCCCTTGCCCTTCTTGGTGATCACGTGGAGGAACTGCGGGCCTTCCAGGTCGCGCATGTTGCGCAGGGTCGCCAGGAGCGTGGGCAGGTCGTGGCCGTCTATGGGGCCGATGTAGTTCCAGCCCAGTTCCTCGAACAGCGTGCCGGGCACCAGCATGCCCTTGGCGTGTTCCTCGGTCTTGCGGGCGATTTCCCAGGCGCCGGGCAGGCGCGAGAGCACCTTCTTGCTGCCCTCGCGCATGCTCGCGTAGGTGCGGCTGGAGAGGATCTTGGCCAGGTAGTTGGACAGCCCGCCGACATTGCGCGAGATCGACATGTCGTTGTCGTTGAGCACCACGAGCATGTCGGCCTGCACGTCGGAGGCGTGGTTGAGCGCCTCGAAGGCCATCCCGGCGGTCATCGCGCCATCGCCGATCACCGCCACGGTCTTGCGCTTCTGGCCTTGCAGCTTGGCGGCGATGGCCATGCCCAGCGCGGCGCTGATCGAGGTGCTGGAGTGGCCGACGCCGAAGGTGTCGTACTCGCTCTCGACGCGGCGCGGGAACGCGGCGATGCCGTCCTTCTGGCGCAGGGTCAGCATGCGCTCGCGGCGGCCGGTGAGGATCTTGTGCGGGTAGGCCTGGTGGCCGACGTCCCAGACCAGGCGGTCGTCGGGGGTATCGAACACGTAGTGCAGGGCAATGGTCAGCTCGACCACGCCCAGCCCGGCACCGAAGTGCCCTCCGGTCTGCCCGACCGTGTAGAGCAGGTCTTGGCGCAGCTCGTCGGCCAGGGTTTCCAGCTCGGCCTCGGCCAGCCGCCGCAGCTCGACCGGCATGCTGGCGCGGTCGAGCAGGGGCGTGGCAGGACGTTCGCGGGGAATCTCGTGAAAAGTCGTCGGCATCAGGCGAGTCGTTATAGGCATGCAAAAGATGCGGAAGTTTACCCGAAAAGCAGCGGCAAGCCGTAAGCCTCAAGCTGCATAGCCGTTCGGAGGGTGGGGAGGTGGCGATTTGTGTGGGGGAGGTTTTGG
>NZ_CAJFCI010000050.1:0-22789 GCF_904061905.1 Zestomonas carbonaria
CTGTTCAGCGCTGCGTTCGGCTCATGAGCTGAAGGTCGGCTCCGGATACTCCCCTCTCCCTTCGGAGCGGGGCGCGTAGCCAGGGGCCGGGGGTGAGGGGCGAAACCACAGGCAACCTGTCCCTCTCTCAAGGCTTCGGGTGGGCCGGGCAGCACTCCACCACATGAGGCCCTACCAAGTATCGACGAACGCCCTCTTCCGCCCATCTCTCGCCGGTTTCGGCGCCGCATTGAGCCCACGCAACAACCAGGCGCGGGTTTCCTGCGGGTCGATCACCGCGTCGATCTCCAGGAAGCTGGCCATGTTGATCGCCTTGCCGCTCTCATAGGCCTTGGCCACCAGTTTGTCGAACAGCGCCTGGCGCGCCTCGGGCGTTTCCTGGGCCGCCAGTTCCTTGGCGAAACCTAGGCGCACCGCGCCTTCCAGGCCCATGGCGCCGAATTCGGCGCTCGGCCAGGCGATGGTGAACAGCGGCGAGTGGAAGCTGCCGGCGGCCATCGCCTGGGCGCCGAGGCCGTAGCCCTTGCGCAGCACCACGGTGAAGAACGGCACGGACAGGCTGGCGGCGGTGACGAACATCCGCGAGACATGGCGCACCGTGGCCTGCTTCTCGGACTCCGGGCCGACCATGAAGCCGGGGGTGTCGCACAGCGAGACGATCGGCAGGTCGAAGGCGTCGCACAGTTGCATGAAGCGCGCGGCCTTGTCCCCCGCCACCGCGTCGATGGCGCCGCCGAGGTGCGCGGGGTTGTTGGCGATCAGGCCGAACGGCTTGCCCTCGATGCGCACCAGCGCGGTGACCAGCCCCGGCGCGAACTGGCGGCGCAGCTCCAGCACGCTGCCCTGGTCGGCGAGCAGCTCGATCACCTGGCGGATGTCGTAGACACGCAGGCGGTTCTCCGGGATGACATGGCGCAGCTCGCGCTGGTCGGCGCATTGCCAATCGTCGAGGTCGCCCTGGAAATACGACAGGTACTGCTTGGCGACGCGCACCGCCTCGGCCTCGTCCTCGACCAGCACGTCGATCACTCCGTTCGGCCCCTGCACGCCGGCCGGCCCGACCTCCTCCGGCTTGAAGCTGCCCAGGCCGCCGCCCTCGATCATCGCCGGACCGGCCATGCCGATGCTGGCGTCCTTCGCCGCGATGATCACGTCGCAGCAGCCGAGCAGCGCGGCATTGCCGGCGAAGCAGCGCCCGGAGACCACGCCGACCAGCGGCACCAGGCCCGACAGCCTCGCCATGCCGACGAAGGTGTGGCAGTCCAGCCCGGCGACGCCGACGAAATCCGTATCGCCCGGCCGCCCGCCGCCACCCTCGGCGAACAGTACCAGCGGCACGCGCCACTGCGCGGCGAGGTCGAGCATGCGGTCGGTCTTCTTGTGGTTCATCACCCCCTGGGTGCCGGCGAACACCGTGTAGTCGTAGGCGATGGCCATGCAGCGCGCCGCCTCGGCGCCGAACCGTTCGGCGTTGACGGTGCCGAGGCCGGCCACCAGCCCATCGGCCGGGCTCTGCTCGATCAGTTCCTGCAAGGAGTTGCGTCGCCGTCGCGCGGCCAGGGCCAGGGCGCCGTATTCGATGAAGCTGCCTTCGTCGAGCAGGTCCGCCAGGTTCTCCCGCGTGGTGCGCTGGCCGGTCTTGCGCCGCCGCGCCACCGCCTGCGGACGGCGCTCGTCGCCGAGCAGCGCGTGGCGCTCCAGCACTTCGCCGAGGTCCGCGCGGATATGCGCCAGGTCGCGGCTTTCCTCGTCCCGCGCGGCGGCCCCGACCACCTCCGCCGGCTCGATGAACAGCAACGCCTGGCCTTCGTTCAACGCCTGGCCCGGCTGCGCGGCGAGCAGGCGGACGACGCCGCTGGCGCTGGCCTTGACCTCGAACTCCATCTTCATCGCCTCCAGCACGGCGACGGTCTGGCCGAGCGCCACGGCGTCGCCCTCGCCGACCTCCAGGGCGACCAGCACGCCGGTGCTCGGCGTGGCCAGCGGCAGACAGCCGGGCGGCGTGTCGATGGCCGCCTGGGCGATGCCGGATGCCGCGCCGGCCTGGGCGAAGTACAGGTGCGGATGAGACTGCTCCTGGGCGGCCAGCAACGCGGGCAGATGGCGCTCGACGAAGCGGGTATCGACCCGGTTGTCGGCCACCTCTGGCAGGCGCAGCAGGTTCTGCAACAGGTGCAGGTTGCTCGCCACGCCTTCCAGGCGGAACTCGCACAGTGCCCGGTAGGCTCGGCGCAAGGCACTCGGGTAGTCGTTCGCGGAGGCGATCAGCTTGGCCAGCAGCGAGTCGTAGCTGGGGCTGACCGGATAGCCGGCGTAGCCGTAGCCGTCGACGCGCAGGCCGGGGCCGGACGGCGGCTCGTAGGCGCCCAGGGTGCCGGCGGCCGGGCGGGTGCTGCCGTCGGCATTCATGCTTTCCAGGTTGATGCGCAGTTGCACGGCGTAGCCCTGCGGCGCCGGCGGGTTGTCCAGGCCCAGCTCGGACAGGGTCGCGCCGGCGGCGAGCCGCAACTGGGTGTGCAGCAGGTCGACGCCGGTGACCTGCTCGGTGACCGTGTGCTCGACCTGGATGCGCGGGTTGGCCTCCATGAAGTAGAAGCGCTCCCCGTCGAGCAGGAATTCGAAGGTGCCCAGGCCCTGGTAGCGCACCTCGCCGGCCAGGCGCAGGGCGGCATCGATCAAGGCCGCGCGGGTGGCTTCCGGCAGGCCGGGGCTGGGGGCGATCTCCACCAGCTTCTGGTGGCGGCGTTGCAGGCTGCAATCGCGCTCCCACAGATGGCTGACCGCGCCGCTGCCGTCGCCGAGCACCTGGATCTCGATATGCCGCGCCTGGCCGACCAGTTGTTCCACGTAGAGCGCGCCGTTGCCGAACGCCGCCAGGGCCTCCGACTGGCAGCGCGCGTAGGCCTCGTCCAGATCGGCCGCCTGCTGTACCACGCGCATGCCGCGCCCGCCCCCGCCGGCCAGCGCCTTGAGCATCATGGCGCCATGTTCGGCGAGGAACGCACGCGCCTCGTCGAGGCTCACCGCGCGGTTGATCCCGGCCACCAGCGGCACCCCGCAGCGCTCGGCCAGTTCGCGGGCGCGGGCCTTGTCGCCGAACAGCTCCAGCACTTCCGGCGCCGGGCCGATGAAGCGCAGGCCGGCCTCCGCGCAGCGGCGGGCGAACCCGGCGTTCTCGGCGAGGAAGCCATAGCCGGGGTGGATGGCGTCGCAACCTTCCTCGCGGGCGATGGCGATCAGTCGCTCCATGTCCAGGTAGGCCGGCACGCCGCGCCTCTCGAGCGGCACCGCCCGGTCGGCCTTGCGCACGTGCAGCGAGGCGGCGTCGTCTTCGGCGTGGATGGCGACGCTGCGTATCTCCAGCTCGGCGCAGGCACGGGCGATGCGGATGGCGATCTCGCCTCGGTTGGCGATCAGGACGGCATTGAAGGGCGCGCTCACAGCAGGGACTCCGTTCGTTCTTGTCTGGCGAGCAGCTTAGACAGGCACGGCGGCCAGGCAGAACTGATGCTTATTCATCATCATCCATGAATCCCATGCATGGTTATCCGCAAGGCTCGTGCTGCTAGGCTGCTGGCATCGCCTGGAATCGCGGAATAACCATGAATAAAACACATGAATGGCCGGCACTCCATCGCCTCGACCTCAACCTGTTCCGGGTGTTCGAGGTGATCTACCGCGAGCGCAACCTGACCCGCGCCGCCGCCGCGCTGCACCTCAGCCAGTCGGCGGTCAGCCACGCCCTGGGGCGCCTGCGCGGACAGCTCGGCGATCCGCTGTTCGTCCGCGACGGCCGTGGCGTGGCGCCGACGCCGCTGGCCGAGCAACTGGCGCCGGGCATCCTCGACGCGCTGGACAGCCTGCAACGCAGCGTCGGCCGCCTCCAGGCGTTCGACCCGCAGCGCGACCGGCGCGCCTTCGTGCTGAACATGCCGGAGCAGATGGAACCGGTGGTGCTGCCGGCGATCCTGGCGCAACTGCGCCGTATCGCGCCTCGGCTGGAGGTGCGCAGCAGCAGCGTGCACTGGGCGGAGCTGAAGCTGGAGCTGATCGCCGGGCGGGTCGACCTGGCCATCGAGATCGCCCGCCCCACCGACGCGGAGCTGCGCCAGCAACTGCTGCTGCGCGACCCGCTGTGCGTGGTCGCCGGCCCCGGCTTCAGCGGCGAGCTGACGGTGGAACGCTACCTGGCCGCCGAGCACGTGGCGGTCACGTCGCGGCGGCGCGGCATCTGCGTGGAAGACCTGGCCCTGGGTCACCTCGGCCTGGTGCGACAGGTCCGCCAGCATTGCCAGCACTACCTGACGGCGGCGCAACTGGTGGCGCAGAGCGGGATGCTGCTGACCATGCCCCGGCGCTACGCGCGGTTGCTCAACGCCGGGCTGGGCAACCGCCTGCTGGAGATGCCGCTGGAACTGCCGCCGGTGACCCTCAACCTGTACTGGTCGCGCCAGGCCGAGCACGAGCCGGGCAATCGCTGGCTGCGGGGACAGTTGCTGGAGCTGGGGCGGGGCGAAGGGGGGCTGGTCGTGCCGTCGTAGGGGGCGGCGCAGTCTCCTGGCGCCTCATCGTGCCTTGGCCAGTACCCGGCACAGTTGCTCCAGCGCCCCGAGCATCTGGAAGCTGGGCCGCTCCAGGCCCTTGTCCGGCACTTCCCAGACCTGCCCCCGGCGCACCGCGTACAACTGCGGCCAGGCCTTCCAGATGTCCAGCTCGGCGCGGGTACCGCCGAGGATCACCTGCGGGTCGCGCGCCAGCACCGCTTCGACGCCGATCTGCGGGGCCGGCTGGCGGAGTTCGGCGAAGGCGTTGCGCGCGCCGCAGACTTCCAGCGCGTCGCTGATGATCTGCCCGCCGCCGATGGTGTACAGCGGCTTGTGCCAGACCTGGTAGAGCACCGTCACCGGCTGTTCGCGGCGGTAGCGCTGGCGCAGTTCGCCGAGCCCCTGGCGGAAGCGCGCGGCGAGTTGGCGGCCCTGCTCGGGGCGGCCGATGCGCTGGCCGATCTGCTCGAACGCCTCGCCCAGTTGCGCCAGGCTGCGCGGCGCCACGGCCTGTACGTTGAACCCCAGGCGACGAAGCTGCTCCTGCTGCGCCGGCGGCACGCTGCCCGGGGCGAGCAGTACCAGGTCGGGCTCGAGGCCGAGCAGGGTTTCCATCTCCAGTTGCCCGTAGCGTCCCACCGACGGCACGTGAGCCAGCGCCGCCGGGCGCTCGCCGCCATCCAGCAGGCCGACCAGCAGGTCGCCGGCGTCCAGTTCGAGCATGATTTCGCTGAGCGACGGCGCCAGGCTGACCACCCGCTCGGCCGCCGCCAGCGGCCAGGCCAGAAGCAGCAGAAGGCAGGCGAGCAGGCGACGCATCACCCGAGCTGGCGGGGAATGCGGTAGAGGACCAGCAGCACCAGGCTGGACAGCACGAGGAGCGACTGCGGGACGGCTTCCAGGCCGGCGAACACCGCCAGCGCGGCGATCCAGGCCGGCAGCGCGGCGCCGAACAGGGCCTTGCGGCGCTGCGCTTCGAGCTGCTGCCAGGCGGCTTGCTCGCCGTCCGTGTCGAGGGCCCGCTCGGTGGCGATCAGCGCCAGCTTGTAGCGGCGGAACAGCAGCAGGCTGGGGAACATCGCCAGCAGCCCGGCGATGAACAGCGGCATGCTCAGCGCGCCATGCCTGGCGCCGGAGAACAGCAGGTCGACCAGCAGCAGCGGCGCCAGGGCCAGCGCCAGGTGCAACCACCAGCCGCGCGCCAGGCGGCGGCGCCAGGAGTCACGACTCACGCGCTTTCCTCTTCCTCGCCCTGGTGCTGGTTGCCGAGCAGGTGACCGAGCTTGCCGGCCTTGGTGGCCAGGTACTTGCGGTTGTGCGGGTTGTGGGCGATCTGCAACGGCACCCGCTGGCTGACCTGGATGCCGACGTCGCCCAGGCCCTTGACCTTGCGCGGGTTGTTGGTCATCAGCTTGAGCGACTGGATACCCAGGTGCTTGAGCATCGGCAGGCAGATCGCGTAGTCGCGCTGGTCGGCGCCGAAGCCCAGGCGCTCGTTGGCTTCCACGGTGTCGGCGCCGCCGTCCTGCAGTTCGTAGGCGCGGATCTTGTTCAGCAGGCCGATGCCACGGCCTTCCTGGCGCAGGTAGAGCAGCACGCCACGGCCTTCGGCGGCGATCGCGCGCAATGCCGCTTCGAGCTGGAAGCCGCAATCGCAGCGCAGGCTGAACAGCGCATCGCCGGTCAGGCACTCGGAATGCAGGCGGCCAAGGACCGGCGCGCCATCGGCGACATCGCCGAGGGTCAGCGCCACGTGTTCACGCCCGGTGGCCTCCTCGCGGAAGCCATGCATGGTGAACACGGCGAACGGAGTAGGCAGTTGGGAGGCGGCGACAAAGACAACGGACACCGGAAGCTCCTGTCTCGCAATCACAAAGGGCCGGCATTGTAGCAGCAGGCCGCGCCCGGCGGTCAGGCGGAATAGTTGTCGATAAAGATCGAATCGCTCGATGCTCATAACCGCCGACGACCGGCGGTTCTGGAACGAACGTCCGACGATCCCGGCCAGAACGCTACGGTTGTCAGGAGAACGAACAAATTTTGAGAACTGCATCACACTTTATGGGATGAGTCTCCAACGGGAATCACCCCATGCGAGCCAAGTCCCCCGGCTTCACCCTGATCGAGCTGCTGATCGCCATCGCCGTCATCGGCATCCTCGCCGCCATCTCCCTGCCGGCCTACCACGGCTACGTCGACAAGGGCCGGATCAAGACCGTCCAGGCAGACCTGGTGGCCCTCAGCCTGAACCTGGAGAACGCCTACCAGCGCACCCTCGCCTACCCGAACGGCACGCTGGCGGACACCGCCGCCACCAAGGCCGCATTCCCCGGCTGGCAACCGGCGGAAAGCAGCTTCTCCTACCGGGTCGAGGCGACGGCCAGCACCTATGCCCTGATCGCCACCGGCAGCGGCGGCCGCCTCGACGGCTGCACCCTCACCCTGACCCACGACAACACCCGCAGCATCGCCAACTGCGGCACGTACAGCGGGAACTGGCTATGAAACGCCATGCCGGTTTCAGCCTGGTGGAACTGATGATCGTCGTCACCCTGCTCGGCGTGCTGCTGATGGTCGCCGCACCCTTCACCGCCGCCTGGAGCGACAGCGCTCAGGTGCGCGACGCCGAGGGCCTGCTCAACCAGGGGATCGGCCGCGCCAAGGCGGCCGCCCTGCGCAACCGCCACGGGATGATCGACGACCAGCCCTCGGCCCTGCTGTGCCTGGACGGGGACAAGATGCTGAGCCTGCACGAGGCCGCCGGCACCGGCAGCCCGGCCAGTTGCGACGCGCCCCGGCAATGGAGCGCGCAACTGCCACAGCGGGTCGCCGTACAGAGCGGCGGCAGCGATTTCGCTTGCCTGGGTTTCGACGCCAGGGCAATGCCGATCGACCTCGGCGGTTGCGCCGACAACCAGACCTTGGCCCTGTCGGCGGGGAGTGAGCATGTCTCGGTCACGTTCCACTAGCCGGCGCCAGCGCGGCGACGCCCTGCTCGAAGCGCTGATCGGCATCCTGCTGATGTCCATCGTCGGCCTCGGCCTGGTCTACACCACCTCGCGGGTGGCGGTCAGCCAGAAGGACATGAACCTGCAAAACCTCGCCGTCAGCCAGCTTCGCGACCTGTTGCAGCGCAACGGCAGCGGCAGCCTCGACCTGTGCGCCAGCGCGCCGAACCTGCTGTTGCCCAACCAGATGGTCCTGCCGGTGACGGTCGCCGGCTGCGGCAGCACCCTGTCCGCCTCGGTGACCAGGACCGGCGAGGCCTCGCCCCGGCAACTCACCGGCCTGAGCGGCCCGCTGACCCTGAGCGTCAGCGACCCGGCGCTGGGCGGCGAAATACGCGTCGGAGGTGGCCTGTGAGCAGGCATCCGCGAGCCGGCAACGGGCGCCCCGGGACCTGCGCCGGGATCGCCCGCCAGCGTGGCGTCAACCTGATCAGCCTGATGGTCGGCACGCTGCTGTCGGTCATCGGCATCCTCGCCATGCTCACCCTGTACCGCAACCTGGTGCAGACCGCCGTGGTCGCCACCCAGGACGCCAACCAGGACGGCCAGCTCGCCGCCGGCCTGCTCACCGCGCAGCTCGAATTGCAGAATGCCGGCTTCGGCATCGACCCCGGCGGCGCGCAGAACCTGCTGAAAACCGATGTCAGCCTGGGCGGCCAGAGCCATCCCGCGCTGCTCTGGCGCTACCGGGACGCGACCGGCTACCAGTGCCGGGGCCTGGTCGACCGCGCCGACCAGGATGCCGTCACCGGTAAGGCGCTGCGCCGGCTGTCGCTGCTCGAAGCCAGCGGCTGCGGCGCCGGCCTCGGCGGGTTGAGCTGGTCGGTGCGCCACGAGCTGGCCAGGTTGCAGGTACCGGACGACCAGCAGGCCGCACCACAGCCGCTGGTCGACTTCACCGTCGCGGCGGTCGATTGCGCGCCATTCGGTTTCGGCGCCAAGGCCCGTCACCCGCAGGTCACCCTCACCGCGCAGAGCAGCGCGCAACTGGCCGGAGCCAGCGGTATCGCCCCGCTCAGCTACAGCCTCTGCCTGTCCAACATCGCGGAGTAACCGGCCATGCGCGCCCATCCCGTACGCATCCATGCTTTCCGCCGCCAGCGCGGCATGGCCACCATCATGATCGTCCTGCTCGCCGGCATGGCGCTGACCGTCACCTCCCTCGGCGTGATGCACGCGGTGCGCGGCAGCCAGGAGAAACAGGTGGCGGTGCATGCCAGCACCCATGCCCAGGCCGGCGCCTGGGCCGGCGTGGAGATCTTCCGCCAGTACCTCGAACAGCTCGACGACAGCGCCCTGCTCACCCTGGCGGCGGGCGATTCCCTCGCCATGCGCATCGGCGAGCGCGCGCTGCACGCCGGCATCGTCGACAACCTGCCGCCGGACGCCGCCAGCGGGGCGCAGCATTACCGGGTCACCGCCAACATCCGCAACCAGGACGAAGCCGCACGCGCCACCACGACCATCCAGGCGATATTCGACGTGCTGCCCGGCGGCGCCAACCAGCCCAGCTCGCGCGAGCCGTGGAGCGACGTGATCAACATCCGTGGCGACCTGGACATGCGCGGCAACATCGACGTGAAAGGCGACGACGGGGCCAAGCTCAACGTCGCCGGCAACGTCGACATGAGCGGCGGCACGGTCACCGGCATCAAGACCCTGCGCGCCACCGGCGACATCAACATCGGCAGCGCCATCGCCGTCGAGGAACTGTTCGCCAACGGCAACATCATGCTCGGCGGCTCGGCCGCGGCGCTCAAGGCTTCGGCGCTGGGCAACGTCATCATCAGCAGCGGCGCCGACCAGGGGCTGATCAACGCCAACGGCGACATCACCATCACCAACGGCAGCGTCGCCACCGCCAACGCCCTCGGTGCGATCAGCGCCAGCAGCGGCGGCAGCCACGGCACCCTGACCGCCGGCGAGACGCTGAGCATCGGCAACGGCACCACCGCCGAGGCCAACGCGGTCGGCAACATCACCGTCAGCGGCTTCCCGACCATCCGGGCGATCAACAGCCAGGCCGACGTGTTCTGCGTCGGTCCCGCCTGGAGCAACTTCGACAGCATCCGCGCCGGCGGCGGCGTATTCAATTGCCCGGACGCAGCGGACAGGATAAGCGCGCAGGCCACCGTCGACATCCTCCTGATCGACACGCTGCTGCCCTTCACCCAGCCCAAGCCGAACGTCGACGCCTACGAACTGCGGGATGCGGCCAACTACGTGTTCGAGTTCCGCGAAGGCCGGATCCAGGTCGGCGTGCGCAACGTCAACGGCATCGCCGACGGCACCTACCGGATCGGCAAGATCAGCCAGGGCTTCATCGACCTCTGGGGCTACCTCTGCGTGGCGGTGGACGACAACGGCTACTGCCGCGACGAGTGCGCCACGCTGATCGACGGCAACTGCACCGGCACGGGCGTGGACAACCTGCGCAAGTTCACCCAGGGCACCTCGGATGGCGCGCAGAGCATCGTCTACAGCGAGGACCGGTGGACGCTGAGCGGACTACCCGGCGACGAGGACCCGGCAGTGGTCGCCCCCGGTGCCCTGTGGTTCGAGGGCGACGTCGAGCTGGCCAGCGGCCGGTTCCTCAACAGCATCCTGGCCACCGGCGACATCGTCACCAGCGGCGACCACCGCACCTGGGCGGTCAACTACGCCGGCTACGCCCAGGTCTGCGCCAACGCCTATTACGGCGAGCTGTACCCGGGCAACTTCTGCGACCCGGCCCGGCAGAACCTCAAGGCCAACGCGCTGGGCAACATCGCGCTGCTCGCCGGCGGCTACTCCGGCAGCACCTTCTCCGGCGGCGACATCGACCTCGGCGCCTCCACGAGGATCTATGGCAGCGTGATCGCCGGCGACCTGCTGCAGACCGGCGGCGACACCATGGTCAACGGCCACGTCACCGCCGCCGGCCTGGGTGGCTCCAGCAGCAACTGGGCCGGCAACACCATCATCGACCTGCGCGACCTGCCCCCCGGCTTCGACCCCGGTCTGATTCCCGAAATGACCGCCGGCGGCCAACCCTGCGTGACCGACTGCGAACCCACCGGCACCAACCAGACCAGCCAGGCGACATTGTTGTGGAGTCGTTATCTATAGCGGGGTGGGCCAAGTGGGGTTCCGCTTCAGCCCACCACATAAGGCCCCTGTCAGGTGCGGCGATTTGTGGGAGAAGGAAAGTCCGCCCCTCCCCCCAACCCTCTCCCAGCGGGAGAGGGGGCTGTTCAGCGCTGAGTTCGGCTCATGGGCTGAAGGTCCGCTCCGTACACTCCCCCTCCCTTGGCAGCGGAGTTGCCGATGTTCCCGGATTACATCCGGGCTACCTTGTCTCCCCTCTCCCTCCGGGAGAGGGGCCGGGGGTGAGGGAGCGTGGCTGGGGAGGTAGCACTAGGTCATGAGCCGGCTGCGCACAAGCCCCAAGCTGGCCTCTCATCGGTGCGCGCAGCACACCCTACAAAGGCAGCGGAGTTGCCGATGTCCCCGGACTACATCCAGGCTACATCGCTTGTCTCCCCTCTCCCTCCGGAGCGGGGCGCGTAGCCAGGGGTCGGGGGTGAGGTTGGAGAGGCGGCATCAGGTCATGAGCAGGCCAGGCGCACAAGCTCCGAGTTGGCATCTCACCGGTGCGCGCGGCGCACCCTACAAAGGCAACGTTGCCGGTGCCCCCGGATTGCATCCGGGAGACGCTCTTTCGCGGCCATGGGCCGCTCCTACAAAAATTTCCAGCGCTGTTATCGGCCGTTAATGCTTGGATTCCAGCACCAGCACGCCCTGCTCCTCGCGCCAGCCGACCCGGCCGAGGAAACTCATGCCCAGCAACACTTCGGTCGGCGAGTCGCCTTCCAGCACCACCGACTCCACGCCGAGCAGTTCCAGGGTGCCGACCTTGACCCGGTCAGCCTTGACCTTCCAGGCCTTGGCCGTGCCGCTGGCGGTGCTCACCACCATCGGTTGGCCCTGAACCCGGAAGTCCAGGCCCAGGCGTCGCGCCTGGGCCTCGTTCATCGCCACCGAGGTGGCGCCGGTGTCGACCATGAACTGCACCGGATGGCCGTTGATCGAGCCCGCCACCCAGTAGTGACCGCCCACGCCCTTGGCGATGCTCAACTGCTGGCGCGTCGGCGCGCTGTAGCCACCCTCGGAATACTCGCGGCTGAGCCCGTAGCTGCGCTCCACGCCATCGACCCGCAGCACCGCGCCACGGCTGTCGGCACTGACCACCTCGACGCCGCCGGGACCGGTCTGGCCGACCTTCACCAGCTTGCGCTCACCGTTGATATTGAGCACCGCCGCGCCGGGGAACAGTCCGACCACCTGCACGCGGGTTTCCGCAGCAAGGGAAGCGCAGACCAGCAGCAGGCCGGCGCAAAGCAGCTCAAGGCGTGGACGCATGGGAACCCTCTTGGAATGGATAGGGGTAGTGCCAGCGCTCGAAAAGCGGCCGCAGCTCACCGGTCTTCACCAACTCGGCCATGCGCTGGTCGAACAACCTGGCCAGCACCCGCCCACGGGGCGTATCGGCGAAACCCAGGTAGAGCGGCAGGCTGGTTACGCAGGTGACCCGGTAGGCGGAGCGATCCTCGGCGGCCGCCAGCACATCCTCGATCTCCGGGCGAGCGTCGATGAACAGGTCGGCATGCTTGAGCGCCAGCATCGACAGGATACCGTCGCGCCGCAGGATTTCCTGGTAGTGCGTCAAGTTCGGAAGATAGCGCTCGAATCTGTAGCCACGCATCCAGGCCAGGCGGAACCTGGACAGGTTGTCCAGGCTCACCGTCGGTTGTTCAGCCAGGCCGAGTGCACAGATCAGGTCGGCATCGTAGTTCCAGCGCGGATAGACCACGCCGATGCTCACCTCGTCGACATAGGAGCCGACCCAGGCATCCATTTCGGCGCGCTGGACCAGGCCGATAGAACGGGTATAGGGCGCGCTGTTGTGCTGCAAGCGTACCCCGGCCGGCCCGTACACCGCGCGCAGCACGTCCCAGCCCAGGCCGCTGCCGTCGGGCTCGGTGTAACGCGCCCAGACTTCGCTGACCACGCGAATATCCGCCGGCGGCGGCTCTTCCGCCTGGACCAGCGACGGGACGAGCAGGCACAGCACGATTCCCAGCCAACCGCCACGCATACGAACTTCCCTCGAGAATGGCCGTCGTCAGATGACGGCCTGCACACTCCAACCCCATACCAGCAGTTGCATGACCAGCCAGGCGAACACCCCGGCGAGAATGTCGTCGAGCATGATGCCTACGCCTCCATGCACATGCCGGTCTATCCAGCGTATCGGCCAAGGCTTGAGAATATCGAGAATCCGGAACACCAAAAAGCCCACCAGCAGCCAGCCCCAGCCCTCGGGGACCAGCCAGAGGGTGATCCACATGCCGACCATCTCGTCCCAGACGATCCCCTCGTGGTCGTGCACGCGCAGGTCGTCGGCCACCTTGCCGCACAGCCAGACGCCGAACAGCATGGTCAGGCCGAGCATCAGCCAGTAGCCCCAGTCCGGCAGCAGTTGCCACAGCGGGATGAACGGCAGGGCCACCAGCGAGCCCCAGGTGCCCGGCGCCTTGGGCAGGGTGCCGGCGCCGAAGCCGAAGGCGATAAAGTGCCAGGGATTGCGCCACACCGAAGGCGGCACGGGCTGGGCGGGGGCTTGGTCGGGATGTTCTGGCACGCGACGGTCCTAGAAGTGTTGATAACCCGCCGAGGGCGGACGCAGTTCGCCGCCACCGGCGTCCAGCAAGTGCACGCCCTCTCCCGCCTCGACGCGGCCGATCACCGTCACCTCTGGCCAGGCGGCCCGCAGTTCGGCGAGCAGGGCCGGCGGCAGGCTGAAGGCCAGGCGATAGTCGTCGCCGCCGGACAAGGCATGCTGCAGCGCCGCCTCGCGGCCGTGCAGGTCGAGCAGCGCCGCCGACAGCGGCAGGCGTTCGCGGTCGATGTGCACGGCGACCTTGGAGGCGCGGGAGATATGTCCGCAATCGGCGAGCAGGCCGTCGGAGATGTCCAGCGCCGCGCTGGCCCGGCCGCGCAGCCATTCGCCGAGGGCCAGTTGCGGCTGCGGCGACCAGTAGCGGGCGAGCAGGTAATCGGCTGCCTGGGCTGGAGCTTGAGCCGTGCCGAGCACCAGGGGCAGCGCACCGGCGCCATCGCCGAGCGAACCGCCGACGCAGAGCAGGTCGCCCGGGCGCGCGCCGGCGCGGGTCAGCGCCTGGCCGGCGGGGACCCGGCCGAACACGGTGAGGGTCAGGCAGAGCGGCCCGCGGGTGGTGTCTCCACCGGCCAGCGCCAGGCCACAGCCCCGCGCCATGCGGTCGAGCCCACGGGCGAAGCCTTCCAGCCAGGCCTCGTCGGCCGCCGGCAGGGTCAGCGCCAGGGTGAAGGCCAGCGGCGTGGCGCCCATCGCCGCCAGGTCGCTGGCGGACACCGCGAGAGCGCGCTGGCCGAGCAGGAAGGGATCGCAGGATTCGGGAAAGTGCACCCCGGCGACCAGGGTGTCGGTGGATATCGCCAGTTGCTCGCCGGCGGCCGGTTGCAGCAGCGCGCAATCGTCGCCGACGCCGAGCGCCACGCCAGCCGCCGCCTGCGCACAGGGCGCGGCGGCGAAGAAACGGCGGATCAGCTCGAACTCACCCATGCGCGACTCCCCTCCCCCGTTCACGGAAGAGGGGACGGAGGAAAGAGAGAAGAAGCGCGCGACCACCGTGGCCCGGATGCAACCCGGGACGACCGGCAACACCGCCCCCGGATTGCATCCGGGCCACGGAAAAGCGAGCGAAGCCGGCCACCGCCGTCAGCGCTTGGCCGCTTTCACTTCGGCGGCGCGCAGCGTGGGCGCCAGCTTGTCCAGCACGCCGTTGACGAACTTGTGCCCGTCGGTGGCGCCGAACACCTTGGCCAGCTCGATGCCCTCGTTGATCACCACGCGATAAGGCACGTCGACGCGCTTGAGCAGTTCCCAGGTGGACAGGCGCAGGATCGCCATTTCCACCGGGTCGAGCTCTTCCAGCGGACGGTCGAGCAGCGGCTCGAACTGTCCGTCGATCTCGCTCTTGTTGGTCGCCACCCCGTGGAGGATCTCGCGGAAGTAGGCGCCGTCGACCTTGGAGAAGTCGTTGTCGACGCGGAACTGCGCTTCGATCTCGTTCAGCGACTGGCCGGCCATCTGCCACTGGTACAGCGCCTGCATGGCCAGGCTGCGCGCCTGGCGGCGCGCGGCGAGCTTGCCGGTCGGGGCGTTGGGGCGCTTCTCCGCGGGCGGGTTGAAGCGGTCGCTATCGTCGTTGCTCACTTGGCCTCCAACTGCGCCAGCAGGCTGACCATCTCGAGAGCGGACAGCGCGGCCTCGGCGCCCTTGTTGCCGGCCTTGGTGCCGGAGCGCTCGATGGCCTGCTCGATGGAGTCGACGGTCAGCACGCCGAAGGCGACCGGTACGCCGAACTCCAGGGAAACCTGGGCCAGGCCCTTGGTGCATTCGCCGGCGACGTACTCGAAGTGCGGAGTGCCGCCACGGATCACCGCGCCGAGGGCGACGATGGCGTCGAACTCGCCGCGCTGGGCGACTTTCTGGGCTACCAGGGGAATCTCGAAGGCGCCCGGCGCGCGGATCACGGTGATTTCGCTTTCGCTCACGCCATGGCGCACCAGCGCGTCGACCGCGCCGCTGACCAGGCTCTCGACCACGAAGCTGTTGAAACGGCCGACCACCAGGGCATAGCGGCCTTTGGGGGCGATGAAAGTACCTTCGATGGTCTTCAGGGTCATGAAACGTTCTCGTCTGTAAAGAGCAGTTCGGGAAGGATAGACAGGGCGCCGGGCCGGCGCCCCTTGGACTGCGCGGTGCGCGGCCGTTATTCAGAGGGCAGGTATTCTACAACCTCCAGGTCGAAACCGGATATCGCGTTGAACTTCATCGGCGAGCTCATCAGGCGCATCTTGCGCACGCCGAGATCGCGGAGAATCTGCGAGCCGGCGCCCACCGTGCTGTAGGTCGCCGGGCTCGGCGTCTGCTGGCGGCCCAGGTGGGCGAGCAGCTCGGGGCCGGTGAGCGGGTTGCCGAGCAGCAGCACCACGCCGCTGCCGGCCTCGGCGACCTTGCTCATGGCCGCGCGCAGGCTCCAGCGTCCCGGCTGCTTGACCATGAACAGGTCACGCAGCGGGTCCATGTTGTGCACCCGCACCAGGGTCGGCTCCTCGGGGCAGATGTTGCCGAGGGTCAGCGCCATGTGCGCGGTGTTCTCCACCGAGTCGCGGTAGGTCACCAGGGTGAACTGGCCGACTTCGCTGTCCAGCGGCTGCTCGGAGATGCGCTCGACGGTGTGTTCGTGGATCAGCCGGTAGTGGATCAGGTCGGCGATGGTGCCGATCTTGATCCCGTGTTCGGCGGCGAAGGCTTCCAGCTCGGGGCGCCGGGCCATGGTGCCGTCGTCGTTCATGATCTCGCAGATCACTCCGCTGGGGTCGAAACCGCCCATGCGCGCCAGGTCGCAGGCCGCCTCGGTGTGGCCGGCGCGGGCCAGCACGCCGCCGGGCTGGGCCATCAGCGGGAAGATGTGGCCGGGGCTGACGATGTCCTCGGCCTTGGCGCTTTTCGAAGCGGCGGCCTGCACGGTGCGCGCCCGGTCGGCGGCGGAGATGCCGGTGGTGACGCCCTCGGCCGCCTCGATGGAGACGGTGAACTTGGTGCCGAAGCCAGAGCCGTTGCGCGGCGCCATCAGCGGCAGCTTGAGGGTTTCGCAGCGCTCGCGGGTCATCGGCATGCAGATCAGGCCGCGCGCGTACTTGGCCATGAAGTTGATGTGCTCGGCGCGCACGCACTCGGCGGCCATGATCAGGTCGCCTTCGTTCTCGCGGTCTTCGTCATCCATGAGGATGACCATCTTGCCCTGGCGGATGTCTTCGATCAGTTCTTCGATGCTGTTGAGTGCCATCGTGGCGGTTCCTTCAATTCTTCAGGTAGCCGTGCTCGGCCAGGAAACTTTCGCTGATGCCGCCGGACTGCGGCTCGGCCGCCTTGTCGCCGAGCAGCAGCCGCTCGAGATAGCGGGCCAGCAGGTCGACCTCGAGGTTGACCAGGCGCCCGGGGCGGTAGTCGACCATGATGGTCTCGGCCAGGGTGTGCGGGACGATGGTCAGCTCGAACTCGGCGCCATTCACCGCGTTGACCGTCAGGCTGGTGCCGTCGACGGTGATCGAGCCCTTCAGCGCGATGTACTTCGCCAGCTCGCGCGGCGCGCGGATGCGGAATTGCACGGCGCGGGCGTTGTCCTCGCGGGAGACGATCTCGCCGACGCCGTCGACGTGGCCGCTGACCAGGTGGCCGCCGAGGCGGCTGGTGGGGGTCAGGGCCTTCTCCAGGTTGACGCGGCTGCCGGGCTTGAGGTCGATGAAGGCGGTGCGCGCCAGGGTCTCGCGACTGACGTCGGCCCAGAAGCCGTCGCCGGGCAGTTCCACGGCGGTGAGGCACACGCCGTTGACGGCGATGCTGTCGCCAAGCTTGACGTCGGAAAGGTCGAGCTTGCCGGTGGCGACCTGCACGCGGACGTCGCCGCCTTTCGGGGTGAGCGCGCGGATGGTGCCGATGGCTTCGATTATGCCGGTGAACATGGGACCTCCCATGCGGAAATCGAGATGGTACGGAACGACATGGAAAACTCCTGTTTTTGAACAAAACAGGGCATCGGATCGAAAGGGATCGGACACGGACGCGCGGCCCGTGGGACTCTCCCGTTCTCTCTTTATCCGGACTGTGACCGTCGGCCCCGGAATCACACCGGGTCTGCTGACCCTTCCCGTGGCCGGAAAGGCGCTCGCGGGCTAGGTGCGTCGCGCACCATTACCGCCGGTGGGGAATTTCGCCCCGCCCTGAGAACGTAGTCGTCATTTGAGCGACAGGGCGCTTTTTACCACAAAAGCGCCGGAGATGGGACGTAGGACGGACTTCGGCCGATAGGATACGTAGCCCATGCCGCTTGTCTCCCCTCTCCCCGGGAGAGGGGCCGGGGGTGAGGGGCGAAACCATCAGGCAACCTGGGCCCCTCACAAGGCCTCGCCCCGTAGGCTGGGCCGGGTGGCGCTTCGCTTCAGCCCACCACATAACGCCCCTGCCAGGTGCAACGATTTGTGGAGGAAGAAAGTCCGGCCCTCACCCCAACCCTCTCCCAGGGGGAGAGGGAGCTGTTCAGCGCTGCGTTCGGCTCATGAGCTGAAGGTCGGCTCCGTATCCCCCCTCTCCCTTGGCAGCGGAGTTGCCGGTGCTCCCAGATTGCATCCGGGCTACACCGCTTGTCTCCCCTCTCCCTCCGGAGCGGGGCGCGTAGCCAGGGGCCGGGGGTGAGGGAGCGTGGTCTGGGCAAACGTACTCCAGTCGCCGGCTTCAGCCTGCCAAAACCATGGGCAGGCGCACGCTCTCATCGGTGCGCGCGGCGCACCCTACGAAGGCGGCAGCGTTGCCGGCAACTCCTACGAAGCGGCCTTGGGCACCGCGATGATCCGCCAGTCCTCGCCCACCGCGCGGATGTCGCGGATTTCCAGGTCCTGCGCCTCGACCATCCGAGCCAGCGGCAGGTCGAGCAACGGCCGTGCGCTGGAGCCGAGGAACTTGGGCGCGACGAACAACTGGTATTCGTCGACCAGCCCCAGGCGGGCGAAGGCGCCGGCCAGGCGCGGGCCGGCCTCGACCAGCACTTCGTTGGCGCCGCGCGCGGCCAGTTCGGCGAGCAGCTTGCGCAGGTCGACATGCCCGCTGCTGCCAGGCACCGCCAGCAGTTCGTGGCCCTCGGCCAGGAAGCGGTCGCGCGCGGAGGCGGCCGCGCAGGTCGCCACCAGTGCCGCGCCGGTCTGGAAGAACGGTGCGTCGAGGGGCACGCGCAGGCGCCCATCGACCAGCACGCGCAGCGGCGGGCGGGTCATCGCCAGGGCGGTCAGCTCGGCGCTCAGGCCCAGTTCGTCGGGGCGCACGGTGAGCCGCGCGCCATCGGCCAGGACGGTATCGGCGCCGCTCAGCACCACGCTGGAGCGCGCGCGCAGGCGCTGCACCTCGGCGCGCGCCGCCGGGCCGGTGATCCACTGGCTTTCGCCGCTGGCCATCGCCGTGCGGCCGTCCAGGCTCATCGCCAGCTTGACCCGCACGAACGGCAGGCCACGCTCCATACGCTTGATGAAGCCGACGTTCAACGCCCGCGCCTCGTCCTCCAGCACGCCGCTGTGCACCGCGATGCCGGCTTCGGCGAGCAGCAGCAGGCCGCGTCCGGCGACCTGCGGGTTGGGGTCCTGCATGGCCGCGACCACCCGGCCGAGCCCGGCGGCGACCAGCGCCTCGGCGCACGGCGGGGTGCGGCCGTGGTGGCTGCACGGTTCCAGGGTGACGTAGGCAGTGGCGCCACGCGCCTTCTCGCCGGCCTGGCGCAGCGCGTGCACTTCGGCGTGCGGCTCGCCGGCGCGGGCGTGCCAGCCTTCGCCGACGACCTGGCCGTCACGTACGATCACGCAGCCGACGCGCGGGTTGGGATGGGCGGAATACAGGCCCTTGCGCGCCAGTTCGAGGGCGCGGGCCATGTAGCGGACGTCGAGGAGGTCTTGGGCTGTATCGGTCATTCTTTGGCCGGTTCGCGGGCGAGGCGGTCGATCTCCTCGCGGAACTCGTTGAGGTCCTGGAAGCGCCGGTAGACCGAGGCGAAGCGGATGTAGGCGACTTCGTCGAGCTTCTGCAGCTCGGCCATCACCAGTTCGCCGAGCACCCGCGACTTGATCTCGCGCTCGCCGGTGGCGCGCAACTGGTGCTTGATATGGCCGATCGCCGCGTCCAGCCGCTCCAGGCTCACCGGGCGCTTCTCCAGCGCGCGCTGCATGCCGGCGCGCAGCTTGTCCTCGTCGAACGGCTGGCGGCTGCCGTCCTGCTTGATCAGCCGGGGCATGACCAGTTCGGCGGTCTCGAAGGTGGTGAAGCGTTCGCCACAGGCCAGGCATTCGCGGCGGCGGCGGACCTGTTCGCCCTCGGCGACCAGGCGCGAGTCGATCACCTTGGTGTCATTGGCGGCGCAGAAGGGACAGTGCATAGGAAGGACGGGCGAGGTGCGGAATGAAGCGGCCATGGTAGCGCATCGCGGCGGCAAGACAAATTGCGCGCGTACGCATTGGCACGGAGCCCGCAAGTGGCGCCCTTGAGCGTAGGAGCCAGCTTGCCGGCGATCTCGTCGATCGCCGGCAAGTCCCCCCTGGCTCCTACAGGGCCCCGCCTAGTTGAACGGTGTAGGAATCGGCGTCTGCGGGGTGGACGGCGGCAGGATCGGCACGCTGAAGGACGGCTGGTCGCCGGTCAGGGTCTTCAGGAAGGCGGTGACCTTGCCGATGTCCTCCTTGCTCAGTTGCCGGCCGAGCTGCAGGCGCGCCATCACATCCACGGCATCGTCCAGGTCCCAGTAGGCGCCGTCGTGGAAGTACGGATAGGTCAGCTCGACGTTACGCAGCGTCGGCACCTTGAACATGAAGCGGTCGACGTCCTTGCCGGTCAGGCCGGCGACGCCTTCGGCCGGGTTGTCGGTCTTGTAGGGTTCGACCAGGCCCATCTTCTGGAACGAGTTGCCGCCCAGCGCCGCGCCGTTGTGGCAGGCCACGCAGCCGATCGACTTGAACAACTGGTAACCCTCCAGCTCGGCCTGGGTGATGGCCTTCTCGTCACCCTTCAGCCACCGGTCGAAGCGCGAGTTTGGGGTGACCAGGGTCTTCTCGAACTCGGCGATGGCGTCGGTCACCGCGTCCAGGGTGATCTGGTCGATCTTGTAGACTTGCTTGAACGACTCGCGGTACTGCGGGATCGAGCGCAGCACGTCGATCGCCAGGACGTGGTTGGAGGCCATTTCCTTCTGGTTGGCGATGGGGCCGGCGGCCTGCTCCTTGAGGTCCGCGGCGCGGCCGTCCCAGAACTGCGCCAGGTTCATGCTCGAGTTGAGCACGGTCGGCGCGTTGATCGGGCCCTTCTGCCAGTTGTGGCCGATGGAGGTCGGCAGATTGTCGCTGCCGCCCATGCTCAGGTTGTGGCAGGAGTTGCAGGAGATGAAGCCGGACTTGGACAGCCGCGGGTCGAAGAACAACTGCTTGCCCAGCTCGACCTTGGCCGGATCGGCGACCTCGGCCGGGGGGATCGGCTGGACCGGCTCATTGGCGTCGGGCGCTGCCGCCCAGGCATTCAAGCCCAGACAGAGCCCCGCCGTTAACAGGGATAACGTGCGCATGCTGACCACTCCTCATCGTGTTTCTGTTTTGGTCAGTCTGTTCCCGCGCCGACCGGGGTTTCTTGACCCAGATCAAGCAGCAGGCCGCGAGCTGGCGAACCGCTGTCCCCGTCCATCTGGACAGGTCTTTCCGGGCTTCCTTAAAGTCCGTGATTCAACCCACAGCAGGAGCATCGTCATGAGCCTGGAATCGGTTCGCGCCTTCTTCGCGGAAAAGGCGCCCGATATCGACATCATCGAGCTGGACACCAGCACCGCCACCGTAGCCCTCGCCGCCGAGGCCCACGGCGTCGAGCCGGGTCGGATCGCCAAGACCCTGTCCCTGCGCGTCGGCGAACGCACCGTGCTGGTGGTGGCGCGCGGCGATGCGCGGCTGGACAACCGCAAGCTCAAGGAAGCCTTCGGCGGCCGCGCCAAGATGCTCGACGCCGACAGCGTCCAGGCCCTCACCGGCCACCCGGTCGGCGGCGTCTGCCCCTTCGGCCTGGCCACCCCGCTGCCGGTCTACTGCGACGTCTCCCTGCGCGCCTTCGACGAGGTCCTCCCCGCCGCCGGCGCCCTGCACAGCGCCGTGCGCATCTGCCCGGAACGGCTGGCCACGCTGGTCGAGGCGGATTGGGTGGATGTGTGCCAGGAGCTGATCCCCGCGTAGGACCGTAGGAGCGCGCCATGCGCGCGATTCGCGGCCATGGGCCGCTCCTACGGGAGAGTCGGAGGTATGGCCTTCCACCAACCACTCGCAGTAAGGTCGGCACATAACTGCTCAAGGAAGGTGCCATGGCCAGCAAACCCAATGCCCCGCGCCAGCAGAAACACCTCGCGGTGCTGATCGACGCCGACAACGCCCCCGCCGCCATCGTCGAGGGGCTGTTCGAGGAAATCGCCAAGTACGGCATCGCCAGCGTCAAGCGCATCTACGGCGACTGGACCCAGCCCAACCTGGGCGGCTGGAAGAAGGTGCTGCTCGACCACTCCATCCAGCCGATGCAGCAGTTCGCCTACACCAAGGGCAAGAACGCCACCGACAGCTCCTTGATCATCGACGCCATGGACCTGCTCTACACCCGGCGTTTCGACGGTTTCTGCCTGGTCTCCAGCGACAGCGACTTCACCCGCCTGGCCGTGCGCCTGCGCGAGGAAGGGCTGACCGTCTACGGCTTCGGCGAACAGAAGACACCCAAGCCGTTCGTCTCCGCCTGCGACAAGTTCATCTACACCGAAATCCTCCGCGCCGACGCCGCCGAGCCGCCGCCAGAACCCACCGCCGCCCCCGCACCCGGCACCAGCACGGAAGCCCGATCCGGCGACAAGCCCGCCGCCCCGGTGAAAGCGCAGAAGGTGCCGGTGGACTTCATCGCCAAGGTCCTCGACGACGTGGCCGACGACGAAGACGACTGGGTCCAGCTCGGCGTCCTCGGCTCCAACATCGGCAAACTCCGCCCGGAGTTCGACCCGCGCCTGTACGGCTTCAAGAAGCTCAGCGAACTGATCAAGGCCCAGCCCAGACGCTTCGAACTGGAAACACGGGAAAGCGGCTCGGGCGGGAAAGACCTCTACGTCCGAAACCGCAAACCCGGCAAGTAACACCGTAGGGTGGAAAACCGCGAAGCGTTTTCCACGCGGAGTGCCTCCCGCCAAAAGCCGGTGGATGTGAAAAGCGACATCCACCCTACAGGGCTGGAAACACGGGAAAGCGGCTCAGGCGGGAAAGACCTCTACGTCCGAAACCGCAACCCCGGCAAGCAACGCCGTAGGGTGGAAAACCGCGAAGCGTTTTCCACGCGGACTGACCATCCGCCAAAAGCCGGTGGATGTGAAAAGCGACATCCACCCTACAGGGCTGGAAACACGGGAAAGCGGCTCGGGCGGGAAAGACCTCTACGTCCGAAACCGCAAACCCGGCAAGCAACGCCGTAGGGTGGAAAACCGCGAAGCGTTTTCCACGCGGACTGACCATCCGCCAAAAGCCGGTGGATGTGAAAAGCGACATCCACCC
>NZ_CAJFCI010000050.1:22888-29652 GCF_904061905.1 Zestomonas carbonaria
CTACAGGGCTAAATAAAAAGGCCGGTCTCTCGACCGGCCTTTCTCTTACCTCACCCCACCTCAGCTATGACTGGGAAACGCAAACTGCGCCGCCTCGTGGCTGGCGCGTTGCGGCCAGCGTTGGGTGATGGCTTTCTTGCGGGTGTAGAAGCGCACTCCGTCCGGGCCGTAGGCGTGGAGGTCGCCGAACAGGGAGCGTTTCCAGCCGCCGAAGCTGTGGTAGGCCACCGGGACCGGCAGCGGGACGTTGACGCCGACCATGCCCACTTCGATCTCGTCGCAGAACAGGCGGGCGGCTTCGCCGTCGCGGGT
The DNA here is from genome assembly GCF_904061905.1 of Zestomonas carbonaria. Classification (GTDB taxonomy): domain Bacteria; phylum Pseudomonadota; class Gammaproteobacteria; order Pseudomonadales; family Pseudomonadaceae; genus Aquipseudomonas; species Aquipseudomonas carbonaria. The sequence goes on from NZ_CAJFCI010000050.1 coordinate 23,201, forward strand.
GAACAGGCAGGTGCCGTTGCCGTACTCGTGGTCGTTGATCAGTTGCATGGCCTCTTCGAGGCTGTTCACGCGGACCACGCAGAGCACCGGGCCGAAGATTTCTTCCTTGTAGATGCGCATGTCCGGGGTGACGCGGTCGAACAGGCAGCCGCCGAGGAAGAAGCCGTCTTCGTGGCCATTGACCTGCAGGCCACGGCCGTCGACCACCAGCCTGGCGCCGGCGCGCAGACCGTCTTCGACGTAGCCGGTGACTTTGTCGCGGTGCGCGCCGGTGACCAGCGGGCCCATGTCGAGGCCGCAGGAGGTGCCGGCGCCGACCTTCAGGGCCTGGATCTGCGGCACCAGCTTGTCGATCAGCGCGTCGGCGACCTGGTCGCCCACCGCCACCACCACGGAGATGGCCATGCAGCGTTCGCCGCAGGAGCCGTAGGCGGCGCCCATCAGCGCGCTGACGGCGTTGTCGAGGTCGGCGTCAGGCAGCACCACGGCGTGGTTCTTGGCGCCGCCGAGGGCCTGGACGCGTTTGCCGCGCTTGGCGCCTTCGCTGTAGATGTACTCGGCGATCGGGGTCGAGCCGACGAAGCTGATGGCCTTGACTTCCGGCGCCTCGATCAGCGCATCGACCGCTTCCTTGTCGCCGTTGACCACGTTGAGCACGCCCTTGGGCAGGCCGGCCTGGTGGAACAGTTCGGCGACGAACAGGGTGGAGCTCGGGTCGCGCTCGGAGGGCTTGAGGATAAAGGTGTTGCCGCAGGCGATGGCCAGCGGATACATCCACAGCGGCACCATGGCCGGGAAGTTGAACGGGGTGATGCCGGCGACCACACCGAGCGGCTGCAGGTCGCTCCAGGCGTCGATGTTCGGGCCGACGTTGCGGGTGTATTCGCCCTTGAGGACTTCCGGGGCGGCACAGGCGAACTCGACGTTCTCGATGCCACGCTTGAGTTCGCCGGCGGCGTCCTCGATGGTCTTGCCGTGTTCCTGGCTGATCAGTTGGGCGATGGTGTCCTGGTTCTCTTCGAGCAGTTGCTTGAAGCGGAACAGCACCTGGGCACGCTTGGCCGGCGGGGTGTTGCGCCAGGCCGGGAAGGCGGCCTTGGCGGCGTCGATGGCCTGTTGCACGGTGGCGCGGCTGGCCAGGGCGACCTGGGCGCTGACCTGGCCGAGGGAGGGGTTGTAGACGTCGGCGCGGCGCTCGTCGCGGGTGACGCGTTCGCCGTTGATCAGGTGCGGGATGATGCTCATGGGTCGATCCTTTTATGCGTATCTCTGTGCGTAGGAGCGGTCCGTGACCTCGGTCGCGGCCATGGGCCGCTCCTACGGGGTTCGTGGGGGCGTCAGGCGATCTGGTTCAGCGCTTCGCCCACGGCGTCGAACAGGCGGTCGAGCTCCTGCGGGGTGCTGGTGAAGGTCGGTCCGAACTGCAGGGTATCGCCGCCGAAGCGCACGTAGAAACCGGCCTTCCACAGCTTCATGCCGGCCTCGAAGGGACGCACGATGGCGTCGCCGTCGCGCGGGGCGATCTGGATGGCGCCGGCCAGGCCGCAGTTGCGGATGTCGATCACGTTCTTGGCGCCCTTCAGGCCATGGAGCGCCTGCTCGAAATGCGGCGCCAGTTCGGCGACGCGCTGCACCAGGTTTTCCTTCTCCAGCACGTCCAGCGCGGCGAGGCCGGCGGCGCAGGCCACCGGGTGCGCGGAGTAGGTGTAGCCGTGGGTGAATTCCACCGCGTATTCGGGCGTCGCCTGGTTCATGAAGGTCTGGTAGATCTCCCGCGAGGCGATCACCGCGCCGAGGGGGATGGCGCCGTTGGTGACCTGCTTGGCGACGTTCATGATGTCCGGGGTGACGCCGAAGTATTCCGCGCCGGTCCAGGCGCCCAGGCGGCCGAAGCCGGTGATCACTTCGTCGAAGATCAGCAGGATGCCGTGCTGGTCGCAGATCTCGCGCAGGCGTTGCAGGTAGCCCTGCGGCGGCACGATGACGCCGGCGGAACCGGCCATCGGCTCGACGATCACCGCGGCGATGTTCGAGGCGTCGTGCAGTTCGATCAGCTTGAGCAGTTCGTTGGCCAGCTCGACGCCGCCGGTCTCGGCCTGGCCCTTGGTGAACGCCAGTTGCGGTTGCAGGGTGTGCGGCAGGTGGTCGACGTCCATCAACTGGCCGAACATCTTGCGGTTGCCGCCGATGCCGCCGAGGCTGGTGCCGGCGACGTTGACGCCGTGGTAGCCGCGCGCCCGGCCGATCAGCTTGGTCTTCGCCGGTTGGCCTTTCAGGCGCCAGTAGGCGCGGGCCATCTTCACGGCGGTGTCGGCGCATTCCGAGCCGGAGTTGGTATAGAAGACGTGGTTCAGCTCGCCCGGGGTCAGTTCGGCGATCTTCTCGGCGAGCTGGAACGACAGCGGGTGGCCGTACTGGAAGCCCGGCGAGTAGTCGAGGGTGCCGAGCTGCCTGGCCACCGCTTCCTGGATTTCCTTGCGCGAGTGGCCGGCGCCGCAGGTCCACAGGCCGGACAGGCTGTCGAAGATCCTGCGGCCCTGGTCGTCGACCAGCCAGTTGCCTTCGGCGGCGACGATGATCCGCGGGTCCTTCTGGAAGTTGCGATTGGCGGTGAACGGCATCCAGTGCGCATCCAGCTTGAGCTGGCTGGCGATGGACGGGGTGGCGGTTTGCGGCATGTTCATGGCGGGCCTCGCAAGGCGGATGTTTTGTTGTGCGTGGGAGCGGGCTCTGTTCCCACAGTTGCCAACCAAGGTGCCACGGGCCTAAATTCAGGAAAATACAGATTTTCCAATCTTTAGATTAAGCACCACTAAACAAATGAGCACCCATCGGCAGGACCCGCTGACCCAGGTCAGCGACTTCGATATCCGCCTGTTGCGGCTATTCCGCAGCGTAGTGGAATGTGGCGGTTTTTCCGCCGCGGAAAGCGTGCTGGGCATCGGCCGCTCGGCGATCAGCCAGCAGATGAGCGACCTCGAACAGCGCCTCGGCCTGCGCCTGTGCCAGCGCGGCCGCGCCGGCTTCGCGCTGACCGAGGAGGGCCGCGAGGTGTACCACTCGGCGCTGCAACTGCTCAGCGCGCTGGAGAGCTTCCGCACCGAGGTCAACGGCCTGCACCGCCACCTGCGCGGCGAGCTGAACATCGGCCTCACCGACAACCTGGTGACCATGCCGCACATGCGCATCACCCACGCCCTGGCGCGCCTCAAGGAGCGCGGCCCGGACGTGCGCGTCAACATCCGCATGATCCCGCCCAGCGAGGTGGAGCGCGGCGTGCTCGACGGCCGCCTGCACGTCGGCGTGGTGCCGCAGAGCGGCGCGCTGTCCGGCCTGGAGTACCAGCCGCTGTACGACGAGCGCTCGCTGCTCTACTGCGCGGTGGGCCATCCGCTGTTCTACGTGGACGACCAGGAGCTCGACGACGCCCGCCTCAACGCCCAGGACGCCATCGCGCCGACCTTCCGCCTGCCCAGCGACATCCTCGCCCACTACCAGGCACTGCACTGCACGGCCAGCGCCTCGGACCGCGAGGGCATGGCCTTCCTGATCCTCACCGGGCGCTACATCGGCTACCTGCCCGACCACTACGCCAGCGCCTGGGTACAGCAGGGCCGCCTGCGCGCGCTGAAGCCGGCGTCCCGTTTCTACGACCTCAACCTGGCCTCGGTGACCCGCAAGGGTCGGCGGCCGCACCTGGTGCTGGAGAGCTTTCTCGAGGTGCTGGCGACGACGGCGTGAGATGAGGCCGCCGGGTAGGGTGCGCCGCGCGCACCGATGGGAGGCCGCTGCGGTGTCTGCTTTGAGTTCGTCGTGTCCGCCAGGAAAGCCCGCTGTATACGGCTCGGCAACGTGCAACACCTTTTCCGGTGCGCGCGGCGCACCCTACGGTGAGGCCGCGCGCGTCCTTCGGAATGACATACGGTCGTAACAACTCGCAACGCCCTGTCGCGGCCATCCCGGCCTGAGGGTCTATCCTCGAACGGTACGCCCCGCCGGGCGTCTGCCCTTTCATCGAGTGCCACCACGGAGGCCCCCATGCCCAGCCGTCGTCACTTCCTCCAGGGCGGTATCAGCCTTGCCGCCCTCGCTGCCCTCTCTCCCTGGCTGCCGAATACCGCCCTGGCCGCTGGCCCGTTGCTGCAACGCACCATCCCGCGCAGCGGCGAAACCCTGCCGGTGATCGGCCTGGGTACCTCGCAGACCTTCAACGTGCGGATCGACGACACCAGCCTGGCGCCGCTGGTGGAGGTGATCAACACCTTCTTCACCGGCGGCGCCACGGTGATCGACACCGCGCCGAGCTACGGCGCCGCCGAGCAGGTCACCGGCGAACTGCTCAAGCGCACCGACAACCAGGCCAGGGCGTTCCTCGCCACCAAGCTGTCGTCCACCGGTCGCGAGCGCGGCCAGGCGCAGTTCGAGATCAGCCAGGAGGCGCTGCAGCGCAAGAACATCGACCTGGTGCAGGTGCACAACCTGCAGGACACCGCCACTCAGCTCGGCCTGCTGCGCGAGCTCAAGCAGCAGGAGCTGGTGCGCTACATCGGCATCACCCACTACGTGGATTCGGCCCATGACGATCTGATCGCCGTGCTCGAACGGGAGAAGGACATCGACTTCGTGCAGTTCAACTATTCGGTGGGCGAACGCGGCGCCGAGCGGCGGCTGCTGCCCTACTGCGCCGACAACGGCCTGGCCACGCTGATCAACCGGCCGTTCCAGCGCGCCGCCCTGCTCAGCCGGGTGAAGGGCAAGCCGCTGCCGGACTGGGCCAGCGAGTTGCAGGCGAGTTCCTGGGCGCAGTTGCTGCTCAAGTTCATCATCGCCCAGCCGGCGGTGACGGTGGTGATCCCGGCCACCTCCAACCCTCGCTACATGGCCGACAACCTGGCCGCCGGAAGTGGCCCGCTGCCGGACGCGGCGATGCGCGAGAGGATCATCGAGGCGTTCGCGTAGCGACGCTCTCCTTCCGGGACAGGGGCTGGGGGAGCGAGGCCGAGAGATACTCCGCCCCTCACCCCGGCCCTCTCCCGGAGGGAGAGGGAGTTTCCTCCCTCGAACTGGACCGAACGCTCCATGCCCCTCACCCAACGCCTGGCCACCGCCATCAACGCCCGCTCCGGCGAATTGCCCGCCGCGCTGTGCGGCTTCGCGCTGTTCTTCTGCCTGTTCGCCGGCTACTTCATGCTGCGGCCGATCCGCGAGGCGATGGGCATCCTCGGCGGCGTGGAGAACCTGCAATGGCTGTTCACCGCCACCTTCGTGGCCATGCTGCTGGCGGTGCCGCTGTTCGCCTGGCTCAACTCGCGGGTGGCCCGGCGCCGCTACGTGGACTGGGTGTACGGCTTCTTCGTCCTCAACCTGCTGGCCTTCGCCTTGCTGTTCCAGGCCGGCGAGTCGGTATGGGGCGGGCGGGTGTTCTACGTGTGGATCTCGGTCTACAACCTGTTCGTCGTCTCGGTGGCCTGGAGCCTGATGGCCGACGTGTTCGACGCCACCCAGGCGCGCCGGCTGTTCGCCTTCATCGCCGCCGGCGCCAGTTGCGGCGGGCTCACCGGCCCGGCGCTCGGCGCCCTGTTGATCGATGCGCTCGGCCAGAGCGGCCTGACCCTGCTGGCCGCCGCGCTGCTCGCCGCCACCCTGGTCGCCAAGCGCTACCTGATGGCCTGGCGCGAGTACGGCGGCGCCGGCCGCCCCGGCGCGCCGCCCAGCGAGAGTCCGAGCAAGCCGGTGATCGGCAACCCGTTCAGCGGCATCCTGCTGGTGCTGCGTTCGCCCTACCTGCTGGCGGTCGGCGCCTTCGTCATCCTCCTCGCCACCGCCAGCACCTTCCTGTACTTCGAGCAGGCGCGCCTGGTGGCCGAGAGCTTCCCCGATCGCGCCACGCAGATCCGCGTGTTCAGCCTGCTGGACTTCATCGTGCAGGCGCTGTCGCTGGCCGCGCAGTTGTTCATCGCCGGTCGGGTGGCCGAGCGCTACGGCCTGCGCGCGCTGCTCGCCGGGGTGCCGGCGCTGGTCTGCCTGGGCTTCCTCGCCCTGGCCCTGGCGCCGACCTTCGCCGTGCTGGCGGTGGTGATGGTGGTACGCCGGGTCGGCGAATACGCCTTCGTCCGCCCCGGCCGCGAAATGCTCTTCGCGCCGCTCGACGCGCAGACCAAGTACAAGGCGAAGAACTTCATCGACACCGTGGTCTACCGCGCCGGCGACGCCCTCAGCGCCTGGGCCAAGGCCCTGCTCGACACCCTCGGCGCCGGCGTGCTGCTGGCCGCCCTGGCGGGTGCAGCCTGCGCGGCGGTATGGGGCGGGCTGGGGTGGTACCTGGGTGGGAAACAGCTTCGGACGGAGGAGGCGAGGGAGGAAACTCCCTCTCCCTCCGGGAGAGGGTTGGGGTGAGGGGGGCATGGCTTCGTGGTGTACAGAGCTTCCTCGCCCGCACCAGACTCCGCCCC
>NZ_CAJFCI010000051.1 GCF_904061905.1 Zestomonas carbonaria
GCTTTGCTCCCCTCTCCCATAAATGGGAGAGGGGAGCAAAGCAGTACGGAGGTGGGCACAACCATTGTGCTCACCCGCAACACCGGACAGTCCCCTCTCCCATTCATGGGAGAGGGCCAGGGAGAGGGGCGAAGTATCGACGCACACCGAACCACCAGCCCCCGGACGAACCAAAAAAGGAACCACGCCATGACCACCGAACGCTTCGCCCCCAACAGCCGCTACCACGGCGTCGAGACTGCCGAGACGAGCGGTCCGGACGGTCGGCCGCTGGTCTACCTGCGGCGGCGTTTCGTGCCCGATCCGGGGCGTTTCGTCACCGTGCAGGAGTACCGGGTGGTCGAGGGCGATCGGCTGGATCGCATGGCCGCCGCGGTGCTCGGCGATCCCGAGCAGTTCTGGCGGCTGGCCGACGCCAATGGCTGCCTGCATCCGGGCGAGCTGGAGGAGCTGGGCCGGCGCATCCGCCTGACGCTGCCGGAAGGCATGTCGGGAGGCGACGATGCTTAAGGGCATCCACCTTTCGCTGCTGGTCGGGCCGGCGTTGCCGGTGCCCGTGCCCAAGCCGGTGATGGATGCCCTGCAGAGCGTCCAGGTGACCTCGGCGGCGGGCAGCCGCAGCGGCTTCCAGATCAGCTTCGCGGTGGAGAACCGCTCGCCGTTGCACACCCTGCTGGTGCTCGCCGGCGGCCAGGTGCCCTGGTTGCGGGTGCTGATCGTGCTGACCGTCAACAGCCTGCCGATGGTGATGATGGACGGGCTGATCACCAAGCAGGAGGTGAGCGGTTCCAACGAGCCGGGGCAGAGCGTGCTAACCATCACCGGCGAGGACCTTTCGGTGGCCATGGACCAGCAGGAGTTCAACGGCATTCCCTATCCGGCGATGCCGGCCGAGGCGCGGGTGGCGCTGGTGGTGGCCAAGTACGCGATGTTCGGCATGGTGCCGCTGGTGATCCCGCAGATCTTCACCGACGTGCCGATCCCGGTGGAGAAGATCCCCACCCACGAGGGCACCGACCTGGCCTACGTGGAAAAGCTCGCCAAGGACGCCGGCTACGTGTTCTACGTCGAGCCCGGCCCGTTCCCTGGCATGAACACTGCCTACTGGGGGCCGGAGATCAAGCTCGGCGTGCCGCAGCCGGCGCTCAACCTGGGCATGGACGCGCACAGCAACGTCGAGTCGCTGTCCTTCGCGGTGGACAACACCAAGGCGTCGCTGCCCATCGTGTTCATCCAGAACCAGCTCACCAAGTTCCCGATCCCGCTGCCGATCCCCGACATCAGCCTGGCCAACCCGCCGCTGGGCATGCTGCCGCCGCTGCCGAAGTCGATCAACCTGATGAAGGAGACCGCCAAGATGTCGCCCATGGGTGCGCTCTCCAAGGGCCTGGCGGCGGCCGCCGGTTCCGCCGACGTGGTCACCGCCACCGGCACGGTGGACGTGCTGCGCTACGGCAACGTGCTCAAGGCGCGCCAACTGGTCGGCGTGCGCGGCGCCGGGACGGCGTTCGACGGCCTGTACTACGTGAAGAACGTCAGCAGCACCTTCAAGGCGGGCGAGTTCAAGCAGAACTTCACCCTGACCCGCAACGGCCTGATTTCCACACTACCGAGGGTTCCTGTATGAGCGAGGGCAAGTTCTACGGCAAGTATCGCGGCGTGGTGCTGAACAACATCGACCCCATGCAGATGGGCCGTGTCCAGGTGCAGGTGCCGGATGTGCTGGGCATCGGCATGTCGAGCTGGGCGATGCCCTGCGTGCCGTTCGCCGGCAAGCAGAGCGGGGTGTTCGTGGTGCCGAGGATCGGCGATGGCGTGTGGGTGGAGTTCGAACAGGGCGACCAGGACTACCCGATCTGGGTCGGCGGCTTCTGGGGCAGCGCGGCGGAGGTGCCGGTACTGGCCCTGGCCGGGCTGCCGGTGTCGCCGAGCATCATCCTGCAGACCGGCAACCAGACCGGCCTGATGCTTTCCGACCTGCCCGGACCCACCGGCGGCATCCTGCTCAAGACCGCCACCGGGGCGATGATCTCGATCAACGAGGTGGGCATCACCATCAGCAACGGCCAGGGCGCCACCATCATGCTCAACGGCCCCACGGTGAACATCAACCAGGGCGCGCTGACGGTGATCTGAACGCGGCGGGAGCCGGCTGCCCGGCGCCCGCGCAAGGGACGAAGGAGGGACCGCACATGCCAGGATTCCTGCTCCACCTCGGCGCCACCGTGCTCTGCGCCCACGGCGGCCAGGCCACGCCCAGCGCGCCGTTCGCCCGCGTGATGCTGTCCGGCCAGCCGGTCACCACCCTGGCCGCGCCCTATGTGATCGCCGGTTGCAGCATGCCGCCGCCCAACGCCGGCAACGGCCCCTGCGTCTCCGGCCAGTGGCTGGTCGGCGCCACCCGGGTGTTCGCCGGCGGCCAGCCGGTGCTGCTGCAATCCAGCACCTCGGTGTGCGCCCCCACCGGCACGCCGATGACGGTGACGGTCATCCAGACGCGTGTATCGGGGGTGTGAGATGAACGGTTTCCGATATCACCGTAGCCCGGATGAAATCCGGGGAAGCAGCGGATGTTCCCGTTCCGGGGGAGGACACTGACATGGCCCTCGACTTCCCATTCCGCATCGACTCCCGTGGCCGCAGCGCCGAGGTGGACGGCGACGCGCAGATCCGCGACATGATCGAGCAGGTGCTGTTCACCGTGCCCGGCGAGCGGGTCAACCGTCCGGACTTCGGCTGCGGCCTGCTGCAACTGGTGTTCGCGCCGAACAGCGACGCCCTCGCCGCGGCCTTGCAGATGACCGTGCAGGGCTCGCTGCAACAGTGGCTCGGCGAACTGATCGAGGTGGAGGAGGTGCACGTGGAAAACCTCGACGGGCGCCTGCTCGTCACCGTCCAGTACCTCGTCCGCCGCGACCGCGAGCGGCAGATGGCGAGCTTCAGCAGGGGGCTGGGATGAGCATGAAGCGCCAGTTCCGCTCCGAGCGGCCACACCGGGTCAACCTGCTGCGCCAGTTGCCGCCGGGCGGCCTGAACGGCATCGACTACCTGGAAGTGACTTCCGCCGACCAGCGCAGCCTGCGCGTGGTGTTCGTCCATCCCGTGGCCGGGCTCGCCAAGGCCAACTGCCGGATCAGCGGCGGGGTGCGCATCACCGGCATCGGGATCGAGAGCCTGGCCATCGTCGGCAACCGCCTGGAGCTCAAGGTCGACCAGGCCGGCGACTTCTCCTGGTACCAGTTCGAGCTGATCGACCCGGCCAACCCGGAAAACGCGCCGGCCAACTTCGACCCCTGCCTGTCCAGCGTGCGCTTCAGCTTCAAGGCGCAGTGCCCGTCGGAGTTCGACTGCGCCAGCGACCACCTGTGCCCGCCAGAGCAGTTCAACGAGCCGCAACTCGACTACCTGGCCAAGGACTACGCCAGCTTCCGCCGCCTGCTGCTCGACCGCATGGGGCAACTGATTCCCGGCTTCCGCGAGCGCAACCCGGCGGACTTCTCGGTGGCCCTGGTGGAACTGCTCGCCCACGTCGGCGACCAGCTCAGCTACTACCAGGACGCGGTGGCCACCGAAGCCTACCTGGGCACCGCGCGGCGGCGGGTCTCGCTGCGCCGCCACGCGCGCCTGCTCGACTATCCGATCCACGATGGCTGCAACAGCCGCGTCTACGTCTGCCTGCGGGTCAAGCCGGGCGCCGACGGCCAGGTGCTGGCGGCGCGCACGCCGCTGCTCACCGGCGGCCGCGAGGCCGGGCCGGTGCTCGACAGCGGCATCCTCGACCGCCTGCCGGACGGCGAGACCCAGGTATTCGAGAGCCTGCACGACCTGCGCCTGCATTCGGCGCACAACCGCATCGCCATCCACCACTGGGGCGACCCCGCGTTCTGCCTGTCCAGGGGCGCGCTGGAGGCGGCGCTGGTGAACGACCCCGCGCTGGACCTGGAAGCGGGCATGGTGCTGATCTTCGAGGAAGTGCTCAGCCCCACCACCGGCCTGGCCGCCGACGCCGACCGCAGCCACCGCCACGCCGTGCGCCTGGTGGAGGTGAAGCCCGGGCACGATCCGCTCACCGACACGCCGCTGTGCCTGGTGCGCTGGCACGTCGAGGACGCGCTGCCGTTCGCCCTCTGCGTCAGCGCCGAATTCCCCCTCGGCGGCGATACCGAGGTACGCGAGATCGCCGTGGCGCGCGGCAACGCGGTGCTCGCCGACCACGGCCTGAGCCGCCTGCTGGAATCGCTGCTGCCCGAGCAGGCCAGCGCCGGCCGCTACCGGCCGCGCCTGCGCGAACCGGGCATTGCCCATGCCGAGCCCTACCAGCACGCCAGCGCCCTGGCCGAAGGCTGGTCGGCCGGCCGTTCCCTGCGCCAGGACCCGCGCCGGGCGCTGCCCGACCTGCGACTGATCGAGGACGACCCGGCGCAGTGGGGCAACCAGCCGGCTCCGGACGCCAGCCCCTGGCTGCCGCAGCGCGACCTGCTGGGCAGCGACCGCTTCACCCGCGAGTTCGTGGTCGAGACCGAGGCCGACGGCACCGCCTACCTGCGCTTCGGCGACAACCGCAACGGCCGCCGGCCGGAACCGGGCAGCCGCCTGCTGGCCAGCTACCGGATGGGCGGCGGCAGCGTCGGCAACGTTGGCGCGCGGAGCATCACCCGGATGGTCTGCGAGGACATCGCCATCGCCCCCTTCGTCGAGTCGCTGGACAACCCGCTGCCGGCGGTGGGCGGCGCCGAGGAGGAGAGCGCCGACGCCATCCGCCTGTTCGCCCCCGAGGCGTTCCGTGGCCAGGAGCGGGCGGTCACCGAGGACGACTACGCGCGGGTCGCCGAACGCCACCCACAGGTGCAGCGCGCGGCGGCGCGGCTGCGCTGGACCGGTAGCTGGTACAGCGTCTATATCAGCCTCGACCGCAGGGGCGGGCTGCCGCTGGACGCGGAGTTCCGCACGGAAATCCTCCGCCATCTGGAGCGCTATCGCCTGGCCGGCTACGACCTCGACATCAGCGAGCCGATCTACGTGCCGCTGGACGTCGAACTGGTCATCTGCGTGCTGCCCGGCTACTTCGCCGCGGCGGTCAAGCTGGCGCTGCTCAAGCGCCTGGGCACGGAGGTCGACGCGCTGGGCCGGCGCGGCTTCTTCCATCCCGATCACTTCACCTTCGGCCAGCCGCTGGCGCTGTCGCGGTTGATCGAGTCGGTGCAGGGCGTCACCGGGGTGGCCTCGCTGGAAGTGCCGCGCTTCCAGCGCTGGGGCAAGGTGGCCAACCGCGAGCTGGAGGACGGGGTGGTGAAGACCGGCGCCCTGGAAGTGCTGCGCCTGGACAACGACCCGAACTTTCCGGAGAACGGCCGCCTGCAACTGACCATGCGGGGCGGCCTGTGAGCAGGGAGGAGCGATCATGAGCGACGGCGATTGTGGCTGCTGCATCGGCGTCCGGGCGCTGACCCCGGTGGACGGCGCCAACCCGCCGGGGCAGGGCACGCTGCACTACCGGGTCGGCACCCACGCGCGTTTCCGCGAGACCCAACTGGCGCGCCTCGCCGCCCAGCCGGCGCTGCGCGAGCTGACCACCCGCGACGCCGACGACCCGGCGCTGGCGATCCTCGATGCCTGGTCGGCGCTGCTCGACGTGCTGGCCTTCTACCAGGAACGCATCCTCAACGAAGGCTTCCTGCGCACTGCCACGGAACGCCGCTCGGTGCTCGAGCTGGGCCGCGCCATCGGCTACGAACTGCGCCCCGGCGTGGCCGCCTCGACCTTCCTGGCCTTCACCCTGGAAACCGCGCCGGGCGCGCCGGAACAGACCCTCATCGGCGCCGGCTGCAAGAGCCAGAGCGTACCGGGCCAGGACGAGCAGCCGCAGGTGTTCGAAACCCTCGAACCGGTGCTGGCGCGCGCCGCCTGGAACGCCTTGCGGGTGGTCGACCAGGACGACGTGCGCCCTTACTGGGGCGGCCGCACCGTCTACCTCAAGGGGCAGAACACCGGCCTGCAACCGGGCGATGCGCTGCTGGTGATCGGCGACGAGCGCAGCAAGGCGCCGGGCAACGAGAACTGGGACTTCCGCCACGTGCGCCGCCTGCTGGTGGTGCCGCCGGACGAGCCCTCGGCGGACCCGCTGGCCGGCCATACCGTGGTCACCCTCGACCGTCCCTTCGGTTCGGTGGTGCCCTCGGTGCAGCCCAGCCAGGTCAACCCGCGCTGCTACGCGCTGCGCACCAGGGCCGCGCTGTTCGGCCAGGCCGCGCCGAACTGGCGGGCCATGCCGCGCAGCCTGCGCGCGGTGTTCCTCGGCCTCGACGACGACGCCAAGGCGCCCATCACCACCTACAAGGAATGGCCCGGCTTCAGCCTCAGCGGGGTGTCCGGCAGTGGCGGGCGCATCCACCTCGACGGCAGCTATCCGAAGATCGTGCCGGGCAGTTGGGTGGTGCTGTCGATCCCCGAATACGAAGAGGTCTACCAGGTGCTGGAATGCACCGAGGACGGCCGCGCCGACTTCACCCTCGGCGGCAAGTCCACGCGCCTGACCCTGAGCGGCGAGCATCTGCTGGAGAAGTTCGACAAGCGCCTGCGCGACACCGTGGTGTATGGCGAGTCGGTGGAACTGCCCTGGGCCGCCCGGCCGGCCTCGGGCTTCGTCGAGGGCAGCCTGCTGTACCTGGCCAGCCTGCAACCCGAGCTGGAAGCGGGGCGCTGGCTGGCGTTGAGCGGGCTGGTCCTGGCGAACGTGCCGGCCAACAAGAAGGCGCGCCAGCGCCTGGCCAAGCGCGACCACCTGGCCGCCGTGCAGATCGCCCGCGACGGTAGCGGGGCGCTCGTCACCTTCGCCGACGGCGAGCGCTTCGAGGTCGTCCTGCGCGCCGCCGCCGAGGTGCTGCGCATCCGCCGCAACGACAGCATCGACGGCCGTACCCGCCTGGAGCTGGAGAGCGGGCTGGCCAACGCCTACCTGCCGCTGTCGGTGCGCATCAACGCCAACGTGGCGCCGGCCAGCCACGGCGACAGCCGGCAGATGCGGGTGCAGGCGGAAATCCTCGGCAGCGGCGACGGCAGCAGCGCCTTCCAGCGTTTCGTGCTGCGGCAGAAACCGCTCACCTACGTGTCCGCCGCCACCCCCAGCGGCACCGCCAGCACCCTGGAAGTGCGCGTGGACGGCGTGCGCTGGGAAGAGGCGCCATACATCACCGCCCTCGGTCCGGACGACAGCGCCTACCTGCTGCGCCGTGCCGACGACGGCGCGGTGACCGTGCAGTTCGGCGATGGCCTGTACGGCCGCCGCCTGCCCAGCGGACAGATGAACGTCGAGGCGCGCTACCGCGTCGGCATCGGCGCCGCCGGCAACCTGCCGGCCGGCCAGATCAGCCTGCTGCTCAGCCGGCCGCTGGGCCTCAAGGAGGTGATCAACCCGGTGCCGGCCAGCGGCGGCGCCGACCCGGAGAACCGCGAGCAGGCCCGGCGCAACGCGCCGCTGACCGTGCTGAGCCTGGAACGCATCGTCTCCCTGCGCGACTTCGAGGACTTCGCCGCCGCCTTCGCCGGTATCGGCAAGGCCCAGGCGGTATGGCTGTGGGACGGCGAAGGGCGCCTGGTGCACCTCACGGTGATCGGCCTGGACGGCGCCGACATCGACGAGGATTCCGCGCTGTACCGCAACCTCGCCGACGCCATCGACAAGGTGCGCCCGGCCTACCAGCCGCTGCGTCTGGAGGCCGGTGTGCGTTTGAGTTTCGGCCTCTCCGTCAAGCTGCGGGTGCGCGCCGGGCACGACCCCGAGCGGGTGCTGCCGTCGGTGCGCGCGGCGCTGGCCGAGGCGTTCGGCTTCGCGGCGCGCGGCTACGGGCAGTCGCTCAGCGGCAGCGAAGTGGTGGCGGTGATGCAGGGCGTGGCCGGGGTGGCGCGGGTCGACCTGGATTTCCTGCGCCTGCACGACGGCGTTTCCACCAGCACCGTCGCCGGCCCCGACGGCCGCCTGCGGGCGCGAGGCGCGCGCTGGGAGAAAGGCCAGATCCGACCGGCGCAACTGCTGCTGATCGACCCGGACGACGTGCTGATCGAGGAGCTGACCCAATGAGCATCGACGCCGACTACCTGCTGGCGCGCCTGCCGGCCTTCTACCGCGAGCGAGACGCCGAGCTGGGCGGGCCGCTGCGCGCCCTGCTGGAAGTGATCGCCGAGCAGGGCGCGGTGCTCGAAGAGGACATCGAACGGCTCTACGACAACTGGTTCATCGAGACTTGCGACGACTGGCTGGTGCCCTACATCGGCGACCTGCTCGGCGTGCGCGGCTTGTATCCGGTGAGCGGCACCCAGAGCTTCGGCCAGCGCGCCCTGGTGGCCAACACCTTGCGCCTGCGGCGGCGCAAGGGCACGGTGCCGGTGCTCGAACAACTGGCCTTCGACAGCAGCGGCTGGCGCGCGCGGGCGGTGGAGTTCTTCGAACTGCTCGGCACCACCCAGTACCTCAACCACCGCCGCCTGCACAGCCTGCGCACCCCCGACCTGCGCCAGGCGGTGCGCCTGGAGCGCATCGACGGGCCGTTCGACGACAGCGCCCACACCGCCGACGTGCGCCGCCCGCCGGCCGGGCGCCATAACATCGCCAACGTCGGCCTCTACCTGTGGCGCCTGCACGCCTACCCGGTGCAGCGCGGCCAGGCCTTCGCCATCCCCGGCATGACCGGCTGCTACAGCTTCGATCCGCTCGGCCGCGAGTTCATCGATGACCCGCTGCTGTGGGACGGCATGCTGGTCAACCGGCCGCGCAGCGAAACCGAGATCACCCGCCTGGCGCAGCCGATCAACGTGCCCGAGCCGCTGTCGCGACGGGCGCTGCACGACGAACTGACCCGCCTGCGCCAGGTCATCGCCGACGGCGGCACGCCGGAGCCGCTGTACTTCGCCGCCGAGCGGGGCGGGGCGGTGCTGCGCATTTGGGTGGATGGCGAGGAAGTGCCGGTGGAGCACCTGGTGGTGTGCAACCTGTCGGCGATCCCCGGCGTGAACCCGGAAGCCTGGCGGCGACCGCCGGCGCTGTTGCAGGTGACGCCGACCCAGGGCGGCCCGGCGCACGACTTCCCGGAGGCCGGGGCGAGCACGCCGCTGGTGGGCTTCGATCCGCTGTTCGGGCGCATCAGCCTGCCGGCCGGGGTGACCGCCGGCAGGCTGGAGGTGGCCTACGCCTATGGTTTTCCCGGCGACGTCGGCGGCGGTCCCTACGATCGTCGTCCGGCGCGCGGCGAGGACGATGCCCGCGAGGGCCTGCTCGACCCGGCCGACTACCAGGTGGTGATCGAGGTGCCGGGCGATTTCCCGACCCTCGACCAGGCCCTGCAAGCCGTGGTGCCGGGCAATCGCTGCCTGGTCCGCCTGCTCGGCGACAGCAGCGAGACCCTCGTCGGCCCGCTCAACCTGCCGAACACCCAACTGGCCATCGAGGCGGCCAACCAGCGCCGCCCGGTGCTGCTCGGCGACCTGCAACTCGCCGGCAACGACGACACCCGGCTGATCCTCTCCGGCCTGCTGCTCGACGGCCAGTTGCGCCTGAGCGGCGACCTGCGCGAAGTGGCGCTGCGGCATTGCAGCCTGGTCCCGGCGCGCGGCGGCATCCATCACGACGACGCGGCCAAGGGGCGCATGCTCGCCATCCGCCTGACCCATTGCCTGTGCGGACCGGTGCGCAGCGAAGGGGCGCTGGCCGGGGTGGAGGCGCGCTACTGCGTGTTCGACCACGGCGCCGGCGAGGCCTTCCACCTGCCGGACACCGGCCTGTCCATCGACCGCAGCACGGTGTTCGGGCGGGTCACCGCCGGGGCCCTGGAAGCGGCCAACAGCCTGTTCGGCGCGAAGCTGGCCATCACCCGCCGCCAGCAGGGCTGCGTGCGTTTCTGCTACGTGCCGGATGGTTCGAAGACCCCGCGCCGCTACCGCTGCCAGCCGGACCTGGTGACCAAGGGCCTGCCCGCCGGCAAGGCCAAGGCCGAGCGGGTGCGGGTCACGCCGACCTTCACCTCGACCGCCTTCGGCCATCCGGCCTATGCCCAGTTGCGCCTGTCCACCGCGACGGAAATCCGTGGCGGCGCCGAGGACGGGGCCGAGATGGGCGTCTGGAACCTGCTGCAACAACCCCAGCGCGAAGCCAACCTGCGCCAGGCACTGGACGAGTACCTGCGCTTCGGCCTGGAGGCCGGGGTGATCTTCGTCAACTGACGGAACACGACAATAATCAGGACGACCGACATGAAAGCCGATCTCTCCCGTTCCACCGACCAGCCGGGCAAACACTACCGTGGCGTGCGCATGCAGCAGGGCCGGGTACAACTGGATGCCGACTGGAACGAGCAGCAGGACATCCTCAACCGCCGCCTCGAGACGGAAACCCGCGACAGCATCGGCAAGAGCGGCGTGCCGATCGCCAACCCCGGCTTCCTGCTCGACGGCAACGGCCAGAACATCGACGTTTCCGCCGGCCGCCTGTACCTCGAAGGGCTGCTCTGCGAGAACCCGGCGCCCCTCGCGCTCACCTCCCAGCCCGATCTGGACGGCCGCATCTCGCCGATCATGCCGGCCGGCGCCAGCCTGCTGCCGCTGCCACCGGCCGGCGCCAACGCCGCGCTGACCGCGATCCGCGTGTACAGCGCCGCCGGCAACCCGGTGCAGCCGGAGAACGGCCTCTACCTCGGCTACCTGGAAGCCTGGCTGCGCCACGTCACCGCGCTGGAGGACGGGCTGATCCGCGAAGTTGCCCTGGGCGGACCGGACAGCGCCACCCGCGACCAACTGGTGTGGCAGATCAAGCTGCTGCGGGTCGGCGCGCTCAACGCCGATCTCGACTGCCTGTCCGACATCGCCGCCTGGAACGAACTGGGCAAGGCGTCCGACGGCAAGCTGGCGGTCCGCGCCGAGCCCGGCACGCCGCCCAAGGACCCCTGCCTGCTGACCCCGGAAGCCGGCTACCAGCGGCTGGAGAACCAGCTCTACCGGGTGGAGGTCCACGAGGACGGCGTGGCGCCGGCCAAGCTGCGCTACAAGTGGTCGCGCGACAACGGCAGCATCCTCACCCGGCTGACCGGCTGGCTGAACGACCCGGCGCCGGACGAGATCGAGGTGGCCAGCATCGGCCGCGATCCCTACCTGGCCATCACCGCCGGCTGCTGGCTGGAAATCTTCAACGACGACCACGAGCAGACCGGCCGCGGCGGCCCGCTGGTGCAGGTGCTGAAGACCGAGGGCAACCGCGTCACCCTGGACGTCGCCAACGCCACCGAACCGCTGGGCGACGAGCTGTTCGCCCGCCATCCACGGGTACGCCGCTGGGACGGCTGGGCGCCGCTCAACCCGGTGGCGCCCAACGCCGGCGACAACACCGGCTGGGTGGAACTGGAAGACGGCGTGGAGGTGCGCTTCCTGGCCGGCAAGCTGCGCGTCGGCGACTACTGGACCATCCCGGCGCGCACCGCCACGGCCGGCATCGAATGGCCGCAGGCGGGCGGCAAGCCGGCCTTCGCCGCGCCCCAGGGCGTGCTGCGAGCCTTCACCCGGCTGGCCCTGCTGCGCTGCCAGGCCGGCGTGTGGACGCGGGTCAGCGACTGCCGCAACCTGTTCCCGGCGCTCACCGAGCTGACCAACCTCTACTACATCGGCGGCGACGGCCAGCAGGCCATGCCCGACCCGCTGAATCCGCAACGCGTCGCCCTGCCGTCGCCACTGGAAGTGGCGGTCTACAACGGCCAGTTCCCGGTGGCCGGCGCCCAGGTGCGTTTCCACGCGCCGCAGGGCCTGTTGCAGAACGGCGCGGTCGACACCACCGCGACCACCGGTCCCGACGGCATCGCCAGCGTCGAATGGTTCCTCGCCCCCGGCGTGCTGGACCAGACCTGCACCGCCGAGCTGCTGGAAGCCGGCCAGCCGGCGCCGGGCAAGTATGCCGACATCCACTTCTCGGCGCGCCTGGCGGTGGCTGCGGCGGTGGCCTACGACCCGGCCAACTGCGCGGACATGCAGGCCGCCGGGGTCAACACCGTGCAAGCCGCCCTGGACTCGCTGTGCCAGCGCAACCACGCCGGGGGCTGCTGCGTGACGGTCGGCAAGACCGGCGAATTCCCGACCCTGGACCTCGCCCTGCGCGAACTACTCGAACGCGGCGAGCGCGACATCTGCCTGTGCCTGCTGCCCGGCGACCACCAGTTGAGCGACGACCTAGTGCTGGACGCCAAGGGCGAGGTCAACCTGCTGGTCCACGGCGCCGGCCCGGCCAGCCGCCTGCACCTGCGCGGCGAGGCGTTCGAGCTGAGCAACTTCGCCGGGCTGGTCCTGCGCGATTTCGACCTGCTCTGCCCGGAGGTGCCGCAGTCGCTCCGGCTCTTCGGCAACGTCCGCCTGCACTTGCAGCACCTCGCCTTGCGCGCCCGTAGCGAGCCGGGCCGCAGCCTGTTGCAGATCGGCGGATCGGTGAAGGCGGAGCTCACGCAACTGATCGTCGAAGCCACCCAGCAGGTGGCGGGTGGCGGCAGCAACCATCCCGGCTTCGCGCTGATGCTCGCCGATGGCACCGGCGACGTGCTGGTCGCGGACTGCCGCATCGTCGGGCGGGTTTCCCTGTACGGCGAATCGACCAAGGACCTGCTGCTCAACCAGGACCAGATCAAGCGCCTGGGGCCGCTGCTGAACCTGAAGGGCCAGTTCGGCTCCCTGCGCCTGCGCAACGACCGGGTGATCGACCTGCGCCTGGCCGACGAAATCATGGAACTGATCATGCAGCAACTGGACACCGGCGGAGAGGTGGGCATCCCCGTCAGTTTCTTCAGCCTGGTGGCGGAGACCTGCAGCTTCGGCAACTCGTTCGCCCAGTTTCTCGCCTCCAACCTGGCGCTGGACCGCAACGTCTTCGATCCTGATGGAGAACTGGCGGGCATGGCCCTGGCCCTCCAGGGCAAGTACCTGGGCAACTTCTGCAATCGCGGCGCCTTGCTGATGACCGCCGGGCACAATCCCGAATCGTTCGGCAACGGGGCGTTGCAGGTGGTCTGAATCGAGGAGCGGAGAAATGGCCAAGAGGCTCATCGTCCTGTTCGACGGGACCTGGAACACGCCGGATGCCAATTCGGTGGACGGCGACAGCAGCACCAACGTCTTCAAGTTCCACCAGGCGATCCTGTCCGTGGATGCCAGCGGCATGGAGCAACTGAAGTGGTACGAGCCCGGCGTGGGCACGGCCTGGTACGACCGGTTCAGGGGCGGGGCGTTCGGCGTCGGCCTGTCCGAGAAGATCCAGAACGGCTACAAATGGCTCGCCAAAAAATACGAGGACGGCGACCAGGTGTTCGTCCTCGGCTTCAGCCGTGGCGCCTACTCGGCCAGGAGCCTGGTGGGCCTGATCAGGAACGCCGGCCTGCTCAAGCCCGAACACACCAAGCGGGTCGCCGACGCCTATGCGCTCTACCGCTCCCGCGACGAAGGGGCGGACTCGGAGAACGCGGTGCTGTTCCGCCGGGAGTTCTCGCGGGACATCCCCGTCCACTTCCTCGGCGTGTGGGACACGGTGGGCGCCCTGGGCATCCCCTTCGAAACCTTCGGCTGGTTCAACAAGCGCTATTACCAGTTCCACGACACCGAACTGAGCGGGATCGTCAGGAACGCCTTCCACGCCGTGGCCATCGACGAGCACCGCGAAAACTACCAATGCACCCTGTGGGACCCGAAGGAAAAGCCCAACCAGACCGTCGAGCAGGCCTGGTTCTCCGGCGCCCACGCCAATGTCGGCGGCGGCTACGCGAACAACAACCTGTCGGACATCCCGCTCCGCTGGATGATGGAAAAGGCCCAGTCCTGCGGCCTCGCCCTGAGCCCCGCCAGGATTCCCGGCCCCATCGAAGAGCTTCCCCCCATCATCGACTCCTACAGGAACTTCCTGGGCGGCGCGTACAGCCGCTTCAAGGAGCGTTACTACCGCCTGATCGGCGCCACCCACCACGGGCAGGAAACCATCAGCGAATCGGTTCTCCGGCGAACCGAGATCGATCAGGAGTACAAGCCCAAGAACGAGGTCAGGAGCAACCTGGTGGGCGACATCAAGCCCGTCGGGCGTATTCGCAGGTGAAGCGGGGCGGCGTTCGCACTGGCCGCGCCCGTCGTCCCCGACCCGTCGACGAAGGGCGCGAACTCACCAGCGAAAGTCGCTCAGCTTGTTCGGGTCGACGTTGTGCCGTACCCAGTGCAGGTCCGCTTCCCGTGTGCGATCCGGATGCCCGGGAGTGGGCGGGGCCCCGCTGAGCGGAGTGTCGTCGCCATGGTAGAAGCGCCGGTAGCGCAGGTAGCCTTCCGGCTCCCAGGAACCGGGCAGGATGTCGCGGCAGCCGGCGAAACTCAGGTCGATGCGGCTGTCCAGCGGCCGGAAGCCGGCATAGGAGTCGTGCACGTAGTTGGCGAACAGGTATGCCTGCGGCGTCAGGCGCTCGGGATTCTCCGGCGTGCCGAGGACCGGTTGCGCGCGCAGCTCGCCCAGCAGGGCGCGAGCCTCCGGCGACAGCTTGCCGAGACGCGAGCCTTTTTCGCTCAGCCGGCCACCGATCAGCGGCAGCGCGCCGAGGACGGTGTGGGCCGATTGGGTCCAGCGGCCAGCGTTGGTTTCGAGCGCCTCGATATCCGCGCGCAGGATGCGGTTGGCGCCCTCCAGGTCCTCGCGGTCCCGTGCGCTGGCGCGGGTCACCCACGACAGCTTGTTGGCATACGCCTCGCGTATCTGGTAGCGCCAGGCCAGGTAGGGCAGCAGCCATTGCGCGATGGTCTTCTCGCCGGCATTGACCGACATGAAGGCATCGAAGGCCTGGCGCAGGTCCGGGTGGACGGCGAAGGGGTCGTAGTCACCGTCGAGCGCATCGATCTTGTTCAAAGGCACCTGTGCGGCACAGGCCGCGTTGTACATCAACTCCAGCGGAATCTGCGACAGGGCGTCGCTCGGGTCGCCGCTGGGGCCCCGGCCCTGGTCGTTGGGCGCGTAGCCACCGCCCACGTCCGAGTGCATGCCGGGCAGGGTGTACTGCCGGCAATTGGCCGGCAGGCTGCCGTCCGGGCGCCGCACCGACTCCAGCGGGAAGGAGGCGCGGTTCTCGTGCATGGCGACGTAGTGCACGCACTGCCGCACGTAGGGGCTGATCGCCAGGTAGCGGGGCTGCGCCCAGCCGCCATGGCCGTTGCCCAGCGGTGCGCTGTTGGGCAGCCCCACCGAGGCCACGGTGTCGAAGATTCCCAGGAAGCGGATGGTGGCTGGAACGCCGCACAACCGGTTACCGGCCATCAGCTCCCCCAGCCAGTTGCAGAACACCCGCGCCTGGGCCGCGCCCCGGGAAAAGCCGAACACGTCGATGGTGATTTCCACCAGCCTGGGCTGGCGGGTGGCCGCCACCTTGTCGGCGATCTTCCGCGCCTGTTCCAGCAGGAAGGTACGGGCGTGGTCCCGGCCGCCGCTGGCGCTGCACAGCAGGCCACCCTTTTCCTGCATGCCCACGGCCATCAGGCCCTTTTCGTCGTCGACCCGGCCTCTCAGGCGGGAGTACGAGCGGGTTCCCGGGTCATAGATCCGGATGCCGTTGCGGCACAGGGCGATGACCGTTTCGTCGGAGAATGCTGGTTGGTTGTTGCTGATAGCGCGATGAATCGAGTCGAGCACATACAAGAGGGCGTAATTGATACGCCCATCGCCACCGGCACCGAAGCCCATGCCGAAGGTATCCGGCTCGTTTTCTCCAATAGGCCGGCAGGGAGTGCCCACTCCGGGAACGTAAACAGGGTAGTAGCCAATTGAGGGTTCATCGGGATAGGCCCGGTGCAGCCGGGCAACATTGCTGTCCTTGCGGTACTCGCGCTGGGTCATGCCCAGGCCGGGGCTGCAACTGTCGGCTTCGTCCCAGTCCTGGTTGTTGCCGGTGCCGTCGAAGAATATGCCGATATTCAGGGGCAGTTCGCAGCGCTCGGTACGTGGTATGCAGGTGGGAAGCGTTTCCTCGATGCCGGGGGTGTCGCCAATGGGATGGGCACGGAAGGTTTCCTCGGTCATTCCAGGTCCTCCTTGACCTCGGGTTGCCCCTGCTTGGGGCAGCGAGGGGACCAGCCGTTATAGGTTCTCGGAGGGTGTTTCTGGGGGATGGCATCTTGAGGGCCTGGATATTCCGGGTTGCCTGGTCCGATACCAGATGAAACCACCCGCACCGAGCCATCGGCCAGGAAATGCACCCAGACGCGACCGGCCTCCTGATAACGATCCACAGGGACGCGGCGTTCGTAGCGCTCCCATTTGCAATCCCGCCAGTTGGTGACATGCCAGCGCACCACTGCCGTCATGCCAGGCTGCCACTCCCTGGGGAGCGAGGTACAGCATGCCAGACGGCCACCTTTACCGGCTTGGAAACCACTGGAGCCATTGAACCAGAAGTTCTGCACGCTGAGGTGATCGGGCAGGTGGTCGATACCGGTCAGTCCTACGCCGATCATGCTCGGCCTGGGTTCCAGGGCCTTGCAGCCTGCGATGAACAGGCAGGCCAGCAGGGCGAGTCCTTTCATCGTTTGCGCAGCTCCCCGTAGTCCAGCAGATGGCTCGTGTCGTCGCTGCGCTGGGCATCGATCAGGGCTTGTTCGAACTGGGTGTGCCGATAGACCAGGCCGGCGGTCTGCCACATGACCCGGTTCGCCGCCAGCCGCACGGGGGGCTTGTCGATCCCCAGGCGGCGCAGCCAGTGGTAGGTCTGCTCGGTCCAGGCGTACCACTGTTCCGGGTCGCCCTGGTAGGCCGGTCGCGCATTCGCATGCAGGGTGCTGTCGAACAACTCGCCGATACGGCCGGCTTCCAATGCCAGGTGCCACTGCCTGGGTTGCAGGCGCAGCGGCAGGGGCGCCGGTGCCTGGTCCTGCCGCAGGGATGGCGGAACCCTTTTGTGAAGCCTGCCGTCGCGGCCGATATGTTCCCAACTGATGATGGGGCCCAGCAGCGCGGCCTGCTGCTCGGGTTCGAGGGTGCGCCATACCGCCTCGAAGGCGCGGCCGTCGGCGTAGCGGAAGTAGTAGCGCTGGGCGTTGTCCGTCTCCAGGTAGCGCAGCCGGCGAAGGTGCCGGTCGAGCCGGTCGGTCGACAGGCGACCGGTCAGGCGGCTGATGGCGAACTGCATCGGCTCCGTGCTGGTGGCCATGGCCTGCGCGATTTTCCCCGTGGCGGGCGTGGCCGGCAGCAGCAGGGGACCGACGGCGATGGCCTGTTCGCCCAGGTCGTCGTAGAGGTGGAGGGTGTCTTCCTGCTCCAGCAGCCAGGCGTGCTCCGGGGAGGCGTGGAGCAGGGCGCCGTCGAAGAGAAAGAAGCTTTCGGTGGAAGGAACGATTCCGCTCATACCGGCACCACCATGCCGCCATTGCGGGCGGCGCGCAGGAAGCAGGTCACGCAGAAATCGCTTTCGCTGCCTTCGTCGGGATCGCCGGCGATGGAGAAGGGATTGCCGCTACCGCCATTTTCCCGGCTGACGGGGCCCTTCAACAGGATGCTCGAACCTTCGAGGGTGATGCCGGCATCGTTGATGACGATGGCCCCGCCGGGACTCGTGATGACGACGCACTCGCCGGCCTGCAGGTCGTAGCGGGACGTCCTGCGCTCGATGCTCTGCCCGGCCTCGAGCTGGTGATGGCCCTGCACGCTGTGCTCGACGTGCCCGCCGGTCTCGATGAAGTGGCTGGCCGTGGTCTTGTCGTAGCGGTCGTTGCCGACTTCCTCGCTGCGGTCCTTGCCGATGCGGATCAGCCGGTTGCGCTCGACGTTCAGGCTGTCGTCCTGGCCGATGGCGTGGCGGCGGTCGCGGGCGATGGTCACTTCCT
>NZ_CAJFCI010000052.1 GCF_904061905.1 Zestomonas carbonaria
ATTTCCCGGGTTGGATCCGGGCTATGTGCTTGTCTCCCCTCTCCCGTTTACGGGAGAGGGGCCGGGGGAGAGGGCCTGCACGGCAGCTCCGAGCCGCCTGAACCACCCTCTCCCCAGCCCTCTCCACTAGGCGTGCCCCCAATAAATGGGAGAGGGAGCAGACGGTGCATGGACGAGGCTATTTCTTGCCTATGAACATAGGATCTACCCAGTTCTCAGAAGTAGTAGCCGATATTGGCGTACAGGCGGTTCTCCCACTGGTCGCTGCCGCCTTCGGCCAGGCTCTGGGTGTAGCTGCTGCCGCCGATGTAGGGGTCGTTCTTGCCGTGCAGCCATTCGACGGCGATCCACAGGTCCTTGAAGGAGAAGGAGGTGCCGGCGATGAAGCGCTGGGAGTCCTTGAAGGCGCCCTTCGCTTTGTCGAAGCGGCTGTAGTTTCCATAGAACTGCACGCCGGAAACCAGCCAGTAGGTGCCGGGCAGGTCGTAGCTGAGGTGGGCCACGTAGAGGTCGCCCTTGGCCGCCACGTTGAAGGTGCCGTCGTAGCCGCCGAAGGTCACGATGTCGTTGCTGCCGGCGTTCTTCGGCTTCATGTGCTGGCGCACGGCTTGCAACGCCGTGCCCCAGGGGCCGTTCCGGCCCTGGTAGTGGAGGGCGAAGGCATTGCGTCGGCCGTCGTCCCCGGTGTCCTGGTTTTCCAGGGTGGAGGTCAGCAGCGAGCCGCCGAATTCGGAGGCCCATTCGCCGATCTCGACGTGGCGCGCCAGGCGCAGGGAAAGCTTGTGTTTCTCGACGTTGTCGCTGCCGTCGGGCACGTTGTCGTCGGCATCGGCCACGTTGGTCGAGTAGGACCTGCCGCCACGGCTGGTGCCTTTCCCCTGCCCGCCGTCGTTCAGGTAATAGGCGGCCTGCAGGTTCCATTCGGGCGTGCCGCCGAGGTACTTGATACCCAGGTTGTGCACGTCCTCCAGGCCGATGACGTTGCCCAGGCCTTCGAAGAAGGTGGTGCCGAAATAGGGCTGCAGGCCGAACGGTACCTGGTTCAGGCCGACGTGCACCTGCCGCGAGGCGTCGAACTTGTAGCCGACCCAGGCATAGGACGGGAAGGCGATGTCGCAGAGGCTGTCGACGTAGTCGTAGGGATAGGAGCCGCCGTAGCAGCGGTAGGAACCCTTGCCGATCCAGGTGTCCGAGTCGTACTTGACGTCGAGCCGGACGGTATCGAGGGACAGCTTCTGGATGTCCTGGTCCGGGTCGTAGTCGAAGCGGGCGCGCAGTGCCCCGCCGATATCCAGGTTGTCGGTGACCGGCGCCGCGATGGCCGCCTGGTCGAGCAGGGCCAGTATCGGCAGCACTGACAGGAGCATGGGGTTGCGGGTGTACTGGATGATGGACATCTGGCTGTTCCCTCTTGTTGCTTTTCCATGGGTAATAGAGGCCCGTGCCGCGCGTGCGCGGCCGCTGAGCCCGGAGTCGCTCGGGAGTCGTCAGGTCAGAGCAGGGATCTGACCAAGGGGGTATTGGCGTCGCGAATGGTGGGCAGGTCGAAACGCGCCTGGGCGATCGCCTCCAGCTCCAGCTCGGAGCAGATCAACTGTTCGTCGCCACCCGCCTGCGCCAGGGTTTCGCCGCGTGGGCCGAGTATCCGGCTGCCACCCCAGAAGACCGTGCCCTGCTCGCTGTCGCAGCGATTGGCCATGACCAGCGGGATGCCGTAGGTCATGGCGTAGAAGCGCAGGTTCAGCGCCCAGCCATCGGGGTTGGAGAACGCCGCGCTGACCACGCCCTCGGCCGAGTTGATCGGCGCCAGGAGCAGGCTCGGGCGGCGGAGCATGGCCGCATGCACCAGGCCGGGATTCCACAGGTCCGCGCAGATCAGCGTGGCGGTGGGCCAGCCCGGCTTGGCGTCGCATAGCGCCAGGTGGTCGGCGGCGGTGAACAGCTTGCCTTCCTCGAGGCCGCCATAGGTCGGCAGGTTCAGCTTGCGGTGCACGAAGCAGGGTTCGCCCCCGCGCAGCCAGACCATGGCGTTGTAGAACTCGCCAGGGGATGCCCGCTCGACGAAGCCGCAGACGATCAGCAGGTCGGGAAACTCCCTGGCGAACGTCCGCAGGCGCTCGTCGCCCGCTGTCATCGCCAGGGTCGGGACCTGGCGCCCCAGCTGGTAACCGGTCAGCGACAGCTCCGGGAACAGCAGCACCTCCGCGCCGTCCTGCAACGCCTGGCGGGCCAGGCGCCGATGGGTCTCGAGGTTGTCGTCGATGCCGCCCAGGCGGACCGGGATCTGCGCAGCGGCTACACGAATGGTCGTCATTGGATACCTGCGGGAAAAGGCGGAAGGGAAACCCGGCCGCTGTTGTCAGATCAGCCCCTGGTCTTTCAGGAACTCCCGGGCCACCGCCTCGATGGACTGCTTGGCGACGTCCACCTGGGCGTTCAGTTGCGACATGACCTAGTCATCGAGTCGGCCGGACAGCTCGTTCAGCAGGGACTCCAGCTCGGGATTGCGCGCCAGGGTCTGCGCGCGCACCACCGGGGCCAGGGCGTAGTCCGGGAAGAAGCCGAGGTCATCCTGCAAGGCGACGAAGTCGAAGGCGGGAATGCGGCCGTCGGTGGCGAACACCAGGGCGACGCTGACCTGGCCCTCCCTGAGCGCCTGGTAGGTCAGGCCGGAGTCCATGCGCTTGATTTGCGAGCGCTTGAACGTGAAGCCATAGGTTTCCTGCAGGGGCTGCAGGCCGTCGGGACGGGCGGCGAACTCGGCGTTGCAGGCCAGCAGCAGGTCGTTGCCGTCGTTGATCGCCCTGGCCAGGTCGCTCAGGGTCTCGATGCCCTGGGCCTGCGCCTCTGCGCGGCGCATCGCCAGGGCGTAGGTGTTGTTGGCCCTGGAGGGCGTCAGCCAGACCAGCCCCTTGGCGGCATCGAGTGTCTTGACCTTGGCGTAGCCGTCCTCGGCGCTCAGCCGCTCGGTGATCTTGTTGAAGGTGATCAGCGAGGTGCCGATGTATTCCCAGTAGATGTCGACCTGGCCGTTTTCCTGGGCCTTGCGCAGCACGGTGCTGCCCAGGCCGGCGCGCTTGTCCACCTTGAAGCCCTTGGCCTGGAGGTACTGGGTCGTGATGGCGGCCATGACCTGCTGTTCGGTGAAGTTCTTGCCGCCGACGACCAGCTTGTCCGCCTGCGCCAGGCCCATGGTCGAGAGCAGCAGCACGGCGGAAAGGGACTTCAGGATCGTTGTTATTTTCATGGTCGATGGCCTCGTGGTTCGAATGTTGGAAGTGCAAGTCAGCGGGCGGCCCGCAGCGGGTCGACCCCTTTGGAAATCACCACCATGGCGATGCCCGCGACGCCGATGTCCACCAGCACGGCGAGCAGGGCGGTGGGAATGGCGCCGGCCAGCAGCATCGACATCTCGTTGAGGTCGATGCCGGTGAAGATCAGTTCGCCGAGGCCGCCGCCGCCGATCAGGAAGGCCAGGGGCACGGTGCCGACATTGATGGTCAGGGCGGTGCGGATGCCGGCGAAGATCACGAAGAGGGCGTTGGGCAGCTCGACCCGCAAGAGAATCTGCCGGGCGCTCATGCCCATGCCGTCGGCGGCCTCCTTGAGGTAGGCGGGGACGCCGACCAGGCCGGTGTAGGTGTTGCGCACGATCGGCAGCAGGGTGGCGATGCACAGCGCGAAGATCGCGGGCCGGCTGCCGATCCCGAGGAGGCTCATCGACAGGGCCAGCACCGCCAGGGTGGGAATGGTCGTGCCGATATTCAGGACCTGCATGAGGCCTTCCGCCAGGCGCCGTTGGCGCGGGCGGCTCAGCCAGATGCCGAGCGGGATGCCGATGAGGATCGCCAGGCCGCCGGACAGGGCCACCAGCATCATGTGCTGCTGGCTGAGGAAGACGATGTCCTCGCGGTGCTGGAGCAGCTCGTCGATGAAGCCGCTGCCCATGCTGACCGCGCCGAGGACGAACATGCCGGCGAGGGCGAGGAGCCAGAGGAACGACGAGGCGTGCTTAGTCACAGTGCGCACTCCGGTTTTCCTGGGACTCCAGGGTGGCGGGGTGGGGATGGGCCTCGGGCGCGTCTTCCACCCGGCGGTAGGTGGCGCCCAGGTAGTGGGTCACCCCGCGCTGGGAGACTTCGCCACGGAATACGCCCTGGTCGTCCACGCAGGGTATCCAGGTGGTGTCGTGCCTGAACATCAGCGCGGCCACCGTTCTCAGGTCGTCGTCGATATTGACGATGGCGCGCAGGCCGTAGTGGTGGTCGCCGCAGGTGCCCTGCTTGGCCAGGGCCAGGGAGCGGTAGACGGAGCCGATGGGGCGGCCGTTGCGATCGACCATGGTGATGGCCATGTGGTCGCGGCTCTCCATGAGCCGCAGCGCGTGCTTCAGGTCGTCCTCGGGACGCACGGTGGGTCCCGAGGCCATCATCACGTCCTTGACCTTGACCAGGCGCAAACGCTTGAGGGTCCGGTCGCTGCCGACGAAGTCCTCGACGAACTTGTTGGCGGGATGGGCCAGGACATGGTCGGGCGAGGCGAACTGGACCAGCTTGCCGGCGTCGAAGATGGCGATCCGGTCGGCCATCTTCACCGCCTCGTCGATATCGTGGCTGACGAAGAGGATGGTCTTCTTCAATTCCTGCTGCATCTTCAGGAACTCGTCCTGGATGATCTCCCGGTTGATCGGGTCGATGGCGCCGAAGGGCTCGTCCAGCAACATCACCGGTGGGTCGGCGGCCAGGGCGCGGATCACCCCGACCCGCTGTTGCTGGCCGCCGGAAAGCTCCCGCGGGTAGCGTTTCAGGAAGGTGCGCGGCTCCAGCGCCACCATGGCCAGCAGCTCCGCGGCGCGGGCCAGGTAGCGAGCCTTGTCCCAACCCAGCAGCTTGGGCACCACGCAGATGTTTTCCTCGATGGTCATGTTGGGAAACAGGCCGATCTGCTGGATGACGTAGCCGATGTTGCGGCGCAAGGTGATGGTGTCCAGCGCGCTGGTGTCCTCGCCGCCGATGAACACCCGCCCCGAAGTGGCCGGGACGATCCGGTTGATCATCTTCAGGGTGGTGGTCTTGCCGCAGCCGGAGGGGCCCAGCAGCACGCAGATTTCGCCCTGGGGCACCTCCATGTCGATATGGTCGGCGGCGATCACCTCGCCTTCCTGCGTGTGGAAAATCTTGGTCAGGTGTTCGAGCTTTATCATCGTTGTTCTCTTTCCTGTCGCCTGGGATTCGTCGCGGCGCCTACGCGGTTGGTTGAGTACCTTGCGGGGTCAGCTTCTTCTGGCAGAACAGCAGCAGGTAGTCGGCCACCACGGCGAGGACGCTGACGGCCAGGGCGCCGGCGATCAGTTGCCGTGGGTCGGTCTGCGAGATGCCCCGGCTGATCAGCGTGCCGAGGCCGCCCGCGCCGATGTAGGCGGCGATGGCCATCACGCCGATGTTCATCACCACGGCGGTACGGATGCCGGCCATGATCACCGGGATCGCCAGGGGGATCTCGACCATTCGCAGGCGCTGGGCCGAGGTCATGCCGATGCCCCGGGCGGCTTCCCGCAGCGCGGGGTCGACGTTGTTGATCGCCGTGTAGGTGTTGCGAATGATCGGCAGTTGGGAATACAGCAGCACGGCGATCACGGCGGGCAGGTAGCCGATGCCCTGGCCGATCATCGAGAGCAGGGGAATCATCAGGCCGAACAGGGCGATGGAGGGAATGGTGATGAGGATGGAGGCGGCATAGAGCACGACATCGGCGGCACGCTTGTTCAGCGTGATGGCGATGCCGATCGGAACGCCGGTGACGATGGCGAGGCCCACGGCGATGCCGACCAGGGAGATGTGCTCGAGGGTGAGCCGGCCGATCATGCCAAGGTTGTCGACGATGAAGCCCAGGGTTTCCAAAGCCGTACCTCTCAAGCTGTTGTAGTTATGGGGCCTGCCACTGTGCGAGTGGACGGCAGCCTGTGTCTTGGAGGCTTGAAATTATCGAGGCGGGCTGCATCCCAACGAAGCGATAGCGACAAATAACGAACCTAAACCGACAATCGCTGGCGGTTTGGCGAGGGGATGCTATGGGCGAGTCAGCTCGCGCATCCGTTGCAGCACGGCGTTGAGGCCGTTGCTGCGCGAGGGGGAGAGGTGGCGCGACAGGCCGAGCCGGGCGAACCAGTCCGCCAGGTCGAGGGTGCGCAGTTCCGCGCCGTCCAGGCCGTCGACCCGTGCCAGCAGGACCGCCAGCAGGCCACGGATCAGGCGGGCTTCGCTGGCCGCGCGGAAGTGCCAGCGGCCGTCCCGCGCTTCTCCGACCAGCCAGACCCGGCTTTCGCAGCCGTGCACGAGGTTGGCGTCGTTGCGTTCGGCCTCGTCCAGCGCCTCCATGCGTTCTCCCCACTGCATCAGCAGGCGCGCGCGCTGCTCCCAGCCGGGGCATTGGCCGAAGGCTTCCAGGGCCTCCCGAGCACGCGGTGGAAGGCTCATGGGCACAGCGTCCCGTAGGCGCGGCCAGATGTCACCGCAGCAACTCCAGGGCCAGGTCGAGGGCGTTGAAGAACCGCTCCAGATCGGCCGAGTCGCTGTACAGGCCGAGTGATACGCGCACCGCGCCGCTCAGGCCGAGCGTGCCGTACAGCGGCATGGCGCAGTGATGGCCGGCGCGCACGGCGATGCCCTGTTCGCCGAGCAGGTGGGCGAGGTCGGCGTTGTGTATGCCGTCGACCACGAAGCTGGCCAGGGCCACCTGCGGCGAGCCGAGCACGCGCAGGCCGCTGCGTTGCGCCAGGCCGTCGAGCAATTGGGCGTGCAGCGTGGCTTCATGGGCGGTGACGGCCGTGGCGTCGAGGCCCTGCAGATAGTCGAGGCTGGCGCCCAGGCCGATGACTGCGCCGATCGCCGGCGTGCCGGCCTCGAAGCCCAGCGGCGCCGGGCGGAAGGTGGCGCTCTGGTAGTCGGTGACCTGGACCATCTCGCCGCCGAACTGCCAGTGGTTCAGGCGCTGCAGGGCGTCCTCGCGGCCGTAGAGCACGCCGACGCCTTCCGGACCGTACAGCTTGTGCGCCGAGAACACGTAGAAGTCGCAATCCAGCGCCTGCACGTCGGGGCGGGCGTGTACCGCGCCCTGGGCGCCATCCACCACGGTCAGCGCGCCGTTGGCGCGGGCCAGGGCGAACAGCTCCGCCAGCGGTTGCCAGCGGCCGAGCACGTTGGACAGTTGGCCGATCGCCAGCAGGCGGCAGCGCGGGCCGATCAGGCGGGCGGCCTGCTCCCGGTCGATGGCGCCGTCCTCGTCCAGCGGCAGCACCACCAGCTCCAGGCCTCGTCGCTGGGCCAGTTGTTGCCAGGGCAGCAGGTTGGCGTGGTGCTCGGCGGCGCCGACCACCAGTTGGTCACCGGGATGGAACTGCGCCTCCAGGCCGTAGGCCAGCAGGTTGAGCGCTTCGGTACAGCCTCGGGTGAAGATGATCTGCCCCGGCGACTCGGCGTTGAGCCACTGGGCGGCCTTGGCGCGGCTGGTCTCGAAGGCGCGGGTGACGCGCTCGCCAGGCAGATGCTGGGCACGATGCACGTTGGCCACGCCGCCGGCGTAGTAGCCGAGCAGGGCATCGAGCAATGCCTGCGGCTTCTGGCTGGTGGCGGCGCTGTCGAGGTAGGTCTGGCCTTCCGCCTCGAGAGCCAGGATGCCGGGGAAGTCGGTGCGCCAAGGAGAAGAAAGAGTCATAAGCTACAAGCCTCAAGCTGCAAGTTGAAACCGCAAGGGCTGGTTCTTGCAGCTTATGGCTTGCAGCTTGTCGCTGCTGTCAATTGTGCGCGTGCAGCGCTTCGTTCAGCTCGATGGCGGTCTTGTTGGTCTTGCACTCGACCGCGCCGTTCTGCGAATTGCGGCGGAACAGCAGGTCCGGCTGGCCGGCCAGGTCGCGGGCCTTGACGACCTTGACCAGGGCGTTCTGCTCGTCGAGCAGCGCCACCTTGGTGCCGGCGGTGATGTACAGGCCGGCTTCCACGATGTTGCGGTCGCCCAGCGGGATGCCGATGCCGGCATTGGCGCCGATCAGGCAGCCTTCGCCCACGGAAATCACGATATTGCCGCCGCCGGACAGGGTGCCCATGGTCGAGCAGCCGCCGCCCAGGTCCGAGCCCTTGCCGACGAACACCCCGGCGGAGACGCGGCCTTCGATCATGCCCGGGCCTTCGGTGCCGGCGTTGAAGTTGACGAAGCCCTCGTGCATCACCGTGGTGCCTTCACCGATATAGGCGCCCAGGCGTACGCGGGCGCTGTCGGCGATACGTACACCGCTCGGCACCACGTAGTCGGTCATTTTCGGGAACTTGTCCACCGAGAAGACTTCCAGCAGGTCGCCCTTCAGGCGCGCCTCCAGTTGCAGCTCGGCCAGTTCGGCCAGGTCCACGGCGCCCTGGCTGGTCCAGGCCACGTTGGGCAGCAGCGGGAAGATGCCGGAAAGATTCAGGCTGTGCGGCTTGGCCAGGCGGTGGGAGAGCAGGTGCAGCTTGAGGTAGGCCTCGGGGGTGGAGGTCGGCGCGCTGTCTTCGGCCAGCAGGGTGGCGACCAGCGGGCGATGGCTTTCGGCCAGTCGGGTGAGCAGAGCGGACTGCGCGGCGTCGATGCCTTTCAGCGCCTCGGCCAGCTTGGTGGCCTGGTTGTTGCTGATGACGATGGCCTGGTTGCCGCCGCTGTAGCCCAGCACTTCACCGACCTTGGCCACCAGTTCGGCGGAAGGGGAAAGCAGGGGCTGGGCGTAGAAGACTTCCAGCCAGTTGCCCTGGCGGTTCTGGGTGCCGACGCCGAAGGCGATGCTGAAGAGGGAGGTGGTCATGGGATCGGATTTCCTTGCAGCGAAATAAGGGATGGAGTCAGGCCAGCGCGGCGGCGTAGTTGTCAGGCTTGAAGCCGACCAGGGTGCGATCGCCGAGGTCGAGCACCGGGCGCTTGATCATCGACGGCTGGGCGAGCATCAGCTCGATGGCCTTGGCCTCGTCGAGGTCGGCCTTCTGGGCGTCGTCCAGCTTGCGGAAGGTGGTGCCGGCACGGTTCAGCACGGTCTGCCAGCCGTGCTCGGCGCACCATTTCTGCAGGCTGGCGCGGTCGATGCCGACCGCCTTGTAGTCGTGGAAGCCATAGTCCACGCGGTGTTCGTCGAGCCAGGCGCGGGCCTTTTTCATGGTGTCGCAGGCTTTGATGCCATAGAGGGTGTAAGGCATTGATTTTCCTCGAGAGAAAGGGGCTTCCCCGTGCTCCCCGAAATATCCAAGAAATTCAGGCCGTGGATTATGCCATGTCGTTCCGGCCGGCTGTCGGGATATGGGCGGCCATCTTTCCCGGCAGGTGATCCCGGCGCCAGCATTCGCTCCCGTTGTGACGAGCAGGGGTGTGGTGGTCTCGATGGCGAACTTCTCGCGTGAAGTGCGTCACATTATTTAGACTACGCCTTTGCCATCACCGCCCCGCTCAGAGCAGCCGGGAACCCTGGAGCCAATATTGACCCTCGCTTCCTTGCCGTCATTGCGACGGTTTTCCGTCTGCCTGGCCCTGCTCGGGGCGTGCCTGTCCGGGCCGATCCTGCGGGCCGAGGAGGCGCGGACGCTGCTGGCCCAGCAGAGCGAAGCCGTCGGCGAAGTGGTGCTCGGCATCCTCAGCTTCGTGCGCTGGCCGGATGAGCCCGGGGAGCTGCACTTGTGCGTGGTGGGGCCCACGGAGTTCGCCGACGACATATTGCAGGGTATGTCGCAGCCCAGCGGCAGGCCCGTGCATGCCCAGCGGCGCGCGTTGGACGATCCGCGACTCGCCACGGAATGCCATGCGCTGTACCTCGGCGTGCTTTCCGACGCGGAGAACCGCCAGCTCTTCGAGCGGCTCGCGAACCATCCGGTGCTGTCGATCAGCGAGCACGACCCGTCGTGCAGCGTGGGCAACATGTTCTGCCTGAACATCGGCCGTCCGCGGGTGACCTTCTCGATCAACCTCGATTCCGTGGCCCGGAGCGGCGTCCGCGTGCATCCGAACGTGCTCAAGCTGGCGCGCAGGAAGGCCGCGTCATGAGGATTCGTCGGCTGTTCTCGCTCCGCCCGGGCCGACCGTCGCTGCGGCGGGTCTTCTACCGCGCCAATCTGACGGTGGCGCTGGTCTCGGTCTGCATGGCCGGACTGGCGGTGACGGTGGTCGGCCTGCTGGCCCTGCGCGCCTATGCGGAGCACAACCTGCACCTGATCACCCGCTCCATGGCCTACACCACGGAAGCCGCGGTGGTGTTCCGGGACGCCGCGGCGGCAGAGGAGGCACTGCAGGCCATCGCCGCCGAGGAAGAGGTGGCCGAGGCGGCGGTGTATGACGCCAATGGTCGTCGGCTGGCTGGCTATCAGCGCCCCAGCGGGCCGATGGTCGGCCTGGAGCGCCGGTTGACGGGCTGGCTGCTGGACGATGAATACAGCCGGCCGATCCTCCATAACGACAGGCGCATCGGCGAGGTGCGGGTGAGCGGTTCCGGCGGTGGCCTGCTGACCTTCCTGCTCACCGGGCTCGGCGGCACTTTCGCCGGGCTGCTGCTGGCCGCTCTGGGCGCCCTGCACCTGTCGCAGCGCATGGTGGCCAAGGTGCTCGGTCCGCTCGACCGCCTGGCCAGCGTGGCCCACGCGATACGCCGCGACCGCGATTTCGCCCAGCGCGTGCCGCCGGCCCGGATCGTCGAGCTCAACGAGCTGAGCGAGGATTTCAACGCCCTGCTCGACGAGCTGGATTCCTGGCAAACCCACCTCGAGAAGGAAAACGCTACCCTGGCGCACAAGGCCAGCCACGACAGCCTCACCCGCTTGCCCAACCGCGCCTTCTTCGAGGGCCGCCTGAGCCGGGCGCTGCGCGATGTGGCGGCACACGGCCAGCGGGTCGCCGTACTGTTTATCGATAGCGACCGCTTCAAGTCGATCAACGACGAACTCGGCCATGCCGCCGGCGATGCCGTGCTGGTCAGCATCGCCACGCGTATCCGTGGGCAACTGCGCGAAACCGATCTGGTGGCGCGCCTGGGCGGCGACGAGTTCGCGGTGCTGCTCTCGCCGGTAGCCAGCCCGGAGGATGCCGTGCGCATCGCCGACGACATCATCGCCAGCATGGAACTGCCCATTCCGCTGCCGGATGGCGGCAGCGTGCGCACGTCCCTGACGATCGGCATCGCCCTGTGTCCGGAGCATGGCAGCACGCCGGAGGCGTTGCTGCGCAGCGCCGATCTCGCCATGTACCACGCCAAGCGCCGGCAGAGGGGAACCCGGCTCCTGGCGCAACAGCCCGTGTCACCCGTCCCCATCGAGAAACAGGAGAAGTCTCGTGAACCTGCCGAATCGCCTGCTCGCCCTGGTCCTGCTGACGCTTGCCCTGGCCGCCTGCCAGACGCAACCGCAGACCGGCCTGACGCCAGAACAGATAGCCGTCCTGAAACGGGAGGGGTTCCAGCCGACGGACGATGGGTGGGAGTTCGGCCTGTCCAGCAAGGTGCTGTTCGGCAACAACCTGGACGCCATCAACCACGATAGCCGCGCCAACCTCGAGCGCATCGGGCGTGTCCTGCGCGAAGCCGGCCTCGACAGGCTGCGCCTGGAGGGGCATACCGACTCCTACGGCGAGCCCGATTACAACCGGGAGCTTTCGGTACGCCGCGCGAACGCGGTGGCGGAGGTGCTGATCAGCGCCGGCATGCGGCCCGAAAACCTGGAGATACGTGGCCTCGGCATGAGCAAGCCGGTGGCGGACAACAATACTCCCGACGGACGCATGGAGAACCGCCGGGTGGCGATCATCGTGCCGGTGGAGTGAGCGGCCGGGAAGCGCCCTGGCGCCGGGCGCTTCCCGCCTGTTGGAGGGGGAGGGCTCTCAGAGCCCTTCGGTGAAGCGGCGGATGCGTTGCGCGGCTTCCACGCATTCGGCCAGCGGCGCGACCAGGGCCATGCGCACGCGACCGGCGCCGGGGCTGACGCCATCCACCTCGCGGGACAGGTAGGAGCCCGGCACCACGGTGACGTGTTCGCGGACGAACAGCTCGCGGGTGAAGGTCTGGTCGTCCACCGGGGTCTTCGGCCACAGGTAGAAGCCGCCGTCCGGGCGCTGCACGTCCAGCACGCCGGAGAGAATGTCCAGCACCGCATCGAATTTCTCGCGGTACAGGTCGCGGTTGGCGCGCACGTGGTCTTCGTCATTCCAGGCGGCGATGCTCGCCAGTTGGGTCTGCACCGGCATGGCGCAGCCGTGGTAGGTGCGGTAGAGCAGGAAGGCCTTGAGGATATCGGCGTCGCCGGCCACGAAGCCGGAGCGCAGGCCCGGCAGGTTGGAGCGCTTGGACAGGCTGTGGAACACCACGCAGCGCTTGAAGTCGCTGCGGCCCAGCTCGGCGCAGGCGGTCAGCAGGCCGGGCGGCGGGTTCCGTTCGTCGAAGTACAGCTCGCTGTAGCACTCGTCGGCGGCGATCACGAAGTCGTGCTCGTCGGCCAGGGCGATCAGCTTCTTCAGGACCTCCAGCGGCACCAGCGCGCCGGTGGGGTTGCCCGGCGAGCAGAGGAACAGCACCTGGGTGCGCTGCCAGACGTCGGCGGGCACCGCATCGAAGTCCGGGTTGAAGCCGTTCCCGGCCAGGCACGGCAGGTAGTGCGGGGTGGCGCCGGCGAGCAGGGCGGCGCCTTCGTAGATCTGGTAGAAGGGATTGGGGCTGACCACCAGGCCGGCGTCGTTACGGTTGACCACGGTCTGGGTGAAGGCGAACAGCGCCTCGCGGGTGCCGTTGACCGGCAATACGTGGCGCGCCGCGTCCAGCCAGCCGGTGGGTACCTTGAAACGCCGCTCGCACCACAGGGCGATGCTCTGGCGCAGTTCGGGGATGCCCAGGGTGGTCGGGTAGACCGCCAGTTTCTCCAGGTTCGCGGCAAGCGCCTCGGCGACGAAGCTCGGCGAACGGTGCTTGGGCTCGCCGATGGACAGCGCGATCGGCGCCTTGTCCGCCGGCGGCTGGGCGCCGGCGAGCAGGGTGCGGAGTTTCTCGAAGGGGTAGGGCTGGAGCTGGTTCAAGGCGTCGTTCATTTCGGTTTCCTGGCGACCGGCGTGCCGGTGCTTGCCGCTTGTGGCTTGCAGCTTGCCGCTGCGGTTCTCAAATACTGATCCGGCTGATTGCGCTGGCCGTATCGCGGGTCGGCGATAGCTGCTCGATGATCGCCTGCTGCAGGCGGGCGCAGAGTTCCGGATCGGACAGCGGCTGGTTGTGCGCGTCGGTGATGAAGAACACGTCCTCGATGCGCTCGCCGAGGGTGGCGATCTTGGCGTTCTGCAGCGACAGGTCGAAGTCGAGGAAGATCTTGCCGATCCGCGCCAGGAGGCCAGGGCGGTCCGGCGCGGTGATCTCCAGCATGGTCACCGGCCGCTGGGCATCGTTGGAGATGGTCACCTGCGGCGCGAAGGCGAAGTGCTTGAGCTGGCGCGGCACGCGGCGCTGGATGATCGCCGGGTAGTCGTCGGGGTTCTTCAGCGCGTCCACCAGGCCCTGGCGGATTTCCCTGATCCTGGCGGGGTTGTCGCCGATCTGGCCGCCATCGGCGTCGAGCACTATGTAGGTGTCGAGGGTGAACTGGCTGGTCGAGGTGATCACCCGGGCGTCATGGATGTTCAGGTTGAGCTGGTCCATGGCCGCCACGGTCACCGCGAAGAAATCGTGCTGGTCCGGCGCATAGATGAAGATCTGCGTGCCGCCCTCGAACTCGCGCTGGGTGGTTTCCTTGATCAGCACCAGCGGGCCGCCGTCCTGCGGGTGCTGGAGGATCGCCTCGGTGTGCCAGGCCACATCGCCGGCGGTGTGGCGCAGGAAGTAGTCGTCGCCGAGCTGCGACCATAGCTGCTCGGCGTCGTCCTGATCGACGCCGGCGCGCACCAGGATGTCCAGCGCGGCGCTCTGCGTGCGGCGGATCTGCTCCTCGCGGTCCAGCGGATTCTCCAGGCCACGGCGCAGGGCGCGCTTGGTCTCGGTGTAGAGCTGGCGCAGCAGGCTGGCGCGCCAGGAGTTCCACAGGCTGGGGTTGGTGGCGTTGATGTCGGCGATGGTCAGCACGTAGAGGTAGTCGAGGTGCGTCTGGTCGCCGACCTGCTGGGCGAAGTCGTGGATCACCTGCGGGTCGGAGAGGTCCTTGCGCTGCGCGGTGGTGGACATCACCAGGTGGTTCCTGACCAGCCAGGCGACCAGCCGGCTGTCCCAGGCGGGCAACTGGTGGCGGGCGCAGAACGCCTCGGCGTCCAGGGCGCCGAGCTCCGAGTGGTCGCCGCCACGGCCCTTGCCGATGTCGTGGTAGAGCCCGGCCAGGTAGATCAGCTCGGGCTTGGGCAGCTTGTCGATGACCTTGCTGGCCAGCGGGAACTTCTCGGCCAGCTCCGGCCATTTCAGTTTGCGCAGGTGCTTGATCAGGTTCAGGGTGTGGGCGTCGACCGTGTAGATGTGGAACAGGTCGTGCTGCATCTGCCCGACGATATGGCCGAACTCCGGCAGGTAGCGGCCGAGGATGCCGTAGCGGTTCATCCGCCGCAGGTTGCGGTGGATGCCCTGGCGGCACTTGAACAGCTCGATGAACAGGCTGGTGTTGCGGATGTCGTTGCGGAAGTCGTCGTCGATCAGGTGGCGATGGTCGCGCAGCAGGCGGATGGTGTCGGCGCGCACGCCCTTGATCTCCGGGTGCTGGGCCATCAGCACGAAGATCTCCATGATCGCGAACGGGGTGCGCTTGAAGACGTTCGGGTGGGTCACCTCGATGTAGTCGTCGCGCACCTGGAAGCGGCTGTTCAGTGGGCGTGCCTGGCCGCTCTCGCCGGCGCCGAGGATGGCTTCCTCGAAGTGCAGGACGATCAGTTCGCTCAGCTCGGCGATGCTCATCACCGTGCGGTAGTACTTCTGCATGAAGCGCTCGATGGTCCGCTTGGCGTCGCTGCCCTCGAAGCCGAGCAGGCCGGCGATGCCGAGCTGGTAGTCGAACAGCAGGCGGTCCTCGGCGCGGCCGGCGAGCATGTGCAGGGCGTAGCGCACCTTCCAGAGGAATTCCTGGGACGAGGCGAGCAGGGCGTATTCGCTTTCCAGCAGGAAGCCCTGGCCGACCATGGCGTGCAGGTTGAGGGTGCCGAAATGACGGCGGGCCACCCAGAGGATGGTCTGGATATCGCGCAGGCCGCCGGGCGAGCCCTTCACGTTGGGCTCGAGGTTGTATTCGGTGTCGTTGTACTTGGCGTGGCGGGCGCGCTGCTCCTTGCGCTTGGCGAGGAAGAAGTGCCGGCTCGGCCACATCCGTTCGGTGCTGGTGACCTCGATCATGCGCTGGCGCAGGCGTTCGGGGCCGGCGATGGTGCGGCTTTCCATCAGGTTGGTGATCACCGTCAGGTCGGCGCGCGCCTCCTCGGCGCATTCGTCCACCGAGCGCACGCTCTGGCCGACTTCCAGGCCGATGTCCCAGAGCAGGGTGAGGAAGCGTTCGATCGGCTCGCGGAAGGTCTCGTGGTCGGCGCTGTCGAGCAGGATCAACAGGTCGATGTCCGAGTAGGGGTGCAGTTCGCCGCGCCCGTAGCCGCCCACCGCCAGCAGGGCGATGTCGGCGTCCTCGCTCCAGTCGAGGCGCGCCCAGGCCTCGCGGAGGATCTGGTCGACGAACCAGGCGCGGTCCTCGACCAGGCGGCGGATGTCGCGACCCTTGCGGAAGCGCGCATCGAGCACCTCGTGGGCGCCGCGGATGGCCTTCTTGAAGGCGGCGATCGGGCTGGCCTTCAGGGCCAGCTCGGCCTGGAACTGTCCGCGGTCGAAAAGCTCGGGATCCACCTGCGGCATGTCGCCTTCCTTATATATGAGCAGCGCCGCGGGTTCAGTGCGGCGAGGTGCGCGCGATGGTGTCGTCGCTGCGCAGGGTGAAGATCTCGTAGCCGTCGGCCGTCACCAGCACGGTGTGCTCCCACTGCGCGGACAGCTTGCGGTCCTTGGTGATTGCGGTCCAGCCGTCGCCGAGCAGGCGGGTTTCCGGGCGTCCCTGGTTGATCATCGGCTCGATGGTGAAGGTCATGCCTTCCTTGAGCTCCATGCCGGTGCCGGCGCGGCCGTAGTGCAGCACCTGCGGCTCTTCGTGGAACACCGCGCCGATGCCGTGGCCGCAGTACTCGCGGACCACCGAGAAGCCGTTCTTCTCGGCGTGCTTCTGGATCACTTCGCCGATGTCGCCGAGGCGGGTGCCTGGGCGGACCAGCTCGATGCCCTTGTACATGCACTCCTGGGTGATCCGGCTCAGGCGTTCGGCCCACTCGGGCACCTTGCCGACCATGAACATCTTGCTGGTGTCGCCGTGGTAGCCGTCCTTGATCACGGTGACGTCGATGTTCAGGACGTCGCCATCCTTCAGCGGCTTGTCGTTGGGAATGCCGTGGCAGACCACGTGGTTGACCGAGGTACAGATCGACTTGGGGAAGCCCTTGTAGTTGAGCGGCGCGGGGATGGCCTGCTGCACGTCGACGATATAGTCATGGCA
The DNA here is from genome assembly GCF_904061905.1 of Zestomonas carbonaria. Taxonomy (GTDB): domain Bacteria; phylum Pseudomonadota; class Gammaproteobacteria; order Pseudomonadales; family Pseudomonadaceae; genus Aquipseudomonas; species Aquipseudomonas carbonaria. The sequence continues at coordinate 16,527 of NZ_CAJFCI010000052.1, forward strand.
GATGCGGTCCAGCTCCTCGGTGGTGACGCCGGGCTTGACGTGTTCCCCGATCATTTCCAGCACTTCGGCGGCCAGGCGGCCGGCGATGCGCATTTTCTCGATTTCCTCGGGCGTCTTGATGGTGACGGTCATGGGGCTCTCTGGCACGTAAGGAAAGGGCGTTATCTTAACAGCTTCGAACCGCAAGCCCCAAAGGCCGCGGCAAGCCACAAGCTACAAGCTGAACGGTATGTGCGCCGATGAGAAGCTTCGCCTCTGCTTGCAGCTTGAGGCTTGTAGCTTGTGGCTGCCTTTTGTGGTATAAAACGCGCCGCTTTACGGGCATGGCGTCCGCGAAGCATTAACCCACACACGTATCGACACGATTTCCTGGGTGCCTGAAAGGGTTGGAAATTGGGATGCGTGGAGGCCTAACCCGACTTATCAAGGAACTATCATGTCCCAAGTCAATATGCGCGATATGCTGAAGGCCGGTGTGCACTTCGGCCACCAGACCCGTTACTGGAACCCGAAAATGGGCAAGTTCATTTTCGGTGCGCGTAACAAGATTCACATCATCAACCTGGAACAGACCCTGCCGATGTTCAACGAAGCCCTGGGTTTCGTTGAGAAGCTGGCTGCCGGCAAGAACAAGATCCTGTTCGTCGGTACCAAGCGTTCCGCCAGCAAGATCGTCGCCGAAGAAGCTGCCCGTTGCGGCATGCCTTATGTCGACCACCGCTGGCTGGGCGGCATGCTGACCAACTACAAGACCATCCGTGCTTCGATCAAGCGCCTGCGCGAGCTGGAAACCCAGTCCCAGGACGGCACCTTCGCCAAGCTGACCAAGAAAGAAGCGCTGATGCGTACCCGCGACCTGGAGAAACTGGATCGCAGCCTGGGCGGTATCAAGGACATGGGCGGCCTGCCGGACGCACTGTTCGTGATCGACGTCGACCACGAGCGCATCGCCATCTCCGAAGCCAACAAGCTGGGCATCCCGGTCATCGGCGTCGTCGATACCAACAGCAGCCCGGAAGGCGTCGACTACGTGATCCCCGGCAACGATGACGCCATCCGCGCCATCCAGTTGTACATGGGTTCCATGTCCGAAGCCGTGATCCGCGGCCGCGGCAACGCTGTTGGCGGCGCCGACGAGTTCGTCGAAGAAGCCGCCTCCGAGGCCAGCGAAGGCTGATAGCGGGCGACTGACGTTTCCCGTTGCGCGAAAAGGGGGCTAGGCCCCCTTTTTGCCACTTTGGAATTAGCGCACCCGGGCAGCCGGGTGGAATGGTCTAACACCGTTTCTAGAGGATTTTGAACATGGCAGAAATTACCGCAGCCCTGGTTAAAGAACTGCGCGAGCGTACCGGCCAAGGCATGATGGAGTGCAAGAAGGCACTGGTCGCCGCCGATGGTGACATCGAGAAGGCCATCGACGACATGCGCGCTTCCGGCGCCATCAAGGCCGCCAAGAAGGCTGGCAACATCGCCGCCGAAGGTTCCATCGCCGTGAAAGTGGCCGATGACAACAAGGCCGCCGTGATCATCGAAGTCAACTCGCAGACCGACTTCCTGGCCCTGCAGGACGACTTCAAGGCCTTCGTGGCCGAGAGCCTGAGCGAAGCCTTCGAGCAGAAGCTGACCGACGCCGCTCCGCTGATCGCTTCCCGCGAATCCGCTCGCGAAGCCCTGGTCGCCAAGTGCGGCGAGAACGTCAACATCCGCCGTCTGACCCGCGTCGAAGGTGATGTGGTCGGCGCCTACCTGCACGGCCACCGTATCGGCGTGCTGGTTGCCCTGAAGGGCGGCAGCCCGGAACTGGCCAAGGACATCGCCATGCATGTCGCCGCCAGCAACCCGCAGTTCCTGAGCCCGGCCGAGGTTTCCGAAGAAGCCGTCGCCAAGGAAAAGGAAATCTTCCTGGCCCTGAACGCCGACAAGATCGCCGGCAAGCCGGAAAACATCGTCGAGAACATGGTCAAGGGCCGTATCAGCAAGTTCCTCGCCGAGGCCAGCCTGGTCGAGCAGCCGTTCGTCAAGAACCCCGACGTCAAGGTCGGCGAACTGGCCAAGCAGGCCGGTGCCGAGATCGTTTCCTTCACTCGCTACGAAGTCGGTGAAGGCATCCAGAAGGCCGAAGTGGACTTCGCTGCCGAGGTTGCTGCTCAGGTAGCCGCTTCCAAGCAGTAAGACCTTTATACTGCCGTCCCGAAGAGGCTGCCCGCTTATGCGCGCAGCCTCTTTTTCAAAGTGGGGAACTTTGCTTGCCCACGATGCAATGAATGTTTCCGGACGCGGTCATAGCGTCCGACGAGTCCGGGGTTCACGATGGCTCCGGTTTCCAACAGCGCCGCAGGAGAGATACGCATGGCCCAGCAGGTGAGTGGTCGCCAACCTCGCTATAAACGCATTCTGCTCAAACTAAGCGGCGAGGCCCTGATGGGCTCGGAAGACTTCGGCATCGACCCCAAGGTGCTGGATCGCATGGCCCTGGAAGTCGGCCAACTGGTTGGCATCGGCGTGCAGGTCGGCCTGGTGATCGGCGGTGGCAACCTGTTCCGCGGTTCGGCCCTGAGCGCCGCTGGGATGGACCGGGTGACCGGCGACCACATGGGCATGCTGGCCACGGTGATGAACGCCCTGGCGATGCGCGACGCCCTGGAGCGCTCGAACATTCCCGCCATCGTCATGTCGGCGATCTCCATGGTCGGCGTCACCGACCACTATGATCGTCGCAAGGCGATGCGCCACTTGAAGACCGGCGAGGTGGTGATCTTCGCCGCCGGCACCGGCAACCCGTTCTTCACCACCGATTCGGCCGCCTGCCTTCGGGCCATCGAGATCGATGCCGACGTGGTGCTCAAGGCTACCAAGGTCGACGGCGTCTACACTGCCGATCCGTTCAAGGACCCGCATGCCGAGAAGTTCGAACGGTTGACCTATGACGAGGTGCTGGATCGCAAGCTGGGCGTGATGGACCTGACCGCCATCTGCCTGTGCCGCGACCATGCCATGCCGCTGCGGGTATTCAACATGAACAAGCCCGGCGCCCTGCTGAACGTGGTGGTGGGTGGCGCTGAAGGAACCCTGATCGAGGAGGATGAGCAATGATCAACGAGATCAAGAAAGACGCGCAGGAGCGCATGAAGAAGTCCGTGGAGTCGCTGGACCACGCTTTCGCCAAGATCCGTACCGGCCGTGCGCACCCGAGCATCCTGGACAGTGTCATGGTGTCCTACTACGGCAGCGACACCCCGCTGCGGCAGATCGCCAACGTGATCGCCGAGGACTCCCGCACCTTGGCGCTGACCGTGTTCGACAAGAGCATGATCCAGGCGGTCGAGAAGGCCATCATGACCTCCGACCTGGGTCTCAACCCGGCTACCGCCGGCACCACCATCCGCGTACCGATGCCGGCGCTGACCGAGGAAACCCGCAAGGGCTACACCAAGCAGGCGCGCGCCGAGGCGGAAAACGCCCGCGTGGCGGTGCGCAACATCCGTCGCGATGCCCTGGCGCAGCTCAAGGACCTGGTCAAGGAAAAGGAAATCAGCGAGGACGAAGAGCGTCGCGCGGCGGACGATGTGCAGAAGCTCACCGACAAGTTCGTGGCTGACATCGACAAGGCGCTGGAAGCCAAAGAAGCTGATCTGATGGCCGTCTGACGACCCGTGATCATGGACAGGAAGGAAAAGCCGGCGCCGGCCAATGCGCCGCGGCATGTGGCCATCATCATGGACGGCAACAACCGCTGGGCGAAGAAGCGCCTGCTGCCTGGCGCCGCCGGGCACAAGGCGGGTGTCGACGCGGTGCGCGCGGTCATCGAGGTGTGCGCCGAGTCCGGGGTCGAGGTGCTGACCCTGTTCGCCTTTTCCAGCGAGAACTGGCAGCGCCCGGCCGACGAGGTCAGCGCCCTGATGGAGCTGTTCCTCAGCGCCTTGCGTCGCGAGGTGCGGCGCCTGGATGCCAACGGCATTCGCCTGCGCATCATCGGCGACCGCTCGCGCTTCCATCCGGAGCTGCAGGCGGCCATGGCCAAGGCCGAGGCCACCACCGCCGCGAACTCGCGCTTCATCCTGCAGATCGCGGCGAACTACGGCGGCCAGTGGGACATCACCCAGGCCGCGCGTCGCCTTGCCCAGGACGTGGGCGAGGGGCGGTTGCGGGCCGAGGACATCTCCCCAGAAATGCTGCAAGCGCAACTGGTCACTGGCGACCTGCCTTTGCCGGACCTGTGCATCCGTACCGGTGGCGAGCATCGCATCAGCAACTTCCTGCTCTGGCAACTGGCGTATGCCGAGCTGTACTTCTCCGATCTGCTCTGGCCGGACTTCAAGCACGAGGCGATGCGCAAGGCGCTGGCCAACTATGCGACCCGGCAACGACGCTTCGGCAAGACCAGCGAACAGGTGGAAGCCGAGGCCCGTAAACAATGTTGAAACAACGCGTTATTACCGCACTGATCCTTCTGCCGATCGCGCTGGGTGGTTTCTTCCTGCTCGATGGGGCGGCCTTTGCCACCTTCATCGCGCTGGTCGTGACCCTGGCCGCCTGGGAGTGGGCGCGCCTGGCCGGCATCGAGGCGCAGGCCGGGCGCGTGGCCTATGCCACCCTGGTGGCCGGGCTGATCCTGCTGCTCTACCTGGCTCGCGGTGGCGCGCCCTGGCTGGCTGGCGCCGTCCTGCTGCTGGCGGTGCTCTGGTGGCTGCTGGCGATCGCCCTGGTGATCGGCTATCCGGCGACCAGTCGCTACTGGGCCGGCACGCCGGCCAGGCTGCTGATCGGCCTGCTGATCCTGCTGCCCGCCTGGCAGGGGCTGGTGCTGTTCAAGGAATGGCCGCTGGCCAACTGGCTGATCGTCTCGGTGATGGTTCTGGTGTGGGCGGCGGACATCGGCGCCTACTTCTCCGGCAAGGCTTTCGGGCGCCGCAAGCTGGCGCCGCGGGTCAGTCCCGGCAAGAGCTGGGAAGGGCTGTTCGGCGGGTTGCTGCTCAGCCTGCTGATCGTCGCCGGCGTGGGCCTGTATCGCGACTGGACGACCGGCGATCTCCTCTGGGGGCTGATCGGCGCCGCCGCGGTGGTACTGATCTCGGTGGTCGGTGATCTGACCGAAAGCATGTTCAAGCGCCAGTCCGGCGTGAAGGACAGCAGCAACCTGCTGCCCGGCCACGGCGGCGTGCTCGATCGCATCGACAGCCTGACCGCCGCCATCCCGGTATTCGCCGTGCTGCTGTGGGGCGCGGGCTGGGGGGCGTTGTGAGCGGGCCGCAACGGATTACCGTGCTGGGGGCGACCGGTTCGATCGGCCTCAGCACCCTCGATGTAGTGGCGCGTCACCCCGAGCGCTACCAGGTTTTCGCCCTGAGCGGCTTTTCCCGCCTGGCCGAGCTGAAAGTGCTCTGCCTGCGCCATCGGCCGCGCTATGCGGTGGTGCCGGACCAGCGTTCGGCGCGCAACCTGGGCGAAAGCCTGAAGGCGGCTGGCCTGGGTACCGAGGTGCTGGTCGGTGAGGCCGGCCTGTGCGAGGTGGCCTCCGCTCCCGAGGTGGATGCGGTGATGGCGGCCATCGTCGGCGCGGCCGGGCTCAAGCCGACCCTGGCGGCAGTCGAGGCGGGCAAGAAGGTGCTGCTGGCCAACAAGGAGGCGCTGGTGATGTCCGGCGCCCTGTTCATGCGCGCGGTACATGCCAGCGGCGCCGTGCTGCTGCCGATCGACAGCGAGCACAACGCCATCTTCCAGTGCCTGCCGGCGGACTATGCCCGTGGCCTGGCGGCGACCGGGGTGCGGCGCATCCTGCTCACCGCGTCCGGTGGCCCGTTCCGCGAGACGCCGCTGGCGGCCCTGGAACAGGTGACTCCGGAGCAGGCCTGCGCCCATCCCAACTGGTCCATGGGGCGCAAGATCTCGGTGGATTCGGCGAGCATGATGAACAAGGGCCTGGAGCTGATCGAGGCCTGCTGGCTGTTCGATGCCCGGCCCGAACAGGTCGAAGTGCTCATCCATCCGCAGAGCGTGATCCATTCGCTGGTCGACTATGTGGACGGCTCGGTGCTGGCGCAACTGGGCAACCCGGACATGCGCACGCCCATCGCCCACGCCCTGGCCTGGCCGGAGCGGATCGATTCCGGCGTGCCCCCCCTGGACCTGTTCGCCGTGGCCCGCCTGGATTTCCAGGCGCCGGACATAGAGCGTTTCCCGTGCCTGCACCTGGCGCGTCAGGCGGCCGAAGCGGGTGGCACCGCCCCGGCGATGCTCAATGCGGCCAACGAAGTGGCGGTGGCGGCATTTCTCGAACGGCGCGTCCGCTTTCCGGAGATCGCGAGTATCATCGACCACGTATTGAATGTCGAAGCGACGGGCGAGGCGAGCAGCCTCGACTGCGTGCTGAGCGCCGATGCGCGCGCGCGGGCCCTGGCCGGCCAATGGCTGGAGCGGCGGCGCTAACTGGAGGGCGGTAATGAACACCCTGTACATGATTCTCGGCCTGCTGGTGGCGCTGGGTGTGCTGGTCACTTTCCACGAGTTCGGCCATTTCTGGGTGGCGCGCCGTTGCGGCGTCAAGGTGTTGCGCTTCTCCGTGGGCTTCGGCACGCCGCTGGTGCGTTGGCACGACCGCCAGGGTACCGAGTTCGTGGTGGCCGCCATTCCCCTGGGCGGCTACGTGAAGATGCTCGACGAGCGCGAGGGCGAGGTGCCGGCCGAACTGCTCGACCAGGCCTTCAACCGCAAGTCGGTGCGCCAGCGTATCGCCATCGTCGCCGCCGGTCCGGTCGCCAACTTCCTGCTCGCGATCCTGTTCTTCTGGATCCTGGCCATGCTTGGCAGCCAGCAGGTGCGCCCGGTCATCGGCGCTGTCGAGGCCGATAGCCTGGCCGCGCAGGCCGGCCTGGTGGCGGGCCAGGAGATCGTCGCGGTCGATGGCAAGCGAACCTCCGGCTGGGCCGCGGTCAACCTGCAACTGGTCCGCCGCCTGGGTGAAAGCGGCACGCTCGCGGTCGCGGTGAAGGAGTCCGGCTCCAGCGTCGAGCGCGACTATCAACTGCGCCTGAATGACTGGCTGCGTGGTGTGGACGATCCCGACCCGATCTCGTCGCTGGGTATCCGCCCGTGGCGTCCCCGGGTGCCGCCGGTGCTCGCGCAACTGGCTTCGGACGGGCCGGCCAAGGCCGCCGGCCTGCAAGTGGGCGACCATCTGCTGGCCTTGGATGACGAGGTCCTGAACGATTGGCAGCAACTGGTCGATATCGTGCGCAAGCGGCCGGGCGAGGCGATAACGCTGCGATTCTCGCGGGATGGCCAGGAGCGGGAAGTGCGCCTGGAACTGGCTGTGCGCGGCGAGGGTGAGGCGCGTAGCGGCTATCTGGGCGCTGGCGTCCAGGGCACCGAATGGCCCCCGGAAATGCTCCGTGAAGTCAGCTTCGGACCGCTGGAGTCGGTGGCCGAAAGCCTGCGCCGGACCTGGGCGATGAGCGTGCTGACCCTTGATTCGCTGAAGAAAATGCTGTTCGGCGACCTCTCGGTAAAAAACTTGAGCGGGCCGATAACCATTGCTAAAGTGGCGGGCGCTTCAGCCCAGTCCGGGGTAGGGGATTTCCTGAATTTCCTCGCCTATCTGAGCATCAGCCTGGGGGTTCTGAACCTCTTGCCGATTCCCGTGTTGGACGGGGGGCATCTGCTGTTCTACCTGATCGAATGGGCGCGGGGCCGCCCGCTTTCGGAACGGGTGCAGGTTTGGGGGATGCAGATCGGCATCAGTCTGGTCGTGGGGGTGATGTTGCTTGCCTTGGTCAACGATCTGAGCCGACTGTAACGACATAACGAATGACAAATCTGCTGCCTTGGCGGCAGATTTTTTTATCGCCAGTTGGAATAAAAAGGACTTCATGAAACGTCTGCTGCTACCTGTGGCGCTTGCCACATTGATGATTGCCGAAGTTCACGCCGAGTCCTTCACCATCTCCGACATCCGCGTCAACGGTTTGCAGCGGGTCTCCGCCGGCAGCGTGTTCGGCTCCCTGCCGCTCAATGTCGGCGACCAGGTCGACGACCGCGAACTGGTCGAAGCGACCCGCGCGCTGTTCAAGACCGGCTTCTTCCAGGACATCCAGCTCGGCCGTGACGGCAGCGTCCTGGTCATCAGCGTGGTCGAGCGTCCGTCCATCTCGAGCATCGAGATCGAAGGCAACAAGGCCATCTCCACCGAAGACCTGCTCAAGGGCCTGAACCAGTCCGGCCTGGCGGAAGGCGAGATCTTCCAGCGGGCCACCCTCGAAGGCGTCCGTAACGAGCTGCAGCGCCAGTACGTGGCCCAGGGCCGCTATTCGGCGGAGATCGAGACCGACGTGGTGCCGCAGCCGCGCAACCGCGTGGCGCTGAAGATCACCATCAACGAAGGCACCGTGGCGTCCATCCAGCACATCAACGTGGTGGGCAACACGGTCTTCCCCGAGCAGGACCTGCTCGACCTGTTCGAGCTGAAGACCACCAACTGGCTGTCGTTCTTCAGGAACGACGACAAGTACGCCCGCGAGAAGCTGTCCGGCGACCTGGAGCGGCTGCGCTCCTACTACCTCGACCGCGGCTACATCAACATGGACGTCTCGTCCACCCAGGTGTCCATCACCCCGGACAAGAAGCACGTGTACGTCACCGTCAACATCGACGAGGGGCAGAAGTACACGGTGCGCGAGGTCAAGCTGTCCGGCGACCTCAAGGTCCCGGAAGAAGAAGTCCGCAAGCTGCTCCTGGTGCAGCAGGGCCAGGTCTTCTCGCGCAAGGTGATGACCACCACCTCCGAGCTGATCACCCGCCGCCTGGGTAACGAGGGCTACACCTTCGCCAACGTCAACGGCGTGCCGGAAGCCCATGACGACGACCACAGCGTGTCGATCACCTTCTTCGTCGACCCGGGCAAGCGCGCCTACGTCAACCGCATCAACTTCCGTGGCAACACCAAGACCGAGGACGAGGTGCTGCGCCGCGAGATGCGCCAGATGGAAGGCGGCTGGGCCTCCACCTACCTGATCGACCAGTCCAAGACCCGCCTCGAGCGGCTGGGCTACTTCAAGGAAGTCAACGTCGAGACCCCGCAGGTGGCCGGCGCCGACGACCAGATCGACGTCAACTACTCGGTCGAGGAGCAACCCTCCGGCTCGATCACCGCCAGCGTCGGCTTCGCCCAGAACGCCGGCCTGATCCTCGGCGGCTCGATCAGCCAGAACAACTTCCTCGGTACCGGCAACAAGGTCAGCATCGGCCTGACCCGCAGCGAATACCAGGAACGCTACAACTTCGGCTTCGTCGACCCCTACTGGACCGTCGACGGCGTGAGCCTGGGCTGGAACGCCTTCTATCGTTCCACCGACTACGATGACCTAGACGTCGACGTGTCCAGCTACTCGGTGGACAGCTACGGCCTGGGCGTGAACATCGGCTATCCGATCAGCGAGACCTCGCGCCTGACCTTCGGCCTCAGCGCGCAGCAGGACGACATCAACACCGGCGTCTACACCGTCGATGAAATCTTCGACTTCATCGAGAAGGAAGGCGACAACTACCTGAACTTCAAGGCGTCGGTGGGCTGGTCCGAGTCGACCCTGAACCGTGGCGTGCTGGCCAACCGTGGTCACTCGCAGAGCCTGGTGCTGGAGACCACCATCCCCGGCAGCGACCTGTCGTTCTACAAGCTCGACTACCGTGGCCAGATCTTCGCGCCGCTGACCCAGAACACCGCGCTGCGTTTCCACACCGAACTCGGCTACGGCGACAGCTACGGCTCGACCGCCGAACTGCCGTTCTACGAGCACTACTACGCCGGTGGCTTCAACTCCGTGCGCGGCTTCGAAGACAGCAGCCTCGGCCCGCGCAGTACCCCGAGCCGTGGCGTGGCCGAGACCGGCAACCAGGGAACCTTGGCCGACCCTGATCAGGACCCGTTGCCGTTCGGCGGCAACGTGCTGATCCAGGGGGGCGTCGAGTACCTGTTCCCCTTGCCCTTCGTGAAGGATCAGCGTCAACTGCGTACCGTACTGTTCTGGGACGTGGGTAACGTGTTCGACACCAATTGCAGCAGCGCGCAGAAGAATGGTGTGCCGAACGGCCGCGGCAAGGACCAGGCTTGCGACATCGACTTCAGCAACCTGGCCAGCTCCGTGGGTGTCGGCCTGACCTGGATCACCGCGCTGGGGCCGTTGAGCTTCAGCCTGGGCATGCCGATCAAGAAGCCGGACGACGCCGATACCCAGGTCTTCCAGTTCTCTCTCGGCCAGACTTTCTAACCGTGATCGTCTGATCACGACAACAGTGTTCGCAGGAGTGCATCGTGCGTAAGTTGACTCAACTGGTTCTGTTGGCCGCTGTGTTCGCGGCCTCTCCGGCATTCGCTGACATGAAGATCGCGGTGCTCAACTATCAGATGGCGTTGCTCGAGTCCGACGCGGCCAAGCGCTACGCGGTGGACGCCGAGAAGAAGTTCGGTCCGCAACTGAACAGGCTGAAGACCCTGGAGGGCGACGCCAAGCGCATCCAGGATCGCCTGGTGAAGGACGGCGAGAAAATCGCCCAGGCCGAGCGCGAGCGCCTGGAGCTCGAATTCAAGCAGAAGGCCCGTGACTTCCAGTTCCAGTCCAAGGAACTGAACGAAGCCAAGGCCGTCGCCGACCGCGAGATGCTGCAGAAGCTCAAGCCGAACCTGGACAAGGCAGTAGAGGAAGTGATCAAGAAAGGCGGCTATGACCTGGTTCTGGATCGCGGCGCGGTCGTCGATGTCAAACCGCAGTTCGACATCACCCGCCAAGTCATCGAGCGCATGAACCAACTGCGCTGATCATGACGGCTCCCGTGTTTACCCTTGGCCAGTTGGCCGAGCGTCTAGGCGCCACCCTGCGTGGCGCCGCGGACAAGCCGATCAGCGGGCTGGCCACCTTGCACGAGGCCGGGCCCGGGCAATTGAGCTTCCTGGCCAACCCGCAATATCGCAAGTTCCTTGCCGAGACCCGTGCCGGCGCCGTATTGCTGACGCCGGCCGATGCCGAAGGCTACGCCGGCGATGCGTTGCTGATCGCCAATCCTTACCTGGCCTACGCACAGCTCTCCCACCTGTTCGACCGCAAGCCGCAGCCGCTGGCCGGGGTGCACCCGACCGCGCTGGTCGCCGCCGATGCCCAGGTGGACACCAGCGCCAGCATCGGCGCCTATGCGGTGATCGAGAGCGGTGCGCTGATCGGTGCCGGCGTATCGGTTGGCGCCCACTGCTTCGTCGGCGCGCGCAGCGTGATCGGCGAGGGCGGCTGGCTGGCGCCACGCGTGACCCTCTATCACGACGTGAAGATCGGCAAGCGGGTGGTGATCCAGTCCGGTGCGGTGATCGGTGGCGAGGGCTTCGGTTTCGCCAACGAGAAGGGCGTCTGGCAGAAGATCGCGCAGATCGGCGGAGTGACCATCGGAGACGATGTCGAGATCGGCGCCAACACCACCATCGACCGTGGTGCGCTGGCCGACACCCTGATCGGCAACGGCGTCAAGCTGGACAACCAGATCATGATCGCGCACAACGTGCAGGTCGGCGATCACACCGCGATGGCGGCCTGCTGCGGGATTTCCGGCAGCACCAGGATCGGCAAGCACTGCATGCTCGCCGGCGGCGTTGGCCTGGTTGGCCACATTGAGATCTGCGACGGGGTGTTCATCACCGGCATGACCATGGTCACCCGCTCGATCACCGAGCCGGGGGCCTATTCCTCCGGCACCGCCATGCAACCGGCGGCGGAATGGAAGAAAAGCGTGGCGCGTATTCGTCAGCTCGACGACATGGCGCGCCGCCTTCAACAATTGGAAAAGCGCCTGGCAGCCGTGACCTCGGCCGGGAATGCTTCATCTGATGATGCCTGACACGCGCAGACGCGTGTCTTTTTCTTGACTACAGGCTTCCCCGAATATGATGGACATTAACGAAATCCGTGAATACTTGCCGCATCGCTACCCGTTCCTGCTGGTGGACCGGGTGGTCGAACTGGATGCCGTGGAAGGCAAGACCATTCGCGCGTACAAGAATGTCAGCGTCAACGAGCCTTTCTTCAACGGCCATTTCCCGGAGCACCCGATCATGCCGGGCGTGCTGATCATCGAGGCGATGGCCCAGGCCGCCGGCATCCTCGGCTTCAAGATGCTCGACGTGAAGCCGGCGGACGGGACCCTGTACTATTTCGTCGGTTCGGACAAACTGCGTTTTCGCCAGCCGGTGGTGCCGGGCGACCAACTGATCCTCGAAGCCCGGTTCCTCAGCAGCAAGCGCAGCATCTGGAAGTTCGAATGCCGGGCCAGTGTCGATGGCAAGGAGGTCTGCTCGGCTGAAATCACCTGTGCGGAACGCAAACTATGAGTTTGATCGACCCTCGCGCCATCATCGATCCGTCGGCCAGGCTGGCGGATGACGTCGAAGTCGGCCCCTGGTCGATCATCGGTGCCGATGTGGAAATTGGCGAGGGTTCGGTCATCGGCCCGCACGTAGTGATCAAGGGGCCGACGCGGATTGGCAGGCACAACCGCATATTCCAGTTTTCCTCGGTGGGCGAGGACACGCCCGACCTCAAGTACAAGGGCGAGCCGACTCGGCTGGTGATCGGTGACCACAACACCATCCGCGAAGGGGTCACCATCCACCGTGGCACCATCCAGGATCGTTCGGAAACGACCCTGGGCGACCACAACCTGATCATGGCCTATGCCCACATCGGCCACGACAGCGTGATCGGCAACCACTGCATCCTGGTCAACAACACCGCGCTGGCCGGCCACGTGTACGTCGATGACTGGGCGATCCTCTCCGGCTACACGCTGGTTCACCAGTTCTGCCGCATCGGCGCGCACAGCTTCTCCGGCATGGGCACCGCCATCGGCAAGGACGTGCCGGCCTACGTCACCGTGTTCGGCAACCCGGCCGAGGCGCGCAGCATGAACTTCGAGGGCATGCGCCGGCGTGGTTTCAGCGAAGAGGCCATCCAGGCGCTGCGCCGCGCCTACAAGGTGGTCTACCGCCAGGGCCTGACTGTCGACAAGGCGCTCGCCGAACTGGCCGAGCCTGCCGCGCAGTTCCCCGAGGTGGCAGTGTTCGTCGACTCCATCCGAGCCTCCTCCCGCGGCATTACCCGCTGACACCATGACACGCAGACTGCGAATCGCCCTGGTGGCCGGCGAGGCTTCGGGCGACATTCTCGGCGCCGGCCTGATGCGCGAACTGAAGCGCCAGCACGCCGATATCGAATTCATCGGCATCGGCGGCCCGCTGATGCAGGCCGAAGGGCTGAATCCCTACTTCCCCATGGAGCGCCTGGCGGTGATGGGCCTGGTCGAGGTTCTAGGCCGCCTGCCGGAGCTGCTGGCCCGCCGCAAGCGCCTGGTGCGCACGCTGATCGACGCCAGACCCGACGTGTTCATCGGCATCGACGCGCCGGATTTCAACCTCGGCGTCGAGCTCAGGCTGCGCCGCGCCGGGATCAGGACCGTGCACTATGTCAGCCCCTCGGTATGGGCCTGGCGGCAGAAGCGTGTGCTGAAGATTCGCGACGCCTGCGACCTGATGCTGGCCCTGTTTCCCTTCGAGGCGAAGTTCTACGTCGAGCACGGCGTGCCGGTGCGTTTCGTCGGCCACTCGCTGGCGGACACCATTCCTCTGGAAGCCGACCGCCACGCGGCGCGTGCCGAACTGGACCTGCCGCAGGACGTGCCGGTGGTCGCCCTGATGCCGGGCAGCCGGGGCGGCGAAGTGGCGCGGCTCGGTGCGCTGTTCCTCGATGCGGCCGAGCGCCTGCGCGCGGCGCGGCCGGGCATCCGCTTCCTGCTGCCTTGCGCCAGTCCGGAACGGCGCACCCAGGTGGAAACGCTGCTGGCCGGCCGCGATCTGTCGCTGACCCTGCTCGACGGCCGTTCGCACACCGCCCTGGCCGCTTGCGACGCGGTGCTGATCGCTTCCGGCACGGCGACCCTGGAGGCGCTGCTGTACAAGCGGCCGATGGTGGTGGCCTACCGCCTGGCACCGCTGACCTATCGCATCCTCCGCCGCCTGGTGAAGAGCCCGTACATCTCCCTGCCGAACCTGCTCGCCCAGCGCCTGCTGGTGCCGGAGCTGATCCAGGACGAGGCGACTCCGGAGGCGCTGGCCCGCACCCTGTTGCCCTTGCTGGACGACGGCGTGGTGCAGACCGAAGGCTTCGATGCCATCCACCGGACCCTGCGCCAGGACGCCTCACGTACGGCGGCGGGCGCGGTGCTCGAACTGATCGGGGTAGCCTGATGCAATTGGGTCTGGATTTCAGCCTAGTCGAGGAACTGGTCGCCGGTGTCGACGAGGTCGGCCGTGGCCCGCTGTGCGGCGCGGTGGTCACCGCCGCGGTGATCCTCGATCCGCAGCGGCCGATCCTCGGGCTCAACGACTCCAAGAAGCTCAGCGAGGCACGCCGCGACCACCTGTTCGACGAGATCCGGGAGAAAGCCCTGGCCTGGTGCATCGCCCGTGCCGAGGTGGAGGAGATCGATCGCCTGAACATCCTCCACGCCACCATGCTGGCCATGCAGCGCGCGGTGGAAGGGCTCAGCGTCACGCCGAAGCTGGCGCTGATCGATGGTAACCGCTGCCCCAAGCTGGCGGTGCCCAGCGCGCCGGTGGTCAAGGGCGACAGCCGCGTGCCGGCGATCGCCGCGGCGTCGATCCTCGCCAAGGTCAGCCGCGATCGCGAGATGCGCGAACTGGACCTCCAGTATCCGGGCTATGGGATCGCCGGGCACAAGGGCTATCCCACCGCCGAGCACCTGGCGGCCCTGCAGCGCCTGGGACCGACTCCCATCCATCGGCGCTCCTTCGCACCGGTGCGGGCGTTGCTCGAAAGCTGAAAAGCCGATCAAGAGCGCTGGAGGCTGGAAGGCTGGACGAAAAAGCGATCCGGCTTTTGTAGGGTGCCGCCGTGCGCACCGTTTACCCTGGTGCCAGCAGGGTGCTTCGCTGGAAACAGGCCCGTCCGCTTTTGTAGGAGCCAGCTTGCTGGCGATGTTTTGGACGTTGCCGGTGATCGCGCGCATGGCGCGCTCCTACAATAGGACTCCGTCGTGGGGTCGGCGGGGACGCCCAGTTCCATGGCCGCGAAAAAGCTTGACGCAGAAGGTGCATGGCCAGAACGCTGTCCAGCCTCCAGCCTCCAGCCTCCAGCCTCCAGCCTCCAGCCTCCAGCCTCCAGCCTCCAGCCTCCAGCCTCCAGCCTCCAGCCTCCAGCCTCCAGCTTGCTGCTACAATCCGCGCTTTGTCGTTTTCCTCAGCAAGGCCCATCCATGACCGTACCTTTCGTCCACCTGCGTCTGCATACCGAATACTCCCTGGTCGATGGCCTGGTACGGGTCAAACCCCTGGTCAAGGCGGTGGCCGGCGCCGGGATGCCGGCGGTGGCGGTGACCGACCAGAGCAACATGTGCTCGCTGGTGAAGTTCTACAAGACCGCCATGGGCGCCGGCGTCAAGCCGATCTGTGGCGCTGACATCTGGCTGGCCAGCGTTGATGAGGATGGCCCGCTGAGCCGCCTGACGCTGCTGGTGATGAACGCCAAGGGTTACCGCAACCTCACCGAACTGGTCTCCCGTGGCTGGACCGATGGCCAGCGCAACGGCCTAGTGGTCATCGAGCGCGATTGGGTGAAAGAGGCCGCCGAGGGGCTGATCGCCCTGTCCGGGGCCAAGGAGGGCGAGATCGGTCGCGCCCTGCTGGCCGGCGACGAGGCTGCCGCCGAAGCCCTGCTGGGCGAGTGGATGGAAGTGTTCCCCGAGCGCCTGTACCTGGAAGTGCAGCGCACCAGCAGGGCTGGCGACGAGGAGTACCTGCACGCCGCGGTGGCCCTGGCCGAACGCTGCGGCGCGCCGCTGGTGGCGACCAACGACGTGCGCTTCATCAAGCAGGACGATTTCGAGGCCCACGAAACCCGCGTGTGCATCGGTGAAGGCCGTACCCTCGACGACCCGCGCCGCCCGCGCAACTATTCCGACCAGCAGTACCTGAAGACTCCCGAAGAGATGTGGGAGCTGTTCAGCGACCTGCCCGAGGCGCTGGAAAACACCGTCGAGATCGCCAAGCGCTGCAACATCGAAGTGCAACTCGGCAAATACTTCCTGCCGGACTTCCCGACTCCCAACGGCATGGGGATCGACGACTACCTGCGGCATGTCTCCTACGAAGGGCTGGAGGAGCGCCTGGAGGTGCTGCTGCCCAAGGACACGCCGAACTACGAGGAAAAGCGCCAGGTCTATGTCGACCGCCTGGAGTTCGAGCTGGGCACCATCATCCAGATGGGCTTCCCCGGCTACTTCCTGATCGTGATGGACTTCATCAAGTGGGCCAAGAACAACGGCGTGCCGGTCGGTCCGGGCCGGGGATCGGGCGCGGGCAGCCTGGTCGCCTACGTGCTGAAGATCACCGACCTCGACCCGCTGGCCTACGACCTGCTGTTCGAACGTTTCCTCAACCCCGAGCGGATCTCCATGCCCGACTTCGACGTCGACTTCTGCATGGACGGCCGCGACCGGGTCATCGACTACGTGGCCGAGGCCTACGGGCGCAACGCGGTGAGCCAGATCATCACCTTCGGCACGATGGCCGCCAAGGCGGTGGTGCGCGACGTGGCCCGGGTGCAGGGCAAGTCCTACGGCCTGGCCGACCGCCTGTCGAAGATGATCCCCTTCGAAGTCGGCATGACCCTGGAGAAGGCCTACGAGATGGAGGAGCCGCTGCGCGAGTTCCTCAAGAACGACGAAGAGGCCGCGGAAATCTGGGAGATGTCGCTCAAGCTCGAGGGCATCACCCGGGGCACCGGCAAGCACGCCGGTGGCGTGGTCATCGCGCCGACCAAGCTCACCGATTTCGCGCCGATCGCCTGTGACGAAGAGGGCGGCGGCCTGGTGACCCAGTTCGACAAGGACGACGTCGAGCAGGCCGGCCTGGTGAAGTTCGACTTCCTCGGCCTGCGGACCCTGACCATCATCAAGTGGGCGATGGAGACCATCAACCGCGAGAAGGCCAAGAATGGCCAGGAACCGGTCAACATCGACTTCATCCCGCTGGATGACAAGCCGACCTACGCGCTGTTGCAGAAGGCCGAGACCACCGCGGTGTTCCAGCTCGAATCGCGTGGCATGAAGGAGCTGATCAAGAAGCTCAAGCCGGACTGCCTGGAAGACCTCATCGCTCTGGTGGCGCTGTTCCGGCCCGGCCCGTTGCAGTCGGGCATGGTGGACGACTTCATCAACCGGAAGCACGGCCGCGCGGAAGTCTCCTACCCGCACCCGGACTACCAGTACGCTGGCCTCGAGCCGGTGCTCAAGCCCACCTACGGCATCATCCTGTACCAGGAACAGGTGATGCAGATCGCCCAGGTGATGGCCGGCTACACCCTCGGCGGCGCGGACATGCTGCGTCGTGCCATGGGCAAGAAGAAGCCCGAGGAAATGGCCAAGCAGCGCGGTGGCTTCATCGAGGGCTGTGCGAACAACGGCATCGATGCCGACCTGGCGGGCAACATCTTCGACCTGGTGGAAAAGTTCGCCGGCTACGGCTTCAACAAATCCCACTCGGCCGCCTACGGCCTGGTTTCCTACCAGACGGCGTGGCTGAAGGCGCACTATCCGGCGCCGTTCATGGCCGCGGTGCTGTCGGCGGATATGCACAACACCGACAAGGTGGTGATCCTGATCGAGGAATGCCGCAGCATGAAGCTGCGCATCGATCCACCGGATGTGAACATCTCCGAATTCAAGTTCACCGTGAACGACGACGGCCGCATCGTCTACGGCCTCGGCGCCGTCAAGGGCGTCGGCGAGGGGCCGGTGGAAGCCATCGCCGAATGCCGTGCCGAGGGCGGGCCGTTCAAGGACCTGTTCGACTTCTGCGCCCGCGTCGACCTGAAGCGCATCAACAAGCGCACTCTGGAGGCGCTGATCCGCTCCGGTGCGCTGGACCGCCTGGGGCCGTACTACCACGACGAGGCCAAGGCCTACCAGGCCAACATCGACCGCAACCGTGCGGTGCTGCTGGCGGCCATGGAAGAGGCGGTGCAGGCCGCCGAACAGACCGCGCGCAGCCATGACAGCGGCCACATGGACCTGTTCGGCGGGCTGTTCTCCGAGCCCGAGGCAGACGTCTACGCCAACCATCGCAAGGCTCGTGAGCTGTCGATGAAGGAACGCCTGAAGGGCGAGAAGGACACCCTCGGCCTGTATCTGACCGGCCACCCGATCGACGAGTACGAAGGCGAGATCCGCCGCTTCGCCCGCCAGCGCATCGTCGAGCTGAAGCCGGCGCGCGACAGCCAGACCATCGCCGGGATGATCGTCAACCTGCGGGTGATGAAGAACAAGAAGGGCGACAAGATGGGCTTCATCACCCTCGACGACCGTTCTGGACGGATCGAGGCGTCGTTGTTCGCCGATGCCTTCGCCAGCAACCAGGCGCTGTTGCAGAACGACGCCCTGGTGGTGGTCGAGGGCGAGGTCAGCAACGACGACTTCTCCGGCGGCCTGCGCCTGCGCGCGAAGCGGGTGATGAGCCTGGAAGAGGCGCGCACCGGCCTGGCCGACAGCCTGCGCGTAAAGGTGCAGGCCGACGCGCTGAAGGGCGACCGCCTGCGCTGGCTCGGCGAACTGTGCAGTCGCCACCGCGGCGCCTGTCCGCTGACCCTCGACTACACCGGCAGCGAGGCCAAGGCCGTGTTGCAGTTCGGCGAAGCCTGGCGGATCGACCCGGCGGATACTTTGATTCAGGCGCTGCGTGACCAGTTCGGGCGAGACAACGTCTTTCTCCACTACCGCTGATATCGGATGCCCAACGCTCCGGTATCGGACGCGAATTTCCGGCGGCCGGCGGCGAAAATCGCCTGTCGCCCGATTGAGTCTCGACCTGGATGCGCCTGTCCCGTAAGGTAAGGCGCTAAACGGAATCAGCCGCCCGGCCGCCTGGCCGTCGACGCAAGACGGATGCCTATGAACCCGAACTTTCTCGATTTCGAACAGCCGATCGCCGACCTGCAAGCCAAGATCGAAGAGTTGCGCCTGGTCGGCAACGACAACTCCCTGAACATCGGCGACGAGATCGCCCGCCTGCAAGACAAGAGCAGGTCGCTCACCGAGAGCATCTTCGGCAATCTCGATAGCTGGCAGATCGCCAAGCTGGCACGCCATCCCCGCCGCCCCTATACCCTCGACTACATCCAGAACATCTTCACCGAGTTCGAAGAGCTGCATGGCGACCGCCATTTCTCCGACGACCCGGCGATCGTCGGTGGCGTGGCTCGCCTGGACGGCCAGCCGGTGATGGTCATCGGCCACCAGAAGGGCCGCGAAGTGCGCGAGAAGGTGCGCCGCAACTTCGGCATGCCGCGCCCCGAGGGCTACCGCAAGGCCTGCCGCCTGATGGAAATGGCCGAGCGCTTCAAGCTGCCGATCCTCACCTTCATCGACACCCCCGGCGCGTACCCGGGCATCGATGCCGAAGAGCGCGGGCAGAGCGAGGCGATCGCCTGGAACCTGCGCGTGATGGCCCGCCTGAAAACCCCGATCATCGCCACCGTGATCGGCGAGGGCGGTTCCGGCGGCGCGCTGGCCATCGGCGTGTGCGACCAGTTGAACATGTTGCAGTACTCGACCTACGCGGTGATCTCGCCGGAAGGCTGCGCCTCGATTCTCTGGCGTACCGCCGAGAAGGCGCCGGAAGCGGCCGAGGCCATGGGCATCACCGCCGATCGCCTGAAGGACCTGGGCATCGTCGACCAGATCATCCCGGAACCGCTGGGCGGCGCCCACAGCGATCCGGAAGCGGCTTCCGCGACCATCCGCGAGGCGCTGATCGGCCAATTGGGCAGCCTGCGCAAGCTGGATGCCGACAAGCTGCTGTCGCGCCGCTACGAGCGGCTGATGAGCTACGGCGTTTCGTGAGCCGCAAGCGGCAAGCCACAAGCTGCAAGCGGGGGCGGTCCGAGCTTGTAGCTTGTAGCTTGTAGCTTGTAGCTTGTAGCTGCCCCCATGCCCCTTTCCTCCCGCCTGCTTTCCGCCGTTTCCCCCTGGCGTTCCGCCCCGGCTTGGCGCATCGCGCTGTCCGGCGGGCTGGATTCCACCGTTCTGTTGCATCTCCTGGCGACGCTCGCCCGCTGCGAGCGTTTGCCTCCGTTGTCCGCCATCCACGTCCATCATGGTTTGCAGGTCGCCGCCGATGCCTGGCCGGCGCATTGCCAGGCGTTGTGCGCCGGGCTCGGCGTGCCCCTGCAAGTGCTGCATGTGAAGGTCGATGGCGGCGCCAGCCTGGAGCGTGCCGCGCGCGAGGCGCGCTATGCGGCGCTGGCCGGCTGCCTGGGGGAGGACGAGCTGTTGCTCACCGCGCAGCACCGCGACGACCAGGCGGAAACCCTGCTGTTCCGCCTGCTGCGTGGCGCCGGCGTGCGTGGCCTGGCCGGCATGCCGACGAGCCGGCCGCTGGGGCGTGGCACCTTGCTGCGGCCGTTGCTGGACTGTTCGCGCGCCGAGCTGGAGGATTACGCCCGCGCCCAGGGGCTGAGCTGGGTGGAGGACCCGTCGAATGCCGATACCCGGCTTTCCCGCAACTTTCTACGCCAGCGGATAATGCCGGCGTTGCGCGAGCGCTGGCCGCAGTCCGACGCCAGCCTGGCACGCGCTGCCGCGCACCTGCGCGAGGCGCAGGAACTGCTCGACGAACTGGCTGGCCAGGACCTCCTGGCCGCTCGCACCGAATCCCCCTGGCCCTGGCTGAACCTGCCGTCACTGGAGCTGGCGCCCCTGACGCGCCTGTCACATGCCCGCCAGCGCAATGCGGTGCGAACCTGGCTGGCCGGGCACACACGGATGCCGGATAGCGATCACTGGGCTGGCTGGGAAGCCCTGCGCGATGCCGCCGTCGACGCACAGCCCGTCTGGCGCCTGGGCGATGGCGAGCTGCAGCGTGCCGACGGCCGTGTCTGGTGGCTGAGCGGTGACTGGCTGCGAGTGCCGGAAGCCCCGGTTCCCTGGCCTGACCCGTCGAGCCCTCTGAAACTGCCCGGCAACGGTTTGCTGAGCCTGGAAGGCGTGCCGCCGTCGGGTGCCCTGGAGGTTCGCTATCGCCAGGGCGGCGAGGTCCTGCAACTGCCCGGGCGCGGCCGCCGCGACCTCAAGCGCCTGCTCAACGAAGCGGGCCTGCCGGCCTTCCTGCGTGGCCGGCTGCCGCTGCTCTTCCGGGACGACGAGTTGCTCGCGGTGGCCAACCTGCCGCTGCTCGGTGCTTCGGGGGCGGAGGCATTCCGGCTTCACTGGCGGGGTCCGACGAATGACCAAGGTTTGAGCTGAAAGCACCTTTGGCGTAGACTACGCTCCCGTCTAACAGAGCCCCGCCGATTCCCTCGGAACCGGCGGTGCTTGCATTTTCAAAGGTAGTGGGCAGGCTTCGGCCTTCCTTCGCATCTCCGGCGGTGCCAACCGCCTAAACGCTGACTTCTAGGGTTTTTCATGACGCGCTACATCTTCGTCACGGGCGGTGTTGTTTCTTCATTGGGGAAAGGCATTGCCTCGGCTTCATTGGCGGCCATCCTGGAGGCGCGGGGCCTGAAGGTCACGATGCTCAAGCTCGACCCCTACATCAACGTCGATCCGGGCACCATGAGCCCGTTCCAGCACGGTGAGGTGTTCGTCACCCAAGACGGCGCCGAGACCGACCTCGACCTGGGGCACTACGAGCGGTTCATCCGCACCACCATGACCCAGGACAACAACTTCACCACCGGCCGGGTCTACGCCGACGTGCTGCGCAAGGAGCGCCGTGGCGACTACCTGGGCGCCACCATCCAGGTGATCCCGCACATCACCGACGAGATCAAGCGCCGCATCATCAAGGGCGCCGCCGGGGCCGACGTGGCCCTGGTCGAGATCGGCGGCACGGTCGGCGACATCGAGTCGCAACCCTTCCTCGAGGCGATCCGCCAGTTGCGCGTGGAGGTCGGCGCCAAGCGCGCCATGCTGATGCACCTGACCCTGGTGCCCTACATCGCCACCGCCGGCGAGACCAAGACCAAGCCGACCCAGCACTCGGTCAAGGAACTGCGTTCCATCGGCCTGCAACCCGACGTGCTGATCTGCCGCTCCGACCACCCCGTGGACATCTCCTCGCGCCGCAAGATCGCGCTGTTCACCAACGTCGAGGAGCGCGCGGTGATCGGCCTGGAAGACGTCGACACCATCTACAAGATTCCCTCCGTGCTGCACGCCCAGGGCCTGGACGATTTCGTCGTCGAGCGCTTCGGCCTGGAGTGCGGCCCGGCCGACCTCTCCGAATGGGATCGCGTGGTCGATGCCAAGCTGCACCCGGAGAAGGAAGTCACCATCGCCATGGTCGGCAAGTACATGGAACTGCTGGATGCCTACAAGTCGCTGATCGAGGCGATGAGCCACGCCGGCATCCAGAACCGCACCAAGGTGAACATCCGCTACATCGACTCGGAAGACATCGAGAACCAGGGCACCAGCCTGCTGGAAGGCGTCGATGCCATCCTGGTTCCCGGCGGCTTCGGCCTGCGCGGCGTGGAAGGCAAGATCCAGACCGTGCAGTACGCCCGCGAGAACAAGATCCCCTACCTCGGCATCTGCCTCGGCATGCAGGTGGCGGTGATCGAATACGCGCGCAACGTGCTGGGCTGGACCAACGCCAACTCCACCGAGTTCGACAAGGACAGCGACCACCCGGTGATCGGTCTGATCACCGAATGGCAGGACGCCGCCGGCACCACCGAAGTGCGTACCGAGGCTTCCGACCTCGGCGGCACCATGCGTCTCGGTGCCCAGGAGTGCCAACTGGAAGATGGCTCCCGCGTACGCGAGTGCTACGCCAAGGACGTGATCGTCGAGCGCCACCGCCACCGCTACGAAGTGAACAACAACCTGCTGCCCGAGCTGCAGGCCGCGGGCCTCAAGGTCACCGGCCGTTCCGGCGACGGCGCCCTGGTGGAAGTGGTCGAGGCCCCGGACCATCCGTGGTTCGTCGCCTGCCAGTTCCACCCCGAGTTCACCTCGACCCCGCGTGACGGCCATCCGCTGTTCAGCGGCTTCGTCAATGCCGCCCTGGCGCAGAAAGTGAAGAAGGCGTAAGGACATGGCGCAGAAGATCATCCGCGTCGGCGGCATCGAGATCGCCAACGACAAGCCGTTCGTCCTGTTCGGCGGCATGAACGTGCTGGAGTCCCGCGACCTGGCCCTGCAGGTCTGCGAGGAATACGTACGGGTCACCGACAAGCTCGGCATCCCCTACGTGTTCAAGGCCAGCTTCGACAAGGCCAACCGTTCCTCGATCACCTCCTTCCGCGGCCCCGGCCTGGAAGAGGGCATGCGTATCTTCGAGGACGTGAAGAAAGCCTTCGGCGTGTCGGTGATCACCGATGTCCACGAGCCGTACCAGGCCGCCCCGGTGGCCGAGGTGTGCGAGATCATCCAGTTGCCGGCCTTCCTGTCGCGGCAGACCGACCTAGTGGTGGCCATGGCTAGGACCGGCGCGGTGATCAACATCAAGAAAGCCCAGTTCCTCGCGCCCCAGGAGATGAAGCACATCCTGCGCAAGTGCGAAGAGGCCGGTAACGACCAACTGATCCTCTGCGAGCGCGGCTCGTCGTTCGGCTACAACAACCTGGTGGTCGACATGCTTGGCTTCGGCATCATGAAGCAGTTCGAATACCCGGTGTTCTTCGACGTCACCCACGCCCTGCAGATGCCCGGCGGTCGTGCCGACTCCGCCGGTGGCCGCCGTGCCCAGGTCACCGACCTGGCCAAGGCCGGGATGAGCCAGGGCCTGGCCGGCCTGTTCCTTGAAGCCCATCCGGACCCGGACAACGCCAAGTGCGACGGTCCTTGCGCCCTGCGCCTGAACAAGCTGGAGGCGTTCCTGTCCCAGCTCAAGCAACTGGACGAGCTGGTCAAGAGTTTTCCGCCGATTGAGACTGCCTGATCGGCTCGTTCTCCGGTAAAGTGCCGCACGGACACGAACTGACTGCCTGGTCAGGTCCGTGCGCCCGCCTCGGGCGGCTGCTATTTCGTCAAACCTTGGAGTGCAAACAACAATGGCAAAGATCGTCGACATCAAGGGTCGTGAGGTTCTCGACTCCCGTGGCAACCCCACCGTGGAAGCCGATGTGATCCTCGACAATGGCATCGTCGGCAGCGCCTGCGCGCCGTCCGGTGCTTCCACCGGTTCCCGCGAAGCGCTGGAACTGCGTGATGGCGACAAGAGCCGCTACCTGGGCAAGGGCGTGCTGAAGGCCGTGGCCAACATCAACGGGCCGATCCGCGACCTGCTGTTGGGCAAGGACGCCGCCGACCAGCAAGCCCTGGACCGCGCGATGATCGAGCTGGACGGTACCGAGAACAAGGCCAAGCTGGGCGCCAACGCCATCCTCGCCGTGTCCCTGGCCGCCGCCAAGGCCGCCGCCCAGGCCAAGGGCGTGCCGCTCTACGCGCACATCGCCGACCTCAACGGCACCCCGGGCGTGTATTCCATGCCGGTGCCGATGATGAACATCATCAACGGTGGCGAACACGCCGACAACAACGTCGATATCCAGGAATTCATGGTCCAGCCGGTCGGCGCCAAGACCTTCGCCGATGCCCTGCGCATGGGCGCCGAGATCTTCCACCACCTGAAGGCCGTGCTGAAGGCCCGTGGCCTGAACACCGCCGTCGGCGACGAAGGCGGCTTCGCGCCGAACCTGGCCTCCAACGAAGACGCCCTGGGCGCCATCGCCGAGGCTGTCGAGAAGGCCGGCTACAAGCTGGGCAGCGACGTGACCCTGGCCCTGGACTGCGCCTCCAGCGAGTTCTACAAGGACGGCAAGTACGAGCTGTCCGGCGAAGGCAAGTCGTTCGACGCCGCCGGTTTCGCCGACTACCTGGCCGGCCTGACCCAGCGCTACCCGATCATCTCCATCGAAGACGGCATGGACGAGTCTGACTGGGCCGGCTGGAAAGGCCTGACCGACAAGATCGGCGCCAAGGTGCAACTGGTCGGCGACGACCTGTTCGTGACCAACACCAAGATCCTCAAGGAAGGCATCGAGAAGGGCATCGGCAACTCGATCCTGATCAAGTTCAACCAGATCGGTTCGCTGACCGAGACCCTGGAAGCCATCCAGATGGCCAAGGCCGCCGGCTACACCGCGGTGATCTCGCACCGCTCCGGCGAAACCGAGGACAACACCATCGCCGACCTGGCCGTGGGCACCGCCGCCGGCCAGATCAAGACCGGCTCGCTGTGCCGTTCCGACCGCGTGTCCAAGTACAACCAACTGCTGCGCATCGAAGAGCAGTTGGGCGGAAAAGCGCCCTATCGCGGTCGCACCGAGTTCCGCGGCTAAGCCGGGAAGTGGTAAAAGGGCAGCGCAAGCTGCCCTTTTTCTTCTATGACTATGACGGGACCCCGTGCGGTTGTAATCCATGCGCCATAGCCCCTACTGGTTGTTCGTCGTGCTGGTCCTGGCCCTGGCCGGGTTGCAGTATCGTCTCTGGGTGGGCGACGGCAGCCTTGCCCAGGTCAGCAGCCTGAAGCGCCAGATCGCCGAGCAGCAGGGCGAGAACGAACGCCTGCTCGAACGCAACCGTATCCTCGAGGCGGAAGTGATGGAACTGAAGAAAGGCATGGAAACCGTGGAAGAGCGTGCCCGCCACGAGCTGGGCATGGTCAAGGACGGCGAGACCCTGTACCAGATCACCGAATGAAGCATTCCGACCTGCCTGAATTCTGGGCGGTGATTCCCGCCGCCGGCATCGGCTCGCGCATGCGCGCCGACCGTCCCAAGCAATACCTGGAGCTGGCCGGGCGGACTATCCTCGAACACACCCTCGGCTGCTTCCTCGACCATCCGCGCCTCAGGCGCCTGGTGGTCAGCCTGGCGGCCGACGACCCCTGGTGGCCGGGCCTGGCCTGCGCCGGTGATCCACGCATCGAGCGGGTCGCCGGGGGCAAGGAGCGTGCCGACTCGGTACTCAACGCCCTGGCGCGGCTGGCCGAACTGGGCGCTGGCGACGACGACTGGGTGCTGGTGCATGACGCCGCGCGACCCAACCTGTCGGCTTTCGACCTCGACCTGCTGCTCGCCGAACTGGCCGACGACCCGGTCGGCGGCCTGCTGGCAGTGCCGGCGCGCGATACGCTCAAGCGTGCGGGGCCGGACGGCCGCGTCCGCGAGACGGTGGATCGCAGCGTGATCTGGCAGGCCTACACGCCGCAGATGTTCCGCTTCGCCGCTCTGTATCGCGCCCTGTCCGACGCGCTGGTCGCCGGCGTGGCGATCACCGACGAAGCCTCTGCCCTGGAATGGGCCGGCCAGGCGCCGCGCCTGGTCGAAGGCCGCGCCGACAACCTGAAGATCACCCGCCCGGAAGACCTCGACTGGCTGCGCCAGCGCTGGGCCGACCGCCACTGATGCTCTTGTAGGGTGCGCCGTGCGCACCGGCCTCTAGAGGCCGCTCTGTACTCTCCGCCCCGTGCACCCTACGCTCGATACTCCGGCAACTCCGCCAATCCCGTCTTCAACTCATCCACCAGTTGCCTGACCTTCGGCGACAGGTGCCGCTGCTGCGGATACAGCGCCCACACTGCGGTATTCGGTGGCCGATGCTGTTCGAGCAGCGACACCAGGGCGCCGCTGCGCAAGTGCTCGAGCACGTAGTAATCCGGCAACTGGCACAGCCCGAAGCCATGCAGCGCCGCGTCCAGCACCGCCTGGCCGCTGTTGCAGCGCCAGTTGCCTTGCACACGTAGCGACACTTCGCGGCCTTCCTGCTGGAAGGCCCAGTGGTCGGAGCTGCCGATCAGGCAATTGTGCCGCGTCAGCTCCGACAGGCTGTGCGGCCGCCCGTAGCGCTCCAGATACATGGGGGCGGCGCACAGGTACATCACCCGTGGCGCCAGGCGGGTGGCGAGCAGACGCGAATCCTGCAGGCGGCCCAGGCGGATTGCCAGGTCTATCCCTTCGTGCAGCAGGTCGAGAGTGCGGTTGCTCAGTTCGATCTCTACCCGGAGCTGCGGGTGGCGGGCCATGAAGCGGTTCACCAACGGCACGATGAAGCGCTCTCCATAGGCCACCGCGCAGGTCATGCGCAACAGCCCCTTGGGCTCGCTGGCCAGGTCGCTGACCGCGCGCAGGGCCTCTTCACGGGCGTCGAGCAGGCGCTGGCAGTGCTGGAGGAAGGTCTGCCCGGCCTCGGTCAGCGCCACCTTGCGGGTGCTGCGGTAGAACAGGCGGGTTTGCAGGCGCTCCTCCAGGCGGGCGACCTGTCGGCTGACATGCGAGGACGATACCGCCAGGCGCTCGGCGGCGGCGGTGAAGCGGCCCGTTTCGGCGACGGCGACGAACTCGTCCAATCCTTCCCAGCGGCTCATGGAGTCTCCTCGGCTCTTGCGGAGGAATAGATTATCCCCATATGACAATAATGTTTTGCCAATAGCCGGATTATTTACCAGTGGAGGGAAACTAAACTCTTGCGCAGATTTTTCAGGAGAACCGCCATGATCAAGTCCCGCGCCGCCGTTGCCTTCGCTCCCAACCAGCCGTTGCAGATCGTCGAAGTCGACGTCGCTCCGCCCAAGGCCGGCGAGGTGCTGGTGCGCATCGTTGCCACCGGTGTCTGCCACACCGACGCCTACACCCTGTCCGGTGCCGACTCCGAGGGCGTGTTCCCGTCGATCCTCGGCCACGAAGGCGGCGGCATCGTCGAAGCCGTGGGCGAGGGCGTTACCTCGCTGTCGGTCGGCGACCATGTGATCCCGCTGTACACCGCCGAATGCCGCGAGTGCAAATTCTGCAAGTCCGGCAAGACCAACCTCTGCCAGAAAGTCCGCGCCACCCAGGGCAAGGGCCTGATGCCGGATGGCACCACGCGCTTCTCCTACAACGGCCAGCCGATCTACCACTACATGGGGTGCTCGACCTTCTCCGAGTACACCGTGCTGCCGGAAATCTCCCTGGCCAAGATTCCCAAGGACGCGCCGCTGGAGAAGGTCTGCCTGCTCGGCTGCGGCGTGACCACCGGCATCGGCGCGGTGCTCAACACCGCGAAAGTGGAAGAGGGCGCCACCGTGGCGATCTTCGGCCTCGGCGGCATCGGCCTGGCGGCGATCATCGGCGCCAGGATGGCCAAGGCGTCGCGGATCATCGCCATCGACATCAATCCGGCCAAGTTCGAGGTGGCCCGCGAGCTGGGCGCCACCGACTTCGTCAACCCGAAGGACTTCGACAAACCGATCCAGGACGTGATCGTCGAGATGACCGACGGCGGCGTCGACTACAGCTTCGAATGCGTCGGCAACGTCAAGCTGATGCGCGCCGCGCTGGAGTGCTGCCACAAGGGCTGGGGCGAGTCGGTGATCATCGGCGTCGCCGGCGCCGGCGAGGAAATCAGCACCCGGCCGTTCCAACTGGTCACCGGACGCGTCTGGCGTGGCTCCGCCTTCGGCGGCGTGCGCGGCCGTACCGAACTGCCGAGCTATGTGGAAAAGGCGCAGAAAGGCGAGATTCCGCTGGATACCTTCATCACCCACACCATGGGCCTGGAAGACATCAACAAGGCCTTCGACCTGATGCACGAGGGCAAGAGTATCCGCTCCGTCATTCACTACTGATCGCTGCAAGCGGCAAGCTTCAAGCTACAAGTGGTACGTGCTGCTTGAAGCTTGAAGCTGCCCGGAGGGCCTCATGGAAATCGTCTCCAGCAACAAGAGCTTCGGCGGTTGGCACAAGCGCTACCGCCACCGTTCCAGCAGCCTCGGCTGCGACACGGTGTTCGCCGTCTACCTGCCGCCGCAGGCGGAGCAGGGCGCCCGGTTGCCGGTGCTGTACTGGCTCTCGGGGCTGACCTGCACCGACGAGAACTTCATGCAGAAGGCCGGGGCGCAACGCCTGGCCGCCGAGCTCGGGCTGGTGATCGTCGCGCCGGACACCAGCCCGCGTGGCGAGGGCGTGCCGGACGATCCGGACGGCGCCTGGGACTTCGGCCTCGGCGCCGGCTTTTACCTCAACGCCACCCGCGAGCCCTGGGCGCGGCACTATCGGATGTACGACTACGTGGTGCACGAGTTGCCGGCGCTGATCGAAGCGAACTTCCCGGTCGACGACAGGCGCGGCATCAGCGGCCACTCAATGGGTGGCCATGGCGCACTGGTCTGCGCGCTGCGCAATCCCGGCCGCTATCGTTCGCTGTCGGCCTTCGCGCCGATCGCCAATCCATCGAACTGTCCCTGGGGCGAAAAGGCCTTCTCCCGCTACCTGGGCGATGACCGCGCGCAGTGGCGCGAGTGGGACGCCAGCCTGCTGCTCGCCGAGGCCAAGGAGAAGTTGCCGATCCTCGTCGACCAGGGCGATCGCGACGACTTCCTGGCCAACCAGCTCAAGCCGGAAGCACTCCAGGCCGCGGCCAGGGCCGCTGGTCACCCGCTGACCCTGCGGATGCAGCCGGGCTACGACCACAGCTACTACTTCATCGCCAGCTTCATCGACGACCACCTGCGGCACCACGCGAAAGCGTTGTCATGACGCCCTTGTAGGGTGGAAAACCGCGAAGCGTTTTCCACCATCAGCCGGTGGATGTGAAAAGCGACATCCACCCTACGGTCCTGCCTGTGTGCCCCGGATTGCATCCGGGCTACGTCACTGCGACACCACGCGAAAGCGTTGTCATGGCGCCTTTGTAGGGTGGAAAACCGCGAAGCGTTTTCCACCATCAGCCGGTGGATGTGAAAAGCGACATCCACCCTACGGCCCTGCCTGTGTGCCCCGGATTGCATCCGGGCTACGTCACTGCGACACCACGCGAAAGCGTTGTCATGACGCCCTTGTAGGGTGGAAAACCGCGAAGCGTTTTCCACCATCAGCCGGTGGATGTGAAAAGCGACATCCACCCTACGGCCCTGCCTGTGTGCCCCGGATTGCATCCGGGCTACGTCACTGCGGCACCATGCGGAAGCGTTGTCATGGCGCCTTTGTAGGGTGGAAAACCGAGAAGCGTTTTCCACCATCGTGGCACTGTCCTACATCCGGATAACTCGCATGGTTGCGCCCTGTCGATCACGTGGATGTTTTCTGGTCGAGGCATTACGGGTATATCTGATCCAGAAGAATATTCTGAAATATCAATAAGGCACGCTTTTTTTGATGGTGTTGGTGGAATAAATCCAGAACTTATCAAGCTCGCCAATTAAGTGTGAATCTATACGGATTTTACATAAGTCGGCGTAGGTTCTTTCAAGCTCTCTAGGCTAATAATGTGCCTGTGCAGAGTCTTGCGTAGAACCTTTTAAGAGCTTTCTTAAAGTGAGCCGTCTCATGTGTGCAAGTTGTTCTTATTTTTCCAGGCAGATTGGTTTCACGCTTATCGAGTTGTTGATAGGCGTAGCTATCATCGGAATTCTGGCTGCCATCGCTTTGCCGGCATACGACTCCTATATTACCAAATCCCGTATTCGGGCCGCGCAGGTCGATCTGGTCGCTCTGAGCATGGTGATCGAGGCCAGCTATCAGCGTTCGATGGCCTATCCCGCTGGTGAGTTCAAGAGTACGGAGGCCGTAAAAGGCAAGTTCGGTGCGTGGCAGCCATCGGAGAAAAGTTTCACTTATTCGGTGGTCTCGAGTGGCTCCACTTACAAGGCCACCGCCATAGGCACAGCGAGCAGCGGCAAAGCCAAAGGCTGCACGATGAGCATCGACAATGAGGGGGAGCGTGGCAGCAGCAAATGCCCTTATGGCGGAGGGGACTGGCAATGATGCAACGCGCCAGCGGTTTCACGCTGATCGAGCTGATGGTGACGATAGCCGTCATGGCGATGTTGATCATGCTCGCGGCGCCTTTTGCATCGGGCTGGACGGAGCGCGCGCAACTGAACAGTGCGGAAAGCATCTGGCGGGAAGCCTATGGCCGGGCCAAGGCCGCTGCCTTGCGTAATCGACATGGTGCGCATGGCGATCAAGTGGTGAGTTTTCTCTGCCTGAATGACGGCGCTCTAGGTGTTCGTGTTGCAAGGGACGCAGACACGCCCGCAAGTTGCTCTTCGACCGAGCTTTGGAAGTCCGCTCTGCCAAGCCGGCTCAAGAGCCTTCGAGGAGGAGGAACAACGGAAGTCTCCTGCTTCGCCTTTGACAATCGGGGCAACCTGTTGCCGGAGAAGACTTGTGCGACCAACAACGATCTCGAACTTCGATATGGACACTCCAGTGTCTCCATTTCGCTCTACTGAACTGTACCGTCAGCGTGGCTACGTACTGATGGACGCACTTATCGGGGCGGCCATCATGTCGCTGCTCTGCCTGGGGCTCACCCTGGCGGTCGCCACGTCGGTGGTCAACCAGCGCAATACGAACCTGCAAGCGTTGGCGGTGGCCCAGATGCGTGATCTGTTGCAACGCAATGGCACCGAAGGCGTGAATCTGTGCGCCGAGGCGCCATCCATCAGTCTGCCGACTTCGTCTGACCCGATAGGGGTTTCAGTAAGTGGCTGTGATCCGATCGACATCGAGGTCGGCGGGCAAAAGCTGGCGAATATAGCCGCCCCCCTTACCTTGACGGTTTCCCTGGGTAGCGAAGAGATGCCCATTGTCGTGGGTGGTGGTTCATGAGCCGGTGGCAGCAGGGGGTGACGCTGATCAGCATGATGGTCGGTTTGCTGATTTCGCTCCTGGTGATCCTGGTCATGATGACCAGTTTCAGGACGCTGATCTCCATCAGTGCCGAGGCCTCGCGCGGCGCCTTCCAGGATGGCGAGCTGGCGACAGCGCTGACCGCACTGCAAATGGACATCCAGGGAGCGGGTTATGGGCTGGATGCGACGGTTAGCCCCGCATTGGTCAAGAGCCCGATCTCGTTACCCGAACATGGAAGTGAGGAGGCACTCCTCTGGCGATTCAAGGATGGTGGGGCACTGACCTGTGCCGGGGTGGTCGAGCGTGCCGATACCGACCCGGACAGCAGCCAGCCCATGCGTGTGGTGTCGCGCCTGCTCGCGAACGACTGCTCGGAAACTGCCGGCCTGGCAAGTTTCGAGTGGGTTCTGGGTGAAGATTTGCTGCGCTTCAAGAACCAGACTGCCAGGCAACTACGGATCACCCTGGATGAAGAGGCCTGTTCGCCATTCGGCGCCTTGGGGGAATCTGAAAACCACCCGATCG
Source organism: Zestomonas carbonaria (assembly GCF_904061905.1). Lineage (GTDB taxonomy): Bacteria > Pseudomonadota > Gammaproteobacteria > Pseudomonadales > Pseudomonadaceae > Aquipseudomonas > Aquipseudomonas carbonaria. The sequence continues at coordinate 48,713 of NZ_CAJFCI010000052.1, forward strand.
TCATCCTGTCGGCACCCAGTTCGACCCAGCACGCCGGGGCTTCTGCAGCGCCGGTCAGCTACAGCATTTGTCTCCTCAATATTCCTGTTTCCGACTCCTAATAGGAACTGACCATCATGAGATCTCCTTTCTATCAGCGAGGCGCGGCGACCGTTCTGATCGTTCTGATAACAGCATTTGCCTTGGCGGCGATTGCCCTGTCGTTGATATTCAGTGTTCGAGGTAATCAGGACAGGCAGGTGGCGGTTCACGCGGCGACCCACTCGCAGGCTGGAGCCTGGAGCGGTGTTGAGGTATTTCGCCGCTATCTCGAAAGTATCGCCGTGGATGAGCACCAACTGGCAAGCCTGCCGAAAGGGAAAAAGCTGGATGTAGAACTGGGTGACAACGAACTGACCGCGACAGTCGTCAATGTCCTGCACCCCGCTAGCGATGACCAGGACAAGATATACGAAATCACCACCGATATTCGTAACAGGCACGAAGGCGCACGCTCTGCAACGGTCGTCCGGGCTACTTATAGTGTTTCTCCCGGAACGAGAAGAAGTCCGGACCATGATGGTGTCATCAACCTCTACGATGACCTCAACCTGTCTGGAGACATTGATATAAAAGGCAAGGATAACTCGAAGATCAATGTCGACGGCTCGGCGACCCTGAAAGGCTCTGTCTCCGGAATCGAGTCGCTGCGCGCAACCAAGGATATCGAGATCAGTGGCAGCTCCAGGGTCGGGGAGGTTTTCGCCAACGGCACCTTGAAGCTGTCAGGCTCGGCATCTGTGATGAAGGGCTCTGCGCTGGGCGATATCACCACTTCCAGTGGTGGGCACAGTGGGGAGCTCAGCACCAACAGTAACCTGCGGATCACGAATGGCTCCGTCGATACCGGTAACGCCCTGGGCCTGATCGAGGCGGGTGGGGATAGGCATGGTTACCTGGTGGCTGGAAAGACCACTACCTTGAACAAGGGCATTACAGGGATAAGCAACGCTATCGGGGATATCTCCATAAGGTCATGGCTTACGGTCAATGAAGTGAATAGCAAGGCAACCGTGACTTGCCATAGTGAAACCTGGAGCGGGTTCGGGAGCATTCGAGCGCAGGCGGTCAACAACTGTCCAAGAAATTCGAAGGTGCAAGCGCCAAAGGATGTGATCTTTCAGCTAATGACGGAGCTCCAGCCATTCGATATGCCCCAGAGGCCAACGGTGGACGCCTACAAGTTCAAGGAAGCGGCCAACTACGTATTCGAGTTTGAAGGGCGCAAGCGTCGAGTTACAGTGAAAAGCGTCAATGGACTTGCCGATGGTGTCTATTACCTAGGGGACTATAAACGCGATCATCGAGGAAGGAAGGACTATCTCTGCAGCTCCGTAGACTCCAACTCGAGGTGCATTGAGCCGGTCGAGCCTGACCGCACCATCTGCCAGGGACATGCGTCGGAGCAAGGCTGCATTACCTACAAGCGTAATGAATGGACGCTTGCTGGCAAGAACCTGGCCCCAGGTGTCATGTGGTTCGAGGGAGATCTGAAAATTCAGAACGGACGCTACTACAACACATTCGTGTCTACCCGGTCGATCAGTACGGGGGGCGAAGTAGCTGTTTCGTCAGTCAACTACAGTGGATACAAGATTATCTGTGCTGTGCAATATCCAAGGAATCCCACCGGAGATTTTGCCGATCTCTATCCCTCCAATCTTTGCGATATGGAAAAGGGTTCCCTGAAAAACAATGCGGTAGGGAATATTGGGTTGCTCGCCGGCGGGATTGTCGATGGCGAGCTCCAAGGTGGGGATATCAAACTTGGAAGCCAAAGTGAGATATCCGGAAGTGTAATAGCTGGCAATCTTCTATCGAGCAGTGGTGACAGCACGATTCGTGGCTACATAAGTGCTGCTGGCTGGGGTGAGGATGGGAAAAACGAATTCGGAAACGATATTACGCTCGATCTGAACGATCTTCCCGAGGGGTATGCTCCCGGGGAGGTTCCCGGCATGGGCGAGGAGTGCACATCCAACTGCGATGCTGTCGCCACCGCCAAGGCCAAATGGGTACGTTATCTCTAAGAATGCTGTGAAAAGACCTCCTGGTCCGTACCCGTGAATGAACGGGTGATAGCTGTAGGTCGTGGGTTTGATCAGCTCCGGTCGAGCGTTCGCGCGCTCCGACGGAGCGGAATCGGCAGGGTGCTATTGTCGGATTGACGACAGGCTACGGCGTCATGGCCTGGCCAGAATCGAGCAGGATCAATAGCATGCACGCTGGCAGAGCATGGGACGGTCCACTTGCTTCCCGAGTGGCCAACCCGCTCTTTCCCCTGAATCCACGAAGAACCTTTTTATGCGTATCGGCCATGGTTACGACGTGCACCGCTTTGGAGAGGGGGATTTCGTCACCCTCGGCGGTGTGCGAATTCCCCACAAATTCGGCTTGATCGCCCATTCCGACGGCGACGTACTGCTGCATGCGCTTGCCGATGCGCTGCTGGGCGCGGCGGCGCTGGGCGATATCGGCAAGCATTTCCCGGACACCGATCCAACCTTCAAGGGGGCCGACAGCCGTGCGCTGCTGCGCCATGTCGTTGGCCTGATCCAGGCCAAGGGCTGGCGGGTCGGTAATGTCGACGCCACCATCGTCGCCCAGGCACCGAAGATGGCACCTCACATCGGAGCCATGCGCACGCTGATCGCCGAAGACCTGCGGGTCGAACTGGACGCGGTCAACGTCAAGGCCACCACGACCGAGAAGCTCGGTTTCACCGGACGAGAGGAAGGTATCGCGGTGCACGCCGTGGCCCTGTTGCTGCCGGCATGAACGAACTCGAACTGCTGGGCACCAGAGCCCATGGAGAGCCCTGCGGACGTGCGCAGCTAAAGGCGACCGCGGAGGACTTCCAAGTCGACGAAGTGCTGGATATCCCCCTGGCCGGCGAGGGCGAGCATCTCTGGCTGTGGGTGGAGAAGCGCGGTCTCAACACCGAGGAGGCGGCGCGGCGCCTGGCCCGCGCCGCTGGCGTGCCGCAACGGGCGATCAGCTATGCCGGACTCAAGGATCGCCAGGCGCTGACCCGCCAGTGGTTCAGCCTGCACCTGCCGGGCAAGGCCGATCCCGACCTGTCCGCCGCCGAAGGGCCGACGCTGGCCATCCTCAAGGCGCTGCGCCACAAGCGCAAGCTGCAGCGTGGCGCCCATTCGGCCAACGGCTTCACCCTGCGCCTGACCCGCCTGGAGGCCGACCGTGCGGCGCTCGATGTACGCCTGGAACGGTTGCGTGCAGACGGCGTACCGAACTATTTCGGCCTGCAGCGTTTCGGGCATGGCGGCGGCAATGTCGTCGATGCCCGGGCTTTCGCCGAACGCCACGAACTGCCGGAGCAACGCAACCTGCGTTCGCGACTGCTCTCGGCGGCGCGCAGCTATCTGTTCAACCGCGTGCTCGCCGAGCGGGTCGCCGAGGGTAGCTGGAACCGGGCGGAGGTCGGCGACCTGCTGGCGTTCACCGACAGCCGCAGCTTCTTCATGGCCGGCGAGGACGAATGCTCGGACCCGCGCCTGGCCATCCTCGACCTGCACCCCACCGGCCCCCTGTGGGGCGCGGGCGAGTCTCCGGCGGCGGGGCGGGGACAGGCGCTGGAGCAGGCGGTGGCGGCACGCGAGGCAGCGTTGCGCGACTGGCTGGTCGAAGCGGGCATGACGCACGAACGGCGTATCCTGCGCCTCCCCATCGGCGGTTTGACGTGGCATTATCCCGAACCTGACGTGTTGCAACTGGAATTCGTCCTGCCGGCCGGATGCTTCGCTACCGCTGTGGTACGCGAACTCGTCGATCTGCTGCCGGCGGGGCAGACGGACAATTCATGCGTATTCTGATTTCCAATGACGACGGGGTGAACGCTCCCGGCCTCGCCGCCTTGCATGCTGCGCTTGAGGATTACGCCGAGTGTGTAGTGGTCGCCCCCGACCAGGACAAGAGCGGCGCCAGCAGTTCCCTGACCCTGGACCGCCCGCTGCATCCACAACGCCTGGGCAATGGCTTCATCAGCGTCAATGGCACGCCGACCGATTGCGTTCACCTGGGCCTCAATGGCCTGCTCGAGCACACCCCGCACATGGTGGTGTCCGGCATCAACCTGGGCGCCAACCTCGGTGACGACGTGCTCTATTCCGGCACCGTGGCGGCGGCGGTCGAAGGGCGTTTCCTCGGCCGTACGGCCTTCGCCTTCTCGCTGCTGTCGCGCCAGCCGGACAACCTGGCGACCGCGGCGCATTTCGCCCGCCTGCTGGTGGAGGCGCACGAAAGCCTCGACCTGCCGCCGCGTACCGTGCTCAACGTGAACGTCCCCAACCTGCCGCTCGCCAATATCCGTGGCATCCAGTTGACCCGCCTCGGCCATCGCGCCCGGGCGGCGGCGCCGGTCAAGTCGGTCAACCCGCGCGGCAAGGAAGGCTACTGGATCTCGGTGGCCGGCGATGCCGAGGATGGTGGGCCGGGAACCGACTTCCATGCCGTCATGCAGGGCTACGTCTCGATCACGCCCCTGCAACTGGATCACACCTGCCGAGAGGCGCTTTCCGGCCTCGAATCCTGGGTGGGAGGTTTACGCTGATGGCTCGCGAACAGGACGACCTGCAGCGCCGGGGTATCGGCATGACTTCCCAGCGCACCCGTGAGCGGCTGATCCAGCGCCTCTACGAAGAGGGCCTGTCGAACGCCCAGGTGCTCGAAGTGATCCGCCGCACGCCGCGCCACCTGTTCGTCGACGAGGCGCTGGCCCATCGCGCCTACGAGGACACCGCCCTGCCGATCGGCCACAACCAGACGATTTCCCAGCCCTACATGGTCGGGCGGATGACCGAGTTGCTGCTGGCCGCCGGGCCGCTCGACAAGGTATTGGAGATCGGTACCGGTTCCGGCTACCAGACTGCGGTGCTGGCGCAACTGGTCGAGCGGGTGTTTTCCGTCGAGCGCATCCAGGGCCTGCAGGACCGCGCCAAGGAACGCCTGGCCGAACTCAAGCTGCGTAACGTGGTGTTCCGCTGGGGCGACGGCTGGGAAGGCTGGAACGCCCTGGGGCCCTACAACGGCATCATCGTCACGGCGGCCGCTGCCGAAGTGCCGCAGGCGCTGCTGGACCAACTGGCGCCGGGCGGCCGCCTGGTGATCCCGGTCGGTGCCGGCGACCTGCAGCAACTGCAGTTGATCGTTCGCGAGGAACAGGGCTTCTCCCGGCATCTGCTGGACATGGTGCGCTTCGTTCCGCTGCTGCAGGGCCCGGCCGTTTGATCGGCCGGGGACTTTTCACCGCGGCGCTTGTCCGATGCCTGGAGTGGTTTGCCATGCCGTGCTGGCGGGCATGTCGCTACCGATTGCATCTGGTATTTTTCTGTTCGATCTGCCACCAGCGTTGGGGCACCTGAAAGGGAGAGAGGGGTGAGGCTCATAGCCATTCAGCAGCGGATTCGCGTGGGCAGCATTCGGGGCCTTCTCGGCGGAGCCATCCTCGGCGCTTTACTGGCCGGCTGCAGCACACCATCGGGCCAGGTTCAGGTGGTGGATCGCAACACCCGCGCGCCCGTGGCGGCACGTCCGCCGGTGACCAGCGGGCAATACGTGGTGCAGCGCGGCGATACCCTCTATTCGATCGCATTCCGCTATGGCTGGGACTGGAAGGCCCTGGCGGCCCGCAACAATATCGCTTCTCCCTACACCATCCGCGTCGGCCAGGTGATCCGTTTCGATGGGCGTCCGCCCGCCACTGGCAACGTCGCCAGGACCACGCCCGCGCCTGCCGCCAAGCCCGCCGCTCCGGTGGCCCCGGCAACCCCGGCCAGGCCGACTGCGGCGGCTCCGGCCCCGCCCGCCGCCACGCCGGCGCAAACGCCGATCCAGCCCGTGGCGCGCTCCGCATCGGGTTGGGCATGGCCTGCGAACGGTCCTCTGATCGCGCGTTTTTCCTCAAACGGCAGTTTGAATAAAGGAATTGATATCGCTGGGGAATTAGGCCAGCCTGTTTTGGCTGCGTCTGATGGTTCTGTGGTGTACGCCGGGAGTGGTTTACGGGGCTACGGTGAGTTGGTAATCATCAAACATAGCGACACCTACGTGAGCGCCTACGGTCACAACCGCAGGCTGTTGGTACGGGAGGGACAGCAGGTCAAGGCCGGACAGACCATTGCCGAGATGGGATCGACAGGGGCGGACCGAGTGAAACTCCACTTCGAGATTCGCCGCCAAGGCAAGCCTGTAGATCCTTTGCAATACCTGCCCAAGCGTTGACTTGCGGGCCGTCCGTCCGACCGCGTCGGAGGACGGACCCAGGTGATGCCACGGAGGCGCCGCCCGGGTTCGCGGTTGAACTCAGCAAGGGACGTACAACAATGGCACTCAACAAAGAAGCGCCGGAGTTTGACTTTGACGACGAAGTTCTCCTCATGGAGCCTGCTTTTGTCTTGGAGGAAGTGCTGAGCGAGGAGCCCGAAGCTCCCGTCAAGCGCGCCAAACCAAAGGGCGCGGCAGCACTGAAGCAGCACAAGTACATCGACTACACCCGAGCGCTGGACGCCACCCAGCTCTACCTCAACGAAATCGGCTTTTCTCCCCTACTGACCCCGGACGAAGAAGTGCACTTTGCGCGCCTTGCGCAAAAGGGCGATCCGGCCGGTCGCAAGCGCATGATCGAAAGCAACCTGCGCCTGGTGGTGAAAATCGCCCGCCGCTACGTCAACCGGGGGCTTTCCCTGCTCGACCTGATCGAGGAGGGCAACCTCGGGCTGATCCGGGCGGTGGAGAAGTTCGATCCGGAACGGGGGTTCCGTTTCTCCACCTACGCCACCTGGTGGATTCGCCAGACCATCGAGCGGGCGATCATGAACCAGACCCGCACGATCCGCCTGCCGATCCACGTGGTGAAGGAGCTCAACGTCTACCTGCGGGCTGCCCGCGAGTTGACCCAGAAGCTCGACCACGAGCCTTCCGCCGAGGAAATCGCCAACCTGCTGGAAAAACCGGTCGCGGAGGTCAAGCGCATGCTGGGCCTGAACGAGCGGGTTTCCTCTGTCGACGTTTCGCTCGGGCCGGATTCCGACAAGACCCTGCTCGACACCCTGACCGACGAGCGTCCCTCCGATCCGTGCGAACTGCTGCAGGACGACGACCTGTCGCAGAGCATCGACCAATGGCTTTCCGAACTCACCGAGAAACAGCGCGAAGTCGTGGTGCGCCGTTTCGGCTTGCGTGGCCATGAAAGCTGCACCCTGGAAGAGGTCGGCCAGGAAATCGGCCTGACCCGGGAACGGGTGCGGCAGATCCAGGTCGAGGCCTTGAAGCGCTTGCGCGAGATTCTGGAGAAGAATGGCTTGTCGAGCGACGCGCTGTTCCAGTGAGACTGGAGTCGTAATAAAAACCGGCCAAGTGCCGGTTTTTTTATCGCTGATGTAAGCCATTGCTTACAAGGCGTGTAAGCCTGTGCTGATGGGGATCGCCAGAAAACCGCCACTGCCTTTTCATCTGGAGATCCAGTTGCTTGATTTCATTTATATTCCATGTTTCTGGAAAAGCGCCCCGCAGGCGATCAAGCCGTAAGGGAGGGCTTGTTAGGCAGGGATCGCGCGCTAATATCTTCACTGTGTCGATGGATCGGCACAGGCCACCAAGGATGGCGGTCAGGAAATCGCATGAAGCGATGCATCAGGAAGATGGGTCCGGAGAGAAAGGGACTATGGACAAAAGAGCGGGCGGGTAAAACCGCCCCTTTTTTTGCCTGCAGAAAATGAAAAGGCCCGCATTTCGCGGGCCTTTGGCATTCCGGGCGGCCAATCAGCGTTCCAGATGTTGCAGCTTGTCCTTTACGCCATCCCACTCTTCGGCGTCAGGCAGCGCATCCTTCTTCTCGGTGATGTTCGGCCAGACTTCCGCCAGTTCGGCGTTCAGTTCGATGAACTCCTGCATCTCCTCCGGTACTTCGTCCTCGGAGAAAATGGCCTGGGCCGGGCACTCGGGCTCGCACAGTGCACAGTCGATGCACTCGTCCGGGTGGATCACCAGGAAGTTCGGGCCTTCGTAGAAGCAGTCCACCGGACAGACTTCCACGCAGTCGGTGTACTTGCACTTGATGCAGTTGTCGGTGACGACGAAGGTCATTTTCAGTTCTCTCCTCAGACGGCTGGGAGCCCGTCACGGAAAGGGCTCCTCGGCTCGGGAATTATACTCACGACCCAGGCTGGAGGCCGTCGCTTCCCGAAGCGCGCGGGATTCTACCAGCTTGTGCGGCTTGCGGGTTAGCTTCTTGCTTTCCAGGCGTACAGCAGCTCCAGTGCCTGCCGTGGTGTCACCTCGTTCGGGTCGAGCCGCTGCAGCTCTTCCAGCACCGGGTGCGGCAAGGTGGCGAACAGGTCGTTCTGGATTGGGGCGAGCGGTTGGCCTGTGTCGTTGCGGGGCGCCTCGTGCGGCAGGCTGGTGGTTTCCAGGCGGGCCAGGTGCTGGCGGGCGCGCTGGATCACCTCGCCGGGCACGCCGGCCAGTTGCGCCACCGCCAGGCCGTAGCTCTGGCTGGCCGGGCCGGGCAGCACGTGGTGGAGGAACACGATGCGTTCGTTGTGCTCGGTGGCGTTGAGGTGCACGTTGGCGATCGCCGGTTCGCTCTCCGGCAGCACGGTCAGCTCGAAATAGTGGGTGGCGAACAGCGTGTAGGCGCGCAGCTTGGCCAACTGTTCCGCGGCCGCCCAGGCCAGCGACAGGCCGTCGAAGGTGCTGGTGCCACGGCCAACCTCGTCCATCAGCACCAGGCTGCGGTCGGTGGCGTTGTGCAGGATGTTGGCGGTTTCGCTCATCTCCACCATGAAGGTCGAACGGCCGCCGGCCAGGTCGTCGCTGGAGCCGATGCGGGTGAAGATGCGGTCGATCAGCGCCAGTTCGCAACTGGCCGCCGGCACGAAGCTGCCGATATGGGCGAGCAGGGCAATCAGCGCCGTTTGCCGCATATAGGTGGATTTACCGCCCATGTTCGGGCCGGTGATGATCAGCATGCGGGTGCTGTCGTCGAGTTGCAGGTCGTTGGCGACGAAGGGCGTGGTCAGTACCTGTTCGACCACCGGGTGGCGGCCCTGCTCGATGCGGATGCACGGCTCGTCGACGAAGCGCGGGCGGTTGAGGTCGAGGTTCAGCGCGCGCTCGGCCAGGTTGCTCAGCACGTCCAGCTCGGCCAGGGCGGCGGCGGTGTCCTGCAGCGGGGCGAGCTGGCCGATGAGGATTTCCAGCAGCTCTTCGTAGAGCTGCTTCTCCCGGGCCAGGGCACGGCTCTGGGCGGACAGAGCCTTGTCCTCGAAGGTCTTGAGCTCCGGCGTGATGAAGCGTTCTGCACCCTTCAGGGTCTGGCGTCGCTGGTAGTCGGCGGGAGCCTGTTCGGCCTGCATGCGCGGCAGTTCGATGTAGTAGCCGTGGATGCGGTTGTAGCCGACCTTCAGGCCCGACAGCCCGGTACGCGCCTTCTCGCGGGCCTCCAGGTCCATCAGGTACTGGCCGGCGTTCTCGGACAGCGACAGCAGCTCGTCCAGCTCCGGGTCGTAGCCGCGCTTGAGCACGCCGCCGTCGCGGATCACCGCCGGCGGGTTGTCGATGACTGCCTTCTGCAGCAGTTCCGCGAGTTCCGGGTAGGTGCGGATGTTGCGGGCCAGCTCGTGCAGGTGCGGCGCCTCCAGGTCGGCCATCGCCTCTTGCAGCTCCGGCAGAGCGGCCAGGGCATCGCGCAGGCGCGCGAGGTCGCGGGGGCGGGCGTTGCGCAGGCCGATACGGGCGAGGATGCGTTCGATGTCGCCGATTTCCTTCAACTGCGGTTGCAGGCGCTCGAAGCGATAACGGTCGAGCAGGCAACTGATCGAGTCCTGGCGCGCTTCGAGCACCTCGCGCTGGCGCAACGGGCGGTTCAGCCAGCGGGTCAGCAGGCGGCTGCCCATGGCGGTCTGGCAGCGGTCCATCACCGATTGCAGGGTGTTGTCGCGGCCGCCGGCCAGGTTGGTGTCCAGCTCCAGGTTGCGGCGGCTGGCGCCGTCGAGGATCACCGTGTCGTCGAGGCGTTCATGGCGCAGGCTGCGCAGGTGCGGCAGGGCGGTGCGCTGGGTTTCCTTGGCGTAGGCCAGCAGGCAGCCGGCGGCGCCGATGGCCAGGGTCAGGTTCTCGCAGCCGAAGCCCTTCAGATCCTGGGTGCCGAACTGCTGGCAGAGGCTCTTGCGCGCGCTGTCGCGGTCGAAGTCCCAAGGCGCGCGACGGCGCGAACCACGGCGTTTCTCGGCGGGCAGGTCCTGGGGCCAGTCGTCGGGGATCAGCAGCTCGGCGGGATTCAGGCGCTCCAGTTCGGCGAGCAGGTTTTCCCAGCCGCTCAGTTCCTGGACGCTGAAGCGGCCACTGGTGATGTCCAGCACGGCCAGGCCGAACAGTTTCTCGTCGCCCAGCACGGCGGCCAGCAGGTTGTCGCGGCGCTCGTCGAGCAGTGCCTCGTCGCTGACCGTGCCGGGGGTGATGATGCGCACCACCTGGCGTTCCACCGGGCCCTTGCTGGTGGCCGGGTCGCCGATCTGCTCGCAGATCACCACCGACTCGCCGAGCTTGACCAGCTTGGCCAGGTAGCCCTCCGCCGAGTGGAAGGGAATGCCGGCCATCGGGATGCTCTGTCCAGCCGACTGGCCGCGGGCGGTGAGGGTGATGTCGAGCAGCTTGGCGGCCTTCTTGGCATCCTCGTAGAACAGCTCGTAGAAGTCGCCCATGCGGTAGAACATCAACTGGGCCGGGTACTGGTTCTTGAGCTTCCAGTACTGCTGCATCATTGGCGTGTGGGCGGAGAAATCTTGGGCGGCGATGTTCATCGAATGATCGGCTGAAAATGGCTCTGGAATGGGGATGGCCAGCGAATTGCCAGTGGCGGCGCTGGCCCGGATAGCCGGTAAGGTTACCACGGGATTCGCTCGCGGCAGGCGTACCTTTATCTGGTGTAGGGTATGGCTTTTCCTATTTTTGGAGCGTTCCCGTGGAAGCCATCACCCAACTCGCCGGGCAACTCGGCGCGCGCCTGCTGGGGCTCGGGGCCCAGGTCACCACCGCCGAATCCTGTACCGGCGGCGGCATCGCCGAGGCGATTACCCGGATCGCCGGCAGTTCGGGTTGGTTCGAGGCTGGTTATGTCACCTATTCGAATGCGCAGAAGACCGCCCAGTTGCAGGTCCCTGCCGAGCTGTTCGCGCAGGTCGGGGCGGTCAGTCGCGAGGTGGTCGAGGCCATGGTACGGGGCGCCCAGGCCCACAGCGGGGCGCGCTTCGCGGTGGCGGTCAGCGGTATTGCCGGGCCGGACGGCGGTTCCCCGGAGAAGCCGGTCGGCACCGTCTGGCTGGCCTGGGGCGATGGCCCGCTGCTGTACAGCGAGTGCCGGCTGTTCGCCGGCGATCGCGAAGCGGTGCGCCGACAGACGGTCGAGGCCGCATTGTCGGGGCTCATTCGTCTGGCCGATGGAGAAAATCCGGCGCAGGGGTAGGCGAGCGATTTGCCCTGTGGAATAATACTGTCTACTTATACAGTTGTTGGCGGCCGGCAGGCCTCTTTGATCACGTGAGGATTCCAATGGACGAGAACAAGAAGCGCGCGTTGGCCGCTGCTCTGGGGCAGATCGAGAAGCAGTTCGGCAAGGGCGCGGTAATGCGCATGGGCGATCACGAGCGCCAGGCCATCCCGGCCATCTCCACCGGCTCCCTGGGCCTGGACATCGCCCTTGGCATCGGCGGCCTGCCGAAAGGCCGGATCGTCGAGATCTATGGCCCGGAATCCTCGGGTAAGACCACCCTGACCCTGTCGGTGATCGCCGAGGCGCAGAAACAAGGCGCCACTTGTGCCTTCGTCGACGCCGAGCACGCCCTGGACCCGGACTACGCCGCCAAGCTCGGCGTGAATGTCGACGATCTGCTGGTGTCGCAGCCGGACACCGGCGAGCAGGCCCTGGAGATCACCGACATGCTGGTGCGCTCCAACGCGGTGGACGTGATCATCGTCGACTCCGTGGCCGCCCTGGTGCCCAAGGCCGAGATCGAGGGCGAGATGGGCGACTCCCACGTCGGCCTGCAGGCGCGCCTGATGTCCCAGGCCCTGCGCAAGATCACCGGCAACATCAAGAACGCCAACTGCCTGGTGATCTTCATCAACCAGATCCGCATGAAGATCGGCGTGATGTTCGGCAGCCCGGAAACCACCACTGGCGGTAACGCCCTGAAGTTCTACGCTTCCGTGCGCCTGGACATCCGTCGCATCGGTTCGGTGAAGGAAGGCGAGGAAGTGACCGGCAGCGAAACCCGCGTCAAGGTGGTGAAGAACAAGGTGTCGCCGCCGTTCCGCCAGGCCGAGTTCCAGATCCTCTATGGCAAGGGCATCTACCGCAGCGGCGAGGTCATCGACCTCGGTGTTCAACAAGGCCTGCTGGAGAAGTCCGGCGCCTGGTACAGCTACCAGGGCAGCAAGATCGGTCAGGGCAAGGCCAACGCCGCCAAGTACCTGGAAGACAACCCGGAAATCGCCAGCACCATCGAGCGGCAGATCCGCGAGAAGCTGCTGAACAACGGCACCGCCGCCGCTGCCGGTAGCATGGCTGACAACCTGGCCGATATCGACGCTTGACCCGCCCATGACCGCCGTGCTCGACACGCCTGCTGCAGTACGGCGGTTCGCCATGGATCTGCTGGCGCGCCGCGAACACGGGCGCGTCGAGTTGACCCGCAAGTTGCGCCAGCGTGGCGCACCGGCGGAGCTGATCGAAAGCGCCCTCGACCGTCTGACGGAAGAGGGGCTGCTTTCGGAGGCCCGTTATCTGGAAAGCTTCATTTCTTCCCGTGCCCGTTCCGGCTACGGCCCGCTGCGTATCCGCGAGGAATTGGCGCAGCGTGGCTTGCCGCGTGCGGACATCGAATCCGCGCTGCGCGAAAGCGACCTCGACTGGCGCGGCTTGCTGGCCGAGACCTGGCGGCGCAAGTTCGCCGGCAACCTGCCTGGCGATCCGCGCGAACGTGCCAGGCAGATGCGTTTCCTTGCCCAGCGTGGCTATCCCCAGGAATGGATCGGCCGCTTGTTGCGTGGCGGCACATTCGACGATTGAGGGAGCGTAGGAGCGGCCCATGGCCGCGAACAGTGCTGGGCGTGGTTCCGATTTGCCCGGGCCATGCCCGCGAATCGCGCGCATGGCGCGCTCCTACGGGAGCGTCGTCATATCTCCAGGTAGAGTCGTTGGTGTTCCCGGATTGCATCCGGGCTGCGGCTCCCAGTACTCATGCCCAGGCGCTTGGCTGGTTGATGGCGTTGAGCAACTCGCGCAGGCGGCCGTGGTCGCGGCCGTTGAAGGCGAAGGCCAGGCGCGGTAGTTCGCATAGTTCGGGTTCATCGCTTTCCGCTTCGCAGAAGGGTTGCTGGTTGAATCCGCCGGTCTTGCAGAGGTCGGCGAAGTCCGTGTCCAGCCGCTTCAGGGCGGCATCGCTCAGGGCATGGTGGAGGCGGATGACGAACTTGTCCTTGAGCCAGCGGCTGGAGTGGAAGTTGCGGTAGAACTGGGCGATTTCCTCGACCGCGTCGTCGGCGCTGTACACCAGGCGCATCAGGTGCATGTCGCTGGGCATGATGTAGCCGTTGCCCAGCAGTTGGCGGTCGATGAACTCCAGTGCTTCCTTCCAGTAGCTGCCGCCGGGCCGGTCGAGCAGCACCACCGGCACGAGGGGGCTCTTGCCGGTCTGGATCAGGGTCAGCACTTCCAGGGCTTCGTCCAGCGTGCCGAAGCCGCCGGGGCACAGCACCAGGGCGTCGGCTTCCTTGACGAAGAACAGCTTGCGCAGGAAGAAGAAGTGGAATGACAGCAGGTGGTCGGTTCCTTCGATGGTGGCGTTGGCGCCTTGCTCGAAGGGCAGGGTGATGTTGAAGCCCAGGCTGTATTCCTGTCCGGCACCTTCGTGGGCGGCGGACATGATGCCGCCCCCGGCGCCCGTGATCACCATCAGTTCGTGGCGTGCCAGGGCAGTACCCAACTGGCGTGCCAGGGCGTAGAGCGGGTGGTTGGCCGGGGTGCGCGCCGAGCCGAAGACGGTGACCTTGCGACGGCGCTTGAACTGTTCGAGGGTGCTGAAGGCTCGCTCCATCTCGCGCAGGGTCTGCAGCATGATCTTGGCGTCCCAGCGGTTGCGGTCGGCCTGCGCCATGCGGATCACGGTGACCAGCATGTCGCGGTACAGGTTGAGGTTGGCGCTGGTGCTCGGGGTGCTGAGCTGAATGAGTTCGTCGACCTTGCTGGCGAGGTCGATTCCGCTGATCTGGAAGTGGCGGGACAGGTAGTCATCCGGTTCGTAAGGCATGCGACTTCTCCTTGTACTTCTGAGCCCGGAGCTCATGGATACTGCGGGGCGCCGTCGGCGGCGCCGGCCGGACCCTTCCGTGCGGGCCCGGCGCTGTCGGCGCGAGGCGCCGGTGGGGCTGGTTCAGATTGCGATCTGTTCTCCCGGTTCAGGAATGGTGGCGAGCCAGTTGAGGCGTTCTTCGAGGGCTTGCTGGAGGGCCAGCATCTTTTCCCGCTCGCCATGAACCAAGTAAAGCTCAGGACGATGATCGAAGTGTTTCACCCAGTCGATCAGTTGCGATTGCCCGGCGTGCGCGGAGAAGCCGCCCAGGGTGTGCACCTTGGCCTTCACAGCGATGCGCTGGTGCAGCAGCTTGACGTTCTGGGCGCCGTCGACGATGGCGCGGCCGAGGGTTCCGCGTGCCTGGAAGCCGGCGAAGATCAGGTGGCATTCCGGGCGCCAGAGGTTGTGCTTGAAGTGGTGGAGGATGCGTCCGCCGGTGCACATGCCGCTGCCGGCGATGATGATCGCGCCGCTCTTGAAGCGGTTGATCGCCATCGACTCCTCGGGCGTCTGGGTGCAGTGCAGGACTGGCAGCCAGTCTTCTATGCGCCGGATCTTGTGGGCGTAGGGCAGGGACGGGTCGAGGCCGTTGAGCTGGTCGTAGAAGCGCGTGTAGATGGAGTTGGCGCGGATCGCCATGGGGCTGTCGAGGAACACGGCGCGCTGCGGCAGGCGACCTTCCTGGTAGAAGCGGCCGAGGTAGTAGATCAGGTCCTGGGTGCGGCCGACGGCGAATGCCGGGATCAGCACGTTGCCGCCGTCCTTGTGGGCGGCTTGCAGGATGTCCGCCAGTTCGTCGAGGGTTTCCTCGCTGGGCCGGTGGTCGCGGTCGCCGTAGGTGGATTCCATGAGGATCAGGTCGGCCTCGGTGAGGACGCTCGGATCGTGCATCAGCGGCGAGCAGGTGTTGCCTAGGTCGCCGGAGAACACCAGGCGGCGGGTCAGGTGGTGGTCGTGGATTTCCATCTCGACGATGGCCGAGCCGAGGATGTGCCCCGCGTCGTGGTAGGTGATCCAGATGCCCGGCGCGACCTCGTGGCGTTCACCGTAGGGGAGCGCCCGTCGCTGGCTCAGGGCCTGCTCGGTATCGGCGACGGTGTACAGCGGTTCGAGCGGCGCCTTGCCCAGTCGCGCGCGCCACTTGTTCTCCCATTCGGCGTCCTTTTCCTGCAAGTAGGCGGCGTCCTGCAGGATCAGCTCCATCAGATCGCAACTGGCATCGGTGGCGAAGACCGGCCCCTTGTAGCCCTCGGCGACCAGCCTGGGCAGCAGGCCGCAGTGATCGAGGTGGGCGTGGGACAGCACCACGGCATCCAGGCTGCCCGGGTCGAAGGGAAAGGCGGCGCGGTTGCCCTGTTCCTCTTCGCGGCGCCCCTGACGCATGCCGCATTCGAGCAATACCTTGGCACCATCGCGACTTTCGATCAGGTAGCAAGAGCCGGTGACCTGCTGGACGGCGCCGAGGAACTTGATCAGAGCCATGGTGAACTTCTCCCTGTGTGAGTTGTGCCGCTCAGGCTGCCAACAATCGGCCAGGGGTACCTTGACATGCATCAGTGTCCGGCTGGCTGCCGGGGCATGGAGCGTTTACTGGATGCCACAATCGCTCTTCTCGAAGCGTTCGCTGGTCACGGGCCGATTGGTCTTGTACTCGGTGAACTCATAGCGCAATACCGCTCCGCGCGCGAGCAACTGGCGGTAACCGGCATTGCGGCAGACGCTGGCGCCCAGTTGTGCGCGCACGCTGTCTGGGTTGGCGCGCATCTGCTGGGCGTGGGAGGTGCGTACGCTGAGGTGGTTGACCAGTTCGTGGCCATCCACGGTGTAGCCTTGGTCGAGAATGTCTTCATTGATCGCCCGCGGGGTGCCGACGCTGCTTTCCCGGGCCACGTTATCCAGCATCCGGACCAGCTCATGGTCCTTCAGGCTCGCCGCGTGGACGGCGGGGATGGCCAGGAACAGGGTGATGGCGGGAACGATGAAGCGCATGGGGTTCTCCTGAACGATGGGACGAATGCATATTGTGCGCGGGGTCACGGCTGGCTGTCGCCTGCCGGGCACAATGGCGGATGTATTGCTCAGACCGGCGATTGCGCCGAGTGTTACCCGAGCGAGGCGCAAATCGCTCTTTCGCCCCGTCGGAACGCCTGCCGCGCCGCAGGTGGCTCTGTTAAAGTGCGGCCCCGTCTTGCTGCTCGCCTCGTTCGATGTCCGACTCTTTCGCCCCATTCGCCGAGCGCCATGCCGTCGCTCGCCTGCGCGACGAACGCCTGGCCCGCTGTACCAAGCCTTTCGTCGCCCGTGGCTCGCGCGCCGAGCGCTGCCCGCAGTGCCGGGTGATGGCTGGTTATTGCCTGTGCGCCTGGCGCCCGCAGGTGGCTTCCCGTTCGGGCATGTGCCTGTTGATGCACGATGTCGAGGCGCTCAAGCCGAGCAATACCGGCTGGCTGATCGCCGACGTGGTGGAGCGCACCAGCGCCTTCGGCTGGTCGCGCACGGAGGTCGACCCGCGCCTGCCTGCCTTGATCGCCGACCCGCAGTGGCAACCCTGCGTGGTGTTTCCCGGCGAGTACGCGGCGCCCGGGCGGGTGGTCGATGAAGTGAGGGTGGAGGAGGGCCGCCGCCCGTTGTTCATCCTGCTCGATGCGACCTGGACCCAGGCGCGCAAGATGTTCCGCAAGAGCCCCTATCTCGACCACCTGCCGGTGCTCAGCCTGCAGCCGGAGCAGGTGTCACGCTACCGTCTGCGCCGCTCCAGGCGCGAGGAGCACCTGTGCACCGCGGAAGTGGCCGCCCTGTGCCTCGAACTGGCCGGAGACGAGCAGGCGGCGCGGGCGCTGGATGCCTACCTGGACGTGTTCAGCCTGCACTACCTGAGCGCCAAGCACCGCCTGCCGCTCGACTCACGGGACGAGATGCACAGTCGCCTGCTCAGCTTCCTGGGGTAGTGCGCGCGGCGGGCGTGGCGTCTGCTTCGGGCGCCTGCACCCTGCGTGGCCACAGTTGCGCCACCAGCATGCCGATGAGCATCAGTGTGCAACCCAGGTAGCCGCGTGCCTGCAGGGATTCGCTGAGGAACAGTGCGCCGGCGATGGCGGCGAACACTGCCTCCAGGGACAGGATGATCGCCGCGTGGGAGGCGATAGCGTCCTTCTGGGCGATCACCTGCAGGGTGTAGCCGATGCCCACCGAGATCAGGCCGCCGTAGATGATCGCCGGCGCCGCCTCGCGGATCGCGGCCCACTGGATGTCCTCGAACACCACGGCGAGCAGCAGGCTGATCACTGCGCAAACCGCGAACTGGATGGCGGACAGGCGGATCGGGTCGTAGCGGCTGGCGAAGAAGCTCACCAGCAACACGTGGGCACCCCAGACGAAGGCGCCGGCCAGTTGCAGCCAGTCGCCGGAGGCGACGTGGAAGTTCTCGCCGACGCTGAGCAGGAACATGCCGACCACCGCCAGGCTGGCGCCCAGCCAGGTGCCCAGGCCGGTGCGCTGGCCGAGCAGCAAACCGAGCAGTGGCACTATGATTACGTACAGGCCGGTGATGAAGCCGGAGTTGGTCACGCTGGTGAACAGCAGACCCACTTGCTGCAAGTTGATGCCCAGAGCCAGGGCCAGTCCCATCAGCCCGCCGCCGAGCCACAGGCCCCGGTTGAGCGGCTGGGGCGCGCTCCCGGCTGGTCGGCGCAGCAGCAACAGCGGCAGCAGCACCAGCGAGCCGAGGACGAAGCGCAGGCCGGAATAAAGGTAGGGGCCGATGTGGTCCATGCCCATGCGCTGGGCGACGAAGGCGCTGCCCCAGATCATGGCGGTGATGAGCATCAGCAGGTCGGCGCGCAGGGCTTGGCGTTTCACGGAACGGACTCGGACGGAAAAGCCGTAAACTGTGCCGTAAAGCATGGAGCTTGACCACCCCCGCCG
Source organism: Zestomonas carbonaria (assembly GCF_904061905.1). Taxonomy (GTDB): domain Bacteria; phylum Pseudomonadota; class Gammaproteobacteria; order Pseudomonadales; family Pseudomonadaceae; genus Aquipseudomonas; species Aquipseudomonas carbonaria. Next base: position 67,048 of record NZ_CAJFCI010000052.1, read on the forward strand.
CGCTCGGCATGCTGGGCGCCGCTTCCGGCCCCCATTATTAAAAGAACAGGATCCGCCCATGGCCGCATATGAAATCCTGATTGCCGACGACCATCCTCTGTTTCGCAGCGCCCTCCAGCAAGCCCTGACCCTTGGCCTTGGCCCCGACGTTCGCCTGGTCGAGGTCGCCAGCATCGCCGAACTCGAAGCCCGGCTGGGCGAGAAGGCCGACTGGGACCTTGTCCTGCTCGACCTGAACATGCCCGGCGCCTACGGTTTTTCCGGGCTGGTCCTGCTGCGCGGGCAGTACCCGCAGATCCCGGTGGTGATGATCTCCGCCCAGGAGGATGCTTCGGTGGTGGCGCGCTCCCGCGAATTCGGCGCCAGCGGTTTCATTCCCAAGTCGAGCTCCCTGGAAACCATCCAGGAAGCCGTGCGCCAGGTGCTCGACGGCGATGCCTGGTGGCCGCCGCAGACCCACGAGGTGGCCGGCGTCTCCGCCGAGGCCAAGGCCGCCAGCGCCGGCCTTGCCAGCCTGACTCCGCAGCAGTTCCGCGTGCTGACCATGGTCTGCGAAGGGCTGTTGAACAAGCAGATCGCCTATGAGCTGAACGTCTCCGAAGCGACCATCAAGGCCCACGTCACGGCGATCTTCCGCAAGCTGGGCGTGCGCACCCGCACCCAGGCCGCATTGCTGCTACAACATCTGGAATCCATCCCCGGCAACTGACGGCATCGGGATTTCATGCTTTTTTGACGTCGACAGGGTTAGCCTGCGGCGTTTTTTCGACACGGTAGTTGCACTTTATGTCGCCCTTCAAAGGACAGACCGGCCTCAAACGTATCCTCAACGCCGGTGGTTACTCGCTGGCTGGCCTGCGCGCGGCCTTCGCCGGCGAAGCGGCGTTCCGCCAACTGGTGCTGCTCAATGTGGTGCTGATCCCGCTGGCGTTCGTTTTCGACGTCAGCCGTGGCGAGCGTGCGCTGATGATCGCCGCCTGCCTGCTGGCGCTGATCGTCGAACTGCTCAACTCGGCGGTGGAGGCGGCCATCGACCGCATTTCCCTGGACCACCACCCGTTGTCGAAGAACGCCAAGGATATGGGCAGCGCCGCCCAGTTCGTCGCGCTGAGCCTGATCGCGGTGGTCTGGCTGGTCATCCTGCTGGGGTGATGACTGGCGGGCCCTTCGTTTTCTAGGGGGTGTTTTCTGGGGCCCCGCGTTCGCGGGGATGACGTGGCTCCAACCCGCATTTCCGTATGCAAGCGCTCCAAATGCCCCCGGCAACCCGTCATTCCCGCGAGCGCGGAAATCCAACATCCCAGCCAGGTCCCCGCACGGAAACGGCCGGCAAGCTATTTGTGATCGGGTGGGGCCGTGCCGGTTTCCTATCGGTGCGCGCGGCGCTCCCTACAAGAGCGTCCGGATTCAGGCAATCGGCGGCAGGCTGATCGCGTCGCTGCGCGTCACCCCGGCGGTCAGCTCCAGGCACAGGTCGAGGAACTCGCGCATCGCTGCGGTGCGGTACTTCTGCTTGTGCCAGATGAAATAGAACTGCCGGGTCAGGTCCAGCTCCGGGGTTTCCACCGCCACCAGGCTGCCGCGCCGGAAGGCGTCGCGCAGCGCCAGGCGCGAGATGCAGCCGATGCCCAGCCCGGACTCCACCGCGCGCTTGATCGCTTCGGTGTGTTCCAGCTCCAGGCGGATGTTCAGCGATCCTGGATGGTGACGCATGGCCTGGTCGAAGGTCAGCCGGGTGCCGGAGCCTTGCTCGCGGAGAATCCAGGCCTCGCGGGTCAGTTCCTCGAGCGTCGCCTCGCCGCGCCGGGCCAGCGGATGCTGGGGCGCGCAGAACACCACCAGTTCGTCCTCGACCCAGGGTTGCACCTCGATCTCCGGATGCTGGCAATCGCCTTCGATTAGACCTAGATCAAGTTCGTAGTGGGCGATCTGGTGGACGATATTGGCTGTGTTCTGTACGTGCAGGCGCACCCGGCACTCCGGATGACGCTGCATGAAGCTGCCGATCAGCAGGGTTGCGAGGTAATTGCCAACGGTGAGGGTGGCGCCGACGTCCAGCGAGCCGAAGCCGCTCTTGCCGATCAACAAACGCTCGATCTCCTTGGCCTGGTCGAGCAGCGCCACTGCCTGTGGCAGCAACTGGCGACCCAGGGAGTTGAGGCTCAGGCGCTTGCCGGCGCGATCGAACAACAGGCAGTCGGATTGCCGCTCCAGCTCGGTCAGCGAGGTGCTGGTGGCCGATTGCGACAGCGACAGCGATTGCGCCGCGCGCGAGACGTTGCCCTGTTGGGCGACGGCGACGAAGACCTGAAGTTGACGGAGGGTGAATCGCATATCTATATAACCGATAACCTATATCTTGATAATCCACTTAACAGATATTGTCGCTGCTACTAGAATTCCGCGCCATTGCCCTTAGTGGGCGCAGGCCTTTATTTTCCGAGGAAGCCAGCATGAGCAACCTGAACGTCGAGCGCGTGCTCAGCGTCCACCATTGGAACGACACCCTTTTCAGCTTCAAGTGCACCCGCGATCCGGGCCTGCGCTTCGAAAACGGCCAGTTCGTGATGATCGGCCTGCAACAGCCCAATGGCCGCCCGCTGATGCGCGCCTACTCCATCGCCAGCCCGAACTGGGAAGAGCACCTGGAGTTCTTCAGCATCAAGGTGCCGGACGGTCCGCTGACTTCCCAGTTGCAGCACCTGAAGGAAGGCGACGAGATCATCATCAGCAAGAAGCCCACCGGCACGCTGGTTCTGGATGACCTCAACCCCGGCAAGCACCTCTACCTGCTCAGCACCGGTACCGGCCTGGCGCCGTTCATGAGCGTGATCCAGGACCCGGAAACCTACGAGCGTTTCGAGAAGGTCATCCTGGTCCATGGCGTGCGCTACGTGAACGAAGTGGCCTACCGCGAGTTCATCACCGAGCACCTGCCCCAGAACGAGTTCTTTGGCGAGGCGCTGAAGAACAAGCTGATCTACTACCCGACCGTGACCCGCGAGCCGTTCGAGAACCAGGGTCGCCTGACCGACCTGATGCGCAGCGGCAAGCTGTTCGAGGACATCGGCCTGCCGCCGATCAACCCGCAGGACGACCGCGCGATGATCTGCGGCAGCCCGAGCATGCTGGACGAAACCAGCGCAGTGCTCGACAGCTTCGGCCTGAAGATCTCCCCGCGCATGCGTGAGCCGGGCGACTACCTGATCGAGCGTGCCTTCGTCGAGAAGTAAGGCATCCGCCGTTGCCCGCTGAGAAAACCCGCCACATCGGCGGGTTTTTTCATGGGAGCCTTAGAACCGTCCTGCCTGACGATATTCCTCGTTCGTCGAAAGGGGGGCGCGGCCGTGGATTAGGCTGAATACAGCGCAGCCGGACCGGTGGCGGAAGGTCGCACCCGGCCGCGAGGAACTGCGTTTCCATGCTGGCGAGAGGTGTCCACCATGAGCGTCTCGGCACGGGTTGAACTGAAGAGCTTCGACAAACCGGACGAGGTCCGCGAGTTTCCCAAGGGGCGGCTGGAGCTGGTAACCATCGGAGGCGCCATGATCGGCCGCGCGGTCTTCGAGCCGGGCTGGCACTGGGCGACCTCGGTGCAGCCGCTGGCCGGCACCCGCAGTTGCGAGGCGCCGCACTTCCAGTATCACGTCTCCGGAGTGCTCAGGATCCTGATGGACGATGGCCAGGAGCTGGAATGCCATCCCGGCGAGGTCTCCCTGCTGCCTTCAGGCCACGATGCCTGGGTGGTCGGCGATGAGCCGGCGGTGGTGGTGGATTTCCAGGGAATGGTCGATTACGCCCGCGCACACTGATCGCCACGCACCACTTCCAGTACCCGGATACGCCCCGGTGTGGGGTAGTGCCAGCGCACCTCCACGTCCCACAGGCGAACGCCGTAGAGGCGCTCGGGGGACGGCTGCTGATAGGCGGGGCGCGGGTCCTGGGCGAGGCATTGCTCGATCAGCGCCACCAGCGGCTCGCCCAGCCGTTCGCCATGGTGGCGCGCGGCGGCCAGCGCTTCTTCGCTCCAGTCCAGCGGAATCGATTCCGGCGCCTGCTCGGCAATGCCGTTGTACGCCCCGGCGACGCTGTCGGCGTAGGGCACGTAGGGCTTGATATCCAGTACCGGCGTGCCGTCCAGCAGGTCGATGCCGGACAGCCACAACCGCCCCGGTTCGATCTTCTCCAGCTTCACCACCGACTGGCCGATGCCATTGGGCCGGTGCGTGGAGCGGGTGGCGAACACGCCGAGCTGGCGGTTGCCGCCCAGACGTGGCGGGCGCACCTTGAGGCGCGGCTTGTCCTCCAGCGCCTGGTGGAACAGGAACAGCAGCCAGACATGGCTGACCTGCTCCAGGCCCACGACAGCCTCCGGGCGGTCGAACGGCGCCACCAGCTCCAGCACGCCACGCGCCGCCGGGGCCAGTTGTGGCTGGCGGGGAATGGCGAACTTCTCCTTGAAGCAGGAGCGGACGAAACCGATGGGGGAGACGGAGTAGGGCATGGCGGAGGACCGGCAGGAAAACGCCGCCATGCTAACCGATTACAGGGCGAAACCGCCGTCGATGGGGATGATGTTGCCGGTCATGTAGGCGCCGGCGGTGCTCGCCAGGCTGATCGCCAGGGCTGCCATCTCTTCTTCGCGGCCCCAGCGGCGCATCGGGATATGCGCGCAATCCTGGGCCATGGCGTCGGCATCCTGGGCGAGGTGGCGGGTCATCTTGCTCGGGAAGCGTCCGGGGGCGATCACGTTGACGTTGATGTGTTCGCCCACCAGCTCCCGGGCCAGCATCCGCGACAACTGGTGCAGCGCCGCCTTGCTCGGCCCGTAGGCGTAGGCCTGTTCGCCGAACGAGGAGATGCCCGCCACCGAGCCGATATTGATGACCCGCGCCGGGTTCTCCGCGCTGCCGGCCTTGCGCAGCAACGGCAGCAGTTGCTGGATGCAACTGAACACCGACGTGACGTTGAGCTGCATGCATTTCTCCCAGCCCGATACCGGGTAGCTTTCCAACGGTGCACCCCAGGTGGTGCCGGCATTGTTGACCAGGATATCCAGTTGGCCGATTTCGCCCGCCAGTTGTGCGGCCAGGGCCTGGACACCGCCCTCGCTGGCCAGGTTGGCGGCGATCCCGCGGCATTCGCCGAAGGCGCTCAGCTCCCTGGCTGTCTCCACGCAGGCCGTGGCGTCCCGGGCACAGACGTAGACCGTCGCGCCGGCCTCGACGAGGCCCTTGGCGATCATCCTGCCGATACCTCGGGTACCGCCGGTGACCAGGGCGATACGTCCGTCAAGACTGAAGTAGGGATGCATGCCGACCTCGCTGGTGCTGACCATGGATGGCGGCCACTGTAGCCTCGCGACCCGGGCCGGCGGAGCACTATCCAGATGGAGAATGGCGACGTATCCGCAGGCCGGGGAGGCTGCGTCGGCGCGGGGCGGCTAGAAACGTTCGTTGGCGCCCAGGTAGCGCCACTGCCCGACCGGCAGCTTGCCCATCGGCACGCCGCCGATGCGGATGCGCTTCATCGACAGCACGCGCAGTCCGATCGCCTCGCACATGGCGACGATCTGCACCGGCTCCGGGTTCTTCAGCGGGAAGCGCAGGTGGGTTTCGTTCTGCCAACTGACCTTGGCCGGCGGCAGCTCCTTGCCCTTGAGCCGCAGGCCGCGCCGGAGGCGTTCCAGGCCGTTGGCGACGATCGTGCCCGCCACCTCGACCACGTATTCCTGCTCCAGCCGGGCGCCGTCCTCGGTCAGCTTGCGCCGGGTGCGCCAGTCCTGGGTGAACACCAGCAGCCCGCCGGCCTGACGCTGCAGGGGCAGGGCGCCGCTCAGGTGGCTGAGGTGCCCCTTGAGCGGGCGGATGCCGGAGCGGTCCTCGGCCCAGCGGTTGGTGGCGTCGATCAGGCTGATAGCGTTGTCCGCGAAGCCGACCGGCAGGTTGAGCAGCAGCGTCACCGGCTCCAGCGGCGTTGGCGCCGCGCCGGGAAGCAAGGCGATGTGCTGGTCCAGCACTTTGAACTGGGGCTCTTCCACCACCGCGCCGTCGACCGTCACCCAGCCACCCTGGATATACAGCTCCGCCTCGCGGCGCGAACAGCCGGTCAGTTCAACGATGCGTTTGGACAGGCGAGTGGGTTCGGACATGACGGTAACCGCAGAAGGAGGGCGGCCATTGTAATCGGGAAGAGGCTTGGGCGGAGGCATCCATCACCGATATTCCAGCACGAGCCTGAGCATGTCCTTGTGCTGGATGCCGTTTTCGTAAATGGGCTCCGGGTAGTTCTCCAGGAAGAAGTCCCTGTCGACACGGCTGACCCGGAAGCCTTCCCGTTGGTAGTAGGCCAGTTGATGGCCAAAGGTCCCGGTGCCTACTTCCAGACGCCGGGCGCCCAGCTCCCGGACGGTGGCGATGGCGTGCCTGAGCAGCGTGGTGCCGATGCCCTTGCCTTGCAGGTGCGGCGCCACCGCGATGTTCATCAACTCGTACTCGGCCGGTGCTGTTTCCAACACGACATAGACACCCGCTGGTGCCCCGTCGAGGGTCGCGACGAAGCATCGGGAGCGGGGCAGGTAGCCCTCGATCTTTTCCCGCGACGGATCGGCTTCCAGCAGCAGGTCCATGGGGGCTTCGGTGGGGGAGACTTCCATTATTCGCATGCGCCTGTACCCGGATCAGCCCTGTGCGTCGAATGCTTCGTGGTACTTGACGGTGCCTTGCGGCAAGGGCTGCCCTAACGATAGCGCCTGGAAGTATTCGGCTGGGACGCCAGGAAGAACGAGGCCCGGCTCGGGCTTGAAGCCGAAGCGGGAATAGTAGGCCGGGTCGCCGAGCACAACGCAGCCTGCGGCTTCGCGCTGTCGCAGAGCTTCGAGTGCTTCCTGCATGAGGCGAGAGCCAATGCCACGCCCCTGGTATTCGGGCGCGACGGAGATAGGGCCCAGGCCGAACCAGCCGGTTGCACCGTCGGATATGGAGACTGGGGATAGGGCCACATGACCCACAAGAGTTCCGTCGACCTCTGCGACCAGGGAAACCGAAAGCGCCCCGGCCTTCCGCAAGGCCTTGACGATGAACTGCTCTGTGTGGCTCGTGTGCGGAGCATGAAGAAATGCGGAAATCGTTGCAGCGCCGATGGCTGGCGCGTCGGCTGGGGCTTCCTGGCGGATGTTGATATTCATCGTGTAAGGCTCTGAGTGCTGATGCTTGTTTCGTTGAGCAGTAGCGCCTGTAGGTAGCGTATGAAAGATGGGTTTTTCACTGTTCGGTGAGGTGTGCTTTCTCTCTTGAGAAGCCTTTTATCACGAGGTAAAGAAGCGGCCCGGCAGAAACGAATATTGCTGTCATCGCGAAGAACGGGAGCAGATAGCCGATGGACTTCCCGCGGGCCTTGGCATCGTTGTACATCCAGATGCAGGCGAGTGCGGCGAGGATGTAGAGGTCGATCACTACCTGGGCCGTGTCGGGGCTGGACATGAGCTGGATGCCGAACTGGATCAGGGATTGTTCCGCGTTGAGCATGACGTGGATCGTGTAGGCGGAAAACGCGATCAAGGTCGCGAGCGGTAGTGCTGTTTCCTTCATTTTTCCTTCCTTGGTGTTGGTGCAGCCATATGGATTAGCTCTTCATGCCAGCGAATTGTCCAGTTCGAGGCGATCAGGAGCAGTGGGCCGGTGATCATGGGCTCTCCATGGGAGGAGGATATGAGATTTTTCGCCCGTGATCTTTCCTGTGCGGCTTGCGTGGGATCGGTTCAGTGTGGTGGCAACCGTCCTTCCCTGTGCAGGCGGCGTAGCACGCTGTGGCGATAGGCCCTGGAGAGCAGCGGACGGAGAATGGGCAGGGTGAGCAGCCAGGCCAGGGGGCGGAGCAGGGGCGTGCGTTGCATCAGCAGGATGTAGGCGTCCAGTTCGCGGTGGATGTGCCCCTGTTCGTCCTGTACGTGGAGCTCGGTCAACGCGGCGTGGGGATCGATGCCGGCGGCGCGCAGTTCCTCGTCGCGGTCGGTGATGTCGACCCATTCCACCGGTTCGCATCGGTCGGTGTTGAGCCGTTCGTAGCGGCGGCGGTCGGCGACGCAGCGTGGGCAGGCGCCGTCGTAGTAGACCTTGAGGGGCATGGCGGCTGGCGGGTGGTTGATGGGGGGAGTATAGGTGGGGAGGTCTGCGTATGGTGGGATAGTCCGCCCCTCCCCCAGCCCT
>NZ_CAJFCI010000053.1 GCF_904061905.1 Zestomonas carbonaria
TGGCCAGCCATGTAGCCCGGATGCAATCCGGGAGGGTTTCCCCGGATTGCATCCGGGCTACTCGTTCGCTGTTGTAGGAGCCAGCTTGCTGGCGATGCTCTGGCGTTGCCGGTGATCGCGCGCATGGCGCGCTCCTACAGGTCAGCATTGATGTTGACCTGTAGGAGCGGTCCATGGCCGCGAAAAAAGGTTTGACGCAGAAGGTGCATGGCCAGCCATGTAGCCCGGATGCAATCCGGGAGGGTTTCCCCGGATTGCATCCGGGCTACTCGTTCGCTGTTGTAGGAGCCAGCTTGCTGGCGATGCTTTGGCGTTGCCGAGGATCGCGCGCATGGCGCGCTCCTACAGGTCAGCATTGATGTTGACCTGTAGGCGGTCTCTGCTCGCGACTCGGGGGTATGGCCGTGGTTCATTGGTTCCCCGCGTTCGCGGGAATGACAGGGGAGACTCCGAGCATGTCCCCCCTGTCGCTCCCGCGTTCGCGAGAGCCCAAAAGGCTCAGCCCTTCGGCTTGCCCTGGTGCAGTTTGGCGACCAGTTCGGCTTCGGCGCGGCTGAGGCCGCAGGATTGGGTGAGGTCGTCGACGCTGGCGCCGAGACCGACCAGGCGCGCGGCCTGGGTGAAGGACAGGCTGGAAGGATCGCGTTGTTCCATCTGCTGCAACTTGTCCGGCAGCGGCGCCACGGTGCGGCGCAGCTCGTAGAGTTCCTCGCCCATGCGGATGCTGCCGGCGAGGTAGGTGTCGAGGCGCTTGGCCAGCTCCTTGAGGCGCCGGTCATGCTCCGCGTCGCGCCTGGCCTGCTCCTCGGCCTGGGCACGCAGGCGCCGGGCCAGCCACACGCAGGTGGAAGCCAGGGCCGCGCAGGCCAGGGCGAGAAGCAGCAGCGCGATCTCGATCAACTCACAGGGTCTCCAGTTCCGACCACTCTTCCTCGGTCATCATCTTGTCCAGTTCGACCAGGATCAGCAGCTCGCCGTTCTTGTTGCACACGCCCTGGATGAACTTGGCCGATTCCTCGTTGCCGACGTTCGGCGCGGTCTCCACCTCGGACTGCCGCAGGTAGACCACTTCCGCCACGCTGTCGACGAGGATGCCGACCACCTGCTTGTCCGCCTCGATGATCACGATGCGGGTATTGTCGGTCACCGGCGCCGGCGCCAGGCCGAAACGCTGGCGGGTGTCGATCACCGTCACCACGTTGCCGCGCAGGTTGATGATGCCCAGCACGTAGCTCGGCGCGCCCGGAACCGGGGCGATCTCGGTGTAGCGCAGCACTTCCTGCACCTGCATCACGTTGATGCCGTAGGTCTCGTTGTCGAGACGGAAGGTCACCCATTGCAGAATCGGATCTTCGGAGCCCTGTATCGCCGTTTTCTTCATTTCCTGACCTCATCCATACCCGCTTGCGGCGGTACGCGCGGGTGAGCCCGCTTATTAACACAGAGTCCCGCCCACCGGCGAGACGCGTCGGTTCAGTGCGGCCGGCCAACGGCCGGTTGCTTGGCGCCTCCGCTGGCGATCAGTCGGGCGAGCGCCGCGACGTCCAGCAAGGCACACATGTGTTCGATCACCGTGCCGGCCAGCCAGGGGCGCTGCGAGCGCTGGCTGCGCCACTTGACCTCGGCCGGGTCGAGACGGACCGACCGGCTGACCTGATGCACCGCCAGCCCCCATTCGTAGCCGTTCACCGAGATCACATACTGCAAGCCCTGGCGGAAATCCTCGCGGTAGCGATCCGGGATCAGCCAGCGCGCGGTATCCAGTACCTTGAGGTTGCCGGCCTGGCACGGCAGCAGGCCGAGGAACCAGTCCGGCTGGCCGAACAGTGGCGTCAGTTCCTGGTCCGCCAGCGGGTAGATCGAGCCCAGGCAGACCAGCGGCACCGCCAGGGTCAGCCCGGCGACGTCGAACAGCAGGCACTCGAACGGCACCTCGGCCCAGGCCGGGCGGCCATCGGCGCCCAGCTCCAGCAAGGGGGGCGGCACGTCGGCGGCCTGCAACTCGACCACAGGGGCCACCGGCGCGGGCACTTCCACCACCGGAGCCGCCGGCACCGGCGCCGCCACGGGTATTTCCACCTGTGGAGCCGGCTCGGGCACGACCGGTGCCTCGGCGACGACCGCTCGCGAATCGCGGGCCTGCTCCTCGAGCACCGCCGCCTCGAACTCGGCGAGGCTCACGGACTCGGCCAGTTCGCTGACGGCCTCCTGCAAGAGGCCGTCCAGATAGGACTGCAGGGCCAGTTGCGGGCGGGTGGCGGTGGCGACGGAGCGGGTCATGACGGGAACCTGGATGAACGCACTGCCTTAGCTATCGGCAGCACGGCGGCGAGACTTGAGCGACGACGCATTTCAGGCCACCTGAATGGCCGGCACCAGGGCCAGCATGTGCTTGAGCAGCGCGCGGTAGGCGATCACCCCACGGCTGTTCGCATCGAACTGCGAGGGTGTCACGCCCGCCCGGCTGGCGTCGCGCAGGCGGGTGTCGACCGGGATATAGGCCTGCCAGAGGTGCTCGGGATAGGTATCGCGCAGGAAACGCAGGGTGCTCAGCGACGCCTGGGTGCGGCGGTCGAACAGGGTCGGCACGATGCTGTAGGGCAGCGCCTGCTTGCGCGAGCGGTTGATCATCGCCAGGGTGCTGACCATCCGTTCCAGGCCCTTCACGGCAAGGAACTCGGTCTGCACCGGGATCGCCAGTTGCTGGCTGGCGGCCAGGGCGTTGACCATCAGCACGCCGAGCAGCGGCGGGCTGTCGATCAGCGCGAAATCGAAGTCTTCCCAGAGCTGAGTCAGGCTCTTGGCGACCACCAGGCCGAGGCCGTTCTGGCCGGGCGACTGGCGCTCCAGGGTGGCCAGCGCGGTGCTCGACGGCAGCAGGGAGATGCGTTCGTGGCTGGTGGGCAGCAGCAGCTCGCCCGGCAGCCCCTGGGGCACGCCGCCCTGGTGCAGGAACAGGTCGAAGCAACTGTGCTCCAGGGCGTCCGGATCGTGGCCGAAGTAACTGGTCATCGACCCGTGCGGATCGAGGTCGACGACCACCACGCGCTTGCCCGCATCGGCCAGCAGGCCGGCCAGGGCGACGGTGGTGGTGGTCTTGCCGACGCCACCTTTCTGATTGGCGATTGCCCAGACTCTCATTGGATTCGCTCTACCGGGACCAGTGCCGTCCTCACAGGGACGGCGACGGAGAATTGACGACTCCCGTATGCGGAGCCGCTGTTGCCGGCATCGGTGCAGTTTGCATGCCAGTGCGCTTCGGCGCCGCCTGCTCGCTGCCCATGCCGCTCACGCCACGGCGCACGTCGAGGTTGCGCGACACCACCAGCACCACCCGGCGGTTGCGCGCCCGGCCTTCGGCGCTGGCGTTGTCGGCCACCGGCTGGAACTCGCCGTAGCCGATCGCCGCCAGCCGCTCGGGGGCGACCCCCTCCATGGCCAGCATGCGCACCACGCTGGCGGCGCGCGCGGCGGACAGCTCCCAGTTGGTGGGGAACTGCGCCGTGGCGATCGGCAGGTTGTCGGTGAAGCCCTCGATGCGCACCGGGTTGCGGTACGGCGCCAGAACCTTGGCGACCTTCTCGAGAATGTCGAACGCCTGGTTGTGCGGCAGCGCGTCGCCGCTGGAGAACAGCAACGCCGAACTCAGCTCGATCTCCACCCACATCTCGTTGCCGCGCACGGTCACCTGGCCGGTCTCGATCAGGTCGCCCAGGGCCGCGCGCATGCTTTCGGCAATGTCCTGCAAGGCCTGGGAAGCATCCTTCTCGCCTTGCACTTCGTCTTCTTTCTCCGGCCGATCCGGCGGGGTCAGCGGCCGCTCCTCGCCCACCGGGATCGGCTTGATCGAGCGGTCCGGCTGGTTGAACACGCCGACCAGGGTCTCGGAAAGGATCTTGTACTTGCCTTCGTTGATCGAGGAGATCGAGTACATCACCACGAAGAAGGCGAACAGCAGGGTGATGAAGTCCGCGTAGGACACCAGCCAGCGCTCGTGGTTCTCGTGCTCCTCGTGGCGACGCCTGCGTGCCATGGGCGCCTCCCGTCAGTCCATGAAGCCTTGCAGCTTCAGTTCGATGGAGCGCGGGTTCTCACCCTCGGCGATGGACAGGATGCCCTCCAGGAGCATCTCGCGATAACGCGACTGGCGCAGCACCACGGCCTTGAGCTTGTTGCCCACCGGCAGCAGGAACAGGTTGGCGAAGCCCACGCCGTAGATGGTGGCGACGAAGGCCACGGCGATGCCGCTGCCGAGCATGCTCGGATCGGCGAGGTTACCCATCACGTGGATCAGGCCCATCACCGCGCCGATGATGCCGATGGTCGGCGCGTAGCCGCCCATGCTCTCGTACACCTTGGCGGCCTGCAGGTCGCGGCCCTCCTGGGTGAACAGGTCGACTTCGAGGATGCTGCGGATGGTCTCCGGCTCGGCGCCGTCGACCAGCAATTGCAGGCCCTTGCGGGCGTAGGGATCGGGCTCGCTGTCGGCCACCGCCTCGAGGCCGAGCAGGCCCTCCTTGCGCGCGGTGGTGCTCCAGCCGACCACCCGGTTGATGCCGCCGACCAGATCGACGCGCGGTGGGAAGAAGATCCAGCGCACCATCGTCAGCCCGCGCTTGAACACCACCACCGGTGTCTGCAGGAAGGAAGCGCCCAGGGTGCCGCCCAGCACGATCAGCGCCGCCGGCCCGTTGAGCAGAGCGCCGGCGCTGCCACCCTCCAGGTAATTGCCGCCGAGGATGGCGACGAAGGCGAGAATGACGCCGATCAGGCTGAGCACATCCATCAGCTACACGCCTCCACCAGGTGCGGGCCGATGTCATCGAGACTGTAGACGGCGTCGGCCAGGGAGGCCTTCACCACCGCCATGGGCATGCCGTAGATCACGCAGCTCGCTTCGTCCTGCGCCCATACCTGGCTGCCGCCCTGCTTGAGCATCCGCGCGCCTTCGCGGCCGTCGGCGCCCATGCCGGTGAGCACCACCGCCAGCACCTTGTCGCCGTAGGCCTTGGCGGCCGAGCCGAAGGTGATGTCGACGCAGGGCTTGTAGTTGAGGCGTTCGTCACCGGGCAGGATCTTCACCGCGCCACGGCCGTCGACCATCATCTGCTTGCCGCCGGGCGCCAGCAGGGCCAGGCCGGGGCGCAGCAGGTCGCCGTCCTCGGCTTCCTTGACACGGATCTGGCAGAGCTTGTCGAGTCGTTCGGCGAAGGCCTTGGTGAAGGCCGCCGGCATGTGCTGGATCAGCACCAGCGGCGCCGGGAAGCTGGCCGGCAGCCGGCTCAGTACCCGCTGCAACGCCACCGGGCCACCGGTGGAGGTGCCGATGGCGACCAGCCGGTAGTGCTTGCGACGGGGCGCGGAGCTGGCCGGCGCAGCACTGCCCGGAGCAGCCGGCGCCGAACGCTCGGGCGCAGGGCTCGCCGGACGATGGCTGGTCGGTGCCGGCGTGGCGTGACCGGTAGTAGCAGGACTGGAGGAAGCCGACGCCGCGAACTGGCCGAAACGCCGATTGGCGCGCGCGATGCTGTGGACCTTCTCGCAGAGCAACTGGCGGACCTTCTCCGGGTTGCGCGAGATGTCCTCGAAGTTCTTCGGCAGGAAATCCACCGCGCCGGCGTCCAGCGCGTCGAGGGTGACGCGGGCGCCCTCGTGGGTCAGCGACGAGAACATCATCACCGGCGTCGGGCAGCGCTGCATGATGTTCCGTACCGCGGTGATGCCGTCCATCATCGGCATCTCGTAATCCATGGTGATCACGTCCGGGCGCAGCGCCAGCGCCTGGTCGATCGCCTCGCGGCCATTGGTGGCGGTGCCGACGACCTGGATATTGGGATCGGAAGAAAGGATCTCCGAAACCCGCCGGCGGAAGAAGCCGGAGTCGTCGACCACCAGGACCTTGACTGCCATAAACACTCCTGCAGGTCGCGGCCCAGGGCCGGCGACCGATCAATCAACCGCGCCGCGCGTAACGCTTGAGCATGCTCGGCACATCGAGAATCAGGGCGATACGCCCATCGCCGGTGATGGTCGCCCCGGACATGCCCGGAGTGCCCTGCAACATCTTGCCGAGCGGCTTGATCACCACTTCTTCCTGGCCCACCAGTTGGTCGACCACGAAACCGATGCGCTGGGTGCCCACCGAGAGGATCACCACATGGCCCTCGCTCGGGGTTTCGTGGGCGGCCTCCTTGACCAGCCAGCGCTTGAGGTAGAACAGCGGCAGCGCCTTGTCGCGGACGATCACCACTTCCTGGCCGTCCACCACGTTGGTGCGCGACAGGTCGAGATGGAAGATCTCGTTGACGTTGACCAGCGGGAAGGCGAACGCCTGCTCGCCGAGCATCACCATCAGGGTCGGCATGATCGCCAGGGTCAGCGGCACCTTGATGGCGATGACCGTGCCCTGGCCCTTGCTCGAACGGATGTCGATGGTGCCGTTCAACTGGGAAATCTTGGTCTTCACCACGTCCATGCCGACACCACGGCCGGAGACGTCGGAAATCTCGGCCTTGGTCGAGAAGCCCGGGGCGAAGATCAGGTTGTAGCACTCCGATTCGCTGAGGCGGTCGGCGGCATCCTTGTCCAGCAGGCCCTTCTCCACCGCCTTGGCACGCAACACGTCGGGGTCCATGCCGTTGCCGTCGTCGGTGATCGACAGCAGGATGTGGTCGCCCTCCTGCTGCGCGGACAGCACGATGCGGCCGGTGCGGCTCTTGCCCTTGGCTTCGCGGGCGTCCGGCATCTCGATGCCGTGGTCCACCGAGTTGCGCACCAGGTGAACCAGCGGGTCGGCCAGGGCTTCGACCAGGTTCTTGTCGAGGTCGGTTTCTTCGCCGATCAGCTCGAGGTTGATCTCTTTCTTCAGGTTGCGCGCCAGGTCGCGGACCAGGCGCGGGAAGCGGCCGAACACCTTCTTGATCGGCTGCATGCGGGTCTTCATCACCGCGGTCTGCAGGTCGGCGGTGACCACGTCGAGGTTGGACACGGCCTTGGCCATCGCCTCGTCGCTGCTGTTGGCACCCAGGCGCACCAGGCGGTTACGCACCAGCACCAGTTCGCCGACCATGTTCATGATCTCGTCGAGGCGCGCGGTATCGACCCGCACGGTGGTTTCCACCTCGGCGCTCGCCACGGCCTTGTCGCTGGCCGCCGGCGCGCTGCGCGGCGCTGCCGCCGGCTTGGCTTCGACCTTGGGTTCCGCTTTCGCGACAGGTTTGGCGACCGGCGCAGCAGCCGGCTTGCCGTTGACCGCCGGGGTCGCGGGAACATCGGCGGCTTCCGGCTTGAACTGGCCCTTGCCGTGCAACTGGTCGAGCAGTGCCTCGAACTCATCGTCGCTGATCAGCTCGCCGCCACCGGCGGCCACGGCACCCTCGGCCTCTCCGGCGGCGGCCGTGGCCGCTACCGGCGCGGCTGCCTCGGCGGCGGCGCTGAACTTGCCCTTGCCATGCAACTGGTCGAGCAGTGCTTCGAATTCGTCGTCGGTGATCTCGTCGGCGACCGCCACGTCGCTCTCCGCCTCTTCGGCCTCCGGCGCGGCCTGGGTGCCGGAGTTGAACTGGCCCTTGCCGTGCAACTGGTCGAGCAGCGCTTCGAACTCGTCGTCGCTGATCTCGTCGCCCTCGCCTTCCGCGGCCGGTTTGGCGGGCGTGTCGTCGCCCAGGGCCTGGAGCAGTTGTTCGAACTCGCTGTCGGTGATGTCGCCCACTGGCGCCGGGGCTTCCGGTTCGGCTTCGGCAACCGGCGCCGGAGCGGCGGCTGCCGGCTCGTCGGCGCCCTGCGGCTCGGCCAGGCGCGACAGCGCGGCCAGCAGCTCGGGGGACGCCGGCGTCAGGTCGCTGCGCTCGCGGACCTCGGCGAACATGCCGTTGACCGCGTCCAGCGCGGCGAGCACCACGTCCATCAGTTCGGCGTCGACCTTGCGCTCACCCTTGCGCAGGATGTCGAAGACGTTCTCGGCGATATGGCAGCACTCCACCAACTCGTTGAGCTGGAGGAAACCCGCCCCGCCCTTGACGGTATGGAAACCGCGAAAGATGGCGTTGAGCAGGTCGGCATCGTCGGGCCGTCCTTCCAGTTCGACCAGTTGCTCGGACAACTGCTCGAGAATCTCGCCGGCCTCTACCAGGAAGTCCTGGAGGATTTCTTCATCGGCGCCGAAGCTCATTCATGTCTCCCTAGAATCCAAGACTGGACAGCAGATCATCGACATCGTCCTGACCGGATACGACGTCATCACGCTTATCGGCAGCGATCTGCGGACCTTCACCCCGCGACGGTCCTTTTTGTTGTTTTTGTTCCTCGCGCAGTTCGTCGAGGTTGTGCTGGATGCCAGCGAAACGGTCGACGCTGCTGGCCATCAGCATCAGCTTGAGCAGGTCGCGCTCGACCTCGGTGACCAGTTGGGTGACACGCTTGATCACCTGGCCGGTGAGGTCCTGGTAGTCCTGCGCCAACAGGATGTCGTTGAGGCTGGCGGACAGCTTCTGGGTGTCGCGCTCGCTGCGGGCGAGGAACAGCTCGATGCGCTTGGCCAGCTCGCGGAAGCCGTCGGCGCCGATTTCCCGGCGCATGAAGCGGTCCCAGTCGGCCTTCAACTGCTGCGCCTCGTCGCTGAGGTCGTTGACCAGCGGCGCGCTCTGCTCGACCAGGTCCATGGTGCGGTTGGCCGCGTTCTCGGTCATCGTCACCACGTAGTTGAGCCGCTCGGTGGCGTCGGTGATCTGCGAGACCTCCTCGGCCATCGGCGTGCGCGGGTCGACCTGGAAGTTGACGATGGCGTTGTGCAGCTCGCGGGTCAGCTTGCCGACCTCGTGGTAGAGGCCTCGGTCGCGCGCCTTGTTGAGCTCGTGGATAAGCTGCACGGCCTCGCCGAAATTGCCTTTCTCGAGGTTTTCGACCAGTTCGCGGGCGTGCGTTTTCAGGGTCGACTCAAGGTCACCCAGCAGGGAGTCGTTGTGATCCATAGTGCCCTCGCGGCGGAGATCAGCCGTTGACGCGCTCGAAGATCTTCTCGATCTTTTCCTTGAGCACCTGAGCGGTGAATGGCTTGACGACGTAACCGTTCACCCCGGCCTGCGCCGCTTCGATGATCTGGTCGCGCTTGGCCTCGGCGGTCACCATCAGCACCGGCAGGTGCTTGAGGCGCTCGTCGGCGCGCACCGCGCGCAGCAGGTCGATGCCGGTCATGCCGGGCATGTTCCAGTCCGTCACCAGGAAATCGAAATTGCCGCTTTGCAGCATCGGCAGCGCGCTGGTGCCATCGTCCGCTTCGGCGGTATTGGTGAAACCCAGGTCACGCAAGAGGTTCTTGATGATCCGTCGCATCGTCGAGAAATCGTCAACGATGAGGATTTTCATGTTCTTGTCCAACTCGACCTCCGGTCAGTCCTAAAACGTCCCCCCACGGGGTGCGTAATTCAATGCAACTACTAGCCCTGACAGCGCCGTTCAGCGCGCGCGCCATTCACCCAGCCGCGCACGCAGGCGCGCGGCACATTGGCTATGCAACTGGCTGACCCGCGACTCGCTGACCCCCAGTACCTCGCCGATCTCCTTGAGGTTCAGTTCCTCGTCGTAATACAGCGACAGCACCAGCTTTTCACGCTCCGGCAGGTTGGCGATGGCGTCCGCCAGGGCACCCTGGAAGCGCTGCTCTTCCAGTTCCCGCGCAGGTGATTGGGAATGTCCGGCGTCTTCGGCCAGGCCACCGTGCTCACCGTCCTGCAACAGGTCGTCGAAGCTGAACAGGCGGCTGCCCAAAGTGTCGCCAAGGATGCCGTAGTAATCTTCGAGACTCAATTGGAGTTCGGCAGCGACCTCGTGATCTTTAGCGTCGCGTCCGGTCCGCGCTTCGACTTTCCGGATCGCGTCGCTGACCATGCGGCTGTTGCGGTGCACCGAACGCGGCGCCCAGTCGCCCTTGCGGACTTCGTCGAGCATCGCGCCACGGATGCGGATGCCGGCGAACGTCTCGAAACTGGCACCCTTGCTGGAGTCGTATTTCTTCGCGGCTTCGAGCAGGCCGATCATCCCGGCCTGGATCAGGTCCTCGACCTGCACGCTGGCCGGCAGGCGACCGAGCAGGTGGTAGGCGATGCGCTTGACCAGGGGGGCATAGCGCTCGATCAACTGATGCTGGGCGTCACGCGCCTGTGCCTTGCTGTACATACGAAGTCCAGTGGCTGCTGTCATACGGGCGAATCGACGGTAGGTTGCTTGACCAGGCGTTCGACGAAGAACTCCAGGTGACCACGTGGGTTGGCCGGCAGCGGCCAGCCGTCGACCTTCTGGGCGATCGACTTGAACGCCAGCGCACATTTCGAACGCGGGAAGGCATCGTACACCGCGCGCTGCTTCTGGACCGCCTTGCGCACCGCTTCGTCGTACGGCACGGCGCCGACGTACTGCAGCGCCACGTCGAGGAAACGATCGGTGACCTTGGTCAGCTTAGCGAATAGATTGCGGCCTTCCTGCGGGCTGTGCGCCATGTTGGCCAGCACGCGGAAGCGGCTGATGCCGTAGTCGCGGTTGAGCAGCTTGATCAGCGCGTAGGCGTCGGTGATCGAGGTCGGCTCGTCGCAGACCACCACCAGCACTTCCTGGGAGGCACGCACGAAGCTGACCACCGCGTCGCTGATCCCGGCGGCGGTATCGACGATCAGCACGTCGATGCTGTCGCTGATGTCGCTGAACGCCTGGATCAGGCCGGCGTGCTGCATCGGCGACAGGTGCGCCATGGCCTGGGTGCCGGACGCCGCCGGTACCACGCGGATGCCGCCGGGGCCCTGGATGATCACGTCGCGCAGGTCGCATTCGCCGCTGATCACATCGGCCAGGGTGCGTTTGGGGGTCAGGCCGAGCAGCACGTCGACGTTGGCCAGGCCGAGGTCGGCGTCCATCAGCATCACCCGCCGGCCGAGGTCGGCCAGGGCCATGGACAGGTTCACCGAGACGTTGGTCTTGCCCACGCCGCCCTTGCCGCCGGTGACTGCGATCACCTGTACTGGGTGCATTCCCATGTCATTCAACCTTTTTCATTTGGCAGCTTCCTTTTTCAACCGGCTCGCCGCGCGGCGCCCTGGTAGAGACCGGCGAACATGTCGGCCATGGCCTCCTCGCTCGGCTCGTCGGGGGCTTGCAGGCTGACGGCGCGGCTGACCAGTTGGTGGCCTCGCGGCACCTGCAGGTCGTCCGGAATCCGTGGACCATCGGCCAGATAGGCTACCGGCATGCATTGGCCTATGGCCAGCCCCAGCACTTCGCCCAGGCTGGCCGCCTCGTCCACCTTGGTGATGATGCAGCCTGCCAGACCACAGCGCTTATAACTATGGTAGGCCGCCTTGAGCACCTGGCTCTGGCTGGTGGCGGCCAGCACCAGGTAATTCTTCGCCTGAACGCCGCGGCTGGCCAGGGTTTCCAGTTGCAGGCGCAGGGCCGGATCGTTGGCCGGCAGACCGGCGGTATCGATCAGCACCATGCGCTTGCGCGCCAGCGGGGCCAGGGCCTGGGTCAACGACTGGCCAGGATCGACCTGGACCACCGGCACGTCGAGGATGCGGCCGAGGGTCTTCAACTGTTCCTGGGCGCCGATGCGGAAACTGTCCATGGATACCAGGGCGACATTCTGCGCGCCGTACTTAAGCACGTAGCGCGCCGCCAGCTTGGCCAGGGTGGTGGTCTTGCCCATGCCGGCCGGGCCGACCAGGGCGATCACCCCGCCCTGCTCCAGCGGCTCTTCCTTCGGCGTCTGGATCGCCTGGGCCAGGTGGGCGAGCAGCATGCGCCAGGCCTGGCGCGGCTCGGCGATGGACGCCACGCGCTCCAGCAGATTGCTCGACAGCTCGGCCGGCAGGCCCATGCGCTGCAAACGGCGCCACAGGTTGGCCTGCTGCGGGCGGCGGCTCTGCATCTGGCCCCAGGCCATGGAGCCCAGTTGCACTTCGATCAGTTCGCGCAGGCCGAGCAGTTCGGAACGCATCGCCTCCAGCGCCAGCGGATCGACCACCGGAGCGGGCTGGGCGGCGACCGGCGCCGGGCGCTCGAGCTTCACCTGGGTCGCCGGCAGTTCGGGGGCGATCAGCGATTCGTTGGCGAAAAGTTGACGGTCCTTCAAGGTCTCGCCCGCTTCGCGATAGGCCAGCTCGGCCTGGGCCGAAGCGATCTTCGCCTGGGTCTTGCGCAGCTCGGCCTCCAGCGCGGGATTGGCCTGCACCGGCGCGGCCGGCGCCTGATAGTCCAGCGCGGCGGTCAGCTCGACGCCACCGGCGACCCGGCGGGTGCCGATGATCGAGGCGTCGGCGCCCAGCTCGTCGCGGACCAGCTTCATGGCTTGACGCATATCGGCGGCGAAAAAGCGTTTGACTTGCATGGCCTATGGACCTCAGTTCTGGCCCACCGTGGAGACGATGGTGACCTGCTTGTTGTCTGGAATTTCCTGATACGCCAGTACGTGCATGTTCGGTACCGCCAAGCGGGCGAAGCGCGACAGCATCGCCCGAACCGGACCGGCCACCAGCAGGATCGCCGGCTTGCCGAGCATTTCCTGGCGCTGCGCCGCTTCCACCAGGGAGCGTTGCAGCTTCTCGGCCATGCCCGGTTCGAGGAGGATGCCTTCCTCGGCGCCCTGGCCGGCCTTCTGCAGACTATTTAGCAATAACTGTTCCAACCTTGGCTCGAGGGTGATCACAGGCAGCTCCGGCTCAAGCCCCACGATGCTTTGCACGATTGCGCGGGCCAACGCGACGCGCACCGCGGCAACCATCGCGGCGGGATCTTGACTCTTCGCGGCGGCATTCGAGATGGCTTCGGCGATGGTCCGGATGTCGCGCACCGGCACCTGCTCCTGGAGCAGCGCCTGCAACACCTTGAGCAAGGTGGACAGCGACACGGTGCCGGGCACCAGTTCCTCGGCCAGTTTCGGCGAGGTTTTCGCCAGCAATTGCAGCAATTGCTGGACTTCTTCGTGGCCGATCAGCTCGTGGGCGTGCTTGTGCAGGACCTGGTTGAGGTGCGTGGCGACCACGGTGCTGGCGTCGACCACGGTGTAGCCGAGCGATTGCGCCTGGTCGCGCTGGCTGGCTTCGATCCACACCGCGTCCAGGCCGAACGCCGGATCTTTGGCGGCCAGGCCGTTGAGGGTGCCGAATACCTGGCCGGGGTTGATCGCCAGTTCGCGGTCCGGGTAGACCTCGGCCTCGGCCACGCTGACGCCCATCAGCGTCAAACGGTAGGCGTTGGGCAACAGGTCGAGGTTGTCGCGGATGTGCACCGAGGGCATCAGGAAGCCGAGCTCCTGGGACAGCTTCTTGCGAACCCCCTTGATCCGCGCCAGCAACTGGCCGCCCTGGTTGCGGTCGACCAGCGGGATCAGCCGGTAGCCGACCTCCAGGCCGACCATGTCCACCGGGGTGACGTCGTCCCAGCCCAGTTCCTTGACCTCCTGGGCCTTCTGCGCCGGCAGCAGTTCCTGCTGGCGCTGCACCTCCTGCTCGGCCTGCTGCTTGACCTGCTTCTGCCGGTAGGCGATCCAGTAGGCCGCACCGCCGGCGATGGCGCCCAGGCCGATGAACGACAGGTGCGGCATGCCCGGCACCAGGCCCATGGCGATGAGGATCGCTGCGGACACCGCCAGCGCCTTGGGCGAGGCGAACATCTGCCGGTTGACCTGCTGGCCCATGTCCTCGGAAGTGGACACCCGGGTGACCATGATCGCCGCCGCGGTGGACAGCAGCAGCGAGGGAATCTGTGCCACCAGGCCGTCGCCGATGGTCAGCAGCGCGTAGATGCGCCCGGCCTCGTTGAACGACAGGCCGTGCTGCAGCACACCGATGCCCAGGCCACCGAGCAGGGTGACGAACATGATCAGCAGGCCGGCGATGGCGTCGCCGCGCACGAACTTGCTGGCACCGTCCATCGAGCCGTAGAAATCGGCCTCCTGGGCCACCTCGGCGCGGCGTTTCTTGGCTTCCGGCTGGTCGATCAGCCCGGAGTTGAGGTCGGCGTCGATGGCCATCTGCTTGCCGGGCATCGCGTCCAGGGTGAAGCGCGCCGACACCTCGGAAATCCGCCCGGCACCCTTGGTGACCACCACGAAGTTGATGATCACCAGGATGGCGAACACCACGATACCGACCACGTAGTTGCCGCCGACCACCACTTCGCCGAACGCCTGGATCACCTTGCCCGCGGCGCCCGGCCCTTCCTGGCCATGCAGCAGCACCACGCGGGTGGAAGCGATGTTCAGCGCCAGGCGCAGCAGGGTGGCGACCAGCAGGATGGTCGGGAACACCGCGAAATCCAGCGGCCGCAGGGCGTACACGCAGACCAGCAGGACCACGATGGACAGGGCGATGTTGAAGGTGAACAGCACGTCGAGCAGGAACGGCGGCAACGGCAGCGTCATCATGCCGAGCATCGCCAGCAGCAGCAGCGGCACCCCAAGGTTGCCCTGCCGCAGGCCCGTCAGGCCGCTGCGCATATTGCCGATCAACTGAGCGCGATCCACTGCCACTTCCCTACCCCGACTGATCCAAACTTTTGACGCGAAAATGCGTCCTGGCGGGGTGATTGCAGAAAGCGTTCCAACTTGAAGGGCGGAAAGCCGAAAAGAGCGCTGGAGGCTGGAGGCTGGAGGCTGGAGGCTGGAGGCTGGAGGCTGGAGGCTGGAGGCTGGAGGCTGGAGGCTGGAGGCTGGAGGCTGGAGGCTGGAGGCTGGACAGCGTTCCGGCCATGCACCTTCTGCGTCAAGCCTTTTATCGCGGCCATGGACCGCTCCTACAGGTCAACATCAATGCTGACCTGTAGGAGCGCGCCATGCGCGCGATCAGCGGCAACGCCAAAGCATCGCCAGCAAGCTGGCTCCTACAACAGCGAACGAGTAGCCCGGATGAAATCCGGGGAAGCCCCCCCGGATTGCATCCGGGCTACAGGGCTGG
This sequence comes from Zestomonas carbonaria, assembly GCF_904061905.1. Classification (GTDB taxonomy): domain Bacteria; phylum Pseudomonadota; class Gammaproteobacteria; order Pseudomonadales; family Pseudomonadaceae; genus Aquipseudomonas; species Aquipseudomonas carbonaria. The sequence goes on from NZ_CAJFCI010000053.1 coordinate 14,940, forward strand.
CCATGCACCTTCTGCGTCAAGCCTTTTATCGCGGCCATGGACCGCTCCTACAGGTCAACATCAATGCTGATCTGTAGGAGCGCGCCATGCGCGCGATCCCCGGCAACGCCAAAGCATCGCCAGCAAGCTGGCTCCTACAACAGCGGACGAGTAGCCCGGATGCAATCCGGGCTACGTGGCTGGACGAATATCCCCCTGGCACCGAAGCCAAACCGGGTGGGCTTTAGCCCACCGGGCAGAGGTCCGGAGCCTCCCCGAGGCTCGTACCCGCGCCAAAGCCCGCCCCTCACCAGCCCTCTCCCGAAGGGAGAGAGAGCTCTACGGCGCGGTCCCGAACTCTTCGCCCGAACTCTCCCGTAGGATGGGCTTCGTGCTGGGGGGCTTTTTCGTCCAGCCTTAAGCCTCCAGCGCTCTTCTCGGCTTTGCTCTATTCGTCGCGGCGCAGGTCCGGGGGGATCGGCAGGTCGGACAGCGGTGCCGGACGTTTGCCCTTGCCGGCCTGGAACTGGCGGAGCTGGTAGACGTAGGCGAGCACCTGGGCGACCGCCAGATAGAGGCCGGCGGGGATTTCCTGGTCCAGTTCGGTGGAGTGGTACACCGCCCGCGCCAGAGCCGGTGACTCGAGGACCATGACCTTGTGTTCCTGGGCGATCTCGCGGATCTTCAGCGCCAGGAAATCGCCACCCTTGGCCAGCAGCACCGGCGCCCCGCCCTTCTCCGGGTCGTACTTGAGCGCCACCGCGAAGTGGGTCGGGTTGGTGATCACCACGTCGGCCTGGGGCACCGCCTGCATCATGCGCCGCTCGGCCATCTCGCGCTGCAACTGGCGGATGCGGCCCTTGACCTCGGGCTTGCCCTCGCTGTCCTTGTATTCGTCGCGCACTTCCTGCTTGGTCATCATCAGCTTCTGCTTGTTGTCCCAGAGCTGGAACGGCACGTCGACGGCAGCGATCAGGATGATCCCGCAGGAGACCCACAGCGCGCTCCAGCCGGCCACCTGGACGCTGTGCAGGATGGCCAGCTCCAGCGGCTGATGGGCGATCGCCAGGAGATCGTCACGGTCGCTGGCCAGCACCGCCAGGGCCACCGCCAGCACCACCAGGAACTTGGCCAGGGCCTTGAGCAGTTCGACCAGCGCCTTGACCGAGAACATGCGCTTGAGCCCGGCCAGCGGGTTCAGGCGGCTGAACTTCGGTTGCAACGCCTCGGCGGAGAACAGCCAGCCACCGAGGGCGACGGGGCCGGCGATGGCGGCGATCAGCAGGGTAATGAACAGCGGCACCAGGGCATCGAGGGCGATCTTGCCGGAGGCCAGCAGCCACAGCGCCATGCTCCCTTCGTTGTACAGGACCTCGCGCGGCAGGCTGAAGTTGGCGCGCATGATCTCGAGCAGGGCTTCGGCCAGGCTACCGCCCGACGCCAGCAGGCCGCCGCAGCCGGCGAGCAGGATGGCCAGCGTGCCGAGCTCCCGCGAACGGGCGATCTGGCCCTTCTCCCGCGATTCGCGCAGGCGTTTCTCTGTGGGCTGTTCGCTCTTGTCGGCGCCGCTTTCGCTCTCGGCCATCAGCGCGCTCCCGCCAGCTCACGCAGCCATTGCAGGGTCTCGCTGGCCAGCGGCTGATACTGGCCGAGGATATCGGCCAGGCCGATCCAGAAGATGATCAGGCCGACCACCAGGGTCAGCGGGAAACCGATGGAGAAGATGTTCAACTGCGGCGCCGCGCGGGTCATCACGCCGAACGACAGGTTGACCACCAGCAGCGCGGTGATCGCCGGCAGCACCAGCAGCAGGCCGGCGCCGAGCACCCAGCCGAGCTTGTTGGCCAGTTCCCAGTAATGCTGCGTCAGGAAGCCACCGCCGATCGGCAGGGTGACGAAGCTTTCGGTAAGCACCTCGATGACCACTAGGTGGCCGTTCATGGCCAGGAACAGCAGGGTCACCAGCATGCTGAGGAACTGGCCGACCACCGCCGTCGAGATGCCGTTGGCCGGGTCGACCGTGGAGGCGAAGCCGAGGCCCATCTGGGTGGCGACGATCTGCCCGGCGACCACGAAGGCCTGGAAGAACAACTGCAGGGCGAAACCGAGCATGACGCCGATCAGCACCTCCTGGGCGATCAGCAGCAACGCCGGCAGGCCGATGCCCTCGATGCGTGGCGCCGCCGGCAAGCCGGGCATGATCACCACCACGATGGCCAGCGCCATGTACAGGCGCACGCGGACCGGCACCAGTTGGGTACCGATGATCGGCATGGTCATCAGCAACGCGGCGATGCGGAACAGCGGCAGCAGGAAGCTGCCGACCCAGCCGCCGATCTGCGCGTCGGTCAGTTCCAGCAGCGGGCTCATCGGTCAGCCGATCAACAGCGGGATGTTGTGGATCAGCGTCTGGCTGTATTCCATCAACTGACGGGTCAGCCAGGGCCCGGCGACGATCAGGGTGACGAGGATCACCAGCAGGCGCGGCAGGAAGCTCAGGGTCTGCTCGTTGATCTGCGTCGCCGCCTGGAACATCGCCACCAGCAGGCCGACCAGCAGGCTCGGCACCACCAGGATGGCGACGATCAGCGCGGTCAGCCACAGCGCTTCGCGGAACAGGTCTACCGCTATTTCGGGAGTCATGTCAGGCCCTCGTTCCTACGCCGGTTTTTTGGTTCCCCGCGTTCGCGGGGACGACGGTCGGACACCGGTGTTTCTTCAACGTCATTCCCGCGAACGCGGGACGGTGCTTGCACCGAACGCCCTTCAGGGTGGCCCGAAGGGTGAGCGAAGCGAGTCATCCAAAAACAGGCCCCCATCGCTACACCGTCCCGAAACTGCCGGCCAGGGTGCCAATGATCAGCGCCCAGCCATCGATCAGCACGAACAGCATGATCTTGAACGGCAGGGAAATGATCAGCGGCGAGAGCATCATCATACCCATCGCCATCAGCACGCTGGCCACCACTAGGTCGATGATCAGGAACGGGATGAAGATCATGAAGCCGATCTGGAACGCGGTCTTCAGCTCCGAGGTGATGAACGCCGGGACCAGGATGGTCAGCGGCGCCTGGTCGGGGCTGGCGATGTCGGTGCGCTTGGACAGACGCATGAACAGTTCGAGGTCGGACGTGCGGGTCTGCGCCAGCATGAAGTCCTTGAGCGGCACTTCGGCCCTGGCGATCGCCTCCTGGGCCGGGATCTGCTCGTTGAGGTAGGGCTGCAGGGCGTCCTGGTTAACCCGATCGAACACCGGCGCCATGATGAACATGGTCAGGAACAGCGCCATGCCGATCAGGATCTGGTTCGACGGCGTCTGCTGCAAGCCCAGCGCCTGGCGCAGGATGGAGAAGACGATGATGATCCGCGTGAAGCTGGTCATCAGCATGACGAACGCCGGGATGAAGCTCAGCGCCGTCATGATCAGCAGTATCTGCAGGCTGACCGAGTATTCCTGCTGCCCTTCCGGGTTGGTGGACAGGGTGATCGCCGGGACCGACAGCGGATTGTCGGCGCCCAGGGCCAGCGGCGCGGCGAACGCCAGCAACAGCGCCAGGGCGGTGCGCAATGCTGTCATCAGGAGCGGCCCTTCTGGTCGCGCCCCAGCAGCTCCATCAGGCGCTGGGCGAATTCCGGGGGGGCCGTCTCGCCGGCCGCCATGCTCACCGGTTCGGCCAGCACGTGCAGGGTATTGATGCGCCCGGCGCTGACGCCGAGGAGGATCTGCTCGCCGCCGACCTCGACCAGCACCAGGCGGTCGCGCGGGCCGAGCGCCTGGCTGGCGACGATGCGGATCGCCTGGTTGCCGCGCGGGGCGATCTGCTGCACCCGGCGCAACAGCCAGGCGAGCAGGAAGATCAGGCCGACCACCAGCAGCAGGCCGAGCAGCAACTGGCCGATCTGTCCGGTCACGCCGGCCGTGGACATCGGTTCCGCGACCTTGTCGGCTTCGGCCGCCAGCGTCGTCAGCGGCAGGCCGAGCAAGGCAATGAGCAGTGCACGCATGTCAGCGCAGCTTCTTGATGCGTTCGCTCTGGCTGATCACGTCAGTCAGGCGGATACCGAACTTCTCGTTGACCACCACCACTTCGCCGTGGGCGATCAGCGTGCCGTTGACCAGCACGTCGAGCGGTTCGCCGGCCAGGCGGTCGAGCTCGATCACCGAGCCCTGGTTGAGCTGCAGCAGGTTGCGGATGGAAATTTCGGTGTTGCCGACTTCCATCGAGATCGACACCGGGATGTCGAGGATCACGTCGAGATTCGGCCCATCCAGGCTGACCGGCGCGTTGTTCTTCGGCACGCCGGCGAAATCCTCCATCGGCGCGCGCGGCGCGGACGGCTTGGCCTCGCCCTGGGCGAGCATGGCGTCGATATCGTCCTGGCTGGCATCGCCCGCCTCGGCCAATGCCGCAGCCCACTCGTCGGCCAGTGCCTGTTCCTCGGGGGTGGTGTTTTCGTCTGCCATGGGGATGTCCTCGGCTGGCTCTGAATCGGATTAACGTTGACGCTCGATGGAGTCGAGCACCTGCAGGGCGAGGTTGCCCTTGTGGGCGCCCAGCTTGACCTTGAAGGTCGGCACGCCGTTGGCGCGCATCACCATGTCGTCGGTGATTTCCACCGGAATCACGTCGCCGGGCTGCATGTGCAGGATGTCGCGCAGCTTGAGCTGGCGCCGCGCCACGGTGGCGGCCAGCGGTACGCGCACGTCGAGGATGTCCTCGCGCAGGGCCTTGACCCAGCGTTCGTCCTGGTCGTCGACGTCCGACTGCACGCCGGCGTCGAGCATGTCGCGGATCGGCTCGATCATCGAATAGGGCAAGGTGATGTGCAGGTCGCCACCACCGCCGTCCAGCTCGATGTGGAAAGTGGATACCACCACCACCTCGCTGGGGCTGACGATGTTGGCCAGCGCCGGGTTCACCTCCGAGTTGATGTACTCGAAGTTGACGTCCATCACCGCGTGCCAGGCTTCCTTGAGATCGACGAAGGCCTGGTCGAGCACCATGCGCACCACGCGCAGCTCGGTCGGGGTGAACTCGCGGCCCTCGATCTTGGCGTGGCGGCCGTCGCCGCCGAAGAAGTTGTCGACCAGCTTGAACACCAGCTTGGCGTCGAGGATGAACAGGCCGGTGCCGCGCAGCGGCTTCATCTTCACCAGGTTGAGGCTGGTCGGCACGTACAGCGAATGCACGTACTCGCCGAACTTCATCACCTGCACGCCGCCGACCGCCACGTCCGCGGAACGGCGCAGCAGGTTGAACATGCTGATGCGGGTGTAGCGGGCGAAACGCTCGTTGATCATCTCCAGGGTCGGCATGCGTCCGCGGACGATGCGATCCTGGCTGGACAGGTCGTAGCTCTTGACGCCGCCTTCCTCGACCACGTCCTCGGCTTCGACCAGCCCGTCGTCCACCCCGTGCAACAGGGCGTCGATTTCATCCTGGGAGAGCAGATCCTGTACGGCCATGGGTGCCCCCTATTGCAAAACCAGATTGGTGAAGAGCACCTGCTCGACCACCGTGTGGCCGGTCTCCTTCTGCGCCAACTCCTGCACCTTGGCGGTCGCCTGCTGGCGCAGCATCTCCTTGCCCACCGGCGTGGTCAGGGAGTCGAAGTCCTGGCCGGAGAACAGCATCACCAGGTCGTTGCGCAGGACCGGCATGTGCACCTTGAGCGCCTTGAGCTGGGCCTCGTCGCGGGCCATCAGGGCGACGCTGACTTGCAGGTAGCGCTGCCGGCCGCCCTGATTGAAGTTGACCACGAAGGCCGGCGCCAGCACTTCGTAGAGCGCCGGCTGCTTCTGCGGTGCGCCATCGGCGGCCGCCTCGGCGGGCTTGGCGTCGCCGGCTGCGCCCTTGTTGAGGACGAACCAGGTGCCGGCGATGGACAGGCCGACCGCCAGCAGCAGGGCCACCACGATCAGGATGATGATCTTCAGTTTGCCCGCCGGCTCGGCCGCGCCACCGGGCGGGATCGGGAGGGGAGCCGGTTGATTCTTCGCCATGCCAATAATCCGTCGCTAGATGCGGTTTCCAGGTATTGAGCAAGGGCTGTGCCAGCTTGCTCGAGACCTGCTTGAAGGCCAGCGGATATATCAGGATGGGAAGAAGCTGTCGAGCGCAGGAGCGGCCCATGGCCGCGATACAGGTCGAGTCCGTAGCCCGGATGCAATCCGGGCTACGGGATTGCGTATCAGGCGTAATAGTCGACCAGCCCGCGTCCACCCGTGCCGGGCGCGCTGCGGATTTCGCCGACTCCCGCCGTCACTTCCTCGTCGCCGCCGGCAAGTTCGCTGCCAGCGCGCAGCGACGAGCCGCCGCGACCGCCCTCACCCTGCCCCTGCCAGCCGCGGCTGAGCGACTGGTCGGAGACGTTGACGTCGAGCATGTTCATGCCCTGCTGGGCGAACATCTCGCGCAGGCGGTGCATCTGCCCCTCGAGGGCGTCGCGCACTCCGGCGTTGGCGCTGGCGAAACTCACCTGGGCCTGGTCGTGGACCATCTGGATGCGCACTTCCAGGCGCCCCAGTTCGGCCGGGTCGAGCTGGATCTCGGCGGACTTGAGGTTCTGGCTGGACAGCCACATCACCTTGTCGACCAGCGCCTCGCTGATGTTGCCCTGGTGCAGGGACAACGGCTGGCCGGGCACCTCGGCGGCACGCTGGCCCGGCGTCACCTGCTGGATGGCCTGGCCGAGCGCCGTCAGACGATTGACGAAGGCTTCGTTGCGGGTTTCCACGCGTGTATCGAGGAGTCCGTCCAGCTCCGCGTCCGGCTCGCTCACCGACAGCTCGGCCTCCAGGTCGAACTCTACCTGTGCCTTGGTCGGATCGCCGAGCGCGGCCAAGGCCGCGGCGAAGCCCTGGGCATTGTTCGCCGACGGCTGCGCGCCACCGGCAGCCGCCTGCGCGGACGGACCGGCCTGCGCCTTGGCGCCGAGGCCGAGGGTCAACTGGAGGTTGGCCGCCTCGTTCAGCGTGTCCACCTGCGGATCGTGGCTGGCCTCGGTCATCGAGGCCGGGCCCGAACCGATCAGGCTCGGGCCTGGCGACAGGTTCAGCGGCAGATCGCCCTCGCCTTCGCCCACTACGGGCTCCGGAGCGGCCTCCGCCAACTGGCTATCGACCGGCGGCAATTGCCCGCCCAACGCCAGCAGCAGGGCGGGATCGGTCTGGGCGGGGTCGCCGTCTTCGGCCGGCAATGGCTTGCCGCTATCGGCAATCCCGGACTGCTCGGCGGCAACCTTGTCGCCATCGTCTTTCCCGCGCGCGGGCTCCGCGTTGCGCTCGCGCTGGGTCCGGGAAGCCGCGTCCTGGCGCTCGGCAGCCTTCGCCTGGCGCTCCTTGGCGTACATCTGGGCGAAGCTGGAAGCCTCGTTCTTGCGCGGTTCCGCGGCCTTGTCCGGGGCTTTCGCCGCGGACGCCCGTGGCTTCACCTCGGCGGCCGAGGTGAGTAGCGGGTCGGTGGCAAGGGCCATGGGCACTCTCCGTTCTGGGATGGGTCGTGCCTGGGACATAGCAAGCGGCGGGCCAAGTCATGAAACGAAACGTGGGCTTTAGCCCACCAAAACAGACTCAACCAAGTGACGGGCCAGGCGGCCCACCCTACCCCGTTCAGTTGAAACGATGGCGCTGGAGCTCGCCCTTGAGGAGGATGCGCACGATGGCGAACTCGGCGGCGATCCGTTCGAGCAGTTCGGGCGCCTCGTCGAAGCGCTCGCGGCGGGCGACGTCCTCCAGCTCCCGGCACAGGCCGGCGAGCAGCGGCGCGCCCATGTTGCTGCAACTGCCCTTGAAGCTGTGCGCCGCCAGGCGCAGGGCCTGGGCGTCGGCATCCCGCAACGCCACGCGCAGCGAGCCGAGACGATCCCTGGAATCGCTCAGGAAAGTCTCCAGCAGCAACGGGTACTCGTCCTCCATGACCTCTTGCAGGCCCAGCAACACGGAGCTGTCGAGATGCTGATCGGCCACCGCTTCTCTCCCTGAATGAATTGGCCGGATTATGCACGAACCGGCCCGCCAGATGCGCCGCCCACGGCGCTCGATCACGCCCAGCGAAACTCCACTCGCGCCAGGTTGCCGCCCTGCTCCCAGGAACAGCGCTCGCTGAGTTCGCGCACTAGGCTCAGGCCGCGTCCGCTGAACCCCGCCAGCGCGCCCTGCTCGGCCAGCACCCGCTCGACGTCGAAACCGCCGCCGCTGTCCTCGACGCCAACCTCCAGACAGCCGCCCCGCGCATCCCGCCGCACCAGCAGGTGGAAGCGCACGAAGCCGCTGTCCAGGCTGGCCAGCCGTTCGCCGCGCTCGCGGTAGTAGTCGGCGAAACCGACGGCGTCGCGCTTGAGCGACGAGTCCAGGCCCATCACTCCGTGCTCCAGGGCGTTGGAATAGAGTTCGGCCAGTACGCTGTACAACGCACCGCCCTGGGCGCGCAGGCCGCGCACTTCGAGCAGCAGTTGGAGGAGGAACGGCAGCGGATTGAAGCGGCGCAGGGTCTCGGCGCGGAATTCGAAGCTGGCCGACCAGTCCAGCGGGCTGTTCTGCCCGCTATCGACGAAGGCCAGCGGCGGGGACGGCAGCGCATCCTCGTCGACCATGTCGATCTCGATCATGCTGACGTCGTCCTGCGCCTGGCCACGGAAGCGCTCGACCGCTTGCAGGATCTCGTCGAACAGCCGCTCCGGCTGGCGATTCGCGTCGAACACATCGAGCAGGCGCCGTTCGCCGAACAGTTGCTGCCCGGCATTCTCCGCCTCGAGCACGCCGTCGGAGAGCAGGAACAGGCGGTCGCCGGGCATCAGCGGAAAGATTTCGCAGGCGTCGTCGAAAACGTCCGGGGCGAGCACGCCGAGCGGCAGGTGGCGGGACACCAGCGGCTGCCGCCGGCCGTCGCCGCGCAGCAGGTAGCCGTCGGGCAGGCCGCCGTTCCATATCTTCAGGGTGCGGCGCTGGAAGCTGATGTTGGCCAGGGTCGCGCAGCAGAACACGCCGACCGGCAGGATGCGCTTCAGCTTGGCGTTCATCTCGCGGAGGATTTCCGTCATGGAATGGCCCTTGGCGGTCATTCCATAGAACACCTCGGCCAGCGGCATGGCGCCGATCGCCGCCGGCAGGCCGTGGCCGGTGAAGTCGCCGAGCAGCACGTGCATGCCGCCGGACGGCTTGTAGGCGGCCAGCAGCAGGTCGCCGTTGAACAGCGCGTGGGGCGATTGCAGGTAGCGGATGTTCGGCGCGTCGAGGCAGCCGGAGTGCGCCACCTTGTCGAACACCGCCTTGGCCACCCGCTGTTCGGAAAGCAGGTGCTCGTTGTGCCGGGCGATCAGGTCGCGCTGTTCGAGCACGGTGGCCTGCAGGCGGCGCAGGCGCTCCATGGCCTTGATCTTGGCTTCGAGGATCACGCGGTTGTAGGGCTTGGCCAGGAAGTCGTCGCCGCCGGCCTCCAGGCAGCGCACCAGGGCTTCGTTCTCGGTCAGCGAGGTGAGGAAGATGATCGGCACCAGCTCTTCGCCGGCCACTTGCTTGATCCGCCGGGCCGCCTCGAAGCCGTCCATCACCGGCATCAGCGCGTCCATCAGCACCAGGTGCGGCCGTTCCTGCTCGAACAGCGCCAGCGCCTCCAGCCCGTTGCCGGCGGTCAGCACACGATGGCCCTGGCGGGCGACGATGGTCGACAGCAGCATGCGATCGGCAGGATTGTCCTCGGCGATCAGCACGGCAAGTCGGTTATTGGGCATGGTCGTCAGGTGATCTGGAACAACTGCCCGAAATTGGAGATCGAGAGAATCTTGCGCACGTCGGGGTTGCAGTTGACCAGGCTGATCCTGGCGTGGTCGCCGCCGGCGTGGTCGCGCAGCAGGAGCAACATGCCGAGCGCCGAACTGTCGAGGTAGGTGGTGCCTTCGAGGTCGATCACATAGCGCTTCGGCGCGATGCTGACACGCTCGTAGGCATCGCGGAATTCCTGATGCGCGCCGAAGTCGAAACGCCCCTGGATCGCGATGGTCAGTTCCTGGCCGTCGGTCGAGGGTTGTGCGGTGATCGCCATACTGGCTCCTTGATGGCCAATTGTGGTGGTGGAAGATTTAGCATCCGGCGATGACAGCGGCAACCGTTTCCAGCAACGACGTTCGTAGGGGGCGTAGGGTGGGCCGGGCGGCGTTCCGTTTCAGCCCACCAAGCGGAGTCGAACTCTTTTTTGGTGGGCTGAAGCCCAACCCTACTCCACGGGGCGGAGGCGCTGGGCGAGTTCGTCGAGCAGGCGCTGTTCGTGCTTGTCGGCGGCGATGCGCGCTTCCTCCTGGTAGCGCTGCACCAGCTTGCGCAGGCCCTCCAGGCGGGCATAGCGCTGCTGCCACTGGGCCCGCGCCTTGTCGGCGTTGGCGCGGTGCCAGGCGATGCTGCGCAGTTGCTGGCCGATGGCGCCTTCCAGTTGCGAGAGGAAGCGCTGGTAGTTCATCAGCCACTGCCCGGAAACCCCGCGCTGGCCTTCGCTCACCCATTGCTGCTGGTAGTCGGCCCGGTAGCGCTCCAGTTCGCCGAGCTTGGCCTCGGCCTGGGCAAGCAGGCCCTGGCACTGGCCGAGCTGGCGCGCGGCCTCGCGCTCGGCTTTCTCGGCCATGTCGATTACCGGTTGCAAGCGTTTGGCGCGGGAGAGGGTCATGGTCCGCCCCTCACCCTAACCCTCTCCCGCCCAGAGCAAGAAGATCGATGAAAAGCGCTGAAGGCTGGAAAGCCGGACGCAAGGGCCACGTGCTTTTCCGTCCAGCCTCCAGCCTTACAGCGTTTTTTTCGTCCCATCACTGCCCGAACACCGTACCAAGCTGCCCTTCGCTCTGCGCCATGCCCACGCTCTCGCGCAGTCCCTGGCGCAGGTACTGCTGCATGGCCGGCAGGCGGGCGATGGCCAGGTCGGTGTCCGGGTCGCCGCCGGGCACGTAGGCGCCGACGCTGATCAGGTCGCGGCTCTGCTGGTAGCGCGACCACAATTGCTTGAAGCGCTGCGCCTGGCGCATGTGTTCCTCGCTGACCACCTGCGGCATCACCCGGCTGATCGACGCCTCGATGTCGATAGCCGGGTAGTGCCCCTCCTCCGCCAGCCGGCGCGACAGCACGAAGTGGCCATCGAGCACGCCGCGCGCGGAGTCGGCAATCGGGTCCTGCTGGTCGTCGCCTTCGGACAGCACGGTATAGAACGCGGTGATCGAGCCGCCGCCCTTCTCCGCGTTGCCGGCACGCTCGACCAGCCTGGGCAGCTTGGCGAACACCGACGGCGGATAGCCCTTGGTCGCCGGCGGCTCGCCGATGGCCAGGGCGATCTCGCGCTGGGCCTGGGCGTAGCGGGTCAGCGAGTCCATCAGCAGCAGGACGTTCTTGCCCTTGTCGCGGAAGTATTCGGCGATCCGCGTGCAGTACATCGCCGCGCGCAGGCGCATCAGCGGCGCGTCGTCGGCCGGCGAGGCGACCACCACCGCGCGCTTTAGGCCCTCTTCGCCGAGGATGTGGTCGATGAATTCCTTGACCTCGCGGCCCCGCTCGCCGATCAGGCCGACGACGATGATTTCCGCCTCGGTGAAGCGGGTCATCATGCCCAGCAGCACCGATTTACCGACGCCGGTGCCGGCGAACAGGCCGAGACGCTGGCCGCGCCCCACCGTCAGAAGTCCGTTGATGCTGCGGATACCGACGTCCAGCGGCTGGCTGATCGGGTCGCGGTTGAGCGGGTTGATGGTCGGGCCGTCCATCGGCACCCAGTCCTCGGCACGCATCCGGCCCTTGCCGTCCAGCGCGTTGCCGGCGCCGTCGAGCACCCGGCCGAGCATGCTCATGCCCATCGGCAGCCGGCCGGTATCGGGCAGCGGCACTACGCGCGCGCCGGGAGCGATACCGGCCAGGCTGCCGACCGGCATGAGGAAGATCTTGCTGCCGGCAAATCCCATCACCTCGGCCTCCACCTGGACCGGATGGTATTCGCCCTCGTTGATCACCAGGCAGCGGCTGCCAACCGCCGCGCGCAGGCCCTCGGCTTCCAGGGTCAGGCCGACCATGCGCAGCAGGCGCCCCTCCACCACCGGCTGCTCGGGCAGTTGCACGGCGTCGGTGTAGCCGGCCAGGCGCTTGGCGAAGCTGGTGCGTTCAAGATGCATGGGAAGCGCCCAGGTCGATGTCGATATCGGCGGCCAGCGGATGCACCGCCTGCTCGCGCTGCTGCTCGAAAAGCTGCTTGATGGCCTGGGAGAGGCGCGTCTCGATGCTGGCGTCGATGCGGCTGTGCTCGGTCTCGACGCGGCAGCCGCCGGGCAGCAGCGCCTCGTCTTCGAGAATGCGCCAGCTTTCCTCGTGACGCTCGCGCAACGCCTTGACCACCGCGAAGTCCTGCGGGTTGACGAAGATGCGCACGTTGTCGGCACCCATCGGCAGCAGCTTGAGCGACTCGCGCAGCACGTGGCGCACCTGGCTGGAGTCCAGCGCCAGTTCGCGCTGCACCACCTGGCGGGTGACATGGTTGACCAGGGTGACCAGCGAGTGCTCGATCTGCCGGTCCTGCTCGGCGATCGGTTCCAGCAACTGCTCCATCAGGCTTTCCAGGCTGGCCAGCTTGGCGGCCAGGGCCTGCTCGGCTTCCTGCTTGGCCTTCAGTTGGCCGGCATGGAAGCCATCCTTCTCGCCGGTGGCGAAGCCTTCGTTGTAGGCGTCCTGGCGGATCGCTTCGACCTCTTCGAGCGTCAGCGGCTTGACGGCCTCGACCGGCACCTCCTCGCTCGGCTGCGGTTCGGCGTCGACGACCGGCTCCGGCTCACCGACGGCGGCTTCGGAGGCATCGTCGACCACCGTTGCGCCGCCGCCATCGAAGCTCGGCAGGGCCCAGCGGTCGAAGACGCTGACGTCCTTGGCGCGGATCAGTTCGCTGGGGTTGTCTTTGTTCGACATGGTTCGGGGTCACTCGGTACGTAGCCGGATGCAATCCGGGGAAAACGGATAGTATCGGTTCCCGGATTGCATCCGGGCTACGATGCTTTTCCTACAGGTCCGCGACCAACTTACAGCATTTCCTCGCCACCCTTGCCGCCCAGCACGATCTCGCCGGACTCGGACATGCGCCGGGCAATGGTGAGGATTTCCTTCTGCGCCGCTTCCACTTCGCTGACCCGCACCGGACCGCGCGCGTCCAGGTCGTCGCGCAGCAGCTCGGCGGCGCGCTTGGACATGTTCTTGAAGATCTTTTCCTTGACCGCGTCGTCGGAGCCCTTCAGCGCCAGCACCAGCACGTCGGAGGAAACCTCCCGCAGCAGCGCCTGGATGCCGCGGTCGTCGACGTCGGCAAGGTTGTCGAAGACGAACATCAGGTCCTCGATCTGCGACGACAGGTCCGCATCCATCTCGCGGATGGAGTCCATCAACTGGCCTTCGATGGAGCTGTCGAGGAAGTTCATGATGTCCGCCGCACGCTTGACGCCGCCCATGGTCGCCCGCGAGCTGTTGGCGCTGCCGGAGAACTGCTTCTCGAGGATCAGGTTGAGCTCCTTGAGCGCGGCCGGCTGCACGGTGTTCAGCGAGGACACGCGCAGGACGATGTCCAGGCGCACCTTGTGGTCGAAGTGGCTGAGCACTTCGCTGGCCTGGTCGGGGTCGAGGTAGGCGACTACGATGGCCTGGATCTGCGGGTGCTCGTAGCGGATCACGTCGGCCACCGCGCGCGGCTCCATCCACTTCAGGCTGTCCAGGCCGCTGGTGCTGCCACCGAGCAGGATGCGGTCGATCAGGTTGCCGGCCTTGTCCTCGCCGAGGGCCTGGGTGAGCATCCGGCGGATGTAGCTGTCGGCGCCGACGCCCAGGCTGGTCTGGTCGCCGACGATCTCGACGAACTCGCCCATCACCTGCTCGACCTGCTCGCGCTGGATGTTGCGCATCTGCGCCATGGCCACGCCGACCCGCTGCACTTCCTTCGGCCCGAGGTGGCGCAGCACCTGGGCGGCGTCGGTCTCGCCGAGGGACAGCAGGAGGATGGCGGCCTTGTCGACCTTGTTCATCTTGGTAGCGACGCGATTCTCACTCATCGGCGTTGATCCACTCTTTCACGACTTGGGCGACCCGGCCCGGGTCTTCGGCGACCAGGCTCTTGATCGCGTTCAACTGCGCTTCGTAACCCTCGGTCGAACTCGGCAGCATGAGGTGCTGCGGGCCACCCAGGCTGACGCGATCGGCGGCCAGGCCGTCCATCTCGCCGAACTCCAGGTCGCCGCCGGGACCACCGCCGGCCACGGCCAGCTCCTTGCTCTTGCCGCCGCCAGTGATGTTGTTCAGCACCGGACGCAGCACGCCGAACACCAGGACCAGGATGAACAGTACGCCGAGCACCTGCTTGACGATGTCCCAGAACCACGGCTGGGTGTAGAACGGAATGTCGATGAGTTCTTCGCCCTGCTGCGCGTTGAACTGCGTGTTGATCACGCTGACGCTGTCGCCACGGCTGGCGTCGAAGCCGACCGCGTCCTGCACCAGGCGGGTGAAACGGGCGATGTCGTCGGCGCTCCAGGGTGTGCGGGTGACTTCGCCGGTCTTGGCATCGACCCTGAACTGATCGTCCACCACCACCGCGACGGAAATCCGGCGCAGGCGCCCGGACTGCTGGCGGGTGTAGCTGATGGAACGGTCCAGCTCGAAGTTGCGGGTCGACTGCTCGCGCTTGTCGGCCGGATACGGCGCCAGTTTCGGCTGGCCGGTGGCCGGGTCGATGATCTGCTGGCCATTGGCGTCGAGCAGCGGCTGCCCCGGCGCGATCGGACCCGCGGCGGCCGGAGCCGCGGCGGTGGCATCCTGCGGCGCGGCGCCGGCGGCCGGCGGCTGGTTGGAAAGCGCGCCCGGTACGCCCTGTGGCGGCAGGCTGCTCTGGCGTTCCTCGTTGACCCGTTGCTCGCTGCGCAGCGCCGGCTGGTCGGGGTTGAACATCTCCGAGGTCGACTCGACCGCGCTGAAGTCCACGTCCGCCGACACCTCGGCCTTGTAACGATCGCTGCCCAGCACCGGGCGCAGGATATTGTCGACCCGCTGGGCCAGCGAACCTTCCAGGCGGCGCGTGTAGTCGAGCTGCTTGCCGGCCATGGTCAGCTCGGACAGCTCCTGCTGGTCGGACAGCAGGTTGCCTTTCTGGTCGACCACGGTGACCTGCGACTTGTCCAGCTCCGGCACGCTGGTGGCGACCAGGTTGACGATCGCCATCACCTGGCTCGGCTCCAGCGAGCGGCCCGGGTACAGCTCGACCAGCACCGAGGCGCTGGGCTTGCGCTCGTCGCGGACGAACACCGAGCTTTTCGGGATGGCCAGGTGCACACGGGCGGCCTTGACGTTGTTCAGGCTCGACACGGTGCGCGCCAGCTCGCCTTCCAGGCCACGGCGATAGCGGGTGGTCTCCATGAACTGGCTGGTGCCGAGGCCCTGCTCCTTGTCGAGGATCTCGAAACCGATGCTGCCGTCCTGCGGCGCGACGCCCGCGCTGGCCAGCTTCAGGCGGGCCCGCGCCAGGTCGTCGGCCTTGACCAGCAGCGCGCCGGAGTTTGGCTCGATGCGGTACTTGATGTCGGCGGCGCCCAGCGCCTCGGTGACCTGGTTGGCGTCGACGCCGGACAGGCTGCCGAACAGCGGCCGGTAGTCCGGCTGCTGCGACCAGAGCACGACGGCGAAACCGACCGCCACGCTGGCGGCCAGGCCGACCAGCAGGCCGACCTGGCGCAGCATGCTCATGTCGGAAAGGTTTTCCAGGAACGACAGGCCGAACAGCGGCTTCTTCTCCTGGGCGTCCGCCTTGGCGGGGACGTTGGCGATCACTGCGTCAGACATGGATTAGCCCCGCCCTCAAACCGGCATCTGCATGATGTCTTGATAGGCCTGGACCAGCTTGTTGCGAACCTGGGTCATGGCCTGGAAGGACACGCTGGCCTTCTGCTGGGCGATCATCACGTCGGTCAGGTCGACCCCGCTGGTGCCGATCTCGAAGGCCGTGGCCAACTGGTTGGAAACCTGCTGGGTCTCGCTGACCTTGTTCACCGCCTGCCCCAGCATGTCGGCAAAGCTCGGCGCCCCCGGCTCCGGCGTTGCCGCCACCGGCTTGGCACGCGCCATCGCCTCCATCTGCATGGAGCGCATTTCCAACATCAGACGATTGAATTCGACACCCTGGCTCATGACTTCCTCCGCTGGCCGCGGTTTTTTGACACCGCTGGCGCTTTGCTGGGGTATGTGCAACTAGGGTGCCAACAAGGCAAGAAGCCGAAAAAAGCGCTGGAGGCTGGAGGCTGGAGGCTGGAGGCTGGAGGCTGGAGGCTGGAGGCTGGAGGCTGGAGGCTGGAGGCTGGAGGCTGGAGGCTGGAGGCTGGAGG
>NZ_CAJFCI010000054.1:0-137129 GCF_904061905.1 Zestomonas carbonaria
GGGGGAGAGGGGCGGGGCTTCCGTGCACTTCCGACGCTTCGCCCCTCTCCCTAGCCCTCTCCCATGAATGGGAGAGGGGATTGGTCCGTGCGGACGGTCAGGTCCACGCGGTGCTGCTGGCCGCTTTGCTCCCCTCTCCCATTTATGGGAGAGGGGCCGGGGGAGAGGGCCGGGGCTTCCGTGCACCTCCGACGCCTCGCCCCTCTCCCTAGCCCTCTCCCATGAATGGGAGAGGGGACTGTCCGGTGTTGCGGGTGAGCACTACGGCTGCGCTCACCTCCGTACCGCTTTGCTCCCCTCTCCCTCCGGGAGAGGGGCCGGGGGAGAGGGGCCGGGTTCCGTGCACCTCCGACGCCTCGCCCCTCTCCCTAGCCCTCTCTCATGAATGGGAGAGGGGACTGGCCCGTGCGAACGGTCAGGTCCGCGCAGGGCTACGTGGCCGCGCCCTCCCCTCAAAACAAACTGCTCAACCCCAGGCTCGCCAACGCCGCGCTGGAGGCCTTGGCCGCCAGGCGTTCGCGGTTCTGGTGGTAGACCATGTACAAATGCCCGCCCTTGTCGCCGAAGCCGAGGTCGTTGATGTTGAGCACGCGCATGCCCAGGTTGATGCGCGCGCGGATCGGGTTGAGGTTGACGTCGAAGGCTTCCTCGACGATGGAAAAGTCGGTGATGCGCACCGGCAGCACGCGCTCGCGGCTCCACACGAACAGCGACAGCGGCGCCTGCACCGGGACGATCTCCAGGGTGCCGGCCATGGCCAGGGTGTTGTTGCGGATCAGCGCGCCGCTGTCCGGGTAGACGATGGTTTCCAGCGCCGCCAGTTGCGGGTGGATGCCCACCTCGACGGCGCTGCTGTTCTGCTCGGGGAACGCCAACTGGTCGGTGGCGTCGATCTCGGCGTCCAGCTTGATGGTTTCCACCGGCGGCCCCTTGAGGCGCAGGGGCTCGCTCTGCGTGGCGGTCCCGCCGACGCCCTGAGGTTGCAGGCTGCGGGTCAGCATGTCGGGGTTGTATTGCAGGGCGATCACCCGCTGCACCGCGCCGCTCTCCGGGTCGATGAGGATCAGGCCGCCCTTGAGCACCTTGGGCGACTGGCTGTAGCCGGTCATGCCTCGCGCTCCTCTGTCTTGGCCTTGCCGAACAGGTTGCCGAGCAGGCTCTGCGGGTCCAGGGCGAGCGTGGCGGGTTCGGGCTTGATGTCGGACAGGCTGGGCATGCGGAAGCCCTCGACGCTGTCGTAGTGCAGCGGCATCCGTGCGCCGAAGCGCAGCCCGGTGTCGAACTCGCCGCCGGCCAGCTTCCAGGTCTTCTCGGTGCGCACCTTGAACTTCCACACCCCGGCCTCGGCGTAGACCCGCGCGTTGAGGGCGGCGGCGATGACCACCGCGGCGCCGATGTAGGCGCTGGCGTCGACGCTGAACTTGTCCTTGGAGTAGGCGATCTCGCCGCCCAGCTCGGCCTTGCCCTCCAGGCCGGCGCTGGCCGTGACGTTGAGGCCGCCGCCGATCTCGGCGATGTAGGCGTCGATCACCACGTCGGCGCCGACCTTGCCGCGAATGCCGCCGCCCGCCGGGATGCTGGCCTTGGCCTTGAGGTTGAAGCTGAAGTCGGGGTTGTCCTCGAACGGGCTGAACCTGACCGCCGCCTTGACGCCGGTGAGCTTGCCCGGGCCGACGTAGTAGTAGTAACCGAGGCTGCCCCACAGCCTGACCTTGAGGCCGATGGGGCCGATGGAAGCACCGGGGATGGGGATGCTGCCGGACGCCTTGAAGATGGTGTTGTCCTTCTCCACCTCGGGGAAGCGCTTGAACAGCAGGATGTCGGGGAAGCTCAGTTCGCCGTCGAAGGTGATCCGCTGGTTCTCGTCCACGGTGATGCCGGCGCTGGCCACCAGGTCCTTCTTGATCTCGTAGGAGAGCTTGCCGGTGCCGGTGATCTTCTGGCTGGGATGCAGGACGATGCTGATGCTGCCCTTGGCGCGGCCCTTGTCGATCTTGATGTCGCCCTTGCCGTGGACCGTCTCCTTGTCGCCCTTGCGCTCGTAGGTGGCGTCCAGCGTGCCATCCAGGCCGGAGAAGGCGAAGCCGGCCTTGCCGGTGGCGCGGAACAGTTCGCCGTCGTACCAGATGCCGGCCTCGATCGGCTTGAGGTAGGGACTCTTGACCTTGATCCTGCCGCGCCCGCTGAACACCCAGCGGCTCTGCGCGTACTTCAGCTCCAGGTCCGCCTCGTTGCCGCCCGGCAGCTCCAGCTTGACCTTGCCGCTGGCGTCGATCCGGCCCTTGGCGAGGAACACGTCGACCGAACCGCTCTTCACGTAGGGAATCTTGCCGGCCATCTGCCCGGACTCGATGTGCACCCCGCCGCTCCACTCGCCGCCCTTCCAGGTCACGTTGCCCTTGGCCTCGTCCACGCCGGGCAGGTAGGCGAACAGGTCGCCGCTCAGCAGCAGGCCGTTCTCGTCGGCGCTGACTTCCACCTTGGCGGCGGCCACCTTGCGCGCCCCGCCGAACTCGAAGGCGATGGTGCCCACCGGCTTGAGCTTGGGCGCCAGTTCGAGGGCCAGCGAGGCTTCGGTGAGCTTCGCGCCGGGGAACGGCGGTTGCAGCTTGCTCTTGTCCAGCGGCGCCTTGAGGCGGAAGTACTCCGGCGAGAAGGCCACGTCCAGGCGCTTGAGGAAGGGCACCTTGCTCGGCGTGATGAAGCCCTCGCCGGCCAGCCCGCCGGGCACCAGCTCCAGGCTGGTGAAGCGGCCGGGGCTGAGGTAGTCGTAGGTGAAGGCGACGCCGGCGTTCTTGCGCGCCGCCTCGGACAGTTTCAGGCTGCCGTCCTCGGCGACGTTGAGGATGATCCCGGTGCCCTTGCCCGGCATGCTGATCGGCAGGCGCGAGCGGTCGCGGTTGTCGACCACCGCGCTGATGGTGTCCTTGCCCTTGCCGACCCGGCGCAGGGTCATCAGCAGCAGGCCGGGGATGATCTCCGCGCCGGCCTTGTTCTCCGGCACGTCCGACTCGAAGATCGCCGGGGTCCTGGTCTTCTCGCTGATGCGCAGCACCACGGTGTTGCCGCCGGCCATGATCGGGTAGTCGATGAGGATTTCGGTGGACTTGTCGGCCTTGCCCTCCTGGGTCGGCTTGCCGAGCTTCTGGGCGGTCTTGCAGCAGGCCTCGCAGACCGGTGCGCTGGGCATCCGCGCTTCCTTGAACACCAGGCGGATCTGCTGCGGCAGCGGCTCGCCCGCCTCGTCCATCTTGCCGGCGATGCTCTGCGCCAGGCCGAACACCTGCTGCTTGATCAGGCTGCCGCTCATGCCGTTCTCGGTGCGGTCGAGAATCTGGATGTTGTCCTGGGTGTTGTCGCCGCCCACCTGCAACTCGATGATGTGGTCCATCTCGCAGGCGCGGCCGTTGGCGCGGGGAAATCCGTCGGCATCGGCAGCGGTCTCGCCGGTGGCTTTCTGGAAGGCCTGCTTCCAGGCTTCGTCGAGGGCGTCGCCGGTCTTCCAGCCGCGCTTGTTGACCCAGCGGTTGCGCAGCTCCTCGGAACTCACCCGCACCTGCCACAACCCGGCTTCCTGGGCCTTGGTGCCCTGCATGGTGACGATGGCGCGCAACGCCCTGGCCCGCGCCTTGGCCTGCCATTCCTTGAGCACCGGCCCCTTCACCTCGTGGAGCTCCAGGTAGTCCACCTCGAAGGAAGCCAGCTCGGCGTCCTTGCCCTTCTGCTTGCCGACGAAGGTCTTCTCCGGCTTGACCTGGTGGCCGGTCTCCACCTCGACATCCTTGTAGCGCGCGCCGACCCGGTGTTCCTCGGACTTGCCGGCCTCCTCGCCCGGCTTCGCCGGCTGCCGCGACAGGCGCCGGCCGCCCTGGCTGAGCGCCCCGCCGGGCAGCGGCTGGCCGCGCATCACCCGCTCGGCGGCGTGGTCGGCCTCGCGCTCCAGGCGCTGGTACTCCGGGCCCTGGTCGGCCAGGTTGCTGGTGCCGGCGCGCTGCAAGCCCTGTTGCTGCACGGTGTGCGCCAGCTCGTGGGCGAGCAGGTGGCGGCCATCCGCGCTGTGCGGCCGGTACTGGCCGTCGGCGAAGACGATGTGCTGGCCCACGGTGTAGGCGTGCGCGTCGACCTCCCGCGCGGAGGCCGCCGCGGCGCTGTCGTCGTGGATGCGCACGCCGGAGAAGTCGTTGTCGAAACGCTGCTCCATGAAGCCACGGGTCTCGGCGTCCAGCGGCCGGCCGGGACGCGCCAGGGTGTCGTCGACCGACGTCGGCAGGCCGTCCAGCTTCCGTGCCGGCGCGGCGGCATGGCGTTGCAGGCGCCCGGCCGCGCAGCTCTCGCACTCGCCGCCGGGGCCGGCGTTGCCGCCGCAGGCGCACTTGCGTTGCAGCAGCAGGCCACGCGCGGCGCTCCTGGCGGGCGGCGGCTCGCGCTCGGCTCGCGGGGTGACGGCGCGCTCGACCATGGCCTCAGTCCCCCAACCGTTCGGCGATCAGCCGCGCCAGGCGCCGGCCGGTGAGTTCCGGGCGCTCGCCGGGCTGGCGGCGGAAGCGCGGGATCTGCAACGCCTCGGCGTGGAAGCCCTGGCTCGGCAAGGGTTGCGCGGCCAGCAGGCGGCCCAGCTCGCGCTCGAAGGCGCCGGCCAGCCGTGCGCCGTCGCGGGGCGAGTAGCCCGGCAGGGCCAGGCTGCCGATGTGCAGGGACAGCGACGGCTGGGCCTTCATGACCAGTCCCCCATGTCGGCCGGCGCCAGCGGTTTCTCCAGCTTGGCGAACTCGGCTTCGGCGGCGCAGCGCAGGTGACGCATGGACACCGGGCGGTCCTCGTCGGCGGCCAGGAAGGCGGCGTTCAGCGCCAGGTTGCGGATGTGTCCGCCGGACAGCGACAGGCGCGCCAGTTTGCCGAGGTCCAGCCCGGCCAGCGGCGTGTCGGCCGGGAACACCCGCGCCCAGATCGCGCCGCGCGCCTCGGCGTCGGGGAAGGGAAACTGCACGATGAAGCGCAGGCGGCGCTGGAAAGCGTTGTCGATGGATTGCTTGAGGTTGCTGGTGAGGATCGCCAGGCCCCGGTAGGTCTCGATCCGTTGCAGCAGGTAGCTGACTTCCAGGTTGGCGTAGCGGTCGTGGCTGTCGCGCACCTCGCTGCGCTTGCCGAACAGCGCGTCGGCCTCGTCGAACAGCAGGATCGCGCCGCTGCGTTCGGCGGCGGCGAACAGCCGGGCGAGGTTCTTCTCGGTCTCGCCGATGTACTTGCTGACCAGCGCGGCCAGGTCGATGCGGTAGAGGTCCAGGCGCAGCTCGCCGGCCAGCACCTCGGCGGCCAGGGTCTTGCCGGTGCCGCTACCGCCGACGAACAGCGCGCTGATGCCGAGCCCGCGCGCCCCACGCGCGGCGAAGCCCCAGTCGCGGTACACCCGGGTCCGCTGGCGAACCTGGGCGGCCAGGGTGCGCAGGCTGGCCAGCGCCGGCTCGGGCAGCACCAGGTCGTCCCAGCCGGCGTGGCTGTCGACCCGCTGGGCGAGCTGGTCGAGGTCGCGCCGCGCCTCGCGGCGGCAGGCGTCCCAGAGTTGTTCCGGGGTGCCGTTCCAGTCGCCGGCGATACGCGCGATGCTCGCGGCGGACAACTGGAACTGCTCGGCGATGGCGCCCAGGCGGCCGTTCATGCCCGCGCCCCGCTCGCCCATCGCCTGCTCCCACAGCGCCTGGCGACCGGCCGCGTCGCCGGCCCGCCAGTCCACCCGCCATTGCCCGCGGCGCAGCGCCAGGCTGCCTTCGCCACTGAGCAGCACCAGCCCTTGCAGGCCGTCGAGGAAGTCTGCCAGGCGCCGCGCCCGGTCCGGCTCGGGGTGCTCGACCTCGACCCACAGCAAGGCGCCGCGCAGCAGCGCCTCGCGTTCCCACAGGCGCGCCAGTTGCTCGCGTTCCTCGCGCGCGGCCGGCAACTCGCTGCCGTGCAGGCGGTACAGGCGCAGCTCCAGTTGCGCGGCCAGGGACCTGGCGAAGGCTTCGCCGTCGCCCTCTTCGAGCCGTGCGATGGGTGTCGCGGCCAGGTTCGGCGCGGCCTGCCACTGCTCGGCGAGCCGCGCGATGTCCGGGTCGCCGCCGTTCGCCACGGTGCCCGGCACGGGCCGGAACCAGGGCTCCAGGCGCGGGTCCGGGTAACTCAGCCCGGCCACCTGGTGGAGGATGCATTCGTCCACCACCAGCCGCGCCTGCAACGGCCCGCCGCCACCGGCCAGTTCCAGCAGGCACCAGCGGCGCAGGCGGCCCACCGGGGTCACCGCGCCCCAGTCAGGGTCGGGGAGCAGCGCCAGGGCCAGGTCGAAGCTCGCCCAGGGCTTGCCTTCGTCGCCCTGGGCCTGGGCCAGCAGGATGCGGAAGCGCGCGTCCAGCTCGCTCGCCACGACCAGCAGCAGCACGTCCTGCTCGAAGCGGTTGAGGCCCAGGCGCTGGCTCAGGGCGGCCAGCGCCGGCGGGGTTTCCAGGTAGGTGCCGAGCGGCGTCGGCTCACCGGCCAGGGCCCGCGCCAGGTAATCGGCGAAGGCATCCAGCGCCGTGGCGAGCAGGCGCCGGTTGTCGGCCAGTTCGCGGCGCGTGCTCATGGCTGCACCTCCGGCCCGGCGAAGCGTCCGTCGGCGCCGAGCTGCAAGGGGCTGATGCCGGCGTCCACCTGCACCCGCGCCAGGTAGTTGCCCTGCGCCACGTTGCGGTATTCCACGCTGACCTGGGCGGTGCTCTCGGCCGGCGCGACGATGCCGTTGCCGTCGCTGGCGGAGAAGCTGTAGGCGCGCGCCGGGCGGTTGGCCGGCGGGTCCTTCTCGTTGAGCAGCAGGCGCACCCGCTGGCGAGTGCCGATGCGCGGCACGCAGTCGATGGCGATCGCCCCGCTGCGGTAGGTGACGCCATCCACCACCGTGCTGTTGGCGCCGGGCAGGACGTTGAAGGTCGCCTCGGGGTTGAGCACGAAGGCCGCCAGGTTGGACTCCTGCCCGCCGTGGGGCTGCGGCGGCGAGCCCATCAGTTGCGGATGCACCAGTTGCAGGGTGCAGACGCCGGCGCGCAGGGAATCGGGAATGGCCGGCGGATTGCCGAGGGCGAAGGCGAATTCCAGTTCGTCCTTCTCCAGGCGCTGCACACCGCCGGCGAATTCCTCGCCGTTGACCAGCAGGCGGACCTGCGGCGCCGCCAGGTTGGCGCCGCTGGCCCGCACCAGGCCGCCGGGCAGGATCGGCGCGCCGAGGCCGGCGGCGGACTCCACGCGGTCCAGGCGCGGGGCGCGCAGCGGCACCACGTAGAGGTTGCGCCCCAGCACCGGCAGCGGCGTGCGCTGGCTCTTCGTCGACTGCTGGAGGAGCACGCTGACCAGATAGGCGGCGCTCGGCCGCGCCGGGGTCTGCAAGGCCGCCCAGATGCGCGACACCTCGTCGGTGTTGTGGTTGAGCGGGGTGATGCGCAGTTGCTCGACCTGATCGGCGAGGCCGGCGAGCTGCAACTGGTTGGGCAGGTTGGGCTTGGTCGGCGCCGGCATCAGGGCCTCGCGGATCGCCTCGCGGCCGAGCCCGGGCGTGTCGTGGAGAATCTGCATGGCGGCGCCGAGCATGATCTCGGCATGGAAATCGGCCACCCCGTAGGCGGCGATCAGGAAGTGCAGGTCGAGGGCCAGCGCCGGGTTGGCGATGCGCTCGCCACGGCTGTCGCGGCTCGGCAGGTCGAGGTTGGTCCAGCCGGGGTTGCGGGTCTGGTTGTAGAGGAACAGGTTGAGCTGGCTGGCGGCGCTGTCCGCCGGGATGCGCTCGGGCGGGATGCAGGTGACGGCCACCGCGTTGGCGCCCAGCACGTCCTCCAGCTTGAGGGCGGCGAAACCGCTCTGCAGCAGTTGCTGCAACACCGCGGCGGTGGCGGCGATGCCCAGGGCGGTGCTCATTTCCGCCCTCCCCGTTCGCGCAGGTAGTCGTCCAGCGATTGCGCCGCCTGCCGTCTCGGCGCCTCGTCACGGCGCGGCGCGGCCGTGCCTTCCAGCGGCAGCACTTCGATACGGCCGATGCTGATCTCCACCTTCGGCGCCGCCATCCGCGGCGGCTCCGCGCGGGCGGCGGCCGGCCCAGGCGCGATGCCCGGGACGGGCGCGGCCTGCGGCGGGGTTGGCATGTCCAGCGGGACGAGTCGTTCGATCCGCCGCTCGAGCACTTCCTGCAAGGTCTCCCGGCTTTCCAGGCGTTCCTGGCGCAGCTCGACACGCTCATGCACCTCGCGCTCGCTGTGCAGGCGCTCCACCCACTCCAGGCGCGGCTCGGGCTGGCGTTCGGCGGGAGGCGGTGGCAGCGGCTCGCGGGTCGGGACGGCGGCTTGCGGCAATGGCGGCTCCGCTCGCACTGGTTCGCGCAGCGGGGTTGGCACGGGCGGTGCCGGGGCTGGTTCCCGGCTGCGCGCAAATGGCGGCGGCTCGGCCTGGCGCGGCGTGGGGAGCAGCGGCTCCAGCGGCGCGGGCATGTCCGGCCGGGGCATCACGACGGGCTGTGCCACCACCGGTTCGAGCGGCACGCCGGGCTGTTCGTGCGCAAGCTCCGGGCCGAGCGGCGCCAGTGCGTCGCTCTCGAAGCGCGACTGCCCGCGCGGGCGGATGCGCGCCGGTTGCAGGGCGCGGCGCGCCAGGGTCGCCAGATGGTCGCTCATGCCAGCACCCGCGCCAGGTAGCGGGCCCGCCGCGCCGGGCCGAGGGCGAGGATCTGTGCCTCGCTCCAGCCGTAGGCCGAGGCCAGCAGGTGGACCTGGTCGAACAGTCGCTCGGCCCATTGGCCGAAGGCTTCGTCGAGGTAGGCGCCGATGTCGAACAGCTCGCTCCACTGCTCGCCGCAGGCCGGGCAGCTCAAGGCCAGTTCGGTGGCGGCCTGCGGATCGGCCTCGGCCATGGCGCGGGCCAGCTCGGCCTGCAAGTCGGCCGGCAGGTCATCGGCCCAGTCGCTGCCCAGGCAACGGCGCAACAGCAGCGCGCGGGCCTGGTCGAGGTCGCCGGCGCGGGCCATGGCGGCGAGGTCGCGGCTGTCCGGCAGGCGGTAATGGAAGGTCCGCCCCTGCCAGGCGACGGCCTGCGCCTGCGGGTCCGGCTCCGGCGCGTCCAGGCGCAGCGCGTGGCAATCCAGCGCCAGCTCCAGGCGCTCGCCGCAGGCCGGGCAATCCGCCGTGGCGCTCAGTCGAGGGCCGAACAGGGCGCCGTGCAGCGCCAGCAACTGGCTGTCGCGGCGGCCCAGCGGCAGGCGCTCGGCGGCCTCCGCGCCACCCTCCAGCAGCGGCGCCAGCAGCGCGCAGGGACGCAGGGGTGGCGGCAAGCCCTGGCTGTGTTCCCAGGCCTGTAGCCAGTCGGCGGCGGTGAGTGCGCTCAAGGTCGATCTCCCTGTGGCGCGGGAAGCCCGCGCAGGCCATCAGTCCATGCGGGTCAGCTAGGCTCGGTGAAGCTCGGTTCGCTGGGCTCGGCCACTTCGTAGTCGCGTTCCCAGCCCTCGTTCTCCAGCTTGAGCCGGGCGATGGCCACGGCGTTGGCGTTGGCGTCCAGGTCCGGCAGCGACTGGAACTCGCTGACCCAGCAGCGGAACACCTTGTAGGCCAGGACCAGTTGGCCGGCCTCGTTGTAGAGCTCGAGGATCAGGTCCTTGCGGAAGTCCTTGAGGGAGACTTCCGCGCCCAGCCCGGAGCCGAAGTTCCAGACCTTGTTGGCCCACTTCTCGAACTCGCTGTCGTGGGTCACCCCGCGCTCCAGGGTGATGGCCTCGAACTCGGTGCGCCCCGGCGACTTGCGGCTGGTGCTGGGGTCGCCGCCTTCGCGGTGCTTGACCACCTCGGTGGTGCGCTTGAGGGCCGAGACCTTGCTGATCCCGGCGACGTAGCGGCCGTCCCATTTCACGCGGAATTTGAAGTTCTTGTACGGATCGAAACGCTGGGCGTTGACGGTGAACTGGGCCATCTGTGTTCTCCCTCGAGTGGCTTGCGGCAGGCGTGCCCCGGCGGGGCACGGGTTCTCCTCGCGTTACACCTGGATCTGCCCGGCCAGTTGCTGGATCTTGATCACCACGAATTCCGCCGGCTTGAGCGGCGCGAAGGCCACCAGGATGTTCACCACGCCCCGGTTGATGTCGTCCTGGGTGGTGGTCTCGCGGTCGCACTTGACCAGATAGGCTTCGCGCGGCGTGCGGCCCTGGAACGCGCCCTGGCGGAACAGGCCGTTCATGAAGGCGCCGAGGTTGAGGCGGATCTGCGCCCACAGCGGCTCGTCGTTGGGCTCGAAGACCACCCACTGGGTGCCCCGGTACAGGCTCTCATCGAGGAACAGGGCGAGGCGGCGCACCGGCACGTACTTGTACTCGGAGGTCATCTGGTCGGCGCCGCGCAGGGTGCGCGCGCCCCAGGACACCGCGCCGAACACCGGGAAGGTGCGCAGGCAGTTGACCCCCAGCGGGTTGAGGCTGCCGTTCTCGCCGTCGGTCAGCGCGTAGCCGAGCGCCTGCGCGCCCACCAGGGTCGCCTCGGTGCCGGCCGGCGCCTTCCACACGCCACGGTCGCCGTCGGTGCGCGCGTACAGGCCGGCGATGGTGCCCGAGGGCGGGGTCAGGCGCAGCTTGCCGTTCTTCAGCGGGTCGGCGATGTACATCCAGGGGTAGTAGACCGCCGCGTGGTCGGACTTCGGCAGCGCGGTGCCGGAGACCGCCGCGACCATCTGCTCGGGCGTCACGGCGGCGGGCGGCGCGTCGATGACGAAGAAGGCGCGGCGCTCCTCGCAGTAGGCGGCGGCGTCCATCAGCACGCCGGTGTCGGTGACGCCGGGCAGGCAGAGGATGTTGAACAGGTCCACCGATTCCAGGGCGTAGAGCCCCTTGCGGCTGGCGCGGTCGGCGATGAACGCCGGGTAGACGTCCGCCTCGCCGTAGGGGGTTTCCGTGCCGCCCTGCAGGGTCAGGTTGACCGGCTGGGAAGTGGTCGAGCCGGCCAGCAGGTGCAGTTCGGCGGCGATGCTGTTCAGCGGCGCGGCGGTGACCACGATGCTCGAAGCGCCGCCCTGGGTACCGGTGGCCAGGACCAGGCGGTTGCCGCCCTGCACGCTGGCGGTGAAGTGCTGGTAGGCCGGGTTGGACGGCTTCAGGGCGCGCACCGCGGCTTGCAGGCGCGCCGCCACGTCGCCCAGCTTGGCCGCCAGGTTGGCACCGGCCGCCAGCGCGTCGCCGATGCCGACCACGTCCGGGCCGTAGCCGTCGAGGCTGATGCGCAGGCTGGTGTGGGTGGCGTCGGGCAAGGCGTTCAGGTCGGCGGCGGCGAACACGTCGCTGGTCAGGGTGGCGGGATCGGGCACCGGCCGGGGACGGATCGCGGCCACCCCGTCGATCTCGCTGCCGCCCGCGTCGCTGCCCAACTTGAGCACCACGCTGGCGTTGTTCTTCTGCCCCGGCAGCACCCGCACGCTGGAGAACTCGCCGGCCACGCCGGACTGCATGCGGATGACCTGGGTGCTGGCCGGCCGCTCGCAGACGAAGGTGTCGTAGGCCGCCTGGCTGTTGGCCTGGGCGCGCACCTTGGCCTGGATCGCCGCGCACAGGCTGTCGAGCCGCTGGGTCGCCGTGCCGCCGGCGATGTCCGCCGGCAGCGCGATCACCACCTTGACCGGCGGCAGGCCGTTGACGCTGACGCGCAGTTCGTTGTGGTTGGCGTCCAGCAAGGTGGCGACGTCGGCCAGGCTGCCGCCGAGCGATACGCCGTTGGGCAGGGCGTCGAGAGCCGCCTGGTTCGGCAGGCGGGTCAGCTTGACCAATTGCGACACGCCGTTGACCAGGTCGAGCGCATAGCGGCTGTCCGCCGAGTTCATCGACAGGTTCTCGTAGACCTCGGCGACATTGTCGGCGGCGCGGATGAACGCGATGTTGAAGGTGCTGCCCGGGTTGCCGGTGCGGTGGTCGACGCGCACCTCGATGCCGTTGCCGGCCGTGCCGGCGTCCAGCGCCTCGACCTTCAGCACGTCGACCGCCGCCGCGCTGGCCAGGGTGGCCTCGGCGGCGGTGGCGTCCTTGACGATGCGCACCGCATAGGCCTCGGTGCCGCCGTTCTGGAAGAACTGGCGCACCGCGTAGCCCATCTCGGAATCGACGGCCAGCCCGCCGAAGCGGCGCTCGTAATCGGCAAAGCTGAACAGGCGCACCGCCCTGTCGATCGGCCCGCGCGGCGCCGAGCCGAGGAAGGCCGCCACCGACGTGGCGACCCCGGTGATGGTGCGCACGCCGCTGGGCAGTTCTTCGATATAGACGCCGGGGTAGCTGAGTTGGGCAGGCATGGGGAAGCCTCCTTGCAGGATGAGGCCGCTGTCGGCTGATGGCTGAGTTCCCTTCAGAGGCAAGCAATGACTGCCGCCTTGCCACACGCCCAACGCGACTGCATCCGGAGTGCAACCCGCCCGGAAACTGTTGATGACCACCGAACATATCGCGAAGCGAACGGTGATCCGAGGGATATGAGAAAGCTATAGATCGGTTTGCCGATTACGCCAGTGCGCGGCTTATTAATTTTCATGACTTCGAAGTCCGGAAAATCAATACGCCATTATTGAGCCATTACCTGGCCAGCAGTCGCGACGCAGTGCATGACAGGCCCGAGGCAGAGCAGGAAAACCGGGACTGACGTGCAAGAATCGCCACTTCAGGAAAGATTCAGGACGCCAGAAAAATACAACTTTCCGACATCCAAAAGTGTGAACTACCGGAACTCTTAAAGTCATCTCCCGACAACTTCCAACATATATGCAAACAATCGGAATCCATTGAATCGACAGAGACTAGTAACACTTTCAGCGCATCCCGAAACACCGTCATTCCCGCGAACGCGGGACGGTGCTTGCACCGTACGCCCTTCAGGGCGGCCCGAAGGGTGAGCGAAGCGAGTAACCCAAAAACCAGATTACATCCGGCCGACAAGTACAACCTCGAAGTGCTTCTACAGAGTCTCCCAACGAAGCCGGATCGAGACATCGAAACATCCCCGCATATTCCATAAATGAATATAAATATATAAATCAATTATTTTTTGAAATAACCAATCCCCTCCTATAAAGACCACCTGCCCCGGGTGACCACATCCGCGATCTGTTGCCACGGCAACAGCGAATCAACTGTTCGCCCAGCAACAGCGGATCAACAGATAAGTCCCGAAAGCAACAAGCCGGATTTCTCACGAAAACCCTATCTATCTGATTCATAACGAATTCATGGCTTGGTACGGCGATTGCTCCTGATCCTGCACACCAAGCAACAGGAACACCTCACATGAGCACTCCCCTGAAAGTCGTCGCCGTCTCCGGTGGCACCTCCCGCCCCTCCCGCACCCTGGCGCTGACCCAGGCGCTGGTCGCCGAACTCGGCCAGCACCTGGCGATCGACAGCCACATCATCGAGCTGGGCGACATCGCCCGGCCGCTGGGCGGCGCGCTGTGGCGCAAGGAGTTGCCGGAAACCGTCGAACACGAGCTGCGCCGCATCGAATCCGCCGATCTGCTGGTGGTCGCCGCACCGGTCTATCGCGGCACCTACCCCGGCCAGTTCAAGCACCTGTTCGACCTGATCGGACAGGATGCGCTGATCGGCACCCCGGTGCTGCTCGCCGCCACCGGCGGCAGCGATCGCCACGCGCTGGTGATCGACCACCAGTTGCGCCCGCTGTTCAGCTTCTTCCAGTCGGTCACCCTGCCGCTCGGCGTGTACGCCTCGGAGGCCGATTTCCAGGACTACCAGATCGTCAGCGAAGCGCTCCAGGCACGCATCCGCCTGGCCGCCGAACGCGCCCTGCCGCTGTTCGCCGGGCAGCGGCTGCTGCGCAAGATCGCCTGAGGAGCCGGCATGAGCCACCCCATCTTCCGCACGCAGGCAGCCGCCCCAGGACCAACGAGGATTTCCGCGTGAGCGCCCATCAACAACAACCCGCCGTACTGAATCCCCTGCAGACCGCCCGCCGGCTGGCCGCCGATTTCGCCGAAACCGCCGCCGAGCGCGACCAGCGCGGCGGCACGCCGAAAGCCGAGCGCGACGCCATCCGCAACAGCGGCCTGCTGGCCCTGAGCATTCCCACCCAGTACGGCGGGCTCGGCGCGAGCTGGAGCGAGACCCTGGACATCGTCCGCGAGTTCGCCAAGGTCGACAGTTCCATCGCCCACGTGTTCGGCTTCCAGCACCTGATGCTGGCCACCGTGCGCCTGTTCTCCCGGCCGGACCAGTGGCAGCCCTGGTTCGAGCAGACCGCGCGCAAGAATTGGTTCTGGGGCAACGCCCTGAATCCGTTGGACACCCGCACCGTGGTCAAGAAGTTCGACGGCTGGCGCGAGTTCTCCGGCAAGAAGAGCTTCTGCTCCGGCGCCAGCGACTCGGAGATGCTGATCGCCTCGGCCATCGACGAAAGCGCCGGCGGCAAGCTGCTGATCGCCGCCATCCCCAGCGGCCGCACCGGCATCACCCTGCACGGCGACTGGGACAACATGGGCCAGCGCCAGACCGACAGTGGCAGTGCCACCTTCGAGCGGGTGCGCGTCGAGGAGAACGAACTGCTCCTCGACCCCGGCCCGCTGAGCACGCCGTTCGCCTGCCTGCGCCCGCTGATCGCCCAGTTGCACTTCGCGCATATCTTCCTCGGCATCGCCGAAGGCGCCCTGGAAGAAGCCCGTCACTACACCCTCAAGGAAGGCCGGCCATGGTTCAGGTCCAAGGCCCAGCACGTCAGCGAAGACCCCTACGTCCTGCGCCACTACGGCGAGTTCTGGGTCGGCCTGGAAAGCGTGCGGGCGCTGGTCGAGCGCGCCGCCGAACAGCTCGACGAAGCCTGGCGCAAGGAGCACAACCTGGGCAGCGAGGAGCGCGCGCAACTGGCCCTGTCCATCGCCGCCGCCAAGGTGACCGCCAGCCGCACCGGCCTGGACATCTGTAGCCGGCTGTTCGAAGTGACCGGCGCGCGCTCCACCCACGCCTCGCTGCGCCTCGACCGCCACTGGCGCAACCTGCGCACCCAGAGCCTGCACGACCCGGTGGACTACAAGATCCAGGAACTGGGCGAGTGGGCGCTGAGCCAGACGCGCCCGACGCCCACCTTCTATTCGTAAGGGATGCCCATGCAACTGCTGACCCTCCCCCCATCCCCGACACTGGCCACCTCGATCAGGGCGACCGCACAGGTCTTCGAAGACCCCAGATCGCAGGCGCTTCTCGCTCATCTGCAACAGGTCGCCCCCAGCGAGGCCAGCGTCCTGATCATCGGCGAGACCGGAACGGGCAAGGAGCTGGTCGCACGCCACATCCACAACCTCAGCGGCCGCCGCAACGGCCCCTTCGTCGCGGTCAACTGCGGCGCCTTCTCCGAATCGCTGGTGGAGGCCGAGCTGTTCGGCCATGAGAAAGGCGCCTTCACCGGCGCCCTGGCGTCCAAGGCCGGCTGGTTCGAGGAGGCCGACGGCGGCACGCTGTTCCTCGACGAGATCGGCGACCTGCCGATGGCGATCCAGGTCAAGCTGCTGCGCGTGTTGCAGGAGCGCGAGGTGGTGCGCCTCGGGTCGCGCAAGAGCATCCCGATCAACGTCCGGGTGCTGGCGGCGACCAACGTGCAGTTGGACAAGGCGATCAACGCCGGGCATTTCCGCGAAGACCTGTACTACCGCCTCAACGTCGTCAGCCTGCAGCTCTACCCGCTACGCGAACGGCCCGGCGACATCCTTCCGCTGGCCCGCCATTTCATCAGGACCTACTGCGAGCGCCTGGGCTACGGCGAGGTGCGCCTGAGCCCGGAAGCCGAAAGCAAACTGGTGGGCTACGGCTGGCCGGGCAACATCCGCGAACTGGAGAACGTCATCCACCACACCCTGCTGGTGTGCCGCAACGGCGTGGTGCAGGAGGACGACCTGCGCCTGTCGCACATCCGCATCGAGCGCCAGGAAGCCCAGCCGGTGGTCGAGGAAAGCGCCGATGCCCAGTTGCTGCGCGCCTTCCAGCGGCTGTTCGAGGAACAGGGCGGAGCCCTGCACGAACTGGTGGAAGACAGCCTGCTGCGCGCCGCCTACCGCTACTGCCACTACAACCAGGTGCACACCGCCAACCTGCTCGGCCTCAGCCGCAACGTCACCCGCGCGCGGCTGATCGCCATCGGCGAACTGGTGGTCAACAAGCGCCGCCCCGAACCGACCGGCCGGGACAGCCGGTTGGTGCAACTATCCATATAAAAAAAGCCGAGAAGAGCGCTGGAGGCTGGAAAGCTGGACGAACGGCCTCAAGCCTCCAGCGCTCTTATCGGCTTCACCACCCTTGCGTTGCCATCCCAACAGCAACGAGGAAAAACCCATGAGTCTCGATATCTTCTGGTTCCTGCCCACCTCCGGCGACACCCGCTACCTGGGCAAGTCGGACAGCGGTCGCCCGGCGACCAACGAATACATGCGGCAGATCGCAGTGGCCGCCGACCAGCTCGGCTACGACGGCCTGCTGATCCCCACCGGCAGCAGTTGCCTCGACCCCTGGGTGACCGCCGCCAGCCTGGTGCCGGTGACCCGGCGCATCAAGCTGCTGGTGGCACTGCGCACCTCGCTCGGCAACCCCACCGCCTCGGCGCGCCAGGCGGCGACCCTCGACCAGGCCAGCGGCGGCCGCCTGCTGCTCAACGTGGTGCCCGGCGGCGACGCCACCGAACTGGCCGCCGACGGCGTGTTCCTCGCCCATGACCAGCGCTACGAAGCCTCCGACGAGTTCCTCACCATCTGGCGACGGCTGCTCGAAGGCGAAACCGTCGACTTCGACGGCAAGCACCTCAAGGTGCAAGGCGCACAGAACTTCTTCCCGCCCGTGCAGCAGCCCTACCCGCCGCTGTACTTCGGCGGCTCCTCGCCGGCCGCCCACGAACTGGCGGCCAGGCACGTCGATGCCTACCTGACCTGGGGCGAGCCGCCGGCGGCGGTGGCCGAGAAGATCGCCGACGTGCGCGAGCGGGCGAAGAAACACGGCCGCACCGTGCGCTTCGGCGTGCGCCTGCACGTGATCGTCCGCGAGACCAACGAGAAGGCCTGGGCCGCCGCCGAGGAACTGATCAGCCATCTCGACGACGAAACCATCGCCAAGGCCCAGGCCAACTACTCGAAGATGGACTCCGAAGGCCAGCGGCGCATGGCCGCGCTGCACGGCGGCCGCCGCGACAAGCTGGAAGTCGCCCCCAACCTCTGGGCCGGCGTCGGCCTGGTGCGCGGCGGCGCCGGCACCGCGCTGGTCGGCGATCCCGAGACCGTGGCCGCGCGCCTGCAGGAATACGTCGACCTCGGCGTGGACAGCTTCGTACTCTCCGGCTACCCGCACCTGGAAGAAGCCTACCGCTTCGCCGAACTGGTCTTCCCGCTGCTGCCGGGCAAGGGCCGCGTCACCGTGGACGGCGTGCTCACCGGCGGCGCCTTCGACGTGCGCGCCGGGCGCGACAAGGAGAATGCCGCGTGAAGATCATCGACATGCGCTGCCGGCCGGCGTTCCTGCATCCCTTCTTCGGCGGCGTGCCGGGCTCGCCCGAGCACGCCACCGCGCGCT
This sequence comes from Zestomonas carbonaria, assembly GCF_904061905.1. GTDB lineage: Bacteria > Pseudomonadota > Gammaproteobacteria > Pseudomonadales > Pseudomonadaceae > Aquipseudomonas > Aquipseudomonas carbonaria. Next base: position 17,561 of record NZ_CAJFCI010000054.1, read on the forward strand.
GGCTGAACCGCCGGGTCGGCACCCGTGGCGCCGACGACCACTTCGAGCGCTCGCTGACCCAGGAAGGCTTCCTCGCCGAAGTTCGCGAGGCCGGGCTGTCCAAGGCGGTGGTGGTCGGCCGCCACACGCCTTCCCAACACCTGCCCAACGAACGGATACACGACATCGTCCACGGCCACGACGAACTGCTCGGCATCGGCGCCATCGACCCGGCGCTGCAAGGCGTGGAGGCGGCGCTGGCGGAGATCGACCGCGCCATCGACCAACTGGGCCTGGCCGGCATCGACCTGGAACCGGGCTTCGGCGAACCGGCCCGGCACCCGGACGACCCGCTCTACTGGCCGATCTACGAGCATTTGCAGAAACGCGGCATCCCGCTGTTCCTGATGAGCGGCCCGACCACCCCCGACCCGGCCCACAACGACCCCAGCCGCCTGGCCGCCGTGGCCCGCGCCTTCCCGGACCTGAAGATCGCCGCCTACCACGGCTACTGGCCCAACGTGCAACAGGCCCTCGGCGTGGCGTTCCGCTACGAGAACATCCACCTGGTGCCGGACATGTACCTGTTCCTGCCCGGCAGCGAAGCCTACGTACAGGCCGCCAACGGCTTCCTCGCCGACCAGTTGCTGTTCGGCTCCTCCTACACCTTCCGACCGATCCGCCAGAGCATCGAGGATGCCCAGCGGCTGGGCTTCAGGGATGAGGTGGTGGAAAAGTTCTTCTACGGCAATGCGGCGCGGGTGCTTGGGTTGTGAGCCAGGGAGAAGGCGACCAGCCGGACGCACATGCGTACCTGCGGGAAGCCCTCCGGCTCGACCGTGCCTCGCGGGAAGGCGAGGCCATCGGGCACTACCGGAAAGCTCTGGCACTGGGCCTGTCGATGGAGGAGCAGGTCCTCGCCACGATCTGCCTGGGCTCATCCCTGCGCAATGTCGGCGAGGCTGAGGAAAGCCACCGCCTACTCGCGCCTCTTGCCGCCAGCAACAACGCCGCCTTCCTGTTCCAGGCGCTGGCCCTGTACGACTGCCGGGAATATCGGCGGGCGAGCGGATTGTTGATGGAGCGGCTGCTGGCCTTGCTGGTCGAACGGGATGATCCGGATGTTCGACCGTTCGCTCGGCCCTTGGCGAGGTATGTGGAACGGGTGTTGGATGATGCACGAGGTGATGTGAACCTGTAGGAGCGGCCCATGGCCGCGATCCGTTGTGGCCTGGGCTTGCCATCGGCGTTGGCAATCAGCTCCGCCCCTCACCCCAGCCCTCAAGCCAAAATCCCAAATACAAACCACAGCTCACAAAACACAATCCCACCGAAGCCCATACAATCCCCTCCCCCATCCCCCAAGAGCCACGACACATGCCAAACCAGATACGCGCCAAGGTGCTCTGCCTGTTCCGCCAGGGAGATCGCATCCTGGTCAACCAGGCTCACGACACCGTCAAGCGACAGGACTACTGCCGCCCGCTGGGAGGTGGAATCGAATTTGGCGAAACCTCGACAGAAGCGCTGGTACGCGAAGTCCGCGAGGAACTGAGCGCCGAGGTCATCAACCTGCGCCAGGTCGGCACGCTGGAAAACCTCTTCATCTACAACGGCACGCCCGGTCATGAAATCGTGGTGATCTACGATGGCGAGTTCGCGGATGCTTCGCTGTACGACGAGCCATTTCTTTCCGGCGTGGAAAGCAACGGCGAACGCTTCCAGGCGCAATGGCGCTCTCTCGACTCGTTCTCGGAGGCGTTGCCGCTGTACCCGAATGGCCTGCTGGCCTTGCTGCGCCCGGCGAAGACGTAGGGTTTGCCTTCAGTGAGGGGCGGACATGAACCCAACACCACGCCCCACCCTACTTGTACGTATCCCCCAACGCACGACGAACATGAACCAGCGCCTCGCGAAACACCCAATGCCACTGCGGCGTCGGCACCTCATCCAATGGATGCCAGAAGAACCTGAAGTCGTGCCCGCCATCGTCGGCGCAGCGATGACTCCAGCCCTCAGGAAGTGGCTCCTGAACCTCGCATAGCTGGAAGGACCAGACCTGATCCCCATATCCCGGCACCCAGGTGCCGAGGTCGGCCAACACGGCCGAGGCACGCAGCCCCGACTCCTCTTGCAACTCACGCACGGCCGCGGCGACCGGTGACTCGTTCGGTTCGATGCTTCCCTTGACCAGTTGGATGCCCGCCAGCGGATGCTCGAAAACCAGAATCCGCTCGCGGGCCGATCCGTTCAGCACCACCGGGCAGGCTTTGTTCGGGATCAATGCCACACCCTCAGATTGCATGCGCCAGGTGCAGTTCGGTCAGCGCCTCGGCCTTCAGGCGTGCCAGTTCGGCGTCGCGGCGGTCGCGCGGGCGGGGCAGGTTCACGGTCAGTTCCTGGCGGATGCCGCTCGGGCGGCTGCCCATCACCAGTACGCGGTCGCTGAGGTACAGCGCCTCGTCCACGTCGTGGGTGACCAGCAGCAGGGCGATGGCGTGACGGTCGGCCAGTTGCAGCAGCAGGTCCTGCAACTTCATGCGGGTGAAAGCGTCAACCGCGCTGAAGGGTTCGTCGAGCAGCAGCACGCGCGGCCGCGAGTACAGCCCGCGGGCCAGCGCCACGCGTTGCGCCATGCCGCCGGAAAGCTGCTTGGGCAGCGCGTCGGCGAAACCGTCCAGGCCCACCTCGCCGATCAGTTGCGCCACCCAGTCGCGGTCGTAGTGGCGGTCGTCGCTGAAGCCGATGTTCTGCTCCACGGTGAGCCAGGGCATCAACCGTGGCTCCTGGAACACGAAGGCCACCTCGCCGCCCTGCCCGCCGCGCTCGACCCGGCCGCTGAACTCGCGTTCGAGACCGGCGACGATGCGCAGCAGGGTGCTCTTGCCGCAGCCGCTCGGGCCGAGCAGGCTGACCACCTCCCGCTCGCCCAGGCGCAGGCCGACGTTCTGCAGCACGGTGGTGCCGGCGAAGCTCTTGCGTTCGACGCGGATGTCCAGCAATGGCTCGCTCATCCTCGACCCTCCTTGTCATTGCCGGTGAAGGCGTCGCGCCAGCCTAGCAGGCGCCGTTCCAGCCTGGCCAGCAGGCCGTCGCTGAGCTTGCCGAGCAGCGCCAGGACGATGATCGAGGCCAGCACGATGTCCGGCCGCGAGGTTTCCCGGCCATCGGTGAGCAGGTAGCCGAGGCCCTTGGTGGCGGCGATCAGTTCGGCGGCGACCAGGAACATCCAGGCCAGGCTGAGGCCGCTGCGCAGGCCGGTCATCAGCCCCGGCAGCGCGGCCGGCAGGAGGATGCGCAAGGCCAGGCGGCGCTGGCTGAAGCCATACATCTGGCCGACCTCGACCAGCTTGCGGTCGATGTTGCGGATCGCCGACACGCCGTTGAGATAGACCGGGAAGAAGGCGCCGATGGCGATCAGCACCACCTTGGAGGTCTCGTCGATGCCCAGCCAGAGCAGCAGCAGCGGCACCCAGGCCAGGCTGGGGATCGCCCGCAGGCCGGCGAAGGTCGGCTCCAGGTAGGCTTCCGCCTCGCGGCTCAGGCCGACCCAGGCGGCCACCAGCAGGGCCAGCCCGGCGCCGATGGCGAAACCGCCGAGCACCCGCGCCAGGCTGGCGCCGATGTGGGTCCACAGCGGGCCATCGGCCAGTTCGCGCAGGGTCAGCACGATCTCGCTGGGCGCCGGCATCTGGTAGGACGGGATCCAGCCGATGCGCACCACCGTCTCCAGCAGCGCGATCAGCAGCAGCGGGATCGCCAGCCCCTTGGCGCGGCGTCGCCAGAGGGCGGCGTTGAAGCCCGGTTTCCAGAGACCTCCGGCGAAGGCCGGCAGGGTCTTGCTCTTGGTCGTCATGGGAAGGTTCCGCTCTCGAAAACGAAGCGTCCAGGCCGGGGCCTGGACTCGGGGAGCGACGGAGAGGACGAAGCACTCGGCCTCTCGCCGGCCATCACTTGCTGGCGATCACCTGCTTGCCGAACGCCGGCTCGATCAGTTGTTCCACCACCGCGTTGACGTCCGTGCCTCGGCGCACCAGTTGCTCGGAGACCAGGATCGGCGCGGCGGCCTTGAGCGCGGCGATGTGCTCGGCGCCGGGCTGGGCGTTGCTGAAGTCGGTGCGCTCCAGTTGCAGCTTGGCCACTTCCAGCGGCAGGCCGGATTCCTGGGAGAGGATCTGCGCCAGTTCCTCGGGGTTCTCCCGCGCCCAGGCGCGCGCCTTCTCGTAGGCGGCCAGCACCTTGTCGATGGCCTGCGGGTATTGCTTGGCGAACTTCTCGGTGACGCTCACCACGCCGTAGCTGTTGAAGTCGAGGTTGCGGTGCAGGATGCGCGAACCGGCCTGCAACTGGCTGGCGGCGAGCAGCGGATCAAGTCCGGCCCAGGCGTCGACGTCGCCTTTTTCCAACGCCGCGCGGCCGTCGGCGTGCTGCAGGTGGACCAGCTCCACGTCATTCTTGTCCAGGCCGACCGTTTCCAGGCTGCGCAGGGTGAACAGGAAGGGATCGGTGCCCTTGGTGGCGGCGATCTTCTTGCCCTTGAGGTCTTCGAGGGTCTTGATCGGCGAGTCCTTGCCCACCACCAGCGCGGTCCACTCCGGGCGGCTGGCGATGTACACGGTCTTGATCGGGCTGCCGTTGGCACGGCTCAGCACCGCCGCCAGGCCGGCGGTGGAACCGAAGTCGACGCCACCGCTGTTGAGGTATTCCAGGGAACGGTTGCTGCCCTGGCTGAACACCCAGGTGACCTTGGTGTCCTTGCCGACGCTCTCCTCCAGCCAGCCGAAACGCTTGAGCACCAGGCTGGTCGGCGAGTAGTAGGCGTAGTCGAGCTTGAGCTCCTTGGGCAGGTCGGCGGCCTGGGCAGGCGCGACCAGGGCGAAGGTGGTGGCGGCGAAAGCCAGCAGCCTGGTCAGCGGGCCGGGTTTGCCGGCGAGAAGAAGATTGCGCATGAAACGCTCCTTGCAGTGATTGGGAGCGGAAGCGTCTTTCCTTATTCCAGAAAACAAGGCTTTGGTCTTCTTCCGCCTTCTACAGGGAATATTGCAGAAGGCGTGCCAGCATCTTGCCCCGCTTTTCCGGGCATTCCGCCTGCGCCAACTGTCACCCTTCGGTCAGACTGCTGATTCGCTGTTCGCTGGCGAACACCTGATCCCTCCCTGGGTGAACGATGTGTGCGGCGAAGCCGGACTGCCCCGGAGCGATGCCCTCGCGCAAGGTCAGCGCCGGGACTTCGTAATCGCCGGCGTTCTGCCGACGGAACGGGATGGGCGCGCGGCTGAAGAGCGTGTCCAGGCGCTCGCCGAGCGCCGCCTGGACATCGGCGTAGCGGGCCTCGTCGACCCGGCTGGTGCGATACACCAGGAACGGCGGCAGCACGTCGAAGCCGGGGTAGTAGAGGACGCCGTGCTGGATGGGGAACAGTAGGTCGTCGATCGGCCCGTTGATGCCCCGCGCGCTGTAGTGCGATTCCCAGCCTCCGGTGGTGACCACCAGCATGGCGCGCTTGCCGGCCAGGTTGCCTTCGCCGTAGCGATTGCCCCAGCGCGCATCCGAATGCTCGCCCACGCCATAGGCGAACCCGTAGGCGTAGACGCGCTCGACCCAGCCCTTGAGGATCGCCGGCATGGAGAACCACCACAGCGGGAATTGCAGGATGACGGCATCGGCCCAGCGCAGCTTGTCCTGCTCGGCGGCGATGTCCGGGCTCTGCCGGCCATTGGCGTAGGCGCGCTTCGAGTCCTGCGCCGGGTCGAAGCGTTCGCCGGCCGCGCCATCCAGGCTGTCGGCGGCGTCGAGGGTGGCCTTCCAGTTCATCGCGTAGAGGTCGGAGACCTGCACGCTGTGCCCGGCGGCCTGAAGGCGCCGGACCGCGAAGTCCTTGAGCGAGCCGTTGAGGGATCGGGGTTCGGGATGGGCGTAGACGATCAGTACATTCATGGCGGGATCTCCAGGGGTGGATGCGCGCAGGATGGAGATCCGCCAGGTATATTTGAAATGAATATCCAGAATTCCAGGTATTGTCATGGCTAATCTCCGCCGTCTGGACCTCAACCTGCTGGTGACCCTCGACGTGCTGCTGGCGGAACACAACGTCACCCGCACGGCGGAGCGACTGCACTTCTCCCAACCGTCGGTGAGCATCCACCTGGCCAAGCTGCGCGAGATCTTCGACGACCCGCTGCTGTTGCCGGGGCCACGCGGCATGCGTCCCACCGCGCGCGCCGAGGCATTGCGCGAGCCCCTGCGCCAGGCCCTCGCCGCCCTGGAGCGCGCGGTGGCGCCGAGCGAACCGTTCGAACCGGCCATGGCGCAGAACACCTGGCGCGTGATCGCCTCCGACTACAGCGAAGCCACCGTGCTGCTTCCCGCCCTGCGCGGCTTGCGCGAAGTGGCTCCCGGCACCCGGCTGGCGGTGCTGCCCCTGGAGCCGCCGCGCATCGTCAGGCAGGCGGAGCAAGGAGAAGCCGACCTGATCCTCCACATCACCGAGGACGCCCCGGAAGGACTGCGCCGCCGCGCGCTGTTCACCGAACGCTACGTGCTGGTCGGGCGCGCCGGTCATCCACGGCTGGAGAAGCGGCCGACCCTGGCGCAGTTCTGCGAGCTGGAACAAGTGATGGTCTCGCCGGACGGCGGCGGCTTCCACGGCGTGACCGACAAGGCCCTGGCCGAACTGGGCGCCGAGCGGCGGGTGGTGCTGTCGGTACCGCACTTCCACTTCGTGCTCTCGGTGCTCGCCAGCACCGACCTGGTAGCCATGCTGCCCGCCCGCCTGGTACGCGCCGACAGCGGGCTACGGGTGGTGGAGGCGCCGGTGGAGGTGCCGGGTTACGAGATGTCCATGCTCTGGCACGAACGCGTCCACCGTGATCCGGGGAATCAGTGGTTGCGGGAATTCATTGCTGCCTGGGTGTGAGATGGGCCCGATGGGTATCGTCGCTGCGCTCCTCGAACCATCCTACTGGTTGGCTCCGGTGTTTAACGCAGCCTCGGCCCCTCACCCCGGCCCTGGCTACGCGCCCCGCTCCGGAGGGAGAGGGAGTTTGCTGGCTCCGAGCCAACCCCGTCCAGCTCCCTCCCCCCCGGGAGAGGGTTGGGGTGAGGGAACATGCGTGGACTCAACTCCGCACCCAACGCCCGGAAACGAAATGGGTCGGGTCGTTGTACCCCGGCGTGGAGGCGTGGCCCGGCGTCACCAGCGCATCGACGAAGGCTTCGTCCTCGGCGGTGATCTTCACCTCCAATGCCTTCACGTAGGTGGCCCACTGCTCCTCGGTGCGCGGGCCGACGATGGCCGAGGAGACCGCGGCGTTGTTCAGTACCCAGGCGATGGCGAACTCGACCACGCCGACACCGCGCTCCCCGGCGTATTGCTTGACCTTCTGGGCGATCCGCAGCGACTCGTCGCGCCATTCGGTCTCGAGGATGCGCTTGTCCTGGCGGCCGGCGCGGCTATCGCTGGCCGGCGCCACGCCCGGCGCGTACTTGCCGCTGAGCACGCCGCGCGCCAGCGGGCTGTAGGGCACCACGCCGAGGCCGTGGAAAGCGGCGGCGGTGATCTGCTCCACCTCGGCCTGGCGGTTGACCAGGTTGTACAGCGGCTGGCTGACGATGGGCCGGTCCACGCCCAGGCGTTCGGCGACGCTGGCGATCTCGGCGATGCGCCAGCCGCGATAGTTGGAAACGCCCCAGTAGCGGATCTTGCCCTGGCGCAGCAGGTCGCCGATGGCCGAGACGGTCTCCTCCAGCGGTGCCTGGTGATCCTCGCGGTGCAGGTAGTAGACGTCCAGGTAATCGGTGCCCAGCCGGCGCAGGCTGGCCTCGGCGCCGCTGAGGATGTGCTTGCGGCTCAGCCCACGGCGATTGGCCGGGCCGTCCGCCGGCCCCATGCCGACCTTGCTGGCCAGCACCCAGTCGTCGCGGCGCGCGGCGATGGCCTGGCCGACGATTTCCTCGGAGCGCCCGGCGTTGTACACGTCGGCGGTGTCGATGAAGTTGATGCCCTGGTCGAAGGCCGTGTCGATGATGCGCAGCGAGGTCTCGGCGTCGGTCTGCCCGCCGAACATCATCGTGCCGAGGGTCAGGGACGAAACCTGCAGGCCGGAACGGCCTAGGGTGCGGTAGCTCATGGGGTTCTCCCGTGGTCGATTGTGGTGGAAGAAGAGACTCGCCCCTCTCCCCCGGCCCCTCTCCCATGAATGGGCGAAGGGAGAAAAATCAAACCGCCTCGGCGGCCTCCTCATGGAACATGCCGTCGGACTGCCGGCTCCACAGGCGGAAATACTGCCCGCGTTTCTTCAGTAGTTCCTGGTGGCTGCCGTCCTCCACCACCCGGCCCTTGTCGAAGACGATGATGCGGTCGAGGTGGGCGACAGTGGACAGCCGGTGGGCGACCACGATAACCGTCTTGCCGACCATGATCTCGTCCAGCTTGTCCTGGATGAAGCGTTCGGTGATCGAATCCAGGCTCGACGTGGCCTCGTCCATCACCAGGATCGGTGCGTTCTTCAGCAGCACCCGGGCGATGGCGATGCGTTGCCGCTGGCCGCCGGACAGCTTGACCCCGCGTTCGCCGACCAGGGAATCGTAGCCCTGCTCCATGGATTCGATGAAGGCGCTGGCACCGGCGCGATGGATGGCCGCCGCCAGTTCCTCCTGGGTTGCGTCCAGGCGGCCGTAGTGGATGTTCTCGCGGATGGTGCGGTGGAACAGGCCGGGCTCCTGGGGAATCAGGCCGATCTGCTGGTGCAGCGAATGCTGGGTCACGTCGCGCACGTCGGTGCCGTCGATCAGCACCTGGCCCTCGTCCACGTCGTACAGGCGCAGCAGCAGGTTGAGCAGGCTCGACTTGCCCGAGCCGGAGGAGCCCACCAGGCCGACCCGCTGGCCCGCCGGGATGACGATGTTCAGGTCCTCGAAGATGCGCTTGTCCGGCGAATAGCCGAACGCCACGTTGCGGAACTCCACCTCGCCGCGCGTGACCTCCAGATTGGCCGCCCCCGGCTTGTCCACCACCTCGTGGGGGCGGATCAGGCTGCGCACGCCGTTGGCGATGTTGCCGGTCGCCTCGAAGAACTCCAGGAAGCGCCGCGACAGGCTGGACACGTCGTTGATGATCAGCAGCGACAGGCTGCTGGACATCACGAAAGTGGCGATGCTGATCTGCCCGCTGCGCCACAGGTACAGCGACAGCAGCAGCACACCGACCTTCAGTACCACGCCGAAGCTGGACTGGAACCAGCGGACCTTCTCCATGTAGCCGAAGGAGCGGTAGGCCGCGCCGACCTCGCGTTCCAGGTAGTCGCCCAGGTAGCCGTGCTCGTAGGAGTGGCGGGCGAACAGGCGGATGTTGGTGAGGTTGGTCACCGCGTCCACCACCTTGCCGGTGCTGGTGCTGCGCGCCGCCGAATGCTGCTGGGCCAGTGGATGGCTGCGCTTGGCCAACTGGTAGCAGACGAGGATGAACAGCACCGACCAGCCGAACATGAGCAGCGCCAGCAGCGAGGAAGCCGTCCACAGCAGCAGCGTCGCCAGGGTCAGGGTGACCACCAGCGGGATCAGGTCGAACAGCAGGATGCTCAGGGTCTGGTTGACCCCCAGGGACACCTCGGAAACGCGGTGCGCCAGGGCGCCGGCGAACTCGTTGCTGATGAAGCGGTGCGAATGCTGCTGCAGATAGGCGTACACCGCATGGGTCACGGTACGGCGCTGCTGCGGCATCACGCGGATGTGGCAACCGGTGGCGCCACGGGTGAACAGCACCTCCAGCAACAACAGCCCGGCGAAGGCCAGCACCGGCCATTGCAGCACCGCGAACGCCTGCTCGCTGCTCAGTCCCTCGCTGACCAGCCGGGTGATCTGCCCCAGGCCCCAGGGCACCAGGATGGTACAGACCACCGCGCTGATCTGCAGGAGCAGGATCGCCAGGTACCAGCCCTTGTAGTTGCCGACGAAGAACAGCACGAACTTCAGCGGCGAGTCCGGCAGGTAGCGGACGTTCCAGTTGAGCAGGGTGCGCGGTGGACGGGGGGTCAGGCTGGGAGCGCTCATGAGCGGGGGGATATCCTTGCGGGAGATGATGGATCAGGGGTTTCGCCGGCCGCGTCGAGCGCGATCCGGAAGCGAGTCAGGGGAAGGGGTTCGCCGTTTTCCTCGAAGGTCCTCTGGCTCGCGCCATCGGCCGTGAAGCCGATCCTCCGGTAGAAGCGGGTCGCCCGGACGTTGCCGTCCAGCACCCAGGCCGTGGCGCTGTGGAAGCCGGCCTCCTCCAGGCCACGGCGCGATTCCAGCCAGAGCCGGTTGCCGATGCCCAGGGTCCAGGCTTCGGGTATCAGGTAGATCGACATGAGCTCGCCCGTGCCGGGCGGTACGTCGTCGTCGCGGCTGGCGCCGAAGGAGCTCCAGCCGACGATCTCGCCATCGACTTCGGCCACCCGGATCGTTCTCGGACCGCCGGCGATCGCGTCGACCAGGAAGGCCACGCGGCGCTCGATGCTCTGCTCCAGGCCGGCGAGAAAACCGGGGGACAGCAGGTCCCGGTAGGCCGACTGCCAACTGCGCACGTGGACCTCGGCGATGGGCCGGGCGTCCTCCTCCCTGGGGAGCCTGATCAGGACCGTCGAACCATCGGCTTGACTCTTCATTCCGTGCACTTCCTGGCAACGCATGGGGACTCGCCATCAAGCACGCCCCATGCCAAATAAATTTCCCTTCAGAATCAATAGGATGACGAAACCACCCAACACCCGCGAAGCGCTCCGGCAGGGCAATCTGCTGGACCGCTGTCGCCCCCGGAACAGTGGCGCCGGCTCATCCGGTCACCGCCCGCCCCGCATTCCTCCCCAGGCGCCGGAACACCAGCCAGGAGGTGGCGCACAGCAGGCCGCAGATCAGCATGGTCAGGCTCAGGTCGGCGGCCTGCGGTTGCCCATGGCCACGCAGGTTCACGATCAGCCCGAGCAGGCTCGCGGCCAGGCCCACGGCGAGGCTCATGGTCAGTTGCAGGGACATCGCCGACAGGCTGCTGGCGCGGCTGGCCAGTTCGATCGGCACGTCGGAATAGGTCAGCGCGCCGAGGGTGCTGAACTGCAGCGAACGGATGACCCCGCCGACGTACAGCAGCAGCACGATCACCCAGTACGGGGTCTGCGCATCGAAGGTCGCGCACAGGGCGATGGAGAAGCCGGTGAGCAGCGAATTGCCCATCAGCGTGCGGCGAAAGCCGAAGCGCTGGACGATGCGCACCGAGAGGAACTTCATGGTCAGCGCCCCCGCGCCGCCGGCCAGGGTCAGCAGGCCGGCCGCCAGCGGACTGAGGCCGAAGCCGACCTGGAACAGCAGCACCAGCAGGAACGGCTGCGAGGCGCTGCCCAGGCGGAACAGGTTGCCGGCCCAGATGGCCGTGGAGAAGGTGGGAATCTTCAGCAGGCGCAGGTCGATCAGCGGATGCTCCGTGCGCCGCGCATGGCGCACGTAGAGGATGCCGCCGAGCAAGCCCACGACCAGCAACGCCGCCACCCAGGCTCCCGGCAGCAGGCCATGGCCGAACGCCTCGAAAGCGAACACCAGGCAGGCCAGGCCGATGCCGCTGAGCAGGAAGCCGCGCACATCCAGCGCCGCGCCCCGCTGTCCCGGATAGTCCGGCACGTGGCGGAGGATCAGGACGATGCCGAGCGCGCCGATGGGCAGGTTGATCAGGAAGATCCAGTGCCAGGACAGCGCGGTTACCAGCAACCCGCCCAGCGGCGGACCGAGCACCGGGCCGATCAGCGCCGGCATGGTCAGGAAGGCCATGGCGCTCAGCAGGTTCTCGCGGCCCGCCCAGCGCAACAGGATCACCTGCCCCACCGGCACCATCATCGCCCCGGCCGCACCTTGCAGCAGCCGCGCCAACGACAGTTGCAGCAACGAGGTGGAAGCAGCGCAGGCCAGCGAAGCCAGCACGAACGACACGATGGCGACCACGAACACCCGGCGCGGTCCGAAGCGGTCGGCGGCCCAGCCGCTGACCGGCACGAACAGCGCCAGCGCTAGCAGGTACAGCGACACCACCAGGTTCATGCGCACCGTCGGCTCGCCGAACTCTACGGCCATCTGCGGCAGCGCGGTGAGCACGGCGGTGGCGTCGAGCAGTTCCATGAACAGCGCGCAGCCGATGATCAGCGGCACCGTGCGGCCGGCCTGCGGCGGGTGGAGCTGGACTGCGTGGCTGCCTGGAAGGTCTTCCGGACGGCCCACTCAGAACAGCCCGGACGTCGGCGGCTGGGTGCCTTTCAGCCGATAGGCGCCGACCACCGCGGCCTTCCAGTGGCGCGGGTTGTGGTTGGCCACGGTGCGTGCGTTGCGCCAGTGGCGGTCGAGGTTGTGCTGGCGGGCGGTGGTCGAGGCGCCACCGACGTCGAACAGCAGTTCGGCGGCCTTCAGCGCCGCTTCCACGGCCAGGTACTGGGCCTGGGCCACTTCCACCGCCGCGCGGTTCACCGCGTCGTCGTCGAGCCCCGCCGCCCAGGCCGCGTCGATGGTTTCCGCGGCACGCAGCACCACCGCTTCGGCGGCGTAGGCGCGGGCGGAAATCTCGCCCACCGAAAACTCCACGTAGGGGTCGTCCACCGAACGGCTGGCGCTGCTGTGCTTGATCGGCCGCGCATGTTCGCGGGCGAACGCCACGGCATCGTTCAACGCATTGCGCGCGATACCCGCCTCCACCGCCGCCAGGTAGAGCTGCAGGAACGGCGTGACGATGGAGCGCTTACCGTCCTCGCCGATGCGGGTGCGGATCTCGTGGGGATGGACCAGCACGTTGTTCAGCCGGGTGGTGCCGCTGGCGGTCAGGCGCTGGCCCATGGCGTCGAAGTCGTCGACCAGTTCCAGCCCCTCGCGGTCGCGCGGCAGAACGAAGGACACCGGCTGTTCGTCCTCGTCCAGCGCCACCGCGCTGACCCAGTCGGCGTACAGCGAGCCGGTGCTGTAGTACTTGCTGCCGGTGGCGCGGAAGTGGTCGCCCTCGCGGACGATGCGCGCGCTGACCGAGCCGTTGGCGCCGCCGATCTCCCAGCCGGCGTTGCCGAACACTTCGCCGGCCAGGTAGCGCGGGAACCAGCGTTCGCGTTCGCTGGCACTGCCGCGCGCCAGCAGTCCCTCGATGAAAGAGAAGCTCGGGCGCAGCGACTGGGCGATGTTGGAGTCCGCCGCCGCCAGGTCGATGATGAATTCGATCACCTCGCGCACGCTGGCGCCGGTGCCGCCGTAGGCCATGGGAATGCGGAAGGTCAGTAAACGGTCGGCGGCCAGTTGGCGAATCTGTTCGTAGGGCAACTGGCGCGAGCGCTCGCGCCCGGCGGCGCCCTCGGCGATGCTCGCCAGGCGGATGGCGGCGCGCTTGCGCAGTTCGCCGAGGCTCAGGCGGGAAAAGGAGGCGGGGTTGGATTGAATACTCATGGGGCTGATCCTGGACGGTTGGGCCAGCAGCGCGGCGACGGTGCGCTGCGTGCCGGGACGGAATTTCTTCATGGTTCTGGACTCCTGCCGGCGATCAGGCCGACACCACTTCGGCGGCATCGTGGTACGCGGCCGGCCGCAGTTGGGGAATGGCGCTCAGCAGCGCGTGGGTGTAAGGGTGTTGCGGGCGGTCGAAGACCTCGCGCACCGGGCCGCTCTCCACCACCACGCCGTCCTTCATCACCAGCACGCGGTCGCTGACCCGGTTGATCACCCCCAGGTCGTGGGAGATGAACAGGCAGGCCAGGCCGAGGCGGCGCTTGAGGTCGGTGAGCAATTCGAGGATCTGCGCCTGCACCGACACGTCCAGCGCCGACACCGGCTCGTCGCACACCAGCACCTCAGGCTCGGGCGCCAGGGCGCGGGCGATGGCGATGCGCTGGCGCTGGCCACCGGACAGCTCGATGGGCCGCCGCGCCAGCACGCTTTCGTCGAGGCGCACCAGGTGCAGCAGCTCCAGCATGCGCAGGCGCCGCGCACCACGCGGACAGCCGGCCACCGCCAGCGCCTCGTCGAGCACCCGCTCGACGGTGTAGCGCGGGTCGAAGGAGGCCTGCGGGTCCTGGAACACCACCTGGATGCGCCGGCGCTCCTCACGCTGCTGCTTGCCGCCAAGGCTGCTCCAGGGCCGGCCGCGCAGGCGCACCTCGCCGCTGTCCGGACGCTCCAGGCCGAGCACTAGGCGGGTCATGGTGGTCTTGCCGGAACCGGACTCGCCGACGATGCCCAGGGTCTCGCCGGCGCGCAGCTCGAAGGACACCCCGGCCACCGCCGTGCGGGACCTGGCGTCGGGGCCGACGAAATCCTTGCGCAACGCAGCGGCCTCGATCAGCAGCGGCGCGTCGGCCGGAATCCCGGCCGGCGGCGGTTCCTGGACGTCGTCACGGCGGATGTGCACCGTGGCCGCGGCCCTGAGCAATGACCTGGTGTAGGCGTGCTGCGGGTCGTAGAGCACCTGCTCGACCGGTCCCTGCTCGACCACCAGGCCCTGGTGCATCACCGCCACGCGATCGGCCAGGCGCGCCACCACCGCCAGGTCGTGGCTGACCACCAGCATCGCGCTGTCGCTGCGCCGCAGGGACTCCAGCAGCGCCAGCACCTGCGCCTGCACCGTGGTGTCCAGCGCGGTGGTCGGTTCGTCGGCGATCAGCAGGTCCGGCCCGCAGGCGATGGCCGAGGCGATCAGCGCGCGCTGGCGCAGGCCGCCGGACAACTGGTGCGGATACTGACGGGCGCGCAGCTCCGGCTCGGGCACGCCGACCGCGCGCAGCAGCTCGATCACCCGTGCCTCGCGCTGGCGGCGATCCAGATCGGTGTGCAGGCGCAGCGGCTCGTCGATCTCCTTGCCCACCTGGCGCAGCGGATCGAGCGAACCGAGGGCGTCCTGCATGACGAAGCCGATGCGTCCGCCACGGATGTCACGCCAGGTGCGCGCATCGAACTGGCGCAGGTCGCGGCCGTCGAACGACAGGCGCTCGGCGGTGATCCGCGCGCCCTGCCCGGTCAGCCCGGCCAGGGTCCGCGAGGTCACGCTCTTGCCCGAGCCGGACTCGCCGACCAGCGCCAGGCACTGGCCACGGAACAGCTTGAAGGACACCCCGGCGACCACCTCGCCGGTCTGCCCGAAGGACACGTGCAGGTCGCTCACCTCGACCAGCGGGCGATCCGGTGCGATCAACGTGGTCATACGTTCTTGCCCTCGCTACGGCGCAGCAGGGCGCGGCCCAGTGCGGTGATGGCGACCACGGTAAGCGTCACCGCGACACCCGGCGCGGCCACCAGCCACCAGGCGTTGGCCAGGAAATTGCGTCCCACCGAGAGCATCGCCCCCCACTCCGGCGCCGGCGGCGGCGCGCCGAAGCCGAGGAAGCTCAGCGAGGCTCCGGCGGCGATGTTGCCGCCGATGCCGATGGTGGCGAGGATCAGGATCGGCTTGATGGCGTTGGGCAGCACGTGGCGCAGGATCACCAGCGGCCGGGCGATGCCCAGGGTGATCGCCGCCTCGACGTAGGCGGCGCCACGCACCACGCGGGTCTGCGCGCGGACCATGCGCGCATAGCGCGGCACCCCGGCGATGCCCACGGCGATGATCGCGTTGAGCGTGCCCTGGCCCCAGAAGGTGATGATCACCAGCGCCAGCAGCAGGTCGGGAAACGCCAGCAGAACGTCCACCGAACGCATGATCGCCGAATCGATCCAGCGATGACCGAGCCCGGCCAGCAGGCCGAGGGCGATGCCCGCAACCAGGCCGATGGCGGTGGCCGCCAGGCCCATCACCAGCGAGGCACGCACGCCGTATACCAGGCGGGTCAGCACGTCGCGGCCGTTCTCGTCGGTGCCCAGCCAATGCGCGGCGCTCGGCGCCTGGAACGCCTCGCGGGCGTTGGCCGCCAGCGGGTCGCCCCTGACCAGCAGCGCCGGCTCGATGGCCGCCAGTACCAGCAGGCCGACGAACAGCCCGGCCAGCAGCAGGCCGGGGTGACGGGTCAGCGGCGGCAGGCGCAGCCAGGTGGCCCAGCCTCGCCGCCCGTCGGCCAGGGTCAGCGCCGTGGTGCCGAGCAGGGTCTGTTCTCGAATGCTCATCGCACGTCCTCCAGACAGGCTCATGGCGCCGGGTTCGGCAGCCGTGCATGGACCGCCTCGATGTCGGCAAGCACTTCCTCGCCCAGCTCCAGATCGACGCTGGCGAGGTTTTCGCGCAACTGCTCCAGGCTGGTCGCGCCGCTCAGCGCGCTGGCGACGAAGGGCCGGCTGGCGACGAAAGCCAGCGCCAGTTGCGCCGGCGACAGATCGTGACGGCGCGCCACCTCGACGTAGCCGCTCACCGCCTGCCCGGCTTCGGCGCTGGCGTAGCGGGCGAAGCGTCCGTAGGCCGAACCGGCCGACAGGCGCGCGCCCTCGGGCTGGGCGCCGTTCAGGTATTTGCCGGAGAGCACGCCGAAGGCCAGCGGCGAATAGGCCAGCAGGCCGACCCGCTCGCGGTGGCTGAACTCGGAAAGCCCCAGCTCGTATACGCGGTTGAGCAGGCTGTAGGGGTTCTGGATGCTGACGATGCGCGGTAGCCCAAGGCGTTCGGACTGCTTGAGGAATTCCGCCACGCCCCAGGGCGTCTCGTTGGACACGCCGATGTGGCGCACCTTGCCGGCCTTCACCAGCTCGGCCAGCGCCGTCAGGGTTTCCTCGATGGAAGTGCTCTCCTCCCCCTCCACCCAGGGGTATTCGCGGCGGCCGAAGAAGTTGGCGCTGCGCTCCGGCCAGTGCAACTGGTAGAGGTCGAGGTAGTCGGTCTGCAGGCGGTCGAGGCTGGCGTCCAGCGCGGCGCCGAGGAACTTGCGGTCGAAGCGCGTCCTGCCGTCGCGGATGTGCGCCATGTGCCCCGCCTGGCGCGGCGGCCCGACGATCTTGCTGGTCAGCACGATGTCCTGGCGGCGCTTGGTCCTGGCCAGCCAGGAGCCGATGAAACGTTCGGTGTCGCCCCAGGTCTCGGCGCGCGACGGCGTCGGGTACATCTCCGCGCTGTCCACCAGGTTGACGCCCCGGGACAGGGCGTAATCGAGTTGCGCGTGGGCATCGGCCTCGCTGTTCTGGTGACCCCAGGTCATGGTCCCGAGGCCGATGACGCTGACCTGGAGGTCGGTGTTGCCGAGTGGGCGGTATTTCATGTGGTTGGTCTCACGCAAGAGCGGTTATTTCGTGTCGTAGGAGCCAGCTTGCTGGCGATCCATCGCCAGCAAGCTGGCTCCTACAGGTTGTCGGGGCGCTCAGGCCGAGGCGGCCTGGCCACCCTGTTCGAACTGGCTGCGCGGGTACGGCAGGCCGAGGTGGTCGCGCAGGGTGCTGCCGCTGTATTCGTGGCGGAACACGCCGCGCTTGCGCAGCAGCGGCACCACTTCGTCGACGAAGACCTCGACGCCCGACGGGAAGCTGTCCGGCATGATGTTGAAACCGTCACCGGCGCCAGCCAGGAACCACTCCTCGAGGGTGTCGGCCACCTGCTCGGGAGTGCCGACCAGCAACCGGTGGCCGACCAGGATGCGCCGCGACAGCTCGCGCACGGTCAGCTTCTCGCGGCGCGCCAGGTTGATCTGCGCTTCGAGGAAGCCATGCGAGCCCCGCTCGAATTCGTTGACCGGGCCGATGCGGTGCCAGGGCAGCTCGGCGTCCAGGTCCAGCTCCTCCACCGGGATGCCGACCCGCTGCGCCACCTGGCGGATCAGCCCGCCTTCGCCGAGGTACGAGTTGAGATGGTCGAAGCGTGCCTGGGCCTCGGCCTCGGTGCTGCCGATCACGGTGGACAGGCCGGGCATGATCTTCAGGTGCTCGGGGTTGCGGCCCCAGGCGCGGGCGCGGCTCTTCATCTCCTGGTAGAACGCCTGGCCGTCGGCCAGGGTGGTCTGGGTGGTGAAGATGGCATCGGCCCAGCGCGAGCCGAGCGCCTTGCCGCCCTCCGACGAGCCGGCCTGCACCAGCACCGGGCGGCCCTGGGGCGAGCGCGGCACGTTGAGCGGGCCCTTCACCGAGAAATACTTGCCGACGTAGTCGAGGGTGTGGACCTTGGCCGGGTCGGCGAACACGCCCCGGGCGGCGTCGCCGATGATCGCGCCGTCCTCCCAGCTATCCCACAGCTTGACGGCGATATCGAGGAACTCGTCGGCGCGCGCGTAGCGGTCGACGTGCAGCGGCGCGCCGGCCAGGCCGAAGTTCTGCGCGGCGGCGTCGCCGGCATTGGTCACCACGTTCCAGGCGATCCGGCCGCCGCTGATGTGATCGATGGAAGCGAAGCGGCGGGCCAGGTTGAACGGATCGTTGTAGGTGCTCGAGCAGGTGGCGATCACCCCGATGTGCTGGGTGGCGAGGGCCACGGCGGTGAGCAGCACGGTGGGCTCCAGGCGCCCGGCCGGGCTCTTCTCCACGTCGCCCTGCAGGGCTGGGCCGTCGGCGAGGAAGATCGCATCCAGGGTGCCACGTTCGGAGATGCGCGCGATGTTGCGGAAGTATTCGACATCCAGGTAGGCGGTCGGCGGCACTTCGCCCAGCCGCCAGGCGGCCGAGTGGGAACCGAAGCCGAGGATGTTCATGCCGATGCTCATTTGCCGTTTGCTGCTGCTCATGCTTGTGCCTCCTGGAGATGTGGGGACTGCTCGGACTGGCGGGCGGCGTCGAAGCGCTCCGCCCAGGCCTGGCTGGGAACGGTGCCGTTGAGGTAGTAATCGCCCAGATAGGCCTCGCGCAGGATTGCCGGGTTGTGCGAGGAAAGGGTTCGCGCGTTGCGCCAGTGCCGGTCGAGGCGCCGCGTGCTGCTGGTGGCCGACGCACCGCCGACCTCGAACAGCAACGTGGTGGCCTCCAGCACCTGCTGGATGACGATCTGCTGGCCCTGGTAGGCCTTGATCTCCGCCTCGACATACAACTCCGGCGCGGCCTCGCCGGCCTGCCGCGCCTGCCAGACCCGCTCGACGGCGGCGGACACGCCCTCCACCAGCGACTCGGCGGAAAACGCCAGGCTCGACAGGCGGCCGACGACGCGCTGCACCAGCGGGTCCTGGCGCGGGCTGGACTGGCCGGGAATGCCGAAGGTGCGGGTGCGCCCCTGGACGAAGGCGATGCCGTCGCGCAGCACCGCGCGGGCGATGCCGGCCAGGGTGGCGAGGTGCACCAGTTGGTAGAAGGCGACGATGTAACTGTCGCCGCGCCCCTCGGCGCTCTTGAAACGGCGGAACAACTGTTCGGCGGGCACCCGCACATCGTCGAAACGGGTGGTGCCGCTGCCGGTCAGGCGCTGGCCGAAGCCGTCCCAGTCGTCGAGACGGGTGACGCCCGGCGCGCGGGTGGAAATGGCGACGCTGACGTGCTCGTCGCCATCGCTGGCGGACGCGGCGATCCAGTCCGCGTACAGGGTACCGGTGCAGTAGTACTTCTCGCCGTTGACCAGCCAGTCCTCGCCGTCGCGGGTCAGCGTCACCGTGTTGCGGGTGGCCTCGGTACGCTCGGCCATCGCCGCGCCGAACAGCTCGCCGGCGACGATGCGCGGGAACCAGAGCTGCCGGTTGTCCTCCTCCTCGTCGTTGAGGCGGCCTTCGACGAAGCCGAAGTGGGCACGGAAGATCTGCGGCAGGTTGGAGTCGGCTTCACCGAGCAGGACGATCAGCCGGAACAGTTGCGGCAAGGTGGCGCCGAGACCGCCGTACCGCTGCGGAACGCGCAGCGTGCCGAAGCCGGCGTCGCGCAGCCAGGCCACCGGTTCGTAGGGCAGCTCGCGCTTTTCCTCGCGGGCGATGGCGCCCTCGGCGATGCGGGCGAAGACCGGCGCGAAGCGGGCCTTGAGTTCCTCGTCACGCGGCGGCGTGTGCAGCTCGCGACTGTCGGCGCGAGTCGGATCAGGTTCGAAGACCATCGTGGAATCCTTGTGTGTCGCGGTGAATTGAAGGTGCGGCGTGGCGCTGTTCTCATCGAACAGGGCACGAAGCTGGGTGAGGACGGCGCTCATGCTCATCGGTCGGCCACCCGTGGATCGACCAGCGTGTTGAACAGGTCGACGAGCAGGTTGACCACCACGTAGACCAGCGCCGCCAGCAGGGTGATGCCAAGCACCATGGGCACATCCTTGGTGTTGGCGGCTTCGAGCATCAGCCGGCCGACGCCCTGGCGGGCGAACAGGGTCTCGGTGATAACCGCGCCGCCGAGGAGGCTGGCGAGGATGAAACCGGACAGGGTGACCAGCGGGATCAGCGCGTGGCGCAGCGCATGGCCCAGGCGCACCCCGGCCTCGGACAAGCCCCGAGCGCGGGCCATGACGATGAAGGGCTGTTCGAGGATGTCCTCCAGCTCCTGGCGCAGCACCTGGGTCAGCACCGCGGCCACCGGCAGGGCCAGGGTCAGGGTCGGCAGCAGCATGGTCTTCCAGCCGCTGGAACCGGTCGGCGGCAGCAGGCGGAAATGGAAGGAGAACACCAGCAGCAGGAGGATGCCGAGGACGAACGAGGGCATCGACGACAGCACCAGTTCGCTGCCCGACGACAGCGAGCCGATCCAGCGCGCCCGCTTGGCGGTCAGCACCGCGAGCAGGACCGCCAGGCCAACCGCCAGCAGCGCCGCCCACAGGGCCAGCTTCACGGTGGCGCCGATATGCGCGCCGATGGCCTGGCTAACCGGGATGCGCAGGCGGTAGGACTCGCCGAGGTCGCCCCTCGCCAGCCGCCCCAGGTACTGGCCGTACTGCACGATCAGTGGCTGGTCGAGGCCGTATTCGCGGCGTACCTGGGCCAGCACCTCGGCGGTGGGCATGGCTTCCGGTCCGCCGAGGATCGCCAGGGCCGGGTCGCCGCCGCTGACGTTGAGGCCGACGAAGGTCAGCGTCGCCGCGCCCCAGAGCACGACCAGGCCGGCCAGTAGTCGCAGGAGGATGCGCCGCAGGATGTTCATGGCTGCTCCTTGTCCAGCCAGACGCTGGTGAAGAAAGGCGTGTTGTGCGAGGTGTCGAAGACCACGCCCTTCACGTAGCGGTGGTAGGCGACGATGTGGTGGCTCTCGTAGGACGGCGACGCCGGGACCAGCTCGGTGAGGCGCCGCTGGGCCTGGCCGTAGAGCGTCCTGAGCTCTTCCGCGTCGGTGCTGCGGCGGGCCCGCGCGAGCAGGTCGTCCAGCTCCGCATCGCGCAGGCGCGAGGAGTTCTGGCCGATCAGCTTGTCGGTGGTGATCGAGTCGCTGTGGTAGAGGATGAACAGGCCGTCCGGCGTGTTGGTGTGCCAGTAGCCACCGCCCAGTACCTGGTAGTCCCCGGCGTAGCGGCGGTCGGTCACCTGGGCCAGGGGCAGCACTTCGAGATCGATGTCGAAGCCGACCTTCCTGGCGTCGGACTGGATGGCCACCGCGACGCTGCCGGGAAACGCCGGGTTCTCGCTCATCAGCAGGCGCGCGGCCAGGCGCTTGCCGTCCCTGACGCGGTAACCCTCGGCGTCGCGGGCGGTCCAGCCGGCCTCGTCGAGCAACCGGTTGGCAGCGTCCACGTCGTAGCCCAGGGCGTCCTTGAACGACGGGTCGTAGAAACGCGTGTTGGCGGCGAGGAAGTCGCTCTTCGGCTGGTATTCGCCAAAGCCGGTGATCCAGGCCAGGCCATCGCGGTCGACGGCCCTGGTCAGCGCCTTGCGCACGCGCACGTCGTCGAACGGGAAGCGCTCGGTATTGAAGGTCAGGCTGCGGAACGGGTTGCCCTTGCGGATGCGGCTGCGCAACACCAGGTCGGGATTGCCGCGGATCGTCACGGCGTTTTGCGTGGGCGCGTCCAGGGTGAAGTCGTGCTGCCCGGACAGCAGCGAGCTGTAGCGGATCATCGCCTCGGGGACGAAGGTCAGCTCGATGCGTTCCAGATAGGCCGGCCCCTGGTGGCGGATCACCGGCGGCGCCCAGGCGTAGTCCTCGCGGCGAACGAAGGTGGCACCCTGCTCGCGGGTGTAGCTTTCCAGCACGAAGGGCCCGGAGCCGATCGGCCGCTCGGCGATGGACCTGGGGTCCTCCTTGATCTGCCGGGGCGAGATCATACTCAGCCAGGATTGCGCGAGCACGTCGAGGAACGGCGAGTACGGCTCGCGCAGGGTCGCCTGGAAGGTGTACTCGTCGAGCACCTTGCCCTCGACGTAAGGCGCGATGTAGGCGGCTGCCAGCGGCGACTTGGTGGCCGGGTCGCGCATGTGTTCGAGGTTGACCAGCACCGCCTCGGCGTTGAACTTCTCGCCGTCGCTGAAGGTCACGTCGTCGCGCAGGTGGAAGGTGTAGGTCTTGCCGTCCTCGGAGATCTCCCAGGACTTGGCCAGCCAGGGCGAGATGCCGCCCTGCTCGTCCTGGTAGACCAGGCCGTCGTAGATGATCCGCCCCAGCCACTGGACGTTGCCGTGGGCGATCGAGTGTACGTCGAAGGTGCCGGTATCCAGCGTCACCGAGGCGCGCAGGGTGCCGCCGGGCTTGCCCCGCTCCTGTTCGTGGTAGTCGGTCGTCGAGTAGCTGAGACGGCCATCGGCGAGCTGTCCGTCGCCGCGGGCGGCGTTCGTCGGAGAAGCGCCGGACGAGGCTGGCGGGTCCTCCGCCGGCGAGCAGCCGGCGAGCGAGAACAGGGTGCCCAGCACGACGCCCAGCCAGCGCCGCCTCTCGCCGGTTCCCGTGCCGCCCCGTACCCCGTTTTCGATTCGTTGCATGACGCGATTCCTGATGTTCCTGGGTTGGCGAATGCGGGACTCACGCGCCCCGCATGTCTTTCCTGCTCGTGTTCAGAACCGCAGCTCGACCCCGGCGAACGCGCCGAAGCCGTCGCCCGGGAAGAAGTTCCGGCTGTTCTCGTTGCCCCTGGTGTCGAAGGCGGCGGTGACGGTCGTCACGTAGTCCTCGTCCGTGAGGTTCTTGAGGTCGAGGTAGACCTTCCAGTCCTTGCTCGGCGCCTCGTAGCCCGCGGTGGCGCCCCAGATCGTGTAGGACGGGGCGTAGAGCGTGTTGGTGTAGTCCACGGCGGTGCGCGAGGCGGCCTGCACGTTCACCCCGCCGTAGAAGCCCGACGGATGCAGATACTCGAGCTTGGCCTGGTAGATGTGCTCGGGGATGCCCGGCAGGCGGTTGTCGCCGAGGCGCGGGTCGTCGCGGTAGCGGAAGTCGTTGTAGGTGTACACCTGGCGCAACACGATCTGCTCGCCGCCAGGGCTTTCCCAGAGCCGGCCATCCAGGCCGAGCTCGACGCCCTGGTGCAGGGTCGGCGTGCTGCTGTTGAAGGTGGCGGTGACGATGTTGCCCTGGCGCGCGGTTTCTTCCTCGTCCACCACGGTGAGCAGTTCATCGCGTATCCACGAGCGATAGATCGCCAGGCTGCCGTCGAAGATCCCGGCCCGGCCCTTGATGCCGACTTCCAGGGTGTTGGCCTTCTGCTCCACCAGCGGGGTGATCTGGTCCCGGCTGTTGGCGTAGCGCCAGTCCAACGGCGGATCGATGGAGCGGGTGAAGTTGCCGAACACCTGCAGCTCCGGCGTCAGCTCGTAGCGCAGGCCGATGCGCGGCACCAGGCTCCAGTTGTCGTAGTCGGTCTCGCCCGGCGTGGTCGTCTGGTTGCTGTAGGCGATGTCGATGTTGCGGCGCACGTAGACCGCCGACACGCCGCTGGTCAGCCACAACCCGTCCACCAGCTCCAGGTCGTTGCCCACCGTGAAGGTGCGGTCCATCGAGCCCTTGAAGAACTTCTTGTTGACCACCTGGCTGCGGTCGTTGCCCTTGAGGGTGGTGACCTGGCCGATCAGATGTTCGGTGGAGGTGAAGGACAGGCTGGTGCGGCTCTCGTGGCCGCCCCAGAAATCAGTGCGTGCATAGCGCAGCGAGGCGTTCAGGTCGTGCCAATCCCAGAAGCCCGGGTTGCCGACCGTGTTGTCCTTGTTATTGGCGTGCGGATACTCGTGGTAGGCCAGGCCGAACTCGAACCCGGAGCCATCGTCGAAGGTGTAGTTGGTCTTGCTGCCCAGCCAGATGGTGCCCTTGCGCCGGCCGCTGGAGCGGCTGGCGAGCGACGTCGGGCTGGCCTGGGAGGAGTCGTGCTCCAGTTCGGGCAGCGTCAGGGCACCGGGGTCCTGGTGGAATTCGTCGCGGTAGCGCAGCAGCAGGCGCGACTCCAGTTGCGGGCTGAAGCGGTAGCCCAGGTTGACCACCGTGCCGTAGCTCTTGGACAGGCTGTAGTCGCGGCGATAGCCATCGCTGCGGTAGTTGTCGACGTTGACGTAGTAGTCGAAGTCGCCCTCGGCGCCGCCGGTGCTGAACAGGGCCTTCTGCAAGCCCCAGCTCCCGGTCTCGTAGCGCAGCCGGTGGCCGGGCGCGGTGTGGCCGGTGTGGGTGACGAAGTTGACCGCGCCGCCCAGCGCCAGGGCACCGTAGTCGAAGGCATTGCCGCCGCGCAGGATCTCGGTGTAGTCCACCCCGGAGGCGTTCAGCAACTCGTAGGTCGTGCCCCCGGTGCCGGTCAGCGCGATGCCGTCGTAGAGGAACTTGATGCCCTCGCGGAAATAGCCGGGCGAGTTGACGATCCCGGAGCCGCGAATGGAAATCTTCACCGAATCGTTGCCGCCGACCGACTGCACGAACACGCCGGGCTGGTAGGCGAGCACGTCGCCCAGGGTGGTGTTGCGGCCACGCGCCAGCTCCTCGCTGTCGACCACGCTGGTGCCGCCCGCCACCTCCTGGAGCCGGGTCCTGGCCTGCTGCGCCGGCGTGGCCTTGTCCGCCTGGACCACCACCGTGCTCAGCCGGGTATCGTCGGCCGTGTCATCGGCGCTCGTCCGGCGGGCGGCCTGTTCGTCCCCCAACGAAGCACCGCTTGCCAACAGCAGAGCGGAGCCCAGGCCTACCACCGGCAGGAATGGAACGCGCCGCGCCCCGCCCCTCGCCTCGTTTTTCCCCCATACGCTTGATGTCATTCTTGTTGACCTTCGGATAGAACGTTGCAAAAGACGCCCCGGACCTTCCCCCGCCCGGGGCGCCGCCTCAGAAACGGAAAGCCACCCCGGTGAACGCGCCGAACCCGTCACCCGGATAGAGCGCGCGGACATCGCTCCCTCGGGCGTTGTAGATAGGGCTGATCGCCGTGGCGTAGTCCTCGTCCGTGAGGTTCTTCAGGTCCAGGAACACCGACCAGCGCTGGCCCGGTGCCTCGTAGCCGGCCCGGGCGCCGAAGATCGTGTAGGACGGCGCGTGGAACGAGTTGGCGTAATCCACGGCGGTGCTCGATGCCGAGCGCACGTTCACACCGGCGTAGAAGCCGCTCGGGTGCTGGTACTGCAACTCGGCCTGGTAGATGTGCTTGGGCAGGCCGGGCAGTTCGTTGGAATCGAACTCATCGTCGTTGCGGTAGTAGAAATCGTTGAGGGTGTAGGCCTGGCGGAGGATCAGCTTCTCGCCGCGCGCGCCCTGCCATAGCTGGGCATCGAGGCCCGCTTCGATACCCTGGTGGATGGTCGGGCTGGCGTTCGAGGTGGAAGTCACCGCCGGGCTGGTCGGCGTCGCCGGGATGATCTCGACGTTGAGCAGTTCGTCATGCACCCAGGAGCGGTACACCGCCAGGCTGCCGTCGAAGATGCCGTGGCTGCCGCGAATGCCGAACTCGACGGTATTGGCGGTCTGCTCGACCAAGGTCTTGGCGTAGTTGTTGGTCACCCCGGAGCCGGAGGAAGACCAGGTGCTCGGCGGATCGATGGAGCGACTGACGTTGCCGAAGAGCTGGATCTCGGGTGTCAGGTAGTAGCGCAGGCCGATGCGCGGCGCGAGGCTCCAGTTGTCGTAGTTGTAGTGGTCCGGATAGGGGCTGGTGTTCGCCCGGTCGGAGAACACCACGTCGATATCGCGACGGATGTTGATGAGCGACAGGCCGCTCGACAGCCACAGCCTCTCGGTCAGCTCCAGCTCGTTGCCGAGCGCGAAGACGCTGTCGAGGGAGCCGTCGTAGCGGGCGTCCTTGAGCAGCTCGCGACTGACGCCGTCGTAGGTCTTGACGCCCGCCCGGTCGTGCCAGGTGTTGCTGAGGCTCAGCGTGGTGTTGCTCTGGCGCCCGAACAACTGGTCGCTGCGCAGGTAGCGCAGGGAGGTATTGATGTCCCTCCAGCTCCAGTGGTTGGGGTTGACCGAGCTCTTCTTGCTGAGGATCTGCGGATAGTTGTGGTAGACCAGCCCGAATTCCAGCTTCGAGTCGTCATCGAAGGTGTAGGTGGTCTTGCTGCCGATCCAGGTCGAGCCTTCCTTGGTGGAATCGCCGCGCGACAGTTCGGTCGCCGGGTTGGTCTGCGACGAGTCGTCCTTCAACTGCGCGCGGGTGAGCGTGCCCGAGTTCTCGTGGTACTCCTCGCGGTAGCGGATCAGCAGACGGGTCTCGAGCTTGGGGCTGAACCGATAGCCGAAGTTGGAGACCACGCCCTTGGCCTTGGTGAAGGTGAAATCCTGGTAGCCGTCGCGCTCGGAGTTGGCCAGGCTGACGTAGTAGTCGGCGTTGTCCACTACGCCACCGGTGCTCGCCTGCTGCTTGCGCCAGCCGAAGCTGCCCGCCTCGAAGCGCGCGTAGTTGCCCGGCGCGGTGTACCCCGAGTGGGTGACGAAGTTGATCGCCCCGCCCAGCGACAGCGCGGTGTAGTCGAACGCGTTGGCACCACGCAGGACCTCGGTGTAGTTCACCCCCGACATCTCCAGCAGCTCATAGGGCGTACCGCCCGGCCCGGTCAGCGCCAACCCGTCGAAGAGGAACTTGGTGCCTTCGCGGAAATAACCGGGCGAGGCATTCGCCCCCGAGCCCCGGATGGAAATCTTGATGGCGTCGTTGCCGCCCGCCGATTGCGCGATGACACCGGGCTGGAACGCCAGCACATCCTCCACGGTGGCCGCACGACCCCGCTCGACGTCCGCATTGCGCACCAGGCTGGCGCCGCCAGGAATCTCGTCCAGCTTTTCCTTTGCCTGTTGCTCCTCGCTTTTCTTTTCCCCCCTTACAACCACGGTCTCCAACTTCGGAGCCGAACTATTCGTCAACTCCTCGGACTGCGCGAAGTTCCCCGCGCACATCATCAGGATCCCCAGACCCACGGCTACCCATAGCGGACTTGGCACGCCCACGGAAACACCATCATTCCCCGTCAAAGACAACAAACGCACTGGATTAACTCCTATTTCAGGCAGATTCATTCATGAGCGTTTTTGTTGTCTTTGTCGCGCCCTTTGTCACCATTGAGCAATCTTCATTCCAAAAATAAAAAACCATTAAAAACAATAAGTTGAGCACAAATAAAAACACCTGAAGCCAATCACTCGCAGACATTCTGCTGAACAGATGTTTCGCCACGGACAGCGAATCTGGTTATATCCTTGTCACCATATGAAATGAGCGGCATGAACGATGAAAGCAGCGAGCCAAGGGCCGAGTCTATTTCAGCTATGGATAATGAAAAACGAAGATCCTGGAAGTTGCCGATAACTTGACCTGCAGCTCCAGAAAGAGCCGACCGAGCTGCCGGAAAGACAACTTTCCCGGCCAACCCTCAAGTTGCCGGGAACATCCTTTGCGGATCATGTCGACCAGGAACTATCCACCATCATTCCCGTGCGC
Organism: Zestomonas carbonaria; assembly: GCF_904061905.1. Taxonomy (GTDB): domain Bacteria; phylum Pseudomonadota; class Gammaproteobacteria; order Pseudomonadales; family Pseudomonadaceae; genus Aquipseudomonas; species Aquipseudomonas carbonaria. Next base: position 45,141 of record NZ_CAJFCI010000054.1, read on the forward strand.
GGGACGGTGCTTGCACCGAACGCCCTTCAGGGCGGTCCGAAGCGAGTAATCCAATGGTTGTTCATTGGGTCCCCGCGTGCGCGGGGGCGACGGTTTGCTGCCAGTGCCTTACGGCGCCTCGCCCAACCAGGCACCGGTGAACACCGGCGTGTTGTGCGAGGTGTCGTAGACCACGCCCCGCACGCGGGTGTTGCGGGCGGTCAGTGTGTAGTTCTCGTACAGAGGCACGGCCGGCACCAGTTCGGTCAGGCGCTGCTGGGCCTGACTGTAGAGTTGCCGACCGAGCTGTTCGTCGCGGGACTGGCGCGCCCGGCCGAGCAGGTCGTCCAGCTTCGAGTCGCGCAGCCGCGCAGTGTTCTGGCCGATGCGCCGAGGCGAAATGATTTCGTTGCTGTGATAGAGGATGTACAGACCGTCCGGCGTATTGGTGTGCCAGACTCCGGAGCCGGTAGCCTGGTAGTCGTTGGCGGCGCGCCGGTCGAGGATATGCAGCGGCGGCAACTGGACGATGCGCAACTCGAAGCCGATCTTCTTCGCATCGGACTGGATTGCCACCGCGTCGGTCAACGACGAAAGTCCCTCGGCCAGCAGCACCTCGGCGCCCAGGCGCACTCCGTCCCTGGTGCGGTATCCCTCGGCATCGCGCGCGCTCCAGCCGGCCTCGTCGAGCAGACGATTGGCCTCTTCCGGGTCGTAGCGCAGGGCATCCTGGAACGAAGGGTCGTAGTAACGGGTATTGGCGGCCAGGTAGTCGCTCTTCGGCCGGTACTCCCCGAACCCACTGATCCGCACGATACCTTCGCGGTCCACCGCCAGGGCGACGGCCTTGCGCACGCGTACGTCGTCGAACGGGAATTTCTCGGTGTTGAAGGTGATGCCCCGATTGGGATTGCCCTTGCGGATACGGCTGTCGAACACCAGGCGGTCGTCGGCGCGAATGGCGGCCGCGTTCTGTGTCGGCGCATCGGTGGTGAAGTCGTACTGGCCGGCGGACAGCGACGTGTAGCGGATCAGTGGCTCGGGGATGAAGTCGATCTCTAGCCGATCGAGGTAGGCGGGCCCCTCATGGCGCAGGAAATCCGGCGCCCAGCGGTAATCCTCGCGGCGCACCAGGCGAATTCCTTGTTGGCGATCGTAGCGTTCCACCACGAAGGGCCCGGAGCCGACCGGCCGCTCTGCGAGCGCCTTGGGGTTTTCCCGGATGGCCTTGGGCGACTGGATAGACAGCCAAGACTGCGCCAGCACGTCGAGGAAAGGTGCGTAGGGCTCGCGCAGGTTGGCCTGGAAGGTGTATTCGTCGATCACCTTGCCGTCGATGTAGGGCGCGATGTAGGCGGCGGCCAGGGGCGACTTGGTGGCCGGGTCGCGCATGTGTTCGAGGTTGGCCAGCACCGCCTCGGCGTCGAATCTCGCGCCGTCGCTGAAGGTCACGTCGTCGCGCAGGTGGAAGGTGTAGGTCAGGCCATCCGGGGAAACCTCCCAGGACCTGGCCAGCCAGGGCGTGATGCGGCCCTGGTCGTCGAGGTAGACCAGGTTGTCGTAGATCAGCCGCCCCAGCCATTGCGCGTTGGTGTGGGAAATGGCGTGCAGATCGAGAGAGCCGGTATCCATGGCCACGGACACCTTCAGCGTACCGCCGCGCTTCCCCGGCGCCTGCTCGAAGTAGTCGCTGGCCGGGTAGACGAAATCGTTGCGCGCCGTGGTGTCCCTACCCGCCTGTCCGGACGGTTCCTCGCCGCAGGCCACCAGGGCCAGCAGCACGACCAGTACGGCGAGCCGCAGCAGCGCACCGTGCAAGGTGGCGAACGAGGGAACACGCCTTGGGAATACTGCGATGTCTAGCATGTCGGTCTCTCTGTCAACGCGTCGGCGCAACCGGCCCTTGGGTTTTCAAGGCACTGGCGGCCCGAACGTCGCCGGGCCGCCGGTGCGGCTTCATTCGAAGCGATACGACACCCCGGCATACACGCCGAAGCCATCGCCGGCATAGAAGTTCGGCGAGTCCACGCCCTTCAGGTCGTAGGCGGTGTTCGCCGCCGTCACGTAGTTCTCGTCGGTGAGGTTCCTGGCGTCGAGATACACGCTCCAGCGCTCGCCCGGATCGTCGTAGCCGACCTTGGCGCCCCAGATGGTGTAGGACGGTGCCTTGAGGGTATTGGCGTAATCAACGTAGTAGCTGGAGGCCGAGCGCACGCTGATGCCGGCATAGAACCCCTGCGAATGCCGGTACTGCAATTCGGCCTGGTAGTAGTGCCGGGGTAGGCTGGGCAGTTCGTTGTCGCCGAACTCGTCGTCGTTGCGGTAGTAGAAATCATTGAAGGTGTAGGCCTGGCGCAGGACGATGCTGTCGCCGCGCGAGCTTTCCCAGAGGCGGGTATCCAGGCCGGCCTCGATGCCCTGATGGATGGTGTCGCTGGCATTGGCGTTGGCCGTGACCGCGTCAGAGGTCGGGGTCGCCGGGCTGATGACCACGGTCAGCAGCTCGTCGGTGATCCACGAGCGATAGATCGCCAGGCTGCCGTCGAAGATTCCGGCGGAACCGCGCACGCCGAACTCCACCGTGGTGCCCTTCTGCGGGTCAAGCGGCCGCAGGTAGGGGTTCGCGGTGCTGCCGTGCTGCCAGGTCACCGGCGGGTCGATGGAGCGGCTGACGTTGCCGAACAACTGCACCTCGGGGCTCAACTGGTAACGCAGCCCGATGCGTGGCGCGACGTGCCAGTCGTTGTAGCTGACGTTGTCCGGGAAGGTGCTGGTGTTGGGGGTGATCGAATACTGGATGCGCGCCGTGCGGTCGATGTTGATCAACGACAGCCCGGTGGACAGCCAGTACTGGTCGTCCAGTTGCAGCTCGTTGCCCAGGGCAAAGACGGTGTCCCGCGAGCCGGTGTAGTCGGTGTGGCGGACCTTCACCCAGTCGGATTGCCGATAGCCCGTGACGTCGCCATCGATGAGCCGGGTATCGCTGAAGGTCAGGGTCGTGTCGCTCGGCAGGCCGAATAGTCGGTCGCCGGTGCGCAGGTAGCGGATCACCGTGTTCAGGTCGGTGGAGTGCCAGTCCTGAGCCGTGGCAGCGTAGCGCCAGCCGTTGTGCAGCGGGTAGTTGTTGTAGCCGAGGCCGACTTCCAGCTTCGAGTCGTCGTCGAAGGTGTAGGTGGTCTTGCTGCTGATCAGGGTCGTCCCGTTCTTGCGGCGGTCGGAGAGCAGCCGGTTGTGGGTCGGGTCGTGTTCGATCTGCTCCTTGGTCAGGGTGCTGCCGTTGAGGAGCTTTTCCTCGCGGTAGCGGACGATCAGGCGGGTATCCAGCTTGGGGCTGAACGCATGGCCGAAGTTGGCGATGAAGTCCTTGCCCCGGTTGGGCGTGTCGTCCTGGAAACCGTCGCGCTCATTGTGCAGCACTGCGACGAAGTAATCGCTGTCTCCCGACACGCCGCCATAGCTGAGTTCCTGCTTGCGGTAGCCGAACGACCCGACGTCCAGGCGCACGCGGGCACCGGGCGAGGTGTATCCGGTGTGGGTGACGAAGTTGATCGCGCCGCCCAGCGACAACGCCGTATGGGCGAACGCGTTGGCGCCGTAGAGCACTTCGGTGTAATCCACGGCGGCCATGTTCAGCATGTCTTCCTGGGTGCCGCCCGGCCCGCTGATGGGCATCCCGTCGTAGAGGAATTTGATCCCCATGACGTAGCCCTGGTAGAAGGTGTTCAGGCCCGAGCCACGGATGGAAATCTTGTTCGCACCAGTCCCGCTGGTGGCCTGGGCGAAGACGCCGGGCTGGTACGCCAGCACGTCTTCCGCGTTCTGTGCCCTGCCCCGTTCCACTTCCTTGTTGTCGATCACCCGGACGGAGCCAGCCACCTTGTCGAGCTCGGCCCTGGCCTGTTCAGCCTCCGAGGCCTTATTGCCCGTCACCACGACGGTAGCCAACCGAGGGTCGACACCCTCCTCTGCCTGCACCGCGCCGCCCATGCAGGCCAGCAAGGTCCCCAAGGCCCATACGACAGGCTTGCCTCCTCCTGGCGGCAACTGCTCCACACTTCCCCCGAAATCGACTTTCACCTACCAATCCCCTATGTCTGGCCAAGTATCAGGGCACGCTTCTATTAGGTTCTGTACGAAAAGTCGCCGAGCGAAGGTCAGGCAAGGCAAAAAGAGGCGAGGAAGCGGAGTTTACGGCTGTAAATGAGCATTCCGAGTCTCTTTTTAACGCAGCATCACCGAGCGCAGGCACTTTTCGTACAGAACCTAGTTATGCCCGACACTCGTTTAGCAGCCTCCATGCCACACTTGAAAACCAATCAAAAATAACAACTTGCGAATTCTAGAAAACACTTCACGAGAATCTTTCCGAAACAATCTGCTGAAAAGATGTTTCGCCACGAACAACACTCACAGAAATAGAAGTCACAAGCAACGCACTGAAAACCAAGAGAAATCCACAATAGAAAAATGGACATCCGAAAACTCACGAATGCACCAAAAGCAATTCGAGGACACTCACAGGCGAGTGTTTAAAGACGAACATCCGAGGTTCGCCAAACAACATTCAGCAAACCTCCCGGCGAGCGTCATCACTCCACCCGGATAAGGAAGTAAAAGTTATCAGTTTATGAATAAGCAGCATGCCGTTAATGTTCTCGGCATCCATGACCGGCCCTTGCGACCGGCCCCTGTGCATCGTTCTTGACAGCCCACCCCGCAGGGTGCGCCGTGCGTACCGAAAGATCGACGGCGCGGGCGTTCCGGCGGAACGCCTAGAGCAACCCTTCCGCCTGAAGCGCCGAGCGCACCGCCGGGCGTTGCAGCCATTGCTCGCGCAGCCGCTGGACGTTGCGCAGCTCGTTGAACGGGCCGCCGATACGGGTGATCCAACTGGCGAACACGCCGAGGTAGGCATCGGCCAGGGTGTAGCGGTCGGCCACCAGCCACTGGCGTCCGTCGAGGCGCCGTTCGATATGCTCGAAGGCTTGCAGCAATTGCACCTGGGCCTGGGCGCGGATGCCCGGGTGGGCAGACTCGTCGGCGGAGTAGCGCTCCGGCCGGTTCAGTGGGCGGAAGGCGGCGGTGTGTACCTCCGACGCCAGGTAACCCAGCCAGCCCTGGATCTGCGCGCGCTCGACGCTGCCGGCCGGGGCGAACAGCGGGGTGTCCGGCACCTGGTCGGCCAGGTAGGGCAGGATCGCGCTGTTCTCGGTCAACACGGTGCCATCGTCCAGTTGCAGCGCCGGCACCCGCCCCAGCGGGTTGATCTGGCGGATCGGCGAGTCCGGGGTACGCAGCGCGACCCGCTCGACCTGGATCGGCAATGCCAGTTCGCGCAGCACCACATGGGAGGCCAGCGAGCAGGCGCCTGGAGAAATGAACAATGTGGCCATGGACCTACCTTGAATAAAAAGGGCCGCCCCCTCCCTGCCTGAAAGGAGGCGACCGGAAGACTCCGGTCGCCCCGCGCCGACGAACCTCGCGCGGGGCCGCGAGGCGCCGCGCGGTATGCCGGGGGCCTCGTCGTGGAGCTATGATTGGTAATCCATGCTTATCCTGAAAAGTTATTTTTTATTATCTTTTTATTCCAAACAGAAACATAAAAATCATAACCTTCTGTTTTTGTTGATATTTATCAAGGCCGGCCAATTCAAGGCATGGAAAATATGCCGCGAAGGCATTGGCCGACCAACGACAACGGTTCTCCATGCAGACACTCCCTCCCCTGGCGGCCTACCGGCTGGCCATCGACCAGTCCGGCTTCCAGCCGGACCCCGCCCAATGGCAGGCCGCCCAGGAGCTGGAACGCTGCCACCAGGCGCTGCACGCGAACGGCGGACAGCGCGCGACGGTGCCCGGCGTCTACCTGTGGGGGCCGGTCGGACGTGGCAAGACCTGGCTGATGGATCGCTTCCAGCAGAGCCTGCACGTGCCATCCCGGCGCCAGCACTTCCACCATTTCATGCGCTGGGTGCACCAGCGCCTGTTCCAGTTGAGCGGCACCGCCGATCCGCTGAGCGCGCTGGCCCGTGAACTGGCCGAGGAAGTGCGGGTGCTGTGCTTCGACGAACTGTTCGTCAGCGACATCGGTGACGCCATGCTGCTCGGCCGCCTGTTGCAGGTGATGTTCGAGCACGGCGTGGTACTGGTCGCCACCTCCAACCAGCCGCCGGACCAGTTGTACGCCGATGGCTTCAACCGCCAGCGCTTCCTGCCGGCGATCGCCGCCATCGAGCGGCACATGCACGTCGCCTGCGTCGATGGCGGCCAGGACCACCGCCTGCACCCTGGTGCGCCGCAGCAGCGTTATTGGGTTGGCCAGCCCAGCGCCTTCGAAGACGTGTTCCAGCGCCTGACCGCCGGCCAGCAGGTGGTCACCGAGCCCATCGAACTCGGCCACCGCGCCATCGCCGTGGTACGGCGCGGTGAGGACGTGGTCTGGTGCCGCTTCGCCGATCTCTGCCTGCAACCGCTGGCGGCCCTGGACTTCATCGCCCTGTGCGACCGTTTCTCGGCGATCCTGCTGAGCGAGGTGCCCAACCTGAGCGCCCGCCAGCGACCGGCGAAGATCGCCCGGGGCACCGAGGACGGCGTCGAGCGCGTGGTGGCCGGCGACCGCCAGTTGCCCGAACTGTCCGTGCACGACGACAGCGTGCGGCGCTTCATCGCCCTGGTCGACGAATGCTACGACCGCCGCGTGCCGCTCTACCTGGAGGCCCGAGTACCGCTGGAGGAGTTGTACACCGAGGGCTACCTGTCCTTCGCCTTCCGCCGCACCTTGAGCCGCCTGCGGGAGATGCAGTTGCAGCGGTTCCTGGCGCAGTGATGAACGCCCCTACCCGTCCCTGCATGCCGGAGCATCCGGGCTACGGATCCCTCCGCTCCGGCTCTTCCGCTGGTTCCGCCTTCCAGCCGCCCACCTCGTTCCAATCCTCGCCGAGCATTTCGACCGGGTGCATGGTGCGGTCCGAGCCATTGCCGCAAGCCATCGAGTTCGCCGGGCAATAGCGGTCGCATCCCCAGCAGATGCGCTCGGGATGCTTCGGGTGCAAGGGAAACTTCTTGGCCATGGGCACGCGCCCGTTCACAGAGAGACAGGCACCAGGCTAGACGAGAACCGAGCCAGGCATCTTGATCCTGCTCAAGTTCGCAGGCTGCGCCCTGTCCGCCCCGTATGCCCGCGATGCTCTTGTGGTCATCGACCGGTCTTGCAGACAGCGGTGGCATCTCAAATGCCGGGATGATGGCTGAACTCCGCCCCTCTCCCCCGGCCCCTCTCCCATGAATGGGAGAGGGGTGGCTCAACGCTCACTCCCGTAGGCTGGGCTACGGCCCTGCGCCCTGTCCGCCCCGTAGGAGCGGGCCATGCCCGCGATGCTTTGCACAGCAGCACTACCGCCCCCTCGCTCCGGCATGCCGCAGCAGGTTCTCGCGCAGCGCCCGCGCCGCCGGGCCGAGGGGATCATCGATTCGGTGTGCGAGGTAGGCGAGCACCGTGGTTTCGCCCTGTTCGCCCAGCGCCGTCGCCGGCACGCGCACCAGGCGTCCTTCGGCGAGGTCGCGCTCCACCGCCCACAGCGGCAGGCGCCCCCAGCCCACGCCGCCGAGGATGAACGCCAGCTTGGTGTCCTGGCCGCTCACCCGCCAGGTTCGGGGCGAGAGGACGCCAAAGTCGCGCCCTTCCGACAGCGGCGACGGGTCTTCCAGGACGATCTGCAGATGCTCGGCCAGTTCCGCCGAGCGCACCGCCTCCCGCTCGCCGGCGCGCTGGCCCAGCGGATGACTGGCAGCCACCACCGCCACGAACCGCAACGACATCAGCGTCTCCAGCTCGATGCGCGGGTCGCGGAAATCCCCGCCTACGGTGATGGCCAGCTTGCAGGCGCGCTCCTGCAACGCGGCCAGCGGCGCGCCGAGCGGCGCCACCGACAGGCGCACCCGGACGGCGGGCAACTCCTGGCTCAGTTCGCGCAGCGCGGCGGCGGCCAGGGGCAGCGGGAACAGGGTGTCCACCACCAGGGGCAGCTCGAGCTCCAGCCCCTCGCCGAAGCCGCGCGCGCGGGCACGCATGAAGTCCACCTTGAGCAGGATCGCCCGGGCGTCTTCGAGCAGCACGCAGCCTTCCGGGGTGAGCGTGGGCCGGTGGCCCGAACGGTCGAACAGGGTCAGGCCAAGCTGCGCCTCCAGCGTGGCGATGGCATGGCTCACCGCGGACTGCGCGCGCAGCAGGCGGGCCGCCCCCGCACGAAAGCTGCCCGCTTCCGCGATGGCCACGAAGGTGCGGATCTGTCCCAGGGTCAGTGCGTCCAGCATGATCTACTCCATCGATCAAGTTGACCGAATTTTTGTCACTTATATCGATCAAAGCATAGCGCCATAGTTCGCTCATCCCCATCCCGGAGGCGCACGAACATGGTCAAGATCCTGGTTCTCTACTATTCCTCCTACGGCCACGTCGAGGCCCTGGCCCACGCGGTCGCCGATGGCGCCCGGCAGGGCGGCGCCGAGGTCGTGGTCAAGCGCGTGCCGGAGCTGGTACCGCACGAGGTGGCCGTGCAGTCCGGCTATCGCCTCGACCAGCAGGCGCCGGTCGCCACGCCGGCCGAGCTCGCCGACTACGACGCGATCGTCTTCGGCACGCCCACGCGCTTCGGCAACATGGCGGCGCAGATGAAGAACTTCTTCGACCGCCTGGGCGGCCTCTGGGCGCGGGACGCGCTGGTCGGCAAGGTCGGCAGCGTGTTCACCTCGACCGGCAGCCAGCACGGCGGACAAGAAGCCACCCTGCTCTCCAGCCACGTGGTGCTGCTGCACCTGGGCATGCTGATCGTCGGGCTGCCCTACACCTTCAAGGGCCAGAACCGCATGGACGAAGTCACCGGTTGCAGCCCCTACGGCGCCTCGACCCTGGCCGACGACGGCCAGGGCGGCGACCGCCAGCCGAGTGCCAACGAACTGGCCGGGGCGCGCTTCCAGGGCCGCCACGTGGCGGAAGTGGCCAACCTGCTGGCGCTGGGCCGCCACCGCCTGGAGAGCGCGACGGCATGATCGCCCAGCGCAACTGGCGAACCATCCTGCTGGTGGTCGGGGCGGGCATCGTCTCGGCCTTTCAGGTCGGCAAGGCACCCGCCGCGCTCGGCATCGTGCAGGCGGACCTGGCGCTCGACCTGGCCACGGCGGCGTGGATGCTCTCGGCGTTCGGGATAGTCGGCGCGCTGGGCGGGATCGTTACCGGCGTGATCGTCGATCACCTGGGCGCCAGGCGCCTGGCGGTCGGCGGCCTGGTGCTGCAGGGGCTCGCCTGCGGCCTCGGTGCGATGGCTCCCGACGCCGCCTGGCTGCTGGCCAGCCGCGCGGTCGAGGGCCTGGGCTTTCTCGCCGTGGTCGTGGCGGCACCGGCCCTGATCGACGCCACCGCCACGCCGAACCAGGCGCCACGCGCCTTCGCGGCCTGGAGCACGTTCATGCCGGTGGGCATCACCCTGGTGCTGCTGGGCGCCCCGTTGCTGGAGGCCATGGGCTGGCGCGGCTTCTGGCTGCTCAACGCGGCGATCCTGCTCGGCTACGCGGTTCTGCTCGAACGGGGCACCCGCGCCATCGCCAGGGCAAGGGAAACGCGCTCGCGGCTCGTCGGCGATATCGTCGAAACCCTCGGCTCGCCAGGCCCCTGGCTGCTGGCGGGGCTGTTCGCCGCCTTCACGGCGGTCTATTTCGCGGTGTTCGGCTTCCTGCCCACGGTGCTCGAAGAGCGCTGGTCGCTGGCCCCCGCCACGGCCAGCCTGCTGACCGCCATCGCGGTGCTCGTCAACGCCGGCGGCAACCTGGCCGGCGGCGCCCTGCTGGCGCGCGGTCATTCCGCCGCGCGAATCCTGCAGGTGGCCTTCGCCGCTCTGGCGGTCTGCGGGCTGGGCATTTTCATCGAGGCCGCTCCCGCCCTCCTCGCCTATGGCCTGTGCGTGGCATTCTCGTGCATCGGCGGCCTGATCCCCACCGTCCTGTTCAACCTGGCCCCGCGCGAAACCCCTCGGCCCGAGCTGCTGGGCGCCACCACCGGCTGGCTGATGCAGGGCAACAACCTGGGCCTGACCCTCGGTCCCGTCGCCGCGGGCTGGCTCGCCGCCCAGTGGGGCTGGCCGGCGATCTCGCTGCTGGTCGCCGCGCTCTCCGTGGCGGGCTGCCTGCTCGCGCTCGGGCTGGGTAGGCGGGCGACGTCAGCATCGACACCCGGCATGGCGGCAGGATCGTCTACTGGAACGAGCCGGACGGCCACCAATGGGAAATCCTGACGGTCAGCCACGCGCGCCAGGCGTAGCGATGACAGCGCCCCCGGCTCCATCAGCGGCCGTCCATCATCCCGATTCATCTCGCTGATCGTACTTCCGAGCGATATTCGCCCCGCCCTCCTCGACCTAATCTTCCTGCTCACGAGTCATTGCCACCGATGGCGCCAGGAGAGAGCCGCGCTCCATGGCGAGAGCGGCCGTCCCTCCATTCCGCCCGGGCCATCATGGACACGGGCGTTCGACAGCCGCGCCGATGGGCTCCGCGCCCCACAACTCCGAGGAAGTACCATGTCCAAGACCCATCTGCTCGACCTCGACGGCAAGATCGCCTTCGTCTCCGGCGCCAGCCGTGGCATCGGCGAAGCCATCGCCAAGTTGCTGGCCCAACAGGGCGCCCACGTGATCGTTTCCAGCCGCAAGATCGACGGCTGCCAGGCGGTCGCCGACGCGATCGTCGCCGAGGGCGGCAAGGCCACCGCCATCGCCTGCCACATCGGCGAGATGGAGCAGATCCAGAACGTGTTCGCGCAGATCCGCGAGCAGTTCGGCCGCCTCGACATCCTGGTCAACAACGCCGCCACCAACCCGCAGTTCGCCCATGTGCTGGAGACCGACCTGTCGGCCTTCCAGAAGACCGTCGACGTCAACATCCGCGGCTACTTCTTCATGTCCATCGAAGGCGCCAGGCTGATGAAGGAGAACGGCGGCGGCAGCATCATCAACGTCGCGTCCGTCCATGGCGTCACCCCTGGCGAGTTCCAGGGCATCTACTCGGTGACCAAGGCGGCGGTGATCAGCATGACCAAGGTGTTCGCCAAGGAGTGCGCGCCGTTCGGCATCCGCTGCAACGCCCTGCTGCCGGGCGCGACCGACACCAAGTTCGCCTCGGCGCTGGTGAAAAACGATGCGATCCGCAATGCCCTGCTCCAGCGCGTGCCGCTCAAGCGCGTAGCCGAGCCGGGCGAGATGGCCGGCACCGTGCTGTACCTGGCCAGCGATGCTTCCAGCTACACCACCGGCGTGGCGTTGAACGTCGACGGCGGCTACCTGCTCTGAGCCCGGAGCCCTCTCCGGCGCCATGCCACGCCGGGGGTGGCGCCTCCCGATGGAAACCAGCCATGTCGAAAACTCCATCGCGACCAGCCCTGCCGACCAGGCTCCTGGGCCAGCTCCAGTCCAGGCAACCCTTCCTGTGGCTCAACCCCGGCCTGGGCGACGCACTGCCGGAAACCGGCATCGGCCTCGCCGAGGTGGACGCCGCGCAAGCGCGCCTGGCGCGCTGCGCCGGCCTGCTGGGCAGCCTTTTCCCGGAGCTGGCGGTGAGTCGCGGGGCGATCGAATCGGCGCTGCTGCGCACCGCCAACCTGCAGCGCGCCATGAGCAGTGTTGCCGCCTGCGACGGCGTCTGGTTCGTCAAGGCGGACCATGCCCTGCCGGTCGCCGGCTCGATAAAGGCGCGTGGCGGTTTTCACGAGGTGCTGGCGCTGGCGGAGTCCATCGCCCTGCGCGAAGGGCTGATCGGCGCTGACGACGACCGCCTGCCGCTCGCCTCTGCGGAGGCGCGCGCCCTGTTCGCCCGGTACAAGGTCGCGGTCGGCAGCACCGGCAACCTCGGCATGAGCATCGGCCTGATGGCCGCCGCCCTGGGGTTCAGGGCCGAAGTGCACATGTCCAGCGATGCCAGGGAGTGGAAGAAGACGCGCCTGCGCAGACACGGTGTGACGGTCGTCGAGCACGACGGCGACTACGCGGCGGCGGTGGCCGCCGGGCGGGAGCAGGCGCTGGCCGATCCCCATGGCTATTTCGTCGACGACGAGCACTCGCCGCTGCTGTTCGCCGGCTACGCGGTCGCGGCCCGTGGCCTGGCCGCGCAACTGGCGGCGGCCGGCAGGATCGTCGATGCCGACCACCCGCTCTTCGTCTACCTGCCCTGCGGGGTCGGCGGTGCGCCGGGCGGCATCACCTTCGGCCTCAAGGCGCTGTTCGGCGACCACGTGCATTGCTTCTTCGCCGAGCCGGTGGCGTCGCCGTGCATGCTCGTGCAACTGGCCGCTGGCTGCGAGCAACCGGTCTCGGTGTACGACGTAGGCCTCGACAACCGCACCGAGGCCGACGGCCTGGCGGTGGGCCAGGCATCGCCGCTGGTCAGCCCGCTGATGGCCGCGCAACTGTCGGGGGTGTTCACCGTCAGCGACCAGCAGCTCTACATCTCGCTGTTCCGGCTGGCGCAGAGCGAAGGCATCGCCCTGGAACCGTCGGCCGCCGCTGGCGTCCCCGGCCCGAACTGGCTGACCGCGAGCGCAGCGGGACACGACTACCTCGGGCGCCACGGGCTCGAGCGGGTGCTGCACAACGCCACCCACGTGATCTGGACGACCGGCGGATCGCTGGTGCCACGACAGGAGCTCCAGCGCTTCCAGGCCGAAGGCCTGCGGCTGTGCGCCAAGCGGCCGCAGAGCGAGTACTTTCCGTAGCCCGAACGTCCGGTATTGCCGCTCTCTCGGTGCGCACGGCGCACCCTACCCGGATTGCATCCGGGCTACGCCTTGGGATTCCCGTGTTCGCGGGAATGACCTGGAAGGAGGCTTCACATTCGACCATCACCCTCGCCCGATGGGTACGGTCGCTCCTGCCCGCACGGCTTGCCCCCTCTCCCCCCGGAGCGGGGCGCGCAGCCAGGGCCGGGGTGAGGGACGGAGGTGTGGGCTACTGCAGTGCTCAACCCCCCCCGCGATACGGAAACTCCAGCATCCAACCGCCATCCCCCTACGCGAGCCGCCGCTAACACGGGGACCCAGTAAACAATGATGATGGATCATTCAAGCCGCTACTGATCCCGGCAAAGCCCTGTAGGACGAGGCTTCGCAGGGCACTCATACTTTCTTCCGACCCCCAAAATACAACCTAGGTGCGCTTATCCGGCCACTACCCGCTGAGTACGGTGCCATCAGAAACACAACACTCATCGGAGAGCCGCATGACAACAACAAAACGGCCCGGATTCTTCCAGCCAAACACCCTCGCCCTGGCCGTCGCTCTCAGCGCCGTCGCACCGCTGGCGCAGGCCATTACCTTCAACATCGGGGAGATCGAAGGGCAGTTCGACTCGTCGCTGTCGCTCGGTGCGAGCTGGGCGCTGCGCAACGCCGACCCGGACCTGGTCGGCAGCAACAACGGCGGCAAGTCCGGCACCCACACCACCGACGATGGCCGCCTGAACTTCAAGAAGGGCGAGACCTTCTCGAAGATCTTCAAGGGCATCCACGACCTCGAACTCAAGTACCGCGACACCGGCATCTTCCTGCGCGGCAAGTACTGGTACGACTTCGAGCTGAAGGACGAGAGCCGCCCGTTCAAGGACATCAGCGACCACAACCGCAAGGAGGCCTCCCAGTCTTCCGGCGCGGAACTGCTCGACGCCTTCATCTACCACAACTACGACATCGCCAATCAGCCGGGCTCGGTACGCCTGGGCAAGCAGGTGGTGAGCTGGGGCGAGAGCACCTTCATCGCCAACAGCATCAACTCGATCAACCCGGTCGACGTGGCCGCCTTCCGTCGCCCCGGCGCGGAGATCAAGGAAGGCCTGATCCCGGTGAACATGTTCTACGTCTCGCAGAGCCTCACCGAGAACCTGGCCGCCGAAGTCTTCTACCAACTGGAATGGGACCAGACCGTCCTCGACAACTGCGGCACCTTCTTTGGCAACGACGTGGTGCCCGATGGCTGCGACAACAACCACCGCAACCTCGTGGGACCGCAATTCCTCAACGCCTTCGAGCCGATCTTCGCCGCCGCCGGCCATGGTTATCAGCTCCAGGACGCCGAGGGTGCGCTGCTGCCCCGTGGCGGCGACCGCGACGCGCGCGACAGCGGCCAGTGGGGCCTGGCCCTGCGCTGGATGGGCGATGCGACCGAGTACGGCGCCTATTTCATGAACTACCACAGCCGTACGCCCTACTTCAGCACCCAGCCGGCCAGCCAGGCCTACCACAATGACCTGCCGGGCATGCTCGTCGGTCCGGGCGGCGTGCTCGAAAACTGCCTCGGCATGGGTCTCGGCGCCGCCTGCGGGTCGGTGCTCGAAGGCACCGCCTTCACCTCGCTGCTGGGCAACTCCAACTACTTCATGGAGTACCCGGAAGACATCAAGCTGTACGGCCTGAGCTTCGCCACCACCCTGGAGAGCGGCACCGCCTGGTCGGGCGAGATCAGCTACCGGCCGAACATGCCGCTGCAGATCAACACCGCCGACATCACCCTGAGCTTGGCCGACTCCGCCACCGGCATTCTCGGCGCACCCGCCCTGAGCCCGATCGGCAGCAAGCCCGGCGTCGACACCCACGGCTACCGTCGCAAGGAAGTGACCCAGGCCCAGACCACCCTCACCCACTTCTTCGACCAGGTCATGGGTGCCGACCGCCTGACCCTGGTGGGCGAGCTGGGCGTGACCCGCATCGGTGGCCTGGAAAGCCGCCGCAGCCTGCACGATGGCCTGAGCTACGGTCGCAACCCGGAAGTCGGCCAGTGGGCCCCGAACAACCAGCACGGCTTCTACACCTCGACCTCCTGGGGCTACCGCGCCCGCGGAATCCTCGAGTTCAACAACGTGTTCGCCGGCGTGAACCTCAAGCCGAACCTGGCCTGGTCTCACGACGTGGACGGCTATGGCCCGACCTTCAACGAAGGTTCCAAGGCCATCAGCCTCGGGCTGGATGCCGACTACCGCAACGTATACACCGCCAGCCTGTCGTACACCGACTTCTTCGGCGGTGATTACAACACCTCGATCGATCGCGACTTCGTCGCCTTCAGCGTCGGCATCAACTTCTGATCCGGCGTAGCAGAGAGAACCGCACCATGAAAGCACAAAAGCTCATCACTGCCCTGACCCTGTCCCTGCTGGCCGGTAGCGTCCTCGCCGCGGTCTCGCCGGAGGAAGCCGCCAAGCTCGGCACCAGCCTGACCCCGCTCGGCGCGGAAAAGGCCGGCAACGCCGACGGCAGCATCCCGGCCTGGAACGGCGGCCTGCCGAAGAACGCCGCACCGGTGGACGCCAAGGGCTTCCTCGGCGATCCGTTCGCCAACGAGAAGCCGCTGTTCACCATCACCGCGCAGAACGTCGACCAGTACAAGGACAGGCTGTCCGAAGGCCAACTGGCGATGTTCAAGCGCTACGCCGACACCTACAAGATGGCGGTCTACCCCAGCCACCGCACCGTGGCGGCACCCGAGCACATCTACAAGGCGGCACACACCAGCGCCCTGAAGACCACCCTGGTGGAAGGCGGCAACGGCCTGAAGAACTTCACCGACAGCCGCTTCTACGCCTTCCCGATTCCCAAGGACGGCCTGGAAACGGTGTGGAACCACATCACCCGCTACCGTGGCACCAACATCCTGCGCGTCTCGGTCTCCACCGCGCCGCAGACCAACGGCGACTACACCCTGATCCGCTACGACGACGACCTGGCGGTGCCCACCGGCATGGCGGACCTCGACCCGGCCAAGGCGGAGAACCTGCTGTACTACTTCAAGCAGCGCGTCACCGCGCCGGCGCGCCTGGCCGGCACCGTGCTGCTGGTGCACGACACCCTCGACCAGGTCAAGGAACCGCGCATGGCCTGGCAGTACAACGCCGGCCAGCGCCGCGTGCGCCGCGCCCCGCAGGTGGCCTACGACAGCCCGACCTCGCAGGTCGACGGCCTGCGCGTATCGGACAACCTGGACATGTTCAACGGCGCGCCCAACCGCTACGACTGGAAACTGATCGGCAAGCAGGAGCTGTACATCCCCTACAACAACTACAAGGCCGCCTCGCCGCAGGTGAAGTACGCCGACCTGATCAAGGCCGGCCACACCAACCAGGACCTGGTGCGCTACGAGCCGCACCGCGTCTGGGTGGTCGAGGCCACGCTGAAGCAGGGTGAGCGCCACGTCTACGCCAAGCGCCGCTTCTACATCGACGAGGACTCCTGGACCATCGCCATCTCCGAGCAGTACGACGGTCGCGGCCAACTCTGGCGCGTCGGCGAGGCCATGCTCCTGCAGGACTACAGCGCCCAGGTGCCGTGGTACGCCTACGAGACCCTCTACGACCTGATCGCCGGCCGCTACGCCACCGCCGGGATGATGAACGAGGAGAAGAACTGGATCCGCTTCGACGTCCCGACCTCCGCCTCCCAATTCACCCCAGCCGCCCTGCGTAGCGCGGGCGTGCGCTGATTCCAGCGGGCTACTCCGTTTAGGCGGCCTTTGGGCCGCCTTTTTTTATTCGCAAGACCCGCAAGGCCATACCCGTAGGGTGGGCTTCAGCCCACCGGAAGGAGTCCGACCATGGCAGGGGCTGTCTTCTGGATTCCCGCGTTCGCGGGAATGACGTGAGGGAAACTCCATCGCCCAATCGTCGTCCCCGCGAACGCGAGGAGTCAGATGAGGCGGACACTCGACGGTCACGATGGGTTATCACCCATCCTACGAGCTGGCACCCACGACGTAGCCCGGATGAAATCCGGGCCACGCGCGCTCCCGTAGGGTGGGCTTCAGCCCACCGGAAAGAGGTCGGCCATGGCGGGGGCTGTTTCTGGATTCCCGCGTTCGCGGGGAACCAGAAGACGCGGCGATATCGCTGTGCTCCCTCCAAACGAAAAAACTCCGCGGGTGGAGCACCCCCGCGGAGCAGCCGTCTCGACTATGTGATGCAGAAGCCCGGCCGCGATAGCGAGACGTAAACCGGACCGTGGCCGAGGCCACGGTTGCTGATGCGGCCCTGCTACATCTTCTTCACCTGCGGCAACGGATAGGTGCCATCGAGAATCGCCTCGTTCGGCTGGTACAGCCGGAGGAGCAGGTAGAAGTTCCCCTTCGGCGCCGGCAGCCAGTTGGCCTTGTCCGCTCCCTGGGGTTCGTCGCGCTGGATCGGGATGCTGAAGGAGCCGTCCTCGCGGATGCGCAGGCCGGCGGTATCCGAACCCACCTTGTAGCGGCCGATGGGATTGGCCACGAGCATCTTGTCGTCGGCGTTGTAGATCGTCAGCGACCAGAACGCCCCCACGGGCGGGGCCTTGGTGAAGGCCACCTCGTAGCGGTTGGTGCCGTCCAGGGGCTTTCCTTCGGCGTCGGTGTAGCGGATGGGATAGGTCGCCTCCTCGGCCAGGTTGCCGCCCAGGTAAGGACCGGACATCAGCGCGCGGCCCGGGTAGTTGAAGCCGAACTCGGTCACCAGGGTCATGTACCAGCCATTGCGCAGTACGCTCGCCGCCGCGGTTTCCTTGCCGGCTACCAGTGGCGCATCCTCCAGGGCGCGCTTGAGCCCCTTGACCTGCTCGGGCGCCAGTTTCGCCTGGTCGAAGCCATGCTCCCAGGTCAGGCCGATGCGTTCGAACTGGCCGACCAGCGCCTCATCGCCCGGCTTGAGCTGGTTGTGCCGCATGGCATAGCCGAGGTGGGTGAAGAAGCCCAGGTCGTTGCCCTCGATCGCAGGCAGCGATGCGAGCGTAGCCGGCGGCGCGACGTAGCTGGCATTGTCGAGTTGGCTCAAAGGGCGCAGATCGAACCCGGCCTGCAGGGCCCGTACCGGTTCCATCGCTTCGCCCGGGGTGACGTGCAGCCGTCCCCACAGCCAGACCTTGTCGGTGGTCGCCGCGAGGGCTTTCACGCCTGCGGGCAGCGTGCCTTGCCAGCCCGGCGGCACTATCGCGAAACGGCCCGCCTGGGTGCCGGTGGCGCGCCGGCCGATGTAGTGCTCCAGGTCGTGGTACATGCTGAAGACGTTGACCACGTAGTAGCGGTCGGCCGTGTCCGGCACGCTCAGCACATAGGGCTCGGTCAGGTTGACGACGGCGCTCATGTAGAGCGTGTCGTGGTTGGCGGTAGGCATGTCCTTGTCGGCCGGGGTCGACAGTTCGGTGGCCCAGCCGATCTGGTTCAGCGGCGCACGGTAGCTGGTGGCCGGTTTGTCGGCCGGCACGTCGATGTATTCGCGGATGATCCGCTCCAGGCGCACCAGCGGGTAACCCCAGCTATAGGCCATCACGCCCAGGGCGTAGGCTTCGGCCTCCCGCGCCTTGACGGAGTTCTCGGCGTTCATCACGGTGGTGATCAACGGATCGGGATAGGGCGCGGCGGCCAGCGCATGGGCCGAACAGACGGCCGAGGCCGCGACAAGGGTGGCGATCAGGGTTTTCAGTGGTTTCATGCGGCTTCCTCGCTTTCGTTACGGCTCAGATCGGGCTCAATGGCACCGAAAGGGTGATGAACGTCGCCGTGCCTTCCAGGCGGTTTTCGGTCGACTGTTCCTTGTAGTTTTTCAGGCGCAGCGACCAGGGCTGGCGATCCACCTCGAAATGCCAGGCGGCGGTGACGCCGAACGCCCGCGCGCGGCCCTTGAACGGCCCGAGGTTCGCGCCCCGGCCGCTGTCGTCCGTCAGTTGGCGGTAGTGGTAACCGAGCAGGCCGGCGGAGAAGTGCCGGCCGAAATGCTGTTCGGCGGCCCATTCCAGGTGGAATTCGTTGCCGCTGCGGTAGTCGGTGTGGGGGTTGCTGGCGTTGAAGGTGACGCCGGTGGCGGCCGACAGGTCCAGGCCGATCGCCGGGTCGAACCAGGTCAGCGCGGCGAAGGTATCGGCGCCCCAGTGGTTGAAGGCGACGTTGGCCAGGGCGTCCTCGTCGTAGTCGCCAATCGGAACGTTCAGCGCCACCCCGCCCTGCCAGTGGAAGTTGCCACGGTGCCAGCCGAGCATCGCCGCCAGCACCGGGTCGCCATAGGTGTAGTTGGAAGCATGCACGTCACTGGCGAAGCGGTTGCCGAGCGGCCCGGTCAGCTCGGCCGCGAAGTCGATGCTCGGCCCGCCCAGCGGCTGGCTGACGGAAAGCCCCAGGTTGCCGCCCAGCAGCGTCAGCGGCGTGGACCACAGCAGCGTCGGCATCGCCAGCCAGATGTCGGCATCGACGCCCGCGACCACCTGGCCATTGAAGGGAAACGCGTGCGAGACGCCGGCGCTGCCCGAGTAACGGTAGAGATCGTTCTGCAGGTACAGGCCGGGCGGCGGCAGCACGCCAGCCATCGGGCCACGGGAACCCAGCAGATAGAAGCCGGCGCCGTTCTCGGCCGCCAGCACCTGGCCGCTGCCGAACAGCAGGCAGCCGGCCAGGCAAGCGCCTCCACGCGATATCGCCCTCATCCTTCGCGTCAAGGCAGCAGCGGGCTGTTCATCGTCAGGCCGGGAAGCCCGTCGGCCGACGGCACGCGGGCGGTCTTCGCCTCGACGCGCTCGAAGTCCGGCATCTTGAAGCGCTTGTCGAACAGCTCGTCGCTCGCGCCATAGAAGCGCAGCGCCGGCAACGGCCGCTTGCCGCTGGTGGGAATCCAGTTGGACTCCAGCCCTTGCGGGGCTTGCGGCCCGACGTACAGGGTGACGCTGCCGTCGGCGTTCTTCTTCATCTTGTCGACGCCGTAGGAATCCAGCGTGGTGCGGCCTTCCCGGGAGTAGATGAACGCCATGGTCGCGCGGTCGTAGACCGTCAGCGACCAGAATTGCTTGACCGGCATGTCGGCCGGCACCACCAGCTTGTAGGTGGCGCCCGCCTCCAGCGGCCGGCCCTGATTGTCCGCCATGGCCATCAGGTAGTAGGCGGCCGGTCGCTCGGGGATCCGCCGGGGCACCAGGGTGCACCAGAAGAACGCCAGCGCGCGGCCGTCGATGTCGATGCGCTCCGGGTACTCGAAGCTGAAGCCGCGTTCGCTGTCCGGCAGCAGCAGCGGCACATACTGGCGGTCGGGCCAGTAGTACGTGTCCCTGGGCAGGTTGTCGAAACGCTCCTGCATGTAGTGCCAGACGTCCACCACCGCCTGGCGCATCGCCTTGCGGGTCTTCTCGTCCGGCTGGTAGGGCTTGCCGCGCTCGATGCCGAGGGACGCCAGCAGGCCGATCATGTGCCGGTCCTGGGGCCGCACCGGCTCGTAGGTGATGGTGTCGTGGAGCAACTGGAAGTAACGCTCGTCCTGCGGCAGCAGCGACGAGAAGCGCTGATCGACGGGGTCGACGAAGCGTTGCGCCGGTGGATTGCCCGCCTGCGACAGGTAGTACATCTTCAGGCGCTTCGAATAGGCGTAGGCATCCTCGGCGCTCTTGCCCGGCGCGCGCACCGAGCGGAAGGCGAAGATGATCCGATGGGTCGGCGACTCCACGTGCAGGTAGCCGGCCGGCACCTCGCCTTCGAAGTCCGGGCCGGTGAGCAGCAGCTTGCCGCCCTTGCCGGCGTCGATGCCGGACGGGCCGATGTCGGCGATGGTCATCTGCCAGGCGTCGACCACCTGCCCGTAGAGGCTGCCATCGGCGCCGGCCGGCGGCACTTCCAGCACCACCGGGCCCGCTTTCAGGTCGGAATAGGCGAAGACATAGGGGGTCGAGCTGTTCGCCGTCCAGGTCTCGAACTTCGGCGTGGCCATCCCGGACATGGCGACGATGTCGTTGTCCTTCATGTCCAGTCCGCCCAGGGTGGCCACCCGGCCACCCTGGGTCTGCACCGACGGCAGCGACCAGAGCACGGCCTCGAAGGCGCGCTGGTACTTCACCTGGTAGTCGAAATCGCTCACCGAACGGCGGTCGCCGGGCGCGGGCTGCCCGCCCACCGGTTCATCCGCCTGGGCCAGGGGCATGGTCAGCAACAGCGAAGTCAGAATGCATCTACGAAGCATGAGAACGTCCTCTCCTGGTAATGATCAACGTCCGTGTCAGCGGCGCTCGGCCTGCAAGGCCTTGGACAGGGTCTGGTCGGTGATCCAGCGCAGCAGTCCGCTGGTCTTGCGCGCCATGGCGCGCAGCAGTCGCGCCCGGAACCCCGGGGTGACCATGAACTGGCGCTTCTTCAAGCCGGCCAGGATGCCGGCCACCGCCTCCTCGACGCTGAGCACGCCGGCGGTGGCGTTGAGTGCCTCGGTGACCTTGCTGCCATGCTGGCGCTCGTAGGTCAGCAGCGGCGTGGCGATCTCACCGGGGCACACCACCGACACGTCGATGCCGCGCGGCTTCTGCTCCAGGCGCAGGACTTCGGCCAGGCCGACCACGCCGAACTTGGAGGCGCAGTAGGCGGCCTGGGTGTAGCCGCCGATGATCCCGGACAGCGACGCCACCAGCACCAGGTGGCTGCCTCGCGACATGTAGCGGAGCACGCCGGCGGCGAAATTGCGGCTGCCGATCAGGTTGATGCGTACCACCTGCTCGAAGGTTTCCGCCGGCAGCTCGGTGAACAGCGCAGTGCGCAGGATGCCGGCGGAGTTGAAGGCGAAATCGGGCACGCCCAGCATTTCCACCGCGTTGCCGATCGCCGTTTCCACCTCTGTGGACTGGGAGATGTCGACGGTGAACGCCTCGACCGCCTGCCCCGCCCTGATCCGCAGCCCTTGCAGCTCGTCGAGCACCGCACCGTCCACCTTCAGGTCGAACAGCGCCACGCTGGCGCCGTCGGCAACCAGCGCCTTGGCGATCTGCAGGCCGATCCCGCTGCCGCCGCCGGAAATGAAAGCGACGCGCGGAGTACCTTGTATCCACTTGCTCATACTCGATTCCCCATTTGCATGATCTGCCCGGCCTCGCCCGGCAGGCGCTGGCCGGCGAAGTGTTCCGCCAACTCCTTCATCGCCGCCTCGAAGCTCACCGGCGGCCGGTAGCCCAGCAGACGCCGGGCCTTGTCCGTGGAGAACTCGTTGGGGCCGCCCATCAGGCGGAAGGTCTGGCGGGTGAGGTGCGGCCGCTGCTGCTGGTTGCGCAGATGTCCCCACCACTCCAGCAGCGAGGCCATGACCCGCGCCAGCCAGTTCGGCATGCTCTTCGGCGCTGGCGTCCGGGCGGCCTTGGCCAGCGCTTCCAGGTAGGTCTTCCAGGTCACCCCGAAGCCGTCGGCGGCGATGAACACCTCGCCCTTGTCGTAGCCGGAACGGGCCGCGGCGATCAGCAGCGCGACCAGGTTGTTCACGTGCACCAGCCCGGCGTCCCAGTTGCCGGAACCGAGCAGGCAGGGCGCGCCCTCGCGCATCACCTGCACCAGGGACGTCACCCAGGGCAGGCTGCCGACGCCGAAGACGTTGGCCGGCCGCACGATGCTGGCCTTCAGGCCGCGCGCCACGCCGTCGAGGGTGACCCGCTCCTGTTCCTGCTTGCAGAACTCATAGGCCGACGAGGGCTCGCCGAGCGGGCTGTCTTCGTCCAGCCGGCCCTTGGCCAGGGCGCTGGCGAAGGCGCAGACGCTGGTGGTCACCACGAAGTGCGCCCCCCAGCCCAGCGCCAGCTCGATGGCCTGCTCGGTGCCCTTGACGGTGACGTCGACGTGGGACTGCGTGCTGCCCCAGTCGCTGACCACCGCCGCGAGGTGGAAGATGGCGTCCACCTGGCCGATCTCGCCGCGCAGCTCGACCAGCCGGCGCACGTCGCCGATCACCACCTCGACCCGCTCGCCCCACTCCGCCGGCACCGGCTCGCCGGGCAGCATCAGGGCGACCACGCGGACCTGCTCGGCCAGCAACTGGCGCACCAGGTGGCGGCCGATGAAGCCGCCGGCGCCGGTGACGAATGCACTGTGCATCTGGCTCATCGTCACTCACCAACCACGATGAGGTTGTCGCAGGCCTTGCCCTCGATGGCGCAGAGCGCGCGATAGACCGCCAGCGCCTTCTTGGCGTCGAGGATGTTGATGACCTCGCCCTTTTCGTTGATGTCGACGTTGCTGCCGAAGATGGCGAACCAGACGTCGGCGATCTCCTCGGCGTCCTCGGCCACGCACAGGGTGTGGATGGAATGCGCCGGCTCGTACAGGTAGGAACCGGCCTTGTTCACCTTGTCCGGGTATTCCTTGTAGAACCACTCGCCCTGCAGGGTGACGGCGAACACCGGGCCGGTGTGGTAGTGGGTGTCGACGCCGAAGCCCGGCTTCATGCGGGTGCGGTTGATCCACAGGTTCTGGTTCAGGTCCACGTGCAGGAGCTGGATGGTCGAGCCGTCCGGCAGGCTGACCCAGGGCAGGTCGTCTTCCAGCAGCAGGATGGCTTCGCGGGCGTGTTCGCGGGGTACGACCGGGCCTGCCTGCATGGCGGCGAGGAATTCCAGGGCGGCGTTTTTGGTCTCACTCATCGGGTTTCTCCAATCTTGTTGTGGTGTCGCGGGCTTGTCGTTCGTGTTGCGGGGTCAATCTCGAAGCGAGCGCTGCCCGGGCGCCCGCCATGACGGAACGGGCACCGGGAGAACATCCTTCGGGAATCGGGTCGTGGCGC
Source organism: Zestomonas carbonaria (assembly GCF_904061905.1). Lineage (GTDB taxonomy): Bacteria > Pseudomonadota > Gammaproteobacteria > Pseudomonadales > Pseudomonadaceae > Aquipseudomonas > Aquipseudomonas carbonaria. Next base: position 68,670 of record NZ_CAJFCI010000054.1, read on the forward strand.
GGCCGGGCTCAGTGGCCGAGCCGGGACGTCATCACTGCTCGGCCTGCTTGAGGATCTGCTCCTTGAGCTTGTCGAAGCTCAGCGACATGCCTTCCTGCGCCGGCGGGAACTCCTTGAAGGTCTTCAGGTGCTCGACGATCAGGCCGGTCATCGCGTGGAACACATGGGCCTTCTTCTGCACCATGTGGGTACGCGGGCCGGGCGCCTGGTCGTAGCTCTCGAAGGGGTCCTGGCGGATATTGAACAGCCACGGGATTTCCAGCGTCGTGGTGCTGCCGTAGTAGCCGTCGCGGGTATAGAAGTGGGCCTTCCACTGGTTCAGGCGCACCGCCTGCAAGCGGCTCTCGGAGTAGTAGAACAGGGCGTTGCGCGCCGACTGCTCCTGCTTGCCCTGCCAGTAGTCCAGGTTGTTCAGGCCGTCGATGTAGTTCTTCTTCACCACGCCGGTGCCGAAGTCGTCGCCCTTGGCCAGGCGCTCGCGCACGTCGGGCACGCCGGCGGCGACGGCCAGGGTGGTGAACACGTCCTCGTGCGACTGGATGCCGTTGAGCTCCGCGCCCGCCGGGATACGGCCCGGCCAGCGGGCCATCATCGGCACGCGCACACCGCCTTCCCAGGTGGTCATCTTGCTGCTGCGGTAGGGGGTGGTGGCGCCCTCGGGCCAGGTCTCGTGTTCCGGGCCGTTGTCGGTCGAATAGACCACGATGGTGTTGTCGGCCACGCCCAGGTCTTCGAGCTTCTTCAGTACCGCGCCGACATCGTTGTCGTGTTGCAGCATGCCGGCGCAGTGCACATCCTCGCCGCTGGTGTACTGCTTGCAGCGCTCCAGGTACTCGGCGGGGGCATGGGTGTAGACGTGCATGCGCGTGGTGTTGATCCAGGCGAAGAACGGCTTCTTCTCCTGCACCGCCTTGTCCATGAAGGTGAAGGACGCCGCGGTGAACTCCTCGTCCACCCGCGTCATCCGCGCGCGGGTCAGCGGCCCGGTGTCCTCGCAGCGCTGCTTGCCCCACTTGCCGAAGCGCGGGTCATCTCCCGACGGATCGCCGCCCGACTGCTCCTTGTCGGTGGCGTAGCAGTGCAGCACGCCGCGTGGGCCGAATCGCTCCTTGAATTTCGTATCGGTCGGGTAGTCGACATCCTCCGGCTCCTCCTCGGTATTGAGGTGGTAGAGGTTGCCGAAGAACTCGTCGAAGCCGTGCACCGTCGGCAGGTGCTCGTTGCGGTCGCCCAGGTGGTTCTTGCCGAACTGGGCGGTCGCGTAGCCCTGGCTCTTCAGCACCTGGGCCAGGGTCACGGTCTGCGGCTTGAGCCCCACCGGGCCGCCCGGCAGGCCCACCGCGGTCATCCCGGAACGGATCGGCAACTGCCCGGTGATGAAGGCGGCCCGCCCCGGGGTGCAGCTCGGCTGGGCGTAGTGGTCGCTGAAGATGGCGCCTTCCTTGGCTATCCGATCGATATTGGGCGTGCGATAGCCCATGGCGCCACGGCTGTAGGCGCTGAGGTTCCAGAAACCGACGTCGTCGCCCCAGATGACCACGATGTTCGGCTTGTCCGCCGGCTTCGCGAAGGACACCGTCGGCAGCAGCGATACCCCCATGGCCAGGGCGATGGCGCGCAGGCCGGGCAGCCTGCGGAGGCGCTTCAGGGCCGGCGGGACGAGTGGAGTTATCGAGCCATGGCTCATCTTGTTGTTCTCCTGGTGCAGGTACGGGGTGTCGAAGGCGTTGCCCGGCACCCTTTCAAATGGGCGGCTTGCCGCGTACCACGCAGCGAAAGCCGACGTGGCTGGTGGAGGTGTCGACCGGCTCGGCATGGCGCGCGGCCGGGCGATAGCGGAGGCAGTAGTTGGGCGCGCACAGGTGCGAACCGCCCTTGAGCACCTTGCGCGGAATGCGGATATGCGGCTGACGGGGATCATGGCTGTCGTGCTCGCGGCCGCCCCGTGGGTTCTTCGGGATGCAGCACGGCTTGGCCGCGTCCGCCTGGTGCTGCGCCGAATACCAGTCCGCGGTCCATTCCCAGACATTGCCGATCATGTCGTAGAGGCCATGGCCGTTCGGTGCGAAGGCGCCCACTGGCGAGGTGCCGGCGAAACCGTCGCTCTCCAGGTTCTCGTGGGGGAAAGTGCCCTGCCAGGTATTGGCCAGGTGCAGGCCACCGGGCGAGAGCTCGTCGCCCCAGGCGTACTCGGCGCCATCGAGCCCGCCGCGCGCGGCGAACTCCCATTGCGCCTCGGTCGGCAGCTCCTTCCCCGCCCAGCGGGCATAGGCGAGCGCGTCGGCATGGGCGACATGCACCACGGGATGGTCGTCGAGCCCGTCGAGGCTGCTGTGCGGGCCATGCGGATGGCGCCAGTCGGCGCCCTTCATGAAGTGCCACCACTGGCCCCAGTCGCGCAGGTCGACGGGCTGCGCAGGCGCCACGAACACCAGCGATCCCGCGTACAGCATGTGCGACAGCGCGCCGGGATAGTCCTGCGCCCTGGGCGGGATTTCCGCTACGGTGACGTGACCGGTCTCGCGCACGAAGCGGGCAAACTCACGGTTGGTGACGGGCGTGCGGTCGATCCAGAAGCCGTCGACGGTCACCCGATGGGCAGGGGCTTCCTCCGGGTAGTGGTTGTCCGACCCCATCAGGAAGGTCCCGCCGGCGATCCAGGCCATCTCCGGATGCACAGGTCGATCGCCTCTGGCCATGGCCACGTACTGCTTGGCGGCCTGGTCGGCCTGGGGCGTCTCGATCATTGCTGTTCTCCGAAGCTTGCTTATCATCGGACGCGCAGGCATCGTCGCCCGTATCGATCACGACAATGCCCAGGCCCACCCGCCGCAGATCCACGCCCGTTGGGAGCTGGAGCGGATGCGTCCGACGGCCACATGAGACTCCAGGCGGCCAACGGAGAACATGCTCGAAACTGACAATAATCGACCAGAAGTCGCCAAAAACCTGCCCCGCCGCCTCCACCACGGCGCCATGGGCCAGGTGCTGCAGCGCTTCCTCGGCCAGCACGGCGAAGACCGGGCGTTCGACCTGATGCAACTGGAACAGCTCTGGCAGCAGGCCGCGTCGATCGACCCGGCCATCGGCCTGCACCTGTTCTCCCACTTCACGCCCAGGGACCGCTACATCCTGGTCTACCTCGCCCTCGCCAGCGCCACCTGCGGCCAGGCCCTGCGCTTCTGGGAGCGCTACGCCGTGCTCGGCACCGAGCTGGAACAGCGCCCGATCCTGTTCGAGACCGCGGAGCAGATCGGCATGGAAGTGCGGATAGAAGGCTCGGACAACCTGCGCCGGCATGTCGGGGAACATTGCCTGGTCATGACCATGACCCAGATCCGCGAAGGCTGTATCCAGCCGGTGCTGCCGCGACGCGCCGAGTTCGCCTGGCCGCGCCCGGCCTATCACGCCGAATACGAGCAATGGTTCGGTCCCTCGCTGCACTTCTCCAGCCAGCGCACCTGCCTGCTGTTCGACAAGGACGTGCTCGACCAGCCGATGCGCGGCCATCACCCGGGGCTCGCCGAACTGATCGCCAGCGGCCTGGAACAGCGCCTGGCGCGCCAGCAACAGTTCGGCGGCCACGCCGCCAAGGTGGCGGAGCATGTCCGCAGGGCCCTGAGAGTGGGCAGACAGGCCAGCCTGGAAAGCGCCGCCGAGGCCCTGCACCTGAGCCCGCGCACCCTGCACCGCCGCCTGCGCGAGCAGGGCCTGAGCTTCCGCCACGTACTCGCCTCGGTGCGCTCCGAACTGGAACAGAACCTGGAACTGCAGGGGCTGAGCCGCAGCCAGATCGCCGAGCAACTGGGCTACGCCGACAGCATCGCCTACCTGCGCGCCCGCAAGCGCTGGCAGGAGCACAAGGAAGACTGATCACAACGTTTCCGTGCGGGAGCCCTGGCGGTGCGCACGGCACACCCTACAAAAGCGTCATGAGCGGCCCTCTCACTCCTGGGCCAACTCCTCCAACCGGTCCTGGTCGAGCACCACGATGCGTCCGTACCTCTGCTCGATCAGGCCTTCCTGCTCCCACTTCTTGAGCAACTGGTTGATCCGCTGGCGGGTGGTACCAAGGAGCTGTGCCAGGGTCTCCTGGGACAGGCGCAGCTCGATATTGAGCCCGCCCTGGGGCATCGGCGAGCCGAAGGCCGAGGCCAGCGCCATCAGGCGGCTGGCGAAGCGCTGCTCCAGCGACTGGGTGGAAAAGGCCTCGAAGCCGACCAGCAGCGCGCGCATCTGCGAGCTCTGCAGGTGCAGCAGAAACCGACAGAAAGGCGGATGGCGGGCGATCAGGGTTTCGAGGTCCGCCGGGGTGATCTGCAACACCAGGGAGGCTGTGACCGCCTGGGCGTCGTGGGCGCGCGGCAGGCCATCGAGGGCCGATACCGCACCGATCCAGCAGCCCGGCTCGTAGAAGTTCAGCACCGCCTCCAGCCCATCGCGGGAGGTGCCGCTCACGCGCAGCGACCCCTCCAGCACGATGTACAGCCCGTCGGGCTTGTCGCCCCGGCGGAACAGGGTCTGCCCCGCCGCCAGGCGGCGCTGTCGTCCATGGATCAGCACGTCGTTGCGGACGACGTCCGACAGAGCGGCGAACTCGGGGTTGGCCAGCAACGCACGATGGTGGTTTTCCGACAGCACCGAAGGGGAAGTCATACCTGATTCACCCGCATCTCCGTAGTGCAAATTCCCGACAGTCTTCTGCGACCTCTCGCCGCACCATTCTCCGGCGATCGTGGAGACCGCACAAGCCGATCGATACCGTGCGCACCTCCCCTCCACTACAACAACAAATCGCCCGGAGACCACCATGCACGCCCGCGCCACCTTCACCCGCATGGAAGACAGCACCAAGGAAGACTTCGACATCATCGTTCCCGAAGCCATGGCCTACGCCCAATCCCTGCCGGACCGGGTACTGGCCCACCTGAAGCTGCTGCAAGGCGACTTCGGCGGCTGGCCCATCGACCGCTACGACCATTGCCTGCAGACCGCCACCCTGGCGCTGCGCGACGGCCGCGACGAGGAATACGTGGTCTGCGCCCTGCTGCACGACATCGGCGACAGCCTCGGCTGCTACAACCACGCCGACATCGCCGTCGCCATCCTCAAGCCATTCGTGTCCGAAGCCAACCTGTGGATGATCGAGAACCACACGGTGTTCCAGGGTCACAACTTCTTCCACCACGTGGGCCTGGATCGCAACAAGCGCGACAAGTTCAAGGGGCACCCCTACTACGAGCGCGCCGCCGAATTCGTCGAGAAATACGACAACCCGGCCTTCGACCCGAACGGCGAGATCCTGCCGATCGAAACCTTCGAACCCATGCTGCGCCGCCTGATGGCACAACCCAGGCGCTCGGTCTACCTCGAAGACGAACAGGTCGGCGCGCGCTGACGGCGTACCCGTCCCCTCCATTCACATGACAAGAAGAGCCCAACGATGACTACCCTGCACAGCATCCCCAGCGTCAAGGACCAGGTTTGCGCCGAAGAATGGCAACTGCGCGTCGACCTCGCCGCCTGCTACCGCCTGGTCGCCCTGTACGGCTGGACCGACATGGTCTTCACCCACATCAGCGCCCGCGTGCCCGGCCCCGAGCACCACTTCCTGATCAACCCCTACGGACTGATGTTCGACGAGATCACCGCCTCCAACCTGATCAAGATCGACCAGGACGGCAACAAGATCCTCGACACGCCCTACCACGTGAACCGCGCCGGCTACACCATCCACAGCGCCATCCACGACGCGCGCCATGACATCCAGTGCGTGCTGCACACCCACACCCGCGCCGGCGTGGCGGTGAGCGCGCAGAAGTGCGGCATCCTGCCGATCAGCCAGCAGTCCACCTTCGTGCTTTCCTCCCTGGGCTACCACGACTACGAGGGCGTGGCCCTGCGCGAGGACGAGAAGCCGCGCCTGCAGGCCGACCTCGGCGACAAGCTGTTCTTCATGCTGCGCAACCACGGCCTGCTCACCGTGGGCCGGACCGTGGCCGACGCCTTCCTCAACATGTACACCTTCGAGAGCACCTGCCAGATCCAGCTCTCGGCCCAGGCCGGCGGCGAGTTGATCGAAGTCGACCCGCAGATCATCGAAGGCGTGGCCGAGGTCGCCAGCAAGCAGACCAGCGGGCTCGGCGGCGAATTCGTCTGGCCGGCGCTGCTGCGCAAGCTGGACCGACTCGACACCAGCTACCGCAACTGAGGAATCCACCGATGCCCTACAAGGCCTGCATCGCCCTCTCGCGCCGGGTGCCCGAGATCCTGCTGGAGCGCCTGCGCGAGCACGCGGACATCCGCATGCCCGAGTCCGACGCGCCGCCCGACCTCGTCAGCCTGATGCGCGAGGCCGACTATGCCCTGGTCATTCCCGGCGACCGGGTCGACCGCGCCCTGCTGGACGCCTGCCCGCGGCTGAAGATGGTCAGCACCGTCAGCGCCGGCTTCGACCACATCGACGTCGACGCCTGCACCGCCTGGAACGTGCGGGTCTGCAACACGCCCGGCGCGGTGGTGGCCTCCACCGCCGACATGGCCTTCGCGCTGCTGTTGTCGGCGGCGCGGCGTGTCGTCGAGGCCGACGCCTTCGTGCGCGCCGGTCGCTGGAACAAGGAGGCGGCGCCGCTCTTCGGCATGGATGTACACCACAAGCGCATGGGCATCATCGGCCTGGGCCGCATCGGCATGGAGCTGGCCAAACGCGCACGGGGCTTCGACATGGACGTCGCCTACCACAACCGGCGCCGGCTGAGCCCTGAAGAAGAAGAGCGCCTCGGCGTGCGCTACCTCAACCTCGACACCCTGCTGGAGCAGAGCGACGCGGTGATGGTGCAGGTGCCCTACGGGTCGGCCACCCACCACCTGATCGGCGCACCACAACTGGCGCGCATGAAACCCTCCGCCGTGCTGGTGAACACCTCGCGCGGCGGCGTGGTGGACGACGCGGCCCTGGCCGAGGCCCTGCGCCAGGGCCGGATCGCCGCAGCCGGGCTGGACGTCACCGAGGGCGAGCCCGAGGTGCACCCCGAACTGCTGAAACTGCCCAACGTGGTGCTCACGCCCCACAGCGGCGCCTCCACCCGCGAGACCCACCTGCGCATGACCCTGGAGGCGTTCGACAACCTGCTCGACGCCATCCACGGCGAACCGCTGCGCAACTGCGTCAACCCAGCGAAGAAGGAAGAATCCGCATGAGCGTTCACAGCGTCATCATCGTCTGGCTAAAGGAGCCGACCAACGAAGAACACATCGCCAGGCTGACCCGGGCCTGCGAAAGCCTGCGCGACATCCCCGGCGTGCGCGAGGTGCGTTTCGGGCCGCGCGCGGAACTCGACCGGGTCAGCCCGGCCGACGACACCTTCGACTTCGGCACCATCGTCACCTTCGACTCCCTGCAGGCGGCCCGCGACTACGGCCCGCACCCCATCCACCAGCAGGCGGCGCAGGTCAACCTGCAACTGGTGGAACGCTTCCACAGCTTCTACTTCGAGACCTGATCCACCCTCTCCCCCCACCCCTCTCCCGTAAACGGGAGAGGGGTGACTCGCGCCACAGCGCGTAGCCCGGATGCAATCCGGGGAAACCGGCAACTCCCACCTCCCGGATTGCATCCGGGCTACAGGCCTGCCGGATATTTCCGCGTGGGAAACCCTTGAGGTGCACGCGGCGCACCCTGCAAAAGCGCCCGCAACGCGCCTCCCGACTCACACGGACCAGCGGCCTCCGAGACTGCAAATTCCTGACAGTCCCGGTCGGGAAAGACCTCCACCATGTCCGCATAAAGACAACAAAAGGAGGCCTTCAAGGTGCTCATTCCGTGGTTCCGCTCCATCCCCGGCACATGCCCGTCCACACGTCGCACGTTCGCTCCCCGGTGATCCACCCGGCAACCACGCCCTGACTGCCACGGCTTCCTATCGCCTTGCCCAGGAGTCTCTCCATGCCCTCCATTGCCATTCCCGTTGCCGAGCAGGCCGCGCCTTCCGACATGGGCGCCGTCTACCGCAAGATCACCCTGCGGCTGATCCCCTTCCTGTTCATCTGCTACCTGATGAACTTCATCGACCGCGCCAACATCGGCTTCGCCCAGTTGCAGATGAAGACCTCGCTGGACTTCAGCGATGCCGTCTATGGCCTCGGCGCCACCGTATTCTTCGTCGGCTACGTGCTGTTCGAAGTGCCGAGCAACATGCTGCTGCAACGCCTCGGCGCCCGGATCACCCTCATGCGCATCATGGTGCTGTGGGGCCTGGCCTCCACCGCCACCATGTTCGTCGAGACCCCGACGCAGTTCTACATCGTGCGCTTCCTGCTCGGCGTGTTCGAAGCGGGCTTCTTCCCCGGCGTGGTGCTCTACCTCACCTTCTGGTATCCGCCGGAGCGTCGCGGCCAGGTGCTCGGGCTGTTCTGCACCGCCCAGGTGGCGGCGGCCTTCGTCACCAGCCCGGTGTCCGGCTGGATCCTGCAGAACATGCACGGCCTGTACGGCTGGGAAGGCTGGCAGTGGATGTTCCTGATCGAGGGCTCGCCCACCATATTGCTGGGCCTGCTGGTGTTCTTCCTGCTGCCCAACGGCCCGAAGGATGCCAAGTGGCTGACACCGGAAGAACGCGAACGGGTACAGCAGGCCCTGCGCCCGGACCCCATCACCGGCGAACACAGCGAGACGAAGGGCGCCCTGAGCTGTGTGTTCCGCAACCCGCTGGTCTACCTGCTGGCGTTCGGCGCCTTCGTCGCCGGCTGCGCGGGTTACTTCCTGGCCTTCTGGACCCCGACCATCATCAAGGAACTGGGTATCTCCAACCTGCAGATGGTCGGCATCTACGCGGTCATCCCCAACTTCTTCGGGCTGTTCGCCATGATCTGGTACGGCCGCCGCTCGGACCGCCATAACGAGCAGCGCCTGCACTGGAGCTTCGCCTTCATGCTCGCCGCCGCCGGCTTCCTGGGCCTGAGCTGGGCCATCAGCGCCGGCAGCCTGCCGTGGACCATCGTCGGCATCACCGTGGGCGGCTGCGGCCTGGTGGCGGCGACCCCGGTGTTCTGGTCCATGGTCACCCGCTACCTGGCCAAGGAACACGCCGCGGTGGGCATCGCCTTCATCAATACCCTGGCCAGCATCGCCGGCATCAGCCCGGCGGTGGTCGGCCTGATCAAGACGCAGACCGGCAGCCTGAGCGGCGCCATCTACATCCTCTGCGCGATGTTCGTGCTCGCCGCCGTCGCCATGGCGCTGGGCATGCGCAAGGCCCTTTCGACTCCCCCCGACGCCAGCCAGCGATAACCCGCTATCGCCTGCCATGCCCGAAACGCCCTGGCAGGCGATGCCCCGCCACACCACCGGCACGCTGCCGGTGGCGGATGGCGGCCACCCGAGCCAGAGCGCACGCCCCATCGTCCGCTCCCCTGACCGAGAATCGCCATGAGTGACAGTCATTTCTTCTCCCAGTCCTATGCCGAGGCCCGCGACAAGTTCCTCAGCGCCGCCGATGCCCGGGGCCTGGCAGTGCAGAGCCATGTGCACCCGCTACGCGGCCGCGATGGCGAAACCCTGGCCATCGACGTGGCGCGCTTCGGCGCGGCCGACGCCAAGGCGCTGCTGCTGCTCAGCAGTGCCTGCCACGGGGTGGAAGGCTTCTGTGGCTCGGGGGTGCAGAACGCGCTGCTGGCCGATCCGGATTTCCACCAGCAGGCCCAGGCGGCGGGTGTCGCCGTGCTCTACGTGCATGGCGTGAACCCCTGGGGCTTTTCCTGGTGGCGGCGCTGGACCGAGGACAACGTAGACCTCAACCGCAACTTCCTCGACTTCCACGCCCCGCGCGAACTGCCCGCCAACCCGGGTTACGACGCGCTCGCCGACGCCATCGTGCCCGACCGCTGGCCCGCGCCGGAGGCCGATGCCGCGCTCTGGGCCTATGCCGCCGAGCACGGCATGCCGGCGATCCAGGCGGCCATCTCCGGCGGCCAGTACAACCACCCGCACGGCCTGTTCTATGGCGGCGACCGGCCGACCTGGAGCAACCACGGCATGCGCCGGATCCTGGCCGAGCATGGCCGGCAGTGCGCCCGCCTGGGCTGGATCGACCTGCACACCGCCCTGGGCCCCTGCGGCCATGGCGAGCGGATTTTCGCCGGCCCGGACGACCAGGCCGCCCTGGCGCGCGCCAGGTCCTGGTGGGGCGATTGCGTGACCTCGATGCACGACGGCAGCTCGTCGTCCGCCTACCTGACCGGCGTGATGCTCGGCGCGGCGCGGGATGAATGCCCGCAGGCCGAGTTCACCGGCATCTGGCTCGAGTACGGCACCGTCCCCTCGGAAGAAAGCTGCATGGCACTGCGCGCGGACCAATGGCTGCAAGCCCATCCCGACACCGACGAGGCGACCCGCACGGCTATCCGGAAGCGTGTGCGCGACGCCTTCTACGTCGACAACGACGCGTGGAAGACCCGCATCGTCGAGCAGGGGCTGGAAGCGGCCAGGCAGGCCGTGGCCGGACTCTCCATGGCATGACCCGGCGCCGCCGGGCTGCAAATTTCTGACAGATTCGCCGCGCGTTGGAGAAGAAGATGCGCGACCAAAAATAAGAAGGAGCCTATAGACATGAATACTCCGTGGACTCGCTCGTACCCTGCAGGCGTGCGCTGGGACGCCGAACTGCCCCTCTCCGGCGTGCTGCACATGCTGGACAGCGCCGTGCAGCGCTGGCCCGAACGGCCGGCCATCGACTTCATGGGCAACAAGCTCAACTACCGCGAACTCTCCGCGCTGATCGACCGCGCCGCCGCCGGCCTGCAACGCCTCGGCGTCAAGCCGGGCGTGCACGTCGGCCTGTTCCTGCCCAACGTTCCGCAGTACGTCATCAGCTTCTTCGCCATCCTCCGTGCAGGTGGCACGGTGGTGAACTATTCGCCGCTGGATGCCGGCAAGGTCCTCGCCCACAAGATCGAGGACAGCCAGACCGACATCCTCATCACCCTCGACCTGGCCACGCTCTACCCGACCATGGCCTCGATGCTCTCCAACACCCGCCTGCGCACCCTGGTGGTCGGCTCGCTTGGCGAGTTCGGCGGCCTGCCCGAGCAGATCCAGGCGCAGTTGCTGCAGGAAGGCCAGGTCAGCAACGTGGCGTACGGCGACCGCTGCCAGTCCTTCGCCCAACTGCTGGACAACGACGGCCAGTACCAGCCCTACCCGCTGGAAGACCCGACGACGACCCTGGCCGTGCTGCAATACACCGGCGGCACCACCGGCCTGCCCAAGGGCGCCATGCTGACCCATGCCAACCTGAGCTCGGCCGCGGCGCAGGTGGTGATGACCAACATCGACAACGACAAGCTCATGCACGAGGGCCGCGAAAGCATCCTGGTGGTACTGCCGTTGTTCCACGTCTACGCCATGGTCTGCTGCCTGCTGTTCCCGATCGCCGCCGGCGCCGAGATGCGCCTGCACACCCGCTTCGACGCCGGCACCGTGATGCGCGAGATCCATGAGCACCGGGTGAGCTGCTTCCCCGGCGTGCCGACCATGTTCACCGCCCTGATCAGCCATCCCCAGGTGCGGGACTACGACCTGCACTCGCTGAAGGTCTGCGCCTCCGGCGGCGCGCCGCTGCCGGTGGAACTGATGCAGCAATTCCGGGCGCTGACCGGTTGCCAGCTCACCGAAGGCTGGGGCATGACCGAGACCTGCACCGGCGGCACCTTCACCCCGGCGGGCAACTACAAGGCCGGCTCCTGCGGCATCCCGCAGATCGGCGTGACCATCAAGCTCCTCGACACCGAGGACCCGGCGCGCAGCGTGCCCCTGGGGGAGAACGGCGAGATCGTCATCAGCGGGCCGAACATCATGTGCGGCTACTGGAACAACCCCGCCGCCACCCGCGAGAGCTTCACCGAGGACGGCTTCTTCCGTACCGGCGACGTCGGCTACATGGACGAGGACGGCTTCATCTACATCGTCGACCGCACCAAGGACATGCTCCTGTGCGGCGGCTTCAACGTCTATCCGCGGGTGATCGAGGAAGCGATCTACGCCCATCCGGCGGTGGAAGAAGTGATGGTGCTCGGCATTCCCGACGAATACCGCGGCCAGTCGCCCAAGGCCTACATCAAGCTGCGCTCTGGCCACGCGCCCTTCACCCTCGACGAGCTCAAGGCGTTCCTCAAGGACCGCCTGGGCAAGCACGAGATGGTTCAAGCCCTGGAGTTCCGCTCCGAGTTGCCCAAGACACCGGTGGGCAAGCTGTCCAAGCAGATGCTCAAGGAAGAAGTGGAAGGTCGGCGCAGCAATACGCCGGCCTGATCGCCCCTCAAGGACAAGGAGCCAAACATGGCTACCGCAATGCTCGCATCACTGGTCGCTCCGTTCCGCTGCAGGCCGGACGAACGCCGCCCCTCGCCACTGCTGCTCGCCCTGGAGAGCCGCGCCACGCTGGAATGGGCGGCCACGCCCCTGGCCCTGCCCTGGCTGCTGCGCAACGTCCCGCGTGGCGACGGGCATGCGGTCCTGGTACTGCCCGGACTGCTGGCCGGCGACAGCTCCACCGTGCCGCTGCGACGCTTCCTGCGTAACCGCGGCTACCAGACCCACGGCTGGAAGCTGGGAATCAACCGTGGCCCGCTGCCGGGCGTGGCGGAGAAACTGCTCGCCAGCCTGCGCGAACTGCACGAAAGCTCCGGGCGCAAGGTCAGCATCATCGGCTGGAGCCTGGGCGGCCTCTACGCACGGGAACTCGCCCGCGCCGAGCCCGACCGGGTACGCCAGGTGATCACCCTCGGCAGCCCGCTGTACGGCGCCCCGGAAACCAGCACCAACGCCTGGGAAATCTACCGCCTGGCCAGCCGCCGGCACGTGGAAGAGAAATTCGTGCGCCACGAGGAGCCGCCACCGGTGCCGACCACCTCGGTCTACAGCCGCGCCGACGGCGTGGTCGGCTGGGGCGGCAGCGTCGAACACAGCGGTCCGCAGACCGACAACATCGAGATCAACTGCGCCAGCCACATGGGCCTCGGCGTCAACCCGCTGGTCTGGTACGCCCTCGGCGACCGCCTGGCACAACCCGAAGACGCCTGGACGCAGTTCCGTCCGCGCGGCCTGAATCGGCTCCTGTACCCGTTCCGCGCCCCCACGCGCTGAACCGGCCCGTCTGCATCCGGAGGCACCATGAACCACCTGAACGGAATGGACGCGATGTTCCTGCACTGCGAGTCGGCCGAAATGCCCTTGCACGTAGGCTCTTTCCACGTACTGGAACTGCCCGAGGGCTACGCCGGCGACTTCTACGAAGACGTCAAGGCCTTCATCGGCGAACGCATGCACCTGGCCAGCGTGTTCACACGCAAGCTGGCCAACATGCCCTTCGACCTGTCCGACCCTGTCTGGGTGGAAGACGAAGACATCGACCTCGAACACCACATCCGCCACGTCACCCTGCCCAAGCCCGGCAGCAACCGGCAACTGGAACAGACCGTGGCGCGCCTGCACTCCAGCCTGCTCGATCGCAGCCGGCCGCTGTGGGAGCTGTACGTCATCGACGGGCTGCGCAACGAGCGCGAGGTGGCCTTCTTCGTCAAGCTGCACCACGCCGGCATGGACGGCCAGGCGGGCATCGAGATGGGTCGCGCGATCTTCGACGGCGTGCCCAGCGGACGCAAGGTCAAGCCGCCACGACCCAAGCTGCGGCGCAACCAGTACCAGTTGGGCGTGGCCGAACTGGCCGGCGCGGCGGTGCTCAACACCGGGCGCCAGTACATCAAGCTGGCCAAGATGGTGCCCGACATGCTGCGCGCGGCCAGGCACCTGCTGCCGGCCAAGGGCGAGGACGGCAAGCGCAACTGGTTCCTGCTCAAGCCGAGCGGGCTGGTGGCGCCGCGCACCCCGCTCAACGTCAGCATCACCAACCAGCGCAGCTTCGCCGGACGCACCGTGCCGATGGCGGATATCAAGCGGATCGCCAAGGCCCTCGAGGTATCCTTCAACGACGTGGTGATGGCCACGGTCTCCGGCGCCCTGCGCCGCTACCTGAAGGACAGCGAGGAACTGCCGGGCCGCTCGATGAGCGCGGCGGTGCCGGTGAGCCTGCGCGAACTGGGCGACGACACCGCCAACAACCAGGTGAGCATGCTGGTCATGGACCTGGTCACCAGCGAGGCCGACCCACTGAAACGCCTGCGCCGGATCAGCAGCGCGGCGACCCAGCGCAAGGCGTCGCTGAACAACTTCAAGTCGATCATCCCCAACGACTTCCCGATCTTCGCCGCGCCCTGGCTGATCTCCGGCCTGGCCTCCATGTACGGCCGCTCGCGCATGGCCGACTGGCTGCCGCCGCCGTCCAACCTGGTGATCTCCAACGTGGCCGGCATCCCCGCGCAGATCTACTTCGCCGGCGCCAAGGTGGTCAGCTACTACCCGGTGTCCATTCCCTGCCACGGCATGGCGCTCAACGTCACGGTGGCCAGCTACAACGGGCGCCTGGACTACGGCCTGATCGCCTGCCGGCGGGCGCTGCCGGACCTCAACGAACTGGGCGACCACCTGCTGGCCGAACACCGCCTGCTGCTCGAACTGGCCAACGCCCAGGCAGAGGCCCCCAGCGAGCCGGCCAAGGCCAAAGCCAAGGCCGCTCCCCGCCCCAAGGCCAGCCCCCTGGTCAAGGCCACGCCCCTGCCCAAGGCCAGCCGCCCGGCCAAGGCCGCGCCCAAGGCGAAGGCCAAGCCGGCACCGGCGACAACCGGCAAGGCGAGCCTCGAGCAAGAGCCAGCCAGCGGCACCAAGCAAGCCCTGTGACCGCTCCGGGGCCATGTGCCCCGGGCGTTCCGCCGACATCGCGTGTGGAGCCTTTTCGCGCCGAGCCAGCAAGGAAAAATCTGAAAGCCCACCCGGCGCAATGATGCTGAACTAAATAAGAAGTGGTCGGAGCCATCGACCCTCCAGTGGAGACGCAGCATGCATGACGAACTAGCCCATCTCGACGCCACCGCCCAGGCCCGCCTGGTCGAGCGTCGGGAAATCACTCCGCTGGAGCTGGTCGACGCGGCGATCGCCCGCATCGAACGCTTCGACCCACGGATCAACGCCGTGGTCTCGCGCCAGTTCGAGCAGGCCCGCGAACGGGCGCGGGGAGCGCTGCCCGAGGGGCCGTTCCGCGGTGTGCCGTTCCTGCTCAAGGACCTCTCCAGCGGCGCCGAACGGGGCGCGCCGCTGACCTACGCCTGCCGCCTGGGAGCCGACAACCTCGCCGACCACGACACCGAACTGGTGCGCCGCTACAAGGCCGCCGGCCTGGTGATCGTCGGCCGCAGCAACACCCCCGAGTTCGGCATCACGCCGACCACCGAACCCGCGCTGTTCGGCCCCTGCCGCAACCCCTGGAGCCTGGACCACTCGTCCGGCGGCTCCAGCGGTGGAGCGGCCGCCGCCGTGGCCGCGCGGCTGGTGCCCCTGGCCCACGCCACCGACATCGGCGGCTCGATCCGCATCCCCGCCTCGGCCTGCGGCGTGTTCGGCCTCAAGCCGAGCCGTGGCCGCAACCCTTCCGGCCCCAAGGTCGGCGAAGGCACCGGCGGGCTGCCCGGCGAACACTGCTGCTCGATCTCGGTACGCGACAGCGCGGCGCTGCTCGACGCCACCTCGGCGCCCGACTTCGGCGCGCCCTACGTCGCCCCGTTCAAGTCGCGCCCCTACCTCGATGAACTCGACGCACAGCACAGCCGGCTGCGCATCGGCGTGATGCGCGCGCCGTTCGGCGGCCAGCCCGTGCATGCCGACTGCCTGGCCGCCGTCGAATCCGCCGCCGTGCTGTGCCGCGAACTGGGCCACGAGGTCCGCGACATCGCCCCGCGCGTCAGCGACATGCCGGCCGTCGCCGAAGCCTTCTTCAGGCTGTTCGTGGTCTCCGCCGCACTGCACCTGAAAAGCCTGGAAGGCATGGTCGGCCGCCCGGCCGGCGAAGGCGACATCGAACCCCTGACCCGCGCGGTGGTATCCCTCGCCGGCCAGGTATCGGGAACCGACTTCGTCCTCGCCCAGCGCACGCTGCAGCGCATGTCCCGGGAGATCGCCGCGCTCCACGACGACCACGACCTGCTGCTCAGCCCGACCATGGCCCAACCGCCGATGGCCATCGGCGAGATCGCCTACCAGGCCGGGGAACCCCTCGAAGACTATTTCGCCCGCTCCGGCCCCTATGCGGCCTTCACCGCCGTGTTCAACGCCACCGGCCAGCCGGCGATGAACGTGCCGCTGCACTGGAACGCAACCGGACTGCCGATCGGCGTGCAGTTCGCCGCACGCCTCGGCGACGAGGCCAGCCTGTTCCGGCTGGCCGCCGAACTGGAACGCGCCCGCCCCTGGGCATCGCGCCTGCCGCCACTCATCCTCTGAGCGCCAACGCATGGCAGGTCCGAGACAGCATCCACGCGGAGTCAAGATCATGAGCAACAAGGTTCGCGTTCTGCATTCGAACGCCATCCCCCGCCAGCCGGCCCCCGGGCTGCCACGCCTGCCGGCCGCGCATATCGCCCGCCCACGCCTGGCCCAGCGACTGCTGGCCAGCGATTGCCGGCTGACGCTGCTCAGCGCGCCGGCCGGTTGCGGCAAGAGCGTGCTGCTCAACGAATGCGCGCGCCAGGCCGCCCCAGGCACCCGGGTGGCATGGCTCGACCTGCGCGGCCAGCCGCTGGCGCCGGCCGAACTGCTCACCCGGCTGGCCACCGCCCTGCAACTGGCGCCCGGCGAAGGCACGACGCAGGCGGAGATGGGCCAGTTGCTCTCCCGCGTCGAACACCCCCTGTGGATCTTCATCGACGACTACCCGCCCCAGGCCAGCAGCGAGCTGGACGCCTGCCTCGAACACCTGCTGGACCACTCGCCCCACCACCTGCGCTGGTGGGTCGGCGCGCGGCAGCGCCCGGACTGGAACCTGCCGCGCCTGCTGCTGCAAGGCGACCTGCTGGAGCTGGACGCCTCGGCACTGGCCCTGGACGACGCGGAGCTGCTGCAACTGTTGCAGCAGCGCGGGCTGGAGCTGCCCGAAACGCTGCGGGAACAACTGCAGCGGCAGAACGAAGGCTGGCTGGCCGGCATCTGCCTGCTGCTCGACAGCGACACGCAATACCTGTCGCAACGCCTGGCCTCCGGCTCGCCACTGCTGCGCGACTACATCCAGCGCGAAGTGCTGTCCGGCCTGCCCGAGCCGCTGCTGAACGCGCTCGGCATCCTCGCCCACATGCCGCGCTTCAATGCGGAGCTATGCGAGCAGGTGCTGGACGAAAACGGCGCCGAGACCCTGCTGGCCTTGCAGCAACGCCAGCTCCTGCGCGGCCTGGGCAGTGGCGACGAATGGTTCCGCCTGGCCTACCCATTGGCCACCGCGCTCAAGCGCCGCCCTGGCTACAAGCCGCCCCTGCAGGCCCATGCGCGCGCCTGCCAGTGGTTCGCGGAGCACGGCGGCGGGCGCGAGGCGGCGGAACACGCCCTGTGGGCCGGACAGCCGGAAGTGGCGGCCCGCCACCTGCAACGCTGCGGCGAGGATCAGATGATGATCGGCCACAGCGCCACGCAATTCCTGCAATGGCGCGACGAACTGCCGGCCAGCCTGTTCACCAGCACGCCACGGCTGATCATCCTGCAAGCCTGGGCGCTGATCATCTGCGCGCGGCTCGACGAAGTGCCGGCCTGCATCGACGGGATGTCGCGCTTCCTGCCGCAGCCCTGCGCCTCCCGCCAGAAGCGGCTGCTCGGCCAGTACCAGGCCGTGATCGGCGTCCTGGAGCGCCAGCAGGGCCTGGCCAGCGCGCGCCAGCACTGCCTGGAGGCCATGTCCGAACTGTGCGAAGCGGCCTGGTCGCAACGCATCCTGTGCAACCAGGCCCTGGCCCAGCAGGCCATGGTCGAGCACGACCTGGAAGCCGCCGAACGCTGCATCCTGGATGGCCTGAGGCTGGCCCGGCAGCACGGCAACCTGCGCTTCGAAGCCTTGATCACCACCGAGGCCGTCCACCTGCTGGCCCTGCGCGGCGAACACAACCGCGCCCGCGAGCAGGCCGAACAGATGCTGCAGGACCTGCGCAACGCCGGCATGGAAGGCCCGATGACCGCCCGCCTGACCCTGCTGCGCGGCAGCCTGCTGGCGGCCCAGGGCATCGACGGGCAGGCCGACGTGGCCCTGCACGGCGGGCTGGAAAAAGCCGAGCGCTACGAAGACGCCTACCTGCTGTTCGGCTACCAGGAACTGATCGACCTGGCCAGCGAACACGCCGACTTCGAGCATGCCCGGCGCCTGCTGCAACAGGCCGAACGGCAGATGCACCGGCTGCAGGTGCCCGAAGTGCGCTACCGCGAAGTGCTGCAACTGGCCCAGGGCCGGCTCTGGCTGCACCAGGGCGAACCACGCAGGGCCCTCGAAGTGAGCCAGGCGGTGCTCCAGCGCCTGCAGGCCAACCCGTTGCTGGCCCCCGCCGGCTTCTACGAACTGCTGCCGCGCGCGCGCCTGCTGCACGCCCAGGCCAGCCTGCGACTCGGCCAGCCCCTCGCCGCCATCGACGAATTGCAGGCGCTGCTGGAAGACTGCGGCCGGGCCGGCCAGCGCAGCCTGGCCTGCGAATGCCGCCTGGCCCTGGCCGAAGCCCTGTACCTCGGCCGCCAGCCGGATGCCGCCGCCACCCACCTGCAGCAGGCCGTGGCCGAATGCCGCGACCTCAACCTGCTGCAACCCTTGCAGGCCCTGAACCGCCGCCAGTCCGACTGGCTGCAGGCCTGCTCGCCGCAACTGGCCAAGCCGCACTGGCGCCAGCTCCTGCAACCCGAGGAGCCGGCCGCCCCGGTGCAGGAGTCACCGCTCAGCCAGCGCGAGCAGGCCGTGCTGGAACTGATCGCCCAGGGCTGCTCCAACCTGCAGATCGCCGAGGAACTGCACATCTCCCTGCACACGGTGAAAACCCACGCGCGGCGGATCAACATCAAGCTCGGCGTGGAGCGCCGCACCCAGGCCCTGGCGCGGGCCAAGGCCGAGGGCTGGCTCAAGTGACGGCCGCCCTCAGGGCCTGGGTGCGCCGCCAGGCCGCCGGCGGCAGCCCGTATTCGCGACGGAAGGCCCTGCTGAACGCCGTGTCGGTCTGGTAGCCCACATCCTCGGCGATGCGCGCCAGCGGGGCGTTGCTGTGGCAGAGGAGATTGGCGGCCAGCATCATGCGCCACTGTGTCAGGTACTGCATGGGTGAGCTTCCCACCAGGTTCTGGAAGCGCTCGGCCAGCACCGAGCGCGAAGTACCCGAGGTGCGCGCCAGCTCGTCCAGCGTCCAGGCGTGGGAAGGGTCCTTGTGCAGCGCGTTCAGCGCTGCGCCGACGATCCGGTCGCCCACCCCCGCCAGCCAGCCGGTGCGCCCCTCGCCCTGCTCGTTCATGTACAGGCGCAGCACCTCGATGAACAACACCTCGGCGAGCTTCGCCAGCACCCCGGCGCCGCCCGGACGGGGCGAGCGCGCCTCGGCCAGCGCATAGCGCACCGACGCCTCCAGCCAGATGCCGGCACTCGATCCGCGCACATTGACCCTCACCAGCGGCGGCAACCCGGCCAGCAGCATCTTCGCGAGCCGGGCATCGCAGGCCAGGTAGCCGCACACCAGGCGCGTGGTCGGCCCACCACCGCCATAGGCGAGCTGGCGCGGCCGGCGCAACAGCACGGCGTCCAGGCGCGCGCCGGAAGCAGGCGGGAGCCCCGGCTGGGAGGCCATGCGATGCGCGTCGCCCAGCGGGAAAATGATGGCGTCGCCGGCGACCAGATGCACCGACGGCTCCTTGCCGAGCTCGACGTAGCACTCGCCTTCGGTGATCAGGTGGAAGATCACCACGCGCTCAGCGCCAGGCTCCAGCAGCGACGCCACCGAGTCGGCGCGGGGCGATTGATAGCACCAGGGCGCGGTGAACCGGGCATTGATGAAGATGGCCCCGACCAGGCGCACGACCCGCAGGGTTTCCGACAAGGCATCCATCAGCTACCGACGACCTCGACGCGCAGAACGATCGGCACCGCCTCCTGCAACGCACAGGAAACCGGCGACAGGCGCTGGCTCTCCTCGACCAGCGCGCGCAAGCACTCGGCCGGAACCCCGGGCGCGGCGATCCTCACCAGCAGGTGCACCTCCTGCGGCCCGGCGGTCACCGTCGCGCCATCGGCGGCCGCAAGTCCCAGCAGGCCGCACATGTCCGAGCGGCTGCTGGCCACCACCTCGAGCGATTGCAGCTCGATCCCCGCACAGGCCGCGGCCATGGCGGTCCGCGTGGTGGCACACGCGGCAAGTCCGGCCCGCAGCAGCCAGCCCGGCGTAACCTGATCGCCGCTGCCACCCAGTTCGGTCGGCAGGTCGGTCAGGACCCGCGAACCGTTCGCATGACTGGCGACCACCCGCGTGCCGCCGCTCCAGCTCGCCGTGGCCGGGGCATCGTCGTGCAGGCCCGCCTCGGGGCGCCGCCGCAAGACCGACTCCGCTCGCTGCAATGCTGCCGCAATGTCCTCGCTCGCCATGGCTGGTCTCCGCGTCGGCCGGGTATCTGCAAAGTGTGGCACGTCGACACGACACGCCCAGTGCCACAGCCATGCGCAACCGCCCGGCCTGATGAATGGACGTTCGTCAGGCGGCAAACCCGGACGATCGGGCAAGGATGGCCGACGCTCAGGCAGGACGCCCGCCGCGGCCGAACGCAACAATCTCGCGGCCCGCGACGCCTTCGTCACGGGCCCATAAACCCAAGGCGCCGGGCGCGGGGCCTGACGGCCGGCATTCCGCGCAACAGGTCGCCATCATCATTCCGGCATGCTTGCCGGTACACATGGAGCCTGAAACCATGAACACTGCCGTCGATTTCAACGCACTGAAAAGCCGCCAGATGGCCGCCTGGGCGAGCGGGGACTATGCCGTGATCGGCACCACCCTGCAGCTCGTCGGGGAACTGCTGGCCGAGGCGTGCGACCTGCGTTGCGATGAACGAGTGCTCGACGTGGCCGCCGGCAACGGCAATGCCACACTCGCCGCCGCGCGTCGGGGATGCCGGGTGACCTCGACCGACTACGTGGCCGCCCTGCTCGAACGCGCCGAGGAACGGACGCGGGCGGAACACCTCCCGGTGATCTTCCAGGTCGCCGATGCCGAGGAACTACCCTTCGCGGACGAGAGCTTCGACGCGGTGCTGTCGACCTTCGGCGTGATGTTCGCGCCCGACCAGGCGCAGGCGGCGGCCGAACTGGCGCGGGTATGCCGTCCGGGGGGACGGATCGGCCTGGCCAACTGGACGCCCGAAGGCTTCATCGGCCAGATGTTCAAGACACTGGGACGCCACCTGCCGCCACCGGCCGGCGTGCAACCGCCTTCGCTCTGGGGCACCGAGGCGCACCTGCAATCGCTGTTCGGGGAACATGCCGCCGACATCGCGATCACCCGGCGGCTGTTCAACTTCCGCTATCGCTCGGCCGCGCACTTCATCGAGGTCTTCCGCACCTGGTACGGCCCCGTCCACAAGGCCTTCGCAGCCCTGCCGAGCGAAAGTGCCGTGGCACTGGAGCACGATCTGGTCGACCTGACGAACAGTCTCAACCGGGCCGGACCGGAGTCGCTGGTGGTGCCCAGCGAGTACCTCGAAGTGGTCGTCACTCGGCGCTGAAGCGCACCCCCTGGAGCGTCTGGCGCTCCAGGGGTGTTCCGAGAGTAGTTCACGGGGCCCCTGAAAATCAGGCAGGCCGCCTCCCCGCCATCCGCGCAGTGATCGCCTGGGCGGTCTCCAGCACCCGACCGGCCGCTTCGCTGTGGACATCCGCCGAAAAGGCGCTGGCCGCGCCGACCACGGTGATCACCCCGGCGAGTTGATCGCCGACCGCGAACACCGGCGCCGACAAGGCGTTCACTCCGGGCATCAGCAGGCCATGCACGTGATGCAGGCCGCTGGCGCGGATTTCCGTCATCTGCCGGTGCAGTTCGTCCGCATCGGGCACGCCGGGCAGGCCCGCCTCCCCGGCGCGCAGCGGTGCGGTCTCGCCCTCGGCCAGGTAGGCGTTGAACACCAGGCCGGTGGACGAACCCAGCAGCGGCAGCACGGAACCGACCCGGGTCACCAGGGTCACTGCCCGTAGGGGCTGTTCGACGTGCACCACGGTCGGCCCCTTGTTGCCCCACACGGCGAGGAAGCAGGTCTCGTTGAGCGAGTCGCGCAGCGCCGCCAGATGCGGCGTGGCGGCGCGCACCACGTCGAGCCGGCCGATCGCGGCGAGGCCGACGAACAGCGCCTCGGGGCCCAGGGCGTAGTGATTGGTGACGGCGTCCTGCTCGGCGAATCCGCTGGCGATCAGCGCCTGCAGGTAGCGGTGGACCTTGGCCGCCGGCATGCCGACGTGCTCGGCGAGGCGCGACAGCGAGGTGGCCGGCGCCAGGTCGGCCAGCCCCTTGAGGATGTCCGTGCCCACTTCGGCGGCCTGCACCTTCTGCCGCTTCGGCGCGTCTGCGTTGTCCCTTGGGTTGGCCATGGAGTGTCCCGGAATGCAATGGAGGCGCTGTTATAGCTTGACCCCTTCCGGCATTCAAATTACGTTATTCGTAATTCAATTACAAAAAATAAGAGGTCGCCATGAATTCCCCCACCGCGCTCTCCTACCAATCCGGCTTCGGCAACCAGTTCAGCAGCGAAGCCCTGCCAGGCGCCCTGCCCGTCGGCCAGAACTCGCCGCAGAAGGTGCCCTACGGCCTGTACACCGAGCTGCTCTCCGGCACCGCCTTCACCGTGCCGCGCGCCGAAGCCCGGCGCACCTGGATGTACCGCATCAAGCCGTCGGCCAACCATCCGCGCTACCAGCGCCTGGAGCGGCAGATCACCGGCGGCGGCCTGGGCCCGGTCACCCCCAACCGGCTGCGCTGGAACCCGCACGGGATTCCCGCCGAACACACCGACTTCATCGACGGCCTGCTGACCCTCGCCGCCACCGCCGATGCCGAGCAGGCTGCCGGCGTCAGCGTGCACCTGTACCGCGCCAACGCCTCGATGCGGCGGGTGTTCTTCAACGCCGACGGCGAATGGCTGATCGTTCCCCAGCAGGGCCGCCTGCGCCTGGCCACCGAGCTGGGCCTGCTGGACGTGGAACCGCTGGAGATCGCGGTGATCCCGCGTGGCATGAAGTTCCGCGTCGAGCTGCTGGACGACAGCGCGCGCGGCTATATCTGCGAGAACCACGGCGCCGCCCTGCGCCTGCCCGACCTCGGGCCGATCGGCAGCAACGGCCTGGCCAACCCGCGCGACTTCCTGGCGCCGGTCGCCCACTACGAGGACATCGACGCGCCGGTGCAACTGGTGCAGAAGTTCCTCGGCGAACTGTGGGCCGCCGAGCTGGACCACTCGCCGCTGGACGTGGTCGCCTGGCACGGCAACAACGTGCCCTGCAAGTACGACCTGCGCCGCTTCAACACCATCGGCACGGTCAGCTACGACCACCCGGACCCGTCGATCTTCACCGTGCTAACCTCGCCGAGCGCCACCCACGGCCAGGCCAACGTCGACTTCGTGATCTTCCCGCCGCGCTGGATGGTGGCGGAGAACACCTTCCGGCCGCCGTGGTTCCACCGCAACCTGATGAACGAATTCATGGGCCTGATCCAGGGCGCCTACGACGCCAAGGCGGAAGGCTTCGCCCCCGGCGGCGCCTCGCTGCACAACTGCATGAGCGCCCACGGCCCGGACAACGCCACCACCACCCAGGCCATCGCCGCCGACCTCGAGCCGCACAAGATCGACAACACCATGGCCTTCATGTTCGAGACCTGCAGCGTGCTGCGGCCGACCCGCTACGCGCTGGAGTGCCCGCAGTTGCAGAGCGACTACGATGCCTGTTGGGCCGGCATGGCCAAGACTTTCGAAAAGGGCAGGAACTGACATGACCCAAGCAGACAACCGCCGTAGCTGGATCGCTTCCGCCAACGGCCACCCCGACTTCCCCTTGCAGAACCTGCCGCTGGGCGTGTTCAGCCCGCCCGGCGCCTCGCCGCGCGGCGGCGTGGCCATCGGCGACGCCATCTTCGACCTCAAGGCCGCCAGCGATGCCGGCCTGTTCAGCGGCGACGCCGCCGAAGCGGCACTGGCGGCCAGCGGCGACGACCTGAACGCCCTGTTCGCCCTCGGCGCCGGCCCGCGCCGCGCGCTGCGCGAGCAGTTGCAGGAACTGCTCGGCGAAGGCAGCCCGGCACAGGCGCGCCTCGAAGCCATGGGCCAGGCGCTGCTGCCGTCCATGGCCAGTTGCACCCTGCACCTGCCGGCGCGGATCGGCGACTACACCGACTTCTACGTCGGCATCCACCACGCCAACAACGTCGGCCGGCTGTTCCGTCCGGACAACCCGCTGCTGCCCAACTACAAGCACGTGCCCATCGGCTACCATGGCCGCGCCTCCACCGTGGTGGTCTCCGGCACCGAAGTGCGCCGTCCCAACGGCCAGACCCTGGCGCCGGGCGCGGAAACGCCGAGTTTCGGACCGAGCAAGCGCCTGGACTACGAACTGGAACTGGGCATCTGGATCGGCCAGGGCAACGCCATGGGCGAATCCATCGCCATCGGCGAGGCCGAGCGCCATGTGGCCGGCTACTGCCTGCTCAACGACTGGTCGGCGCGCGACGTGCAGGCCTGGGAATACCAGCCGCTCGGCCCGTTCCTGGCGAAGAACTTCGCCACCACGGTCTCGCCCTGGGTGATCACCGCCGAAGCCCTGGAACCGTTCCGCAAGGCCCAGCCGCCGCGCCCCGAAGGCGATCCACAGCCGCTGCCCTACCTGCTGGACGACCGCGACCAGGCCGGCGGCGCCTTCGACATCCAGTTGGAAGTGCTGCTGCAAAGCGCCGCCATGCGCGAGCAGGGCCTGCCGCCGATGCGCCTGGCACTGAGCAACACCCTGAACATGTACTGGACCGTGGCGCAGATGGTCGCCCACCACAGCGTCGGCGGCTGCAAGCTGCAACCCGGCGACCTGTTCGGCTCCGGCACCCTCTCCGGGCAGCAGCCGGAAGCCTTCGGCAGCCTGCTGGAGAGCACCTTCGGCGGCAAGCAGCCGCTCTCGCTGCCCAGCGGCGAGGAACGCACCTTCCTCGCCGACGGCGACGAGGTCATCCTGCGCGCCCGCTGCCTCCGCGAGGGCCATCCCTCCATCGGCTTCGGCGAGTGCCGGGGCACCATCCTGCCGGCCCGCTGAAAACACCACGTCCCTGGGGCTGCTCCCCGATTCGTAGTGGCGACGAACGAAACGGCCAGCGGACGGGCGTCATAACCTTCGTGGACATCGCTTTTCATGTCCACCATCGGGGCTGGCCACAGCTCCGATGGTGGATCGGTGAAGCGTGATCCACCCTACGCCGAGGCGCTTCAGGACCGTAGGATGGGTTGAGCAACGCGATACCCATCAGAGGCGACGACGCCCGCGCGAGGACGGGCGTCATAACCTTCGGGTGGACATCGCTTTTCATGTCCACCATCGGGGCTGGCCACACCTCCGATGGTGGATCGATGAAACGTGATCCACCCTACGCCGAGGCGCTTCAGGACCGCAGGATGGGTTGAGCAACGCGATACCCATCAGAGGCGACGACGCCCGCGCGAGGACGGGCGTCGTGACCTTCGTAGGGTGGACATCGCTTTTCATGTCCACCATCGGGGCTGGCCACACCTCCGCTGGTGGATCGATGAAGCGTGATCCACCCTACGCTAGGCCGACTCGCTTCAGAGAAAGAAGTCCGAGCGATCCAGTCCCATGCTCACCCCGCCCTGGTTCCACGCATACTTGGCCGGGTTGTTGGCGATTTGGGCGCGGCCGGTGTGGATGTCGCTGATCATCAGCGCGCGGCAGCCTTCCTCGGCGGCGCGCTGGGCGGCGTCGGTGATCAGCACCAACTTGCCGCGCAGCAGACCGTGGCCGGGAATGTATTCGGGGTTGAACATGACGGGCTCCTGTCTAATTGTTTGACTTCGTCATTCCCGCGCACGCGGGACGGTGCTTGCACCGAACGCACGCCAGGGCGGCCCGAAGGGCGAGCGAAGCGAGTAACCCGATGACCATGCAGCTTCCGAGTATCACGGCGGTGGAGTGGGCACGACATCGGCGCGTATGCCGTCCCGCCGCGAAGGCTCGCCCAGCGGATCGGGCACGCGCGGTGGCGGTTCGAAGCGGAGTGGCGCCGCGCTGCCACCGGCGAGGCTGCCCTGGATCTGCTCCGACAGGTAGTGGGCCCCCGCCAGCACCCCGGAGTCGGGATTGCGCATCAGGTCGAGCCATGCGTCGTCGAAGTCGGCGTTCAGGTGTTGGCGAAGTTGCGCCGCCAGCTCCTGCCGGTCGTTCGCGCGGGCCATGGCGGTGAAGCCGGACACGCCCAGGGAAATCATCATGCCGGCGACCCGTCCGACCATCATCGAGGCCGCGCTTGCGGCGCCGCTGGTGGCGAGTTCGGTCACCAGCCGCTCGCTGGTCCGTTTCGCCACCGCCGATATATCCGGATCCAACGACCTGGCCCCCGTGCCGCCGGCGGCGGTGCGCACCCGGTCGATCAGCGCCACATACGCCGGCAGCCTGTCGAGCGGCTTGGCGTGCAGCAATTGGTAGAGCGAGGCGTTGTGTTCCTCCGGCGGTGCCAGCGCGATCGCCGGAATGCCCTGGAGGCGCTGGTCGAACTGCGGCAGCGGGACACCATGGCGCGGCGGAATGCGCCGCAGGCGCTCGCCGAGCACCTCGACGTAGATTTGCGTCGTCCGGCGCATGATCAGGTCCGGATCGATCTCCCTGGAGACCGGGCGCAGCACGCGTCCCTGGTACTGCTCCTGTAGATAGAGGGTCAGCCGGTCGACCGTCGGGTCGAGCTCGCCCTCGGCGCTCATCTTGTACCAGGCCACTTTCAGGGTCAGCCATTGCTGGGTCCAGTAGCTGGTGAACCAAGGGATGAAAGCGGAATCGGTGCGCTGGTAGACGAGGTCCATCCAGTCGTTCATGTAGGAGAGTGCCGAGCGCTGGGCCTGCTCTTTCGCAGCCTGCGAGGCGGCGACTATGTCGTTGTCGACCTGCCG
Organism: Zestomonas carbonaria; assembly: GCF_904061905.1. GTDB lineage: Bacteria > Pseudomonadota > Gammaproteobacteria > Pseudomonadales > Pseudomonadaceae > Aquipseudomonas > Aquipseudomonas carbonaria. Next base: position 95,749 of record NZ_CAJFCI010000054.1, read on the forward strand.
CCAGGTGCTTTCCGGTATCTGCCGTGGCGGGGTCCGGTCCGCAGTGGCGCACCCCAGCATCGTCGTCATCAGGACGACGCCCAGGAAACGCAGGATCAACATTCCAAGCCCCGGCAGCGACAACCCGACCGCCATGGGACGGGTTTCGGCCGAACCCCTCGCGCCGCTCATAGGTGGTGTCGCTCCACGGGCCTCGACGGCCCGCCCAGCTCCTCCCGGCAAGCTCTCGCAGCGTTGCCCGCCCCACTCCAACGGAACGTCCAGCACGTCCGACCATGGTGTGCTGAGTATAGGCGGCGCGGAGGCCAGGAGAGCTTTCGCCGCTCAGCGGGGCTGGCCGAAGGCTGGCGGAAAACGCGTTGCGGTTTTCCACCCTACGCGGGCGGCGCGAGCCTCGACTGCCGTACACCTTCTGCGCCGGCACCGCTTCGGCGATCAAGCGCTTGGTGCCTCGGGCGCATCTCAGTGGCGATCCCTGAGCCTGAGGATCAGCAGGTTCGGATCGGCGTCTATCTGCTCGCGGGTGAACGGCAGCGTCTGCCATTCCTGGCGCGAGAACAGTTCCGTCTGGTCCTTGAAGTAGGGAGAGGCCGGCTCGCTGGACTGCGAGAACGCCAGCAGGCCCTTGGCCACAGGCCCCTTCTCGTCGAAGCTGACCAACTGGATGTAGCTGCTGCCGCCGACCACTTCCAGGCGGCCATCGGCATCCTGCCGGCTCTGGATGGCGTTGTAGATGCCCATGCGTCCATCGCCTCCGGGGATCGGAATCTGTACGTTGCCGCGCCTGGCGATCTGGATCTGTCCCCAGGTGGTCCGCTCCGGCCAGCGTGCCGCCTCGACCTCGCTCGCCGCCTTGCGCAACGCCCGTTCGAGCTGCCGGGCGACCTGCGGGTCCTGCCAGGCGATGCCGCGCGGGGTATGCAGCGGGTCCTGCGGGTCGAAGGGATGAAGCCAGACCGCGTCGAGTTTCGGGAGCGCCGCCACGAAACGCTGGAAGTACAGCAGCCCCAGGCCGCTATCCAGTTCCGCGCGCCGGTCCCAGGCCGCCAGCGCCGCGCAGCCGCCGGCCAGTTCTTGGTCCGTCGACCGGGAAGCGCAGAACGCCAGCAGGTCGTCCAGGACCAGATCGGCCAGGTACACCCGGTTGTCCGTCACCAGGCGGGTCAGGAAGTCCTCGCTGAACGGCTGCCCGTCGTGCGCGCCGAGCTGGGCCAGGGCGTAGCGGGCGCGCGCGCCCAGTGGCCGGCCTTCGCGGCTGACCAGCGGGGAGTAGCCGGTCAGCGGCGTGGCCGGGTTGCTCATCCAGGCGCTGTCGTTCGAGTTCTGCACGAAATCGCCGCGACGCAGCGCCGGCAGGCGTTTGCCGGCAACCACGCCAGGCTGCGCCGCCTCGGGATCGACTTGCCAGTCGCAATCGCCACGGCTGCCGTCCAGGCCGGGCAGCCCCTGGCCCAGCAATGCCTGGTCGGCGCACTCGCCCAGCCGCTCCAGCGGCACGTTGGGAACGAGCGAGGCGTTCATGTACAGGGCACTGCCCCGGTCGTCCACGGCCAGGGTGTTGACCCAGGGAATCCCCTGGATGTCCTGAATCGCCGCGCTGAAGGCGTCCAGGTCGCTGGCCTGGTTCATCGCCAGCCATTGCTGCAACACCCGCGTGTTGCCCAGGTTGACGTCTTGCAGGGCATAGGCGTGCTGCCGGTTCCAGTCGAGCATGCCGGGCCAGTTCAGCAGCGGGCCGAAGGTGGATTCGTAGATGTCGTGGCTCTGCTTCGACAGGCGCCCGTCCGGCTCGCGGACGTCGATGGACAGCGTGGTCTTGCGCAACGGCAGGCTGCGTCCGTCGACGAGGTAGCGCGTGGGGTCCTTGGGGTCCAGCGCCAGGCGGTGCAGGGTGAAGTGGCTCGACGTATCGACGGTGTGGGTCCAGGCCAGGTGCCGGTTGAAACCGATGTTCACCACCGGCAGGCCGGGCAGCGCGGCGCCCATCACGTCCAGCTTGCCGGGCAGGGTCAGGTGCATCTGGTAGAAACGCAGCCCGCCGGACCAGGGGAAGTGCGGGTTGGCCAGCAGGCGGCCCTTGCCGTTCTCGGTGCGCTCCCCGCCCACGGCGATGGCGTTGCTGCCGCGCTCCAGGGCGAAGCCGCGCAGGCGCTCCAGGCTCAGCGAGGTGACCGTGGTGGGCGTCGGCGCCGCAGCTTGCGGCGGGGCGGCGGCCAGCATGGCTTCGCTGAACTGCCCGATCCCGCCTTCGACCAGCAGCCGGCGCACGAGCCGCGCCATGTCTTCCTCTTGCAGGGGACGCAGCCAGTCGGCATCGCGGCAGGCGACCGGGCGCTTCGTCGTGGCGACCTCGCCCAGGTAGTGGTTGAAGCCGGCCACGTAGCCGGACAGCAGTTGCCGGATGGCCGGCGGCTGGCTGTCCAGGAAACCGGCAACGGCCTCGTCAGCGTTCAGCCAGCGGAAGAAGAAGTCCGAGCGCACGTTGTCCAGGCCAGTCGAGGACTGCCCTTCCCGCCCCAGGAACCGGGCCCGCTCGCCCCGCACGGTCAGCACTTCGTCGGCCAGCAGGCAGAGATTGTCCCGCGCATAGGCGTAACCGATGCCGTAGCCGAGGCCGTGCTCGTCGGCCGCCCGGATATGCGGTATGCCGAAGGAGGTCCAGCGGATCTCGGCCTTGTAGTCGGTCCGGACATCCCGTGCGCCGGCCGGCGACGCCATCATCATGGAACCTGTCGCCACCAGTGCGATGGCTGCGGAAAGAACCCTGTGCACGCTTACCCCCGTTCCGGCAATGGAAATGTCGCGCCGCGAGGCGGCGCGAAAACCATGGAGAGACGCGGGGAGAAGCCGGAAATTTAGGGGTCAGCGAGGGCGCAGGCCGGAATAGCGGCGCGCCGCGTCATCGGGGTCGGCCCTGGAGTACTCCATCTCCTTGACCCGGATGCGGCAGTGCTTCATGGCGTTGACGATGTGCTTTTCCACCATGTCCTTGGAAATGCCCATCTGCGTCGCGATCTCGTGGTGCGCCATGCCATCCAGCTTGCGCAGCAGGAACGCCCTGCGGCAATTCTCCGGCAGCTCGCTCAGCGCCCTGTCCACCAGATCGGCGCGCTGGCGCAGGTACAGCGAATCCTGGGGGGTGGACTGGTCCTTGGCCTGCAACTCGACGTCTTCGAGCGACTCGCTGCGCCGCACCACGCCACGGCGGTGGGTATCGATGGCGATGTTGATCGCCGTGCGGTACAGGTAGGCCTGCGGGTATTCCACCGCGCCGCCGCGACCACCTTCGAGAACCCGCACGTAGGCATCATGGGCCACGTCCGCCGCCAGATGACGATCCCTCAACCGGGAGGTCAAGTAGCGGACCAATTGCTGGTAGTACTGTTCCATGATCCCCCGCACCTAAAGCTCATCGCCGCTCGCCAGGAGCACGCCCGTCGGGGCTCTCCGTCCCACTGCCTTGAGCCGGCTCGCGCCGCATTCTATACTGGCAAACGGCCAAATTATAATAATTCTCATCTTTAATAGAAGCCCTCTTCGGAGGCTCCGCCCCACTCTTTCCCCGACCGGTAGCCCGATGACCCGCCAAGCCTCGTCCCCCGCTGCAAGTGACAGCCTCATCGATGAAGCGGCCTACTGGTGCATGCGCCTGCATGCGGAAGACTGCACGGACGAAGAGCGCGCGGCATTCGAGCGGTGGGTGCAGAGCGACCCGGCCCACGCCCGCGAATACCAGGCCATGCTCGACATCTGGCAGGTAAGCGAACACCTGCCCAGGCAGGCCATGCCGACCGACGGTCTTCCCCCGCCTCCGCAAGCGCCTTCCCGGCGCCGCCTGCGCAGGCCCGCCATGGCCGTCGCGGCCGCGCTGCTCCTGTCGCTGAGCGGCCTGCTGGGCTGGCAACAGGGCTGGCTGCCCAACGATATCCAGCGCTACCACGCCGGGGAAAACCTCCGCGAAGCCACCCTGCCCGATGGTTCGCGCGTCCAGTTGAACCTGGGCACCACGCTGTGGTTCAGCAATTTCCGCGACCGCCGCAGCGTGACGCTCAGCGAAGGCGAGGCTTTCTTCGAGGTCCAGCACGATGGCAGCCATCCCTTCGTGGTGTACGCGGGCAAGGGTAGCGTCACCGTCACCGGCACCCAGTTCAACGTGTGGAAATACGAGGAACAGGTGGTGGTCACCCTGACCGAGGGCTCGGTCAAGGTGCGCAGCGACGCACAGGAGGTCGACCAGGTCGCCTACCTGTCGCCCGGCATGCAGGCCCGCTACGGCAGCAAGGACGAGATGCCGCACATATCGGCCGCGAAGGCCGGGTCCCTGGCCTGGCGCGAGGGCAAGCTGGTGCTCGACGACCTGACGCTCGCCGAGGCCCTGCCCCTGATCAACCGCTACCTGGACAAGCCGGTCCTGCTGGCCGACCAGGCCACCGCCGGCATCCGCATCGGCGGCATCTACGACACCCGCAACGTCGGGCAACTCGTCCAGGCGCTGCCCAAGGTACTGCCGGTCTACCTGAGCCAGAACGCGGACGGCAATACCGTCATCAACGGTAACGAGCAGCTTTTCTAGGCCGAATCGGCATTCAGCTTCCCACGCTCCTACAGGCACGTGCCGTCACAACCCAGGGCTGCTGGAACCCCACCTCTCCCCCCTAAATCCCGCCTTGCCCTTCTCGTCTCATTAGCTCAAGGCGAGGGCCCTCTCGTCCCGCCTTCGACTCCTCCGCCACGGCTCCCGAGAAGGCCCCATGACCCCCAACGCAGAAAGCCTCGCCCACGAAACCCTGACCATCCTCAAGCCATTCTGGCCACAGGTCGTCCTCTCGGCATTCCTGGGAATAGCCGGTGGCCTCAGCGTCACCGCGCTGCTGGCCACCATCAACACCGCGATGAACGCCGAAGGCGGCCCCAGCACGCGCCTCGCCCTGCTGTTCGCCGGCCTGTGCGTCCTGACCCTGGCCTGCTCGACCCTGTCGAACCTGCTGACCAACTACGTCGGCCAGCGCGTGGTCGCCACCCTGCGCCGGGAACTGGCGGCCAGGATCCTCGCCGCGCCCATCGAGCAACTGGAACGCTACCGCGCCCACCGGCTGATCCCGGTGCTGCTCAACGACGTCGGCACCATCAGCACCTTCGCCCTGACCGTGGCGCCCATGGTGATCTCGTTCACCGTGACCATCGGCTGCCTGAGCTACCTGGCGCTGCTGTCCTGGCAGATCCTGCTGCTCACGGTGATCACGGTGATCGTCGGCAGCGGCGCGCAATACCTGGCGCATCGCTACGGCACCCGCAGCATCCAGGCCGCCCGCGACGGCGAGGACGAGTTGCAGAAGCACTACCAGGCCATTTCCGCCGGCGCCAAGGAGCTGCGCATCCAGCGCGAGCGCCGCCTGCACATGCTGGACCAGCAGATCCACGGCACCACCGAGCGCATCTGCCGCGCCAACATCCGCGCCGCCGCCATCTTCGTCAGCGCCGAGACCTTCGGCTCGATGCTGTTCTTCGCGGTGATCGGCATGGCCATCGCCTTCCAGGCCTTCTGGCCCGCCACCGACAGGACCGTACTGGGCGGCTTCGTGCTGGTCATGCTGTACATGAAGGGGCCGCTGGAGCAGTTGATCAACACCCTGCCCGGCCTCAGCCGCGCCGAGGTCGCCTTCCGCCGCATCGCCGAGCTGTCGTGGCGCTTCTCCTCATCGGAGCCGCACCTGCTGGCCGGCGACCGCCCGCTGCTGGAGGAGCCCCTGGCGCACATCGAGCTCCACCAGGTGCGCTACGACTACCCGCAGGCGGAGGGCAGCCAGGCGTTCCACCTGGGCCCCATCGACCTGACCATCCGGCAGGGCGAGATCGTCTTCATCGTCGGCGAGAACGGCTGCGGCAAGACCACCCTGATCAAGCTGCTGCTGGGCCTCTACGCGCCCCAGCACGGCGAGATCCGCCTCAATGGCCAGGCCGTCCGGGCCGAGCAGCGCGACGACTACCGGCAACTGTTCACCACCGTGTTCGCCGACTACTACCTGTTCGACGAACTGCTCCAGGGGCACTCCGAACTGCCCGGCGAAGCCCTCAAGTACCTGGAGCGCCTGGACATCGCCCACAAGGTCGGCATCCGCGATGGCGCCTTCACCACCACCGACCTGTCCACCGGCCAGCGCAAGCGCCTGGCCCTGGTCAACGCCTGGCTGGACGACCGCCCGGTGCTGGTGTTCGACGAATGGGCCGCCGACCAGGACCCGACCTTCCGCCGCGTGTTCTACACCGAGTTGCTGCCCGAGCTGAAACAGCGCGGCAAGACCCTGATAGTCATCTCCCACGACGACCGCTACTTCGACATCGCCGACCAGTTGGTGCGCATGCGCGCCGGCCAGGTGGCGACCGAACGCGTGCCGCAGCCGGCTTGAGGCGCTTGTGGGGTGCGCCGTTTATAGGGGAATGCGCACGGTGCCGACCAGCACGGCCCCCTGATCGGTGCGCGCGGCGCACCCTACGATCCAGCCATGCGGTGGCTCTTGTAGGGTGTGCTGTGCGCACCGTTCACATGGGATATCCAAGGCGTTGCCGGGAACGCCCGGAGTTGCCTCCATATCGATGCACACGGCGCACCCTACCAAGGGCGGTACTCACCAACCCCGCCCCGAATTGACCCAGAAGTTGACGGACAGCGAGGTCGAGACGGACTCGACCTGATGGAACCAGCCTTCCGGCAGGAACAGCAGGTCGCCCGCCTCCAGCACGATGCGCAGGAAGACCACCTCGCGCGCGCCGGGGAATCTGTCGTAGTCGGGTTTGTCGGGGTTCGCGTCGCAGCCTTCCAGGCCGCCCTGGGGCGAAGTGGACCAGGTCCCCAGCGCCTCGCGATGATGCGGCGCGGCCAGGATGAAGGACTTGCGCCCCCACACCTGGGCGAAGAGGTTGTCGGTATCGTCCCGGTGCAGGGGCGTCAGCGTGCCCTTGGGACCGATCCAGATACGCGGCTTGATGTACAGCGACGACTCGAAATAGTCGGGGAAGCGGATCAGCTCCAGCAGTTGGGCAGGCAGGACATTGTTGCCCATGTACGGCGGCGGGACGCCTTCCTCCACGTCCCGATCCAGGGCGGCGATGAACTCGGCCATCGAGGTGGAACGAAAATCCCGCTCGGTGGAGAAGGTCTTCTGGACGTAGTCGCCATGCCGGGTGATGCCCTGCAGCTCGGCGAAATGCACCAGCGACTCCTCGCGGCTCATGTTGAACAGCGGCCAGTCGCGCAGGGCGTCGCTGATGATCACCGGGAGCCCCTGCGGCAGGTAGTGCCGGCGGAACTCCTCCACCGACAGGCCGCCGCGCGGCCGGCGCTCCACTTCCAGCAGCGTTGCCTGGCGCGCCGAAAGCCGGTCGCTGGCCCGCTCCGGCGCGGGATAGCGCTGGTTCATGTCCCGCGCCTGCTTCGGCGGCGTGGCGCCCCGGCGAGCCGCATTGATGATCTGCGGCAACAGGGTGGCGAGCCCCATCTGCCCGCCGATCTTCAGCCGTCCGTTGGCGAACAGTTCCTCGACGTCCCGCGTCCCCTGGAGAATCCCGGCGAAGTCCTGTTCGTCGAGCTCGATGGTCACGTCGGCGGCCGGATGCCGTCCGGGCCGGATGGTCACCTGCTCGGCCACTTCCGACCAGATCGTCTTTTCCGCGGAGAAGACGAACTGGAAGACCCCTCGGGCCCCCACCGTCTGCGCACCGGCGAACAAGTTGGACAACACAGCGGGTAAATCCATGGTCGGGTTCTCCTGGGGTCTAGTGGGTGTGCCATCAATACGTGTGAACAGTTCTGGTTCCAGCCAAGCCATGCCTCGTAACGACACCCCGGCCCTCACCCCCGGCCCCTCTCCCGAAGGGAGAGGGGAGTATCCGTGAGTACCGTCGGGCTTCGTGCTCTCCCACCACGCCCGACGCGCAATCAGGGACAGGGGGAGAGATGACAGCCCTTGGTCGCACGAGTCATCGGCCTCCTCAGGCGCGCGAGGCGCCCCGGGCAAGGTGTCGCCCGTACCACGGGCGACGCGGCACGCGTCCTTGCAGGCGCTCGGACTCATCCTCGCCGGTGAAGACGATGCCCAGCGCGAGCTTCATGGTCTCGATATCCAGCTCGCCGTCGTCGTCGCGGTTGCCACGCCCCCAGGCGCCGCAACCGGCCTGCGTCGGGCCCAGCCAGGGTTCGGCGACGCGCACCCAGTGGCCGGGAGCGAACCAGGGCACGCCGTCGACCTCCTTGCGCACCACCTGGCCGGGATGCGCCTGTTCGTGGGCCAGGAACCAGTCTTCGATGCGGTCGTCGATCCAGCCATGGAAGGACCAGAACACCGGGCTGACGTGGGAGGAAAACGGGTCGCCCAGGTAATCGTTGCCGGGGCGGAACCAGCGCTCGGAAAAGTCGGCGGAGCCCCGGCCATACGCAATCGGCAGGCCGCTGCCAGGGTCGAGCGGCACCGAGGCCCAGCGCATGTGCAGCCAGTCGTGGATGCCCAGTTCGATGCGCGATCCCAACTCGCCCAGGCACAAGGTGGCGAGGTACTCGGGGTCGCGGTACCGGGCTTCCCACGCCTGGAAATCGCCGTAATAGCCTTCGCCGCTCTTGATGTAGTACAGCCACTGGTTGAATTCGTCGTCGCCCTGGGATTCCCACGCCGGCGGCACGGAAAACCCGTCGCGGTTGGCCAGGTAGTCCGCGAACGCCTGCACCCCGTGGCCGATGAATGGCCGGGGCGGCGGCAGGCTCGGCCAGGAGGGCAGGTCCTGCATGGAGCGCGCGCGCATCAGCATGTGCCGGTGCATGAACAGGAAGTCCTCCCCGGAGCCGTTGCGGTGCCGCTGCCTGCCCCGCGCATCGCGCTCCTTGCCGAGAGGACCGGCCTGCCAGCCGAGCGCCCGCAGCGCCTGGCGTCGGTCGTCATCGAGCCGGTGCCAGCGATCGCGGCTGGCATGCCACAACTGGTGGAACAGGCGGTGCCCCGGCGAAGTCAGCCAGGCCGCCAGCTCCGGCACATAGGGCAGTCGTTCGCAGGCCGGCACGAATGGCCGGCGGATGGCGACGAAGGTGACCTCCGGCGCCGACAGGCCTGCCTGGGTTCCCGACCGGCGCAAGCGGCCGCTCAGCGTTGCGTTGCCACCCGCATTCCATACATCCCAGACCTCGTCGAAGATCGCCGAGCACTCCAGGGAGCGGCCAGCCCCGTCCACCATCTTCAGGCACAGGTTCGGTGCCTTGTCGCCGGCCAGTTGGCCAAAGACCTGGAACCCCTCGCCGGCAAAAGGCGGCGCGCCCAGGTAACCGCGCAATGCCCGGCCGCCGGGGCCGACGTCCAGCAGCAGTTGCAGCTCTCCCGCCGGGATTTCGGGGAAGTCCTGGCGTCCGGCGAGGAAGCGGACGTCCCACGCCCCGACCAGCCGGTTGGCCAGCAACGCGTTCTGCAATACCGGGACAGGGGTGTCCGGCTCGTCGGACGACAGTTCGGCGGCCTCCGCCGCTTCCCATCTGCGATGGGCATAGATTCCCGCAGGCAGGGCTGCCGCCACCGCCAACCCCGTTACGAACCCTCGCCGAGAAAACTTCATGCCTTCGCTCGTTCTCCAGTCACTCCAGCGAGAACGAACGCCGGGGCGCCGAATTTATGCACGAGACGCCTCCTCGGTAGCCCGGATTGCATCCGGGCTACGTTCGGTTCGTTCGGGCTTCGCGTTGCCGGCCCATGCCCTCTCCCCCGGCCCCTCTCCCGTAAACGGGAGAGGGGTGACTAGACCTGAAACCCCGTGGCTTGGATGAAATCCGGGGAGGCCCGTGACGTCCGCTCCCGGATTGCATCCGGGCTACGTTCGGTTCGTTCGGGCTTCGCGTTGCCGGCCCATACCCTCTCCCCCGGCCCCTCTCCCGTAAACGGGAGAGGGGTGACCAAACCTGAAACCCCGTGGTTTGGATGAAATCCGGGGAGGCCGGCCGCGTACCGAGCATGTCGATACCGCTGGATGACCAGCGCTAAATTCTCCTCCCGCCCGCTCGTTCTCCCAACGAATCGACCGGTACCCGGTCGGCGAACGCCACCAACCCTGGGAGCCCCATGAGCACTCGTCGCGTCGCCTGGAAATGGCTACTCCTGAGCATCCTGTCATTGGCCGCCGTAGCGGCAATCGCCTTGCTGATCTGGTGGTTGTTCATTCGCCTGGCCTCTCCCTACCCGCCAGACGTCATGCGCCGGGCCAACGATCTGCAGGAGCGAATTCTCTCCTTCGACGCCCATATCGATATCTCGCCCCGCTTCGGCAGCGAAGGCCGGGAGGCCGACCGGGACGGCCCCACGCAATTCGACCTGGTCAAGGCCGAGCGCGGCCGCCTGAGCGGCGCGGCGCTCACCATCTGGGCCTGGCCGGAGTTCTGGACCGGCGCCAACGGACCGCACCGGCCGACGCCGGGCTTCGTCGAAGCCGCGCGGCACGAGCAGGAAGCCCGCTACCGGATCATCACCGGCATCGCCAGGGACTACCCGGAGCGCGCCGGCATCGCCTACACCCCGGCCGACTTCCGCCGCCTGGCCCACGAAGGCAAGTTCGCCATCGTCATCAGCATGCTCAACGCCTACCCGCTGGGCGACGACGTATCGCGCCTGGACGACTGGGCCGCGCGCGGCATGCGCATCTTCGGCTTCAGCTACGTGGGCAACAACGCCTGGGCGGATTCATCCCGTCCCATGCCCTTCTTCGGCGATTCGCCCGACGAGCATGGCGGTCTCTCCGAGTTGGGCCGGCAGGCCGTGGAGCGCCTGAACGACCTGGGGGTGGTCATCGACGTTTCGCAGATGTCGAGCACCGCCCTCGAGCAGGTCGCCGAACTGACCCGCGCCCCGATCATCGCCTCGCACTCGGGCGTGCGCGGGCTGGTGGACCTGCAACGCAACCTCACCGACCGGGAACTGCGCCTGGTCCAGAAGACCGGCGGCGTGGTCCACATCGTCGGCTTCTCCTCCTACCTGCGCGCCTTCTCGAAGGACACCCTCGCCAAGGTCAACGCCATGCGCGCCGGCTTCGGCCTGCCGGACGTGACGAACCTGTCCCAGGCCAGCATGCCGGCCGACCCGGCGTTCTCGATCTGGCCGGAGAAGAAGTTCGGCGAGTACGCCCGCCAGCTCTACTCCATCCTCGAAACCGATCCCCGGGCGGGCCTGAAGGAGTTCGGCGATGCCATCGACTACGCGGTGAAGAAGATCGGCATCGACCATGTCGGCATCAGTTCCGACTTCAACGACGGCGGCGGCCTGATCGACTGGGAGAACGTCGGCGACACCCGCAACGTCACCGCCGAACTCATCCAGCGTGGCTATTCGGACGCGGACATCGCCAAGTTGTGGGGCGGCAATTTCCTGAGGGTATGGGAAGAATCACAACGCTTGGCAAAACCATGATCCCGCAGTCCGTCTCCGGAGCAGGGGCAGGTTCTCCAGTACGAGCCGGACCGGAAATGCAGGCGCCTTGGCACCATTCAATCGAGGGTTGAGCAGGATGCAATACGTGAACTATCTCTTCAGCGTTCTGGCCTGTCTTTGTCTTGCCTCCACGCTCCACGCGGCGGAGCCTCCATCGACGGCGGGAGAAGTTTTCAAAGACTGCGAAACATGCCCTGAAATGGTCGTATTGCCATCCGGAAGTTTCGTCATGGGCTCGCCGGCGATGGAGCCGGGAAGACACTCCGACGAAGGCCCTCTGCGCAAGGTTACCTTCGCTCGACCATTCGCCATCAGTCGTTTCTACGTCACCGCCGGGGAATGGGATGTCTATGCGAAGGAAACAGGCATCACGCTCGAGAACGGCGACACCCGCCCCGGGCGCGAATGCATCAATGGCAAGCCACGCTACCCCCAGGGCCCACGCCAGCCAGCAGTATGCGTGGACTACGAGGATGTCCGCGCCTACATCTCATGGCTGGCTGAAAAGACGGGCAAACCCTATCGGATGATCAGTGAGGCCGAACGGGAATATGCCGCCAGGGCCGGCAGCGAAGGGCGTTTTCCTTTCGATGACAAGAACAGCTTCGACCTCACGAAACATGCAAACACACTGGGCGCGGCGGATGGTTATGAATACACCTCCCCCGTGGACAGTTTCCCGCCAAACGACTTTGGCGTTTACGACATGCACGGCAACGTCTACGAGTGGGTCGCCGACTGCTGGCATCCCAACTATGTCGGCGCGCCAACGGATGGTAGCGCGTGGATGGAAGAAGACTGCAAGGCACACCACATCCGAGGCAACGACTGGCTATCCCAATCCATTTTCTCCAGATCGGCCAACCGTAACGTCCGCAAACCCGACGTCCGGGGAGATTGGATCGGCTTCAGGGTCGCCAGGGATCTGGAGCAATGAGTAGCCCGGAATACCAGCGCCACCCTGCTCGACGAGAGTGACAACAGGCCTCTTGCCGCCACAGAAACTCCCCCGACAAACCTCCTCGATGTGCTCCTACATCCCATCTTGAATTGGAATACCAGATGCGCCACATCATTGCTTGTGCCCAAGGCTCCTTACTGACACTCCTGGTCATGGCCAACGCCCATGCCGCCGAAACTCTCCAGCCCGGCACCGTCTTCAAGGATTGCCCGGAATGCCCGGAGATGGTGGTACTGCCCGCCGGCAGCTTCATCATGGGCACCCCGGACGACGAACTGGGCAAGCAGCCGGACGAAGGCCCGCAGCACGAGGTGACCTTCGCCAGGCCTTTCGCGATCAGCCGCTTCCAGGTCACGGCGGAAGAACTCGATGCCTATATCGAGCAGACCGGCGTGGTCATCAAGAGCGGCGACGAACGCCCCGGGCGCTGGTGCGAGGCGAGCAAACCCAGCTATCCGCAAGGCCCCCGCCAACCGGCGGTGTGCATCGACTACCACGAAGTCCAGGCCTACGCCGCGTGGCTGTCGAAGAAGACCGGCGAGCGCTACCGGATGATCAGCGAAGCGGAACGCGAATACGCCGCCCGCGCCGGCTCCACGGGGCCCTTCCCGTTTCCCTTCGACGAAGAAGGGGACTACCAGATCAGCAAGCACGCCAACACCTACGGCCCCAAGGACGGCTACAGCTACAGCTCGCCGGTCGGCAGCTACCCGCCCAATGCCTTCGGCGTCTACGACATGCACGGCAACGTCTACGAATGGGTCGCCGACTGCTGGCATCCCAACTACGTCGGCGCGCCCACCGACGGCAGCGCCTGGATAGACGACGAGAACTGCGAACGGGCCCACATGCGTGGCAACGACTGGGGCGAGGCGCCGGTCTTCTCCCGTTCGGGCAACCGCAACGACCGCCTGAAAACCACTCGCGGGGACTTCCTGGGCTTCAGGGTGGCGCGGGAGCTTTGAGCCGCCCCGCCTTCGCCCGCAACCCGAACTCATCCTGGAGTATCGAACCATGAGCAAGAGCAAACTCGTCTACATCTGGTCCTTGAGAAACGCCGCGGCCGACCAGGCCGGTCAATACGTCGACTACAAGGGCGGGAGCCGCTACATGAAGTCCCCGCTGGAGTACCTCGCGGAAGCGCTGAATGAAACCCCGCTGGGGGATATCTATTCGCTGGAAGGGGTGATCTACGACGACGACATCGACTCGGCCAGAGACCGCGAGAAGATCGAGGACTACGGCTTCTCCTACCAGCCCGGCCGCAAGTGGTTCTATCCCCCGGAGCTGAAGGTACAGGGCCGGCTGCTGAACGACCTCCTGATCGCCATTCCGTCGAAATACCGCACGCTTCCCCTCGACGCCCCGGAACGCCCCCGGGGCAAGAGCCTTTTCGAAAGGCAGTTGCTGGACAAACTGCTGGAACTGGAAGCCGAAGTCGTGGTGCTGGACGGGCTGCTGGTCATCCTGGATGAACTGGTGCGCCCGGGAGCGCGCTTCCACCGCAAGATCGTCAACATCCACCCCGGCATCACCCGCCTCGAATCCCCCTACGAACGCCGTGGCGCCTACGCGACGCTCGACGCCCTGCATGGCGCGCGCGGGCAGAAGGTCATCGACTGGCAAACCATGGAGACCGAGCCGGTCAACCCGCTCATGTTCACGGGGGCCTCCTTCCACTACGTGGACAACGGGATCGACTCCGGCGAAGTGATCGTCGACGTGCTGGAAACCCCGATCGCCCCGGACGACACGATCCTGGAGCTGCGCTGGAACAACTTCAACAACAGCCTGTTCCCCGCCCTGTACCAGGGGCTGATGGTCCTCGCCAAGGAAAGGACGCACACCAGGGAACTGGCGGGAGAAGTCTGAGGGCTCCACCCGCGTCGACGACGCCCCGAAAGCCGCCTGAAACCTCCGCTCCAACGCCGGAACTCCAGCCTCTTCCAGGAGTTCCGGCCTCTTCTAAATCCGCCCCATCCCACTTCGTCTTGTCACCAAGGGCCCATGCAGGCGCGACATCGCAACGGCCCAGATCCGATTCACTACCGTCCCATGGCAGAGAGCGAGGCAACCGGCGCGGCTGGCCTGCCCGCCCCTCTCCCTCCGATCCCAGAGGAAGTGTTGACATGACTCCGACTGCAACTCCCATCCATGATGTCATCGGCGTGGGCTTCGGTCCTTCGAACATGGCACTGGCCATCGCCCTCGAAGAACTCTCGCAGGCCAGCGGCAAGCCTCTCGATGCCCTGTTCCTGGACAAGCAACAGCATTACCGCTGGCATGGCGACACCCTCGCCGAAGGGAGCGAGATGCAGATTTCCTTCCTGAAGGACCTGGTTTCCCTGCGCAACCCGACCAGCCCCTACAGCTTCGTCAACTACCTGCACCAGCACGGCCGCCTGATCGACTTCATCAACCTGTCCACCTTCTATCCCTGCCGCATGGAGTTCAACGACTACCTGCGCTGGATCGCCGAGCAGTTCTCGGATCGCGCGATCTATGGACAGGAAGTCGTGCGCATAGAGCCCGGCTTCAACGAAGGAACCATCGATCACCTCCGGCTGGTATCCCGCGACGGCCAAGGCCGCGAACACCTCCACCAGGCACACTCGGTGGTGGTGAGCACCGGCGGTACTCCCCGGATTCCCAGCGTGTTCGCACACCTCAAGGGCGATTCGCGGGTCTTCCATCATTCGCGCTACCTGTCCGGCCTCGAACGGCTCCCCTGCTCCCAGGGCAAGTCCATGCGCATCGCCGTGATCGGCTCGGGCCAGAGTGCCGCGGAAGCCTTCATCGACCTGCACGACAGCTTCCCCTCGGTGAAGGTCGACATGGTCCTGCGCGCCTCCGCGCTGAAGCCGGCGGACGACAGCCCCTTCGTCAACGAAGTCTTCTCGCCCGCCACCACCGACCTGATGTTCAACCTGTCCGCCCAGGAACAGGAGCGGCTGCTCGACGAGTACCGCAACACCAACTACTCGGTGGTCGATCCCGGTCTCATCGAACGCATCTACGGCGTGCTCTACCGGCAGAAGGTCTCGCGCCAGTTCCGCCACGCCCTCCTCTGCCGGCAAGAAGTGAAGACCGCCATCGCCACCCCGGAAGGCCTCGAACTCACCCTGCGGGACCTGACCACCGGCCAGGAACGCACCCACCGCTACGATGCGGTGATCCTCGCCACCGGCTACGAGCGCAATGCCCATCGCGAACTCCTGGCGCCGCTGCAAGGCTACCTGCAGGACTACTCGGTAGACCGCGACTACCGGGTCCTGGCGTCCCCCCACCTCAAGGCCGCCGTCTACCTGCAGGGCTTCTGCGAAAACACCCATGGCCTGAGCGACACCCTGCTGTCGGTACTCCCCGTACGCTCCGAGGAAATCGGCAAGGCGCTCTATCGGTCGCTGGGGAAAACCATCCACGCGCCCCTGGAAGCGCTGCACGCCGAAGTCGCAACAGGCACCTGAGCCCGATGCGGCATCGACAGGAAGGCCGCTGATTCAGCGGACCTTCCGTCCCCGTTCAGCCCCGTTTCCTACCGATATTCCGCCCAGCGCCCAGTGCTTTTTCCGGTTTTTCCAGATTGAAGCGTTTCACATCTCGACATGATAACCGTTCTCAATGAGATCATAGTCGACACTCCCTAACGAGAAAAAACATGCCAGCACTCCATGAACTGACGCCCCTCGCCCGGGCTCTGATGATCCGCCACATCTTCCGCAAACCCCGCATGAGCGCGGCCATTGGCCTCGCCCTCGCCATTCCGTGCATGCAGGTACAGGCACAGGAAGTGGAATTCAACATTCCCGCGCAGTCGCTCACCAGTGCTCTCCAGGAGTTCGGGCGCCAGGCGAATCTCCAGGTGCTTTACAGCCCGAAAGACATAGAAGGGAAACGCAGCACGGCGGTCAGCGGAAAAGCATCTCCCGCACAAGCCATCGCCGAACTGCTGAGATCCACCGATATCACTCATTCCATCGAGGGAAATTCGGTAATCCTCACGAAGCAATCCTTCTCCAGCTCCGCACTGGAACTGGGCACGATCGCGATCACCAGCAACGAATTCGGGACCATCACCGAAGAGAGCAAGTCCTACACGCCGGGCACGCTCGCCACGGCGACTCGCCTGGTACTGACGCCACGCCAGACCCCGCAGTCGATCACCGTCATCACCCGCCAGCACATGGACGACTTCGGGCTGAACTCCATCAACGATGTCATGCGCCATGCACCCGGCGTCAGCATTACCACCTATGACAGCGAACGTACCGAATACAACGTCCGTGGTTTCGCGGTGAACAACTTCCAGTACGACGGCATCCCGGCGACACGCACGGCGACCTATTCGGCGGGACAGACCCTCAGCGACATGGCGATCTACGATCGCATCGAGATCCTGAAAGGCTCCACCGGCCTGCTCACCGGTACCGGCACCCCCGGCGCGAGCTTCAACCTGATCCGCAAGAAGCCGACCAACGAATTCCGTGGCCACTTCACCGCGGGCGCCGGCTCCTGGGACAACTACCGGACCGAGCTGGACGTGGGCGGCCCCCTGACCGAAAGCGGCAACGTGCGTGGCCGGGCCGTGGCGGCATACCAGGACAAGCATTCGTTCCAGGATCACTACGAGAAAAAGACCTCCGTCTATTACGGCGTTCTCGAATTCGACCTGAGTCCGGATACCCTGCTGACCGTTGGCGCCGACTATCAGGACAACAAGCCGGAAGGCTCCAGTTGGGGCGGGAACATCATTTACGACAGCAATGGCAACTTCAACAAGATGTCCCGCTCGTTCAACAATGGCGCCCATTGGAGCAGTTGGGAGCAATACACCCGTACCGTGTTCGCCACGCTCGAACAGAACTTCGCCAATGGCTGGCTCGGGAAAGTGCACCTGAACCATCAGATCAATGGCTACGACGCACCGCTTGGCGCCGTCGCCGCAGGCAACCCCAACCCCGAGACGGGTTCGGGAACCAGGCTGTGGCTGAACAAATACGTCGGGGAAACCAAGGCCAACGCCGCCGACATGTACCTCACCGGTCCCTTCGAACTGTTCGGGAAAGAGCATGAATTCGTAGTCGGCGGTAGCGTTTCCAAGAAGCGCTGGCAGAGCAAGTCCTACAACCGCCCGGCGAGCTACAGCAACCTCGTGGATGACTACTACGAATGGAACGGGGACATTCCCGAACCGGAGTGGCAGTTCAGCCGCGAGTATGACGAGATCACTCGTGAGCAGGGCTTCTACACCACCGGCCGCTTCTCGCTTACCGACGACCTGAAACTGATCCTCGGTGGCCGCGTCTCCGACTATCGCGGCGAGACCGTGACGAAGACCGGCGTAGTCACGCCCTACATGGGCCTGGTCTATGACCTGAACGACAACTTCTCGCTCTACGGCAGCTACACCAGCATCTTCAGCCCGCAGACCGTGCGGGATGAACAAGGCAAGGCCCTCGATCCGCTGGAAGGGGACAGCTACGAGACCGGCATCAAGGGCGAATTCTTCGAAGGCCGCCTGAACACCAACCTCGCCTATTTCGAGATCAAGCAGGACAACTACGCCGTACAGACCGGCAACAAGGCACCCGACGGCACCAACGCCTACCGCGCCGAACAGGGCGTGACCGTCAAGGGGTACGAAGCCGAACTGTCCGGAGAGCTGGCGCCCGGCTGGCACCTGCAGGGCGGGTACACCCATCGGACCGCCAAGCGCGACGGCAACAAGGTCTCCACCATCGCGCCGGAAGACCAATTCAACATCTATACCAGCTACACCCTGCCCGGCCGCTTCAACGCCCTCACCCTGGGCGGTGGCGCACGCTGGCAGAGCAAGACCTGGGCAACGCTGAGGAAGCCTGTCGGCGGAACGGACGACTTCACCCAGGGCTCCTTCTGGCTGGTCGACCTGATGGCCCGCTATCAGGTCACCGAGAATGTCTCCACCACCCTCAACGTCAACAACCTCCTGGACAAGAAGTACTACTCCATCATGGACTTCTACAGCGTCTACTCCTGGGGAGAACCCCGGAGCGTAACGGCCAGTGTTCGCTGGGACTTCTAGGGGCTTGGACAAGCCAGCCCGGCAATAGCCTGGCACCATCAGTCCAGCTACATCGGACTGACTCCATCAGAAGCCAGGGGTTCTTCCCCTGGTTTCTGCGTTTTGGTGGACAAGCAAAGCGTTGTCCACCCTACCCAAACCAACAGTCATCGTAGGGTGGGAAACCGCGAAGCGTTTCCCACCAGAATAGCCAGGTGACCTTGCCTGGGTGACCGACAGAGGTCGAACCCACGACTACCGCTCAAAGAGCAGGTGGACAAGCAAAGCGTTGTCCACCCTACCCAAACCAACAGTCATCGTAGGGTGGGAAACCGCGAAGCGTTTCCCACCAGAATAGCCAGGTGACCTTGCCTGGGTGACCGACAGAGAGCGAATCCGCGACTACCGCTCAAAGAGCGGGTGGACAAGCAAAGCGTTGTCCACCCGAATCAACAGCCATCGTAGGGTGGGAAACCGCGAAGCGTTTCCCACCAGAATAGCCAGGCTACCTTGCTCAGCTCACCACACCCACGGCTTCACTCAAGAAGCGCTCCTCATGCAGGATCGAGTAGTGGTCAGCCACGCAGAACGACTCGAAGCCTCCCTCGAACGATAGCCCCCTGGAGAACTCGAGGGCGTCTGCCTCACGACCCTCGACCCACCAAGCATGCGGCCTGCAAACCAGGCCTGAAAGGTCCGAGCCTTCCCAGCGCAGCCTGCCGAGGGTTACGAACGCCCCGAACACCTGAACCAGTTCCTCCCCTGTCAGCCCGAAGCGCAGCTCTTTCCCCCTGGCGGCTTCGCGAATGCCATCTGCGGCACTTTCGAGCACGCTTCCCTCCATGGCGGAAAGCACCGCCGGGCCCACCTCCGAGTCGGCCAGGAAGATGCGCAGGAACTCGCTCAGCACATGCCGTGGGTCCAGATCGTCGAACGCTCGCCCATCCTTCATGGGAGCATCGACCATTCCCAGGAAGGTGACTTCCTGCCCCTGCGACTCCAGCTCCCTGGCCACGAACAGGCTGATCACCGCACCCAGTGACCATCCCATGAGGCTATAGGGCCCCTCGGGCTGCATGAGGCGTATCGACTGGGCATAGTCCCTGGCCAGTTCTCGCATCGAGAGCGCTGGGCAACCGGGCTCGGTCAGCATGCGGGACTGTATGCCGATCACCGCACGCTTCCCGTCGAGTCGTCGTGCCAGAGACAGATAGTCGAAGACCGTGCCGAATACGCCATGGATGCAGAAAAGCGGCTGGGCATGGTCGATACGGGCGTTCAACGGCACCAGGGCATTGGAGCCCAGGTCCACGGTTCCAGTCAGTTCCGCGATGGTCGGTTTGTGCATGAGGTCACGCAGGGTGATCGACAGTCCCCGATCTCTTAGCCGCTTGGCCTTTTCAACCAACCCGACGGCCAGGATCGAGTCGCCGCCCAACTCGAAGAAGTTATCGGTCAAACCCACCCGCTCCAGCTTCAGCACGTCCGCCCAGATGGCCGCCAGTTCCCGCTCCAGCGCCGTGCGTGGCGCCACACAGGCATCGCGTATCTCGCTCGTGTTCGGCGGCGGCAGGGCCTTGCGATCGATCTTTCCATTCGGCGTCAGTGGCAGGCGCTCCAGCAACAGGAGATGCGCCGGCACCATGTACTCCGGCAGGCTCGTCTTCAGGGTCGCTCTCAATAGCTCGCGCAATGCCGCACGCCCTTCCGGCGCGACCAGCACATCCGCCTCCGCTGGCACCACGTAGCCCACCAGTTGCTTGCCGCCCGGCCCGTCCTGGGCCAGCACCACGCCTTCCCGCACGGCCTCATGCTCCAGCAGCCGCGCCTCGATCTCGCCCAGTTCGATGCGGAAACCGCGAATCTTCACCTGGTGATCCATGCGCCCGAGATACTCGATCGCCCCCTCGGGCCGGTACCGCACCAGATCGCCCGTGCGGTACAGGCGTCCTCCGCCATGCTCGTCGAACGGGTCGGGAACGAAGCGTTCCGCAGTCAACGCAGGGCGGTTGTAATACCCCCTGGCAAGGCCGTGCCCACCAATGAACAGTTCGCCGCCAATCCCCGTGGAGACGATATTGGCGCTTCCATCCAGGACATACAGGGCCGTGTTCGACAGGGGCTGTCCAAGCCAGATCGAGCCGGCATCCTCGACTTGCTGGCTCGATGACCAGATGGTGGTTTCAGTCGGTCCGTAGAGGTTCCAAAGAGCCCCGACATGCTCGAGCATCCTGCCTGCCAGGTCCTTGGCCAGCGCTTCGCCGCCGCAGAGCGCTTTGCGCCCGCGCAGCCTTCCGACGGTTTCCGGAGCGCCATCCAGCAGCATGCGCCATGTCGCCGGCGTCGCCTGGATGACATCGATGTCGCTCTCCTCGATCAACGCCAGCAGCGCCTGGGGGTCCTTGCCGACCGGCCCCTTGGGCAGCACCACGCACGCGCCGCACAGCAGGCTCAGGTAGAGCTCCAGCCCGGCAATATCGAAGGACAGGGAAGTGAGTTGCAGCACCCTGTTCCCGTGCTCCAGCCCCAGTTGCTCTCTCATGCTGCACAGGAAGTTCACCAACGACCGGTGCTGGATGAGCACTCCCTTCGGCCTGCCGGTCGAACCCGAGGTGTAGATCACGTAGGCCAGATTCTCCGGGGCCGCGCGATGCTCCAGGTTCCTTGCCTCGTACTCCTGGCAGTCGCCCTCCCGATCCAGGCACAGGCTCCGTACCGCCTCTCCCGACGGGAGGGAATCCAGCAGGTGGGACTGGCTCAGAACCAGCCTCACGCCACTGTCCTCCAGCATGTACGCCAGGCGCTCGCGCGGATACTCCGGGTCCAGCGGCACGTACGCACCACCTGCCTTCAGCACCGCCAGCAGCCCCACGACCATCTCCAGGCCGCGCTCGACCGCAATGCCCACCAGCACATCCGGCCCCACGCCCAGCTCGCGCAGTTTGCGCGCCAGCCTGTTGGCCCGCTGGTTGAGCTCCCGGTAGGTCAGCGCCCGGTCAGCGAAGATCAATGCGCTGGCCTCCGGCGTCTTCTCCGCCTGGGCCTCGATCAGTTGATGGAGGCACGACTCGCCCGGATAGATATCCCCGGAGCTGTTCCAGGCATCGACAACCTGCTGGCGCTCCTCGCTGCCCAGCAACGGAAGATCGCCGATACGTGCCCCGCCATCGGCGGCCAAAGCCTGCAACAAGTTGCCGAAGTGGCCGGCCAGTTGGCTGACCGTACGAGCGTCGAAATGCCCGTGGTCGTAGCCGTAATGCACCGTCAGGGTCTCGCCCAATCCAACGGCCAGCGTCAACGGGTAGTTGGTCTGCTCCTGGTTGCCCACCTCGCCGAAACTCAGGCCGGCCGGCGTTCCCTGGCGCAACGCCTCCGACACCGGGTAGTTCTCGAACACCACCAGGCTGTCGAACAGCGCCTCGCCGCCCAGGCCGGCCCAGCGCTGCACCTCGTACAGCGGCGTGTGCTCGAACTCGCGTGAGGCCAGGTTCCGCTCCTGCACCTGACCGATCCACTCGGCCACCGTCTGCTCCGGACGCGGACTGCCGATCACCGGCAGGGTGTTGATGAACAGCCCCACCTGCTCCTCGATACCGGCCAGTTCCGCCGGGCGCCCTGCCACCGTGGCGCCGAAGCACACCGTCTCCTGGCCGGTGTAGCGCTGCAACAACAGCAGCCAGGCGGCCTGGACCAGGGTGTTCACCGTCACCCGATGCGCACGGGCGAACTCACCGAGACGACGCGTGTGCTCCCGGTCGAATCTCTGGCGGTGGTTCCCGTGGCCTGCCTGCAAACCCGGCTGGTTCAGCCTGACGGCCTGGGCCAACCGCGTCGGCTCGTCGAGCTCGGCCAACTGCCCTTTCCAGAAGATCTCGCCAGCGGCCTGGTCCTGCCGTTGCAACCAGGCGATGTAGTCGCGATAGCGTCCTGGCCGTTGATCCGGAACCTGCCCGGCATAGCGCTGCAACACGTCGCCCAGCAGCCGGGAGTTGCTCCAGCCATCCATCAGGATGTGGTGGTTGGTGTAGATCAGGTGATGTCGATTCCCGGCGACCCTCACCATGACCAAGCGCAGCAATGGCGCGCGGGTCAGGTCGAAGCCCTGCCGCCGTTCCCCCTCGGCCAGGGCGTCCAGCGCTCGTTGCAGCTCGGGCTGGCCACGCCAGTCATGCTCGATGAAGGGCAGCGCTACATGCTTGTGCACGATCTGGATCGGCTGCTCCAGTTCGCCTTGCCAGACGAACCCCGTGCGCAGGATGTCATGCGCCTCCAGGGCTGCCTGCCAGACCTGGCGGAACCGCTCGACATCCAGCCCATCCACGTCCACCCGCATCTGGTTGATGTAGTCGCCCCCCTCCTGCTCGTAGAGGCTGTGGAACAGCATGCCCTGCTGCATCGGCGACAGCGGGTAGATATCGGCGATCTGCGCCGCCGGGGTCGGCAGGCCGTCCAGTTGCGCCTGGCTCAACCCGGCCAGCGGGAAGTCCGATGGCGTCACGCCACGGCTCTCTTCCCGGCAGCAATGCTCGATCAGCGCCTTGAGCTCCTCGGCATAGTCGTCGGCCAAGCGCAGGATCGTCCGCTCGTCGAACAGCTCCCGGCTGAAGGTCCAGCCCAGGCTCAACTCACCGTCGTATACCTGCCCGTTGAGGCTGATCGATGCGCTCAGCGGCGCGTCTTCGCTCAGGGACGAACCACTCTGTTCGGATGCCGGAATGAACAGTCCGTCCTCGCCATCGAAACTGCCATCGAACTGCCCCAGGTAGTTGAAGACGATTTCCCCCTGCGGCAGTTGTTGAAGCGCTTGCCGAGCTTCGGGAGTACCCAGGTAACGCAACAGGCCATAACCGATGCCCTTGTTCGGCACCGCCCGCAACTGCTCCTTGATCGTCTTGATCGAGGCCGCCGGTTCGTCCTGCGGGCTCAGCTTCACCGGGTACACCGTGGTGAACCAACCCACCGTGCGGGTCAGGTCGATGTCCTCGAACAGATCTTCGCGGCCATGCCCCTCCAGCCGGACCAGCACGTCCGGCTGCCCGGTCCAGCGACCGATCACCCGCGCCAGGGCCGCCAGCAGCAGGTCGTTGACCTGGGTGCGATAGGCGGCCGGCGCCTCCTGCAACAGCCGGCGCGTCCAGTCGCGGTCCAGGCGGGTGTTCGCGTATGCCGCCTGTTTCTGCTGGTTGCCGCCCTCCGGGTGATCGCAGGGCAGCTCACCGGCGACGCCTTGCAACTGTGCTTGCCAGTAGGCCAACTCCCCTTCGAGCACAGGGCTGGTGGCATGGGCTTGCAGATGCTCGGCCCAGGCCTTGAACGAGCTGGTCTTGGCCGGCAGCCCGAGCGACTGATAGGCCCGTTGCAGGTCCTCCAGCAGCACGCGCCAGGACACGCCGTCCACCACCAGGTGGTGGATCACCAGCAACAGGCGTTGACCGCCGTCGGGCAATTCCGCCAGCACCGCACGCAACAGCGGACCGTTTTCCAGACTCAGGCTGCGCTGCGCTTCGTTGGCGACCTGCTCCAGCTCCGCCAGGTCGGTGAGGCAACTGGTCCACAGCACATCCATCGGTGCCACGCTCTGGAACTCGGCCTGCCATTCGCCATCTCGACGCTCGAAGCACGACCGCAAGGCATCGTGATGCTCAAGCACCGACAGTAGCGCGGCCTTCAGGCAGTCAGCCTCCAGCGGTTTGCGAGGAGCGAGCAATACCGACTGGTTCCAATGATGACGCTCGGGAATCTCCGCTTCGAAGAACCATTGCTGGATCGGTGTCAGCGGCAACACTCCGGTAACCGGTCCCTGATCGATGACCGGGCCTGCCGAGCGGCGAGCCACCGCCGCCAGCCCCTGCACCGTCTGGTGCTGGAACAGGTCCTTGGGCGTGAACTGGATGCCCGCCTGGCGTGCCCGGCTCACCACCTGCAACGAGATGATCGAATCGCCGCCCAGTTCGAAGAAGTTGTCGGCCAGCCCCACTCGCTCGATCTTCAACACCTCCGCCCAGATCGCCGCGACCTGCTGTTCCAGTTCCGTCCTCGGTGCCACGTAGGTCTGTTGCATCTGGTTCGCATCCGGCTGCGGCAGCGCCTTGCGGTCCAGCTTGCCGTTCGGGGTCAGTGGCAGGCGGTCCAGGAACAGCAGGTGCGCCGGGACCATGTAGTCCGGCAGGTGTGCCTTGAGCGCAGCCCTCAGGGTTTCGCGCAAGCCATCCTGTCCGGGCTGCGCCGGCACCACATAGCCCACCAGTTGCTTGCCGCTCGGCCCGTCCTGGGCCAGCACCACCGCCTCGCGCACGGCCGCCTGCTCCAGCAGCCGCGCCTCGATCTCGCCCAGCTCGATGCGGAAGCCACGAACCTTCACCTGGTGGTCGACCCGGCCCAGGTAATCCACCAGGCCATCGGCCCGCGCACGGGTCAGGTCGCCGCTGCGGTAGACCCGCTCGCCGTCGCTGCCGAACGGATCGGGCACGAAGCGTTCCGCCGTCAGGCCGGGACGGTCCAGATAACCCCGCGCCACGCCTTCCCCGCCCAGGTACAGTTCGCCGGCAAGGCCCACCGGCAGCAGGTTCAGGTCGGCATCCAGCACATAGCCGCGCCGCTTGCCCAGCAAGGTGCCGATCGGTGCATAGGCCGCACCGCAGGCGTCACCCGGCCGAGCCTTCCACAGCAACGGCGTCACCACCGTTTCGGTCGGGCCGTAGCCGTTGAACAGGTATTGCGGACGCAGCGCTCGCCAGGCCAGGTCATAGCTCGCCTGCGGCACCGCATCGCCGCCGAAGCAGTAGACCCGCACCGGCGGCGGGTTGCCGTCGCGCTCGGCATGCTCGGCCAGTTGTTGCAGGTATACCGGCGGGAACACCCCCAACGTCACGCCGTGCCGATGCATCTCGGCGTAGGTCTGCTCCGGCAGCCACAGGCTGTCGTCGCGGATCAGTACGCGGGCGCCGTTGATCAGCGGGTGCATCCAGCCTTCATGGGCACCATCGAAGGCGAACGACATGAAGTGCAGTTCGCAGTCCGCCGGGTTCGTCTCGTAGCGCTCGCCGGTCGCCCGGATGTGCGACACCAGCGGGCCGTGGGACACCGCCACGCCCTTGGGCTGCCCGGTGGAACCCGAGGTGTAGATCACGTAGGCCAGGTTCTCTTCCGCCAACTCCACGCAAGGCGCGGTTTCCGGGTAATCGCGCCAGTCGTCGGACTGGTCCACCGCCAGGGTCGGCAGGTCTGCGGGGATCGGCAACTGCTCCAGCACGTCGCCCTGGGTCAGTACCAGCGCGGCGGCGCAGTCCTTCATCATGTACAGCAGGCGGTCCTGCGGATAGGCCACGTCCAGCGGCACGTAGGCGCCACCAGCCTTCAGCACGGCCAGGAAGGCCACCATGATCTCCGCCGAGCGACGCATGGCGATCGCCACCCGCACTTCCGGGCCCACGCCCAGTTCGATCAGCCGGTGGGCCAGGCGGTTGGCCTGGGCATCGAGCTGGCCATAGGTGAGCTGCTGGTCGCCGAAGATCACTGCCACCGCAGCCGGTGTTTGCCGGGCACGGTCCTCGATCAACTGGTGGACGTAGCGGTCGCTCGGGTAGTCGGACCGGGTCTGGTCCCACTGGGCCAGGATGAAGCGGCGTTCCGATTCGCCCAGCATCGGCAGCTCGGCAACCCGCCGCTCCGGCTGCGCGCAGATCGCTTCCAGCAGATTGCCGAAATGCCTGGCCAACTGGCCAATCACCCGGGCATCGAAGTACCGGCAGTCGTAGCTGTAGTGCACCGTCAGGGTCTCGCCCAGCACAACCGCCAGCGTCAGCGGGTAGTTGGTCTGCTCCTGGCTGCCTACCTCGCCGAAACTCAGGCCGGCCGGAGCGCCCTGTTGCAGGGCTTCCGACACCGGGTAGTTCTCGAACACCACTAGGCTGTCGAACAGCGCCTCGCCACCCAGGCCAGCCCAGCGCTGCACCTCGTACAGCGGCGTGTGCTCGAACTCGCGCAAGGCCAGGTTCCGTTCCTGTACCTGGCCGATCCACTCGGCCACCGTCTGCTCCGGACGCGGCGTGCCGATCACCGGCAGGGTGTTGATGAACAGCCCCACCTGCTCTTCGATACCGACCAGCTCAGCCGGGCGCCCCGCCACCGTGGCGCCGAAGGTGACCGTCTCCTGGCCGGTGTAGCGTTGCAGCAGCAACAGCCAGGCGGCCTGGACCAGGGTGTTCACCGTTACCCGATGCGCCCGGGCGAACTCACCAAGACGACGCGCGTGTTCCCGGTCGAATACCTGGCGATGATCGCCATGGCCAACCTGCTCTTCCGACAGGTTCGGCCTGACGGCCTGGACCAGTCGCGTCGGCTCGTCGAGCTCGGCCAACTGCCCTTTCCAGAAGGTCTCGCTGACAGCCGGGTCCTGCCGTTGCAACCAGGCGATGTAGTCGCGATAGCGCCCGGCCTGCCGCCCCGGAACCTGCCCGGCATAGCGCTGCAACACTTCGCCCAGCAACCGGGAGTTGCTCCAGCCATCCATCAGGATGTGGTGGTTGGTGTAGATCAGGTGATGGCGCCGCTCCGCCGTGCGGACCAGCGTCAGCCGCAGCAGCGGTTCGCCGGCCAGGTCGAAGCCTTTCTGCCGGTCCGCCTGCGCCCACGTGGCCAGGCTCTCCTCCAGATCGGCCTGGCCTCGCCAGTCCAGCACCTCGAAAGGGATTGGCACATGCCGGCGAACCACCTGCAACGGCTGCGCCAGGCCGCTGACGAAGTTGGCCCTGAGTACTTCATGGCCATCGACCGTCGCCTGCCAGGCCTGACGGAATCGTTCAACGTCCAGCCCGTCCACATCCACCCGCATCTGGTTGATGTAGTCGCCACCCTCCTGCTCGTAGAGGCTGTGGAACAGCATGCCCTGCTGCATCGGCGACAGCGGATAGATATCGGCGATCTGTGTTGCAGGAATCGGCAGGTTGTCCAGTTGTGCCTGGCTCAACCCGGCCAGCGGGAAGTCCGAAGGCGTCACGCCACCGACCTCCTCCCGGCAGCAGTGCTCGATCAGCGCCTTGAGTTCCTCGGCATAGTCGTCGGCCAAGCGCAGGATCGTCCGCTCGTCGAACAGCTCCCGGCTGAAGGTCCAGCCCAGGCTCAACTCACCGTCGTATACCTGCCCGTTGAGGCTGAGCAGGCTGCCCAGCGGCGCCTCAGCGCTCTGCCCCGCGCCACTGCCCTCCTTCGCCGGCACGAACAAAGCGGTTTCGTCGTCGAAGCTGCCATCGAACTGTCCCAGGTAGTTGAAGACGATCTCACCCTGCGGCAGTTGTTGAAGCGCTTGCCGAGCCTCGGGAGTACCCAGGTAACGCAGCAGGCCATAGCCGATCCCTTTGTTCGGCACCGCCCGCAGTTGCTCCTTGATCGTCTTGATCGATGCCGACAAATCCGTCTGCGGGCTGAGCTTCACCGGATACATGCTGGTGAACCAGCCCACCGTGCGGGTCAGGTCGATGTCCTCGAACAGGTCCTCGCGGCCATGTCCCTCCAGCCGGACCAGCACGTCCGGCTGCCCGGTCCAGCGACCGATCACCCGCGCCAGGGCCGCCAGCAGCAGGTCGTTGACCTGGGTGCGGTAGGCGGCCGGCGCATCCTGCAGCAGTCGGCGTGTCCAGTCGCGATCCAGGCGGGTGTTCGCGTATGCCGCCTGTTTCTGCTGGTTGCCGCCCTCCGGGTGATCGCAGGGCAGTTCATCGACAGCGTCTTGCAACTGTGCCTGCCAGTAGGCCAGTTCCCCGTCGAAGGCATGGGCTTGCAGATGCTCGGCCCAGGCCTTGAACGAGCTGGTCTTGGCCGGCAACCCGAGCGACCGATAGGCCCGTTGCAGGTCCTCCAGCAGCACGCGCCAGGACACGCCGTCCACCACCAGGTGGTGGATCACCAGCAGCAGGCGTTGACTGCCGCCGGGCAATTCCGCCAGCACCGCACGCAACAGCGGACCGTTTTCCAGGCTCAGGCTGCGCTGCGCCTCGTTGGCGACCTGCTCCAGCTCCGCCAGGTCGGCGAGGTGGCTGGTCCACAGTACATCCACCGGCGCCACACCCTGGAACTCGGCCTGCCATGCGCCATTCCGCTGTTCGAAGCGCAGCCGCAAGGCATCGTGATGCTCGACCAGGGCCTGCAGGGCTGCCCTCAGGTGGTCAGGGTCGATCCGCTCACCTGGTTTCAGCAGCACCGACTGGTTCCAGTGATGACGCTCGGGAATCTCCGCCTCGAAGAACCATTGCTGGATCGGCGTCAACGGCAGCACGCCAGTGACCGCTCCCTGATCGATGACCGGACCTTCCGAACGGCGAGCCACCGCCGCCAGCCCCTGCACCGTCTGGTGCTGGAACAGGTCCTTCGGCGTGAACTGGATACCCGCCTGGCGTGCCCGGCTCACCACCTGCAACGAGATGATCGAATCGCCGCCCAGTTCGAAGAAGTTGTCGGCCAGCCCTACTCGCTCCAGCTTGAGCACGTCCTGCCAGATCGCTGCGATCCGCTGTTCCAGTTCCGTCCTCGGTGCCACGTAGGCCTGCTGCATCTGGCTCGCGTCCGGTTGCGGCAGCGCCTTGCGGTCCAGCTTGCCGTTCGGGGTCAGTGGCAGGCGGTCCAGGAACAGCAGGTGCGCCGGGACCATGTAGTCCGGCAGGCTTTCCTTGAGCGCGGCCCGCAATGTCTCGCGTAGCGCAGCCTGGGCTTCCGGTCGGTCCGCAACATCGGTCGGCACGACATAGCCCACCAGTTGCTTGCCGCTCGGCCCATCCAGGGCCAGCACCACCGCTTCACGCACGGCCGCCTGCTCCAGCAGCCGCGCCTCGATCTCGCCCAGCTCGATGCGGAAGCCACGAACCTTCACCTGATGGTCGATTCGCCCCAGGTACTCGATCACCCCGTCGGGCCGGTAGCGCGCCAGGTCGCCCGTGCGGTACAGGCGTCCTCCGCCTTGCTCGTCGAAGGGATCGGGCAGGAACTTCTCGGCCGTAAGCGACGGACGGTTCAGATACCCCCGGGCCAGCCCCGCCCCGGCCATGCACAGCTCGCCGGCATGCCCCACGGCTACAGGCTCCCCCGCGCCATCCAGGAGATAGACGGCACTGTTGGAAATCGGCCGCCCGATATTCGGAACGCCGCCCGTTTCCCTGCGGGTATAGGTCGAATACGTCGTGTCCTCTGAAGGGCCATAGAGGTCGTAGACATGCTCGATGTGGCCGAGGCCGTACAGGCTCTCGACCAGCGATTGCGCCAGCGGCTCGCCGGCCAGATTGACGATCCGGACCGAGTCCGGCAGTTGCCCCGAGTCGCACAGCATCTTGATCGCCGACGGCACGGTATTGATCAGTCGCACCCGCTCCTTCGCGGCGAGGCTGGGCAACTCCAGCGCATTGCCGGCCAGGACGACATAGCCTCCCGCCGACAAGGTCACGAAGAGCTCCCACACCGAGAGATCGAAGCAGATGGAGGTCGAGGCCAGCACCCCTTGCAGGTCCTCCCGGCTGTAGACCCCATGGGCCCAACCGATCAGCGCCGAGACATTGCGGTGCTCGATCAGCACGCCTTTCGGCCTGCCCGTGGAGCCCGAGGTATAGATGCTATAGGCCAGGTTGCCTGGGGCACTCAGGGACGGTGGGTTCTCGCCGGAATATGCCTCCAGCGCGAGCCGATCGACCAGCAGCACTTCTGCGTCGAACCCCATCGGCAGGCGCGGAAGCAAAGCACCCTGAGTCAGCAGGAGGGTCGCCCGGCTGTCTTCCATCATGTATGCCAGCCGCTCCTGCGGGTACTCGGGGTCCAGCGGCACGTACGCGCCACCCGCCTTGAGGATCGCCAACAGCCCCACCACCATTTCCGGGCTGCGCTCCAGCGCGATACCCACCAGTACATCCGGCCCCACTCCCCGCTCGCGGAGCTTGTGCGCCAGCCTGTTGGCCCGTCGGTTCAAATCCCGGTAGGTCAGTTCCTGCTCACCGAAGATCAGCGCGACGGCCTCCGGTGCCCTCTCCACCTGGGCCTCGACCAGCTCATGCACGCACGCGTCGTTCGGATAGCTGGCTTCCGTGCGGTTCCAGTCACGGACGATCCGCCGGCGCTCCTCATCGTCCAGCAGCGGCAACTCGGCAACCCGCCGTCCCGGCTGCGCACAGATCGCCTCCAGCAGGTTGCGCCAGTGCCTCGCCAGCCGCTCGACGGTCGGCCGCTCGAACAGGTCCGTCGCGTAGGTCAACGATGCCCGGAACCCCAGCTCGGATTCGAAAGTGTCCAGTGTCAGGTCGAACTGCGCGGTATGGGTCCCCCTCTCCAGGCTTTCCACCCGCAGCCCCGGCAGTTGCCGCGCCTCGCCCCTTGCCTCGCTCTGGTGGTTGTACATCACCTGGAACAGCGGGCTGTGGCTCAGGTTGCGCTCCGGTTGCAGCGCCTCCACCAACTGTTCGAACGGCAGGTCCTGATGCGCCTGCGCCTCCAGGGCCGTCCGCTTCACCTGCTGCAGCAAGTCGTCGAAGGTGGTGTGCAGGTCGAACTCCGCCTTCAGCACCTGGGTATTGACGAAGAAGCCGATCAGCCCCTCCGTCTCCACCCGGGTACGGTTGGCGATCGGCACGCCCACGCGGATATCCGACTGCCCCGAATACCGATGCAACAAGCTCTGGAACGAAGCCAGCAGCAGCATGAACAGCGTCACGCCCTGGCGCTGGGCCAGTTCCTTCAAGGCCCGGCCCAGTTCCTCGGCCAGCGGGATTTCCACCCTGGCGCCACGGTGGCTCTGCACCACCGGACGCGAGCGGTCGGCCGGCAACTCCAGCACCGGCTGCTCACCGCCCAGCCGCGCCAGCCAGTAGGCCAGTTGCCGCTCGCGCTCGCCCGCTTCCATCCAGCTACGCTGCCAGAACGCATAGTCCGCGTACTGGATCGGCAGCTCCGGCAACTCCACTTCCCGGCCCTCGCTGTAGCCCGCGTACAACCGGACCAGCTCGTCCACCATGATCGGCATCGACCAGCCATCGGAAACGATGTGGTGCAGGGTCAGCACCAGAACGTGGTCGTCCTCCGCCAGGCGCAGCAGTTTCACCCGCAGCAACGGGCCGCGTTCCAGATCGAAGAGGGCCTGGATCTCCGCCTCGACACGCGCCTGGATGGCCTGTGCGCTCCCATCCTCCAGCACGTCGCGGGACAGCTCGAAAGGCATGCCCGGGTGCACCACCTGGATCGCCTGCTCGCCCTCCTGACGGAAGGTCGTGCGCAGGCTCTCGTGACGGTCGATCAGGGCCTCGAAGCTGCGCCGCAGCGCTTCGAGATCGAGAGCGCCCTTCAGCCGCAGCGCCGCCGGGACATGGTAGGCGGCGCTCCCCGGCTCCAGTTGCCACAGGAACCATTGGCGCTGCTGGGCGTAGGAAAGCGGAAGGCGCTCGAAATCGAATCGCACGACCGGGATGGGTAGCTGTGAAAGGCTTATCTCCTTCGATCTCAGCTTCTGGAAAAACAGTTCCCGTTGCGGAAGAGGCAGTCGAACAAACCGGTGGACCAGATCCAGATTCTTGTTGGGTTGCATTTCAAACTGCCTCAAGTTCTGTCATGAAATCTCGAAGATCATCAAAATCCGCTTCGCTGTTTGGCCTGTATCCCTCGACCGACGCCGCATACGCCTGCAACGTTTCGGTCTGGAACAACAAGGCCAGAGGCAGGTTCACACCGAGTTCGATATGTATTCGCGAGGTAACCTGGGTCGCCAATAGCGAGTGCCCGCCCAGTTCGAAGAAGTTGTCGGCCAGCCCCACTCGCTCGATCTTCAATACCTCCGCCCAGATCGCCGCGACCTGCTGTTCCAGTTCCGTCCTCGGTGCCACGTAGGTCTGTTGCATCTGGTTCGCATCCGGCTGAGGCAGCGCCTTGCGGTCCAGCTTGCCGTTCGGGGTCAGCGGTAACGTCTCCAGGAACAGCAGGTGCGCCGGGACCATGTAGTCCGGCAGGTGTGCCTTGAGCGCAGCCCTCAGGGTTTCGCGCAAGCCATCCTGTCCGGGCTGCGCCGGCACCACATAGCCCACCAGTTGCTTGCCGCTCGGCCCGTCCTGGGCCAACACCACCGCCTCGCGCACGGCCGCCTGCTCCAGCAGCCGCGCCTCGATCTCGCCCAGTTCGATGCGGAAGCCGCGAACCTTCACCTGGTGGTCGACCCGGCCCAGGTAATCCACCAGGCCATCGGCCCGCGCACGGGTCAGGTCGCCGCTGCGGTAGACCCGCTCGCCGTCGCTGCCGAACGGATCGGGCACGAAGCGTTCCGCCGTCAACCCCGGACGATCCAGATAGCCCCGCGCCACGCCTTCCCCGCCCAGGTACAGTTCGCCGGCAAGGCCCACCGGCAGCAGGTTCAGGTCGGCATCCAGCACATAGCCGCGCCGCTTGCCCAGCAAGGTGCCGATCGGCGCATAGGCCGCACCGCAGGCGTCACCCGGCCGAGCCTTCCACAGCAACGGCGTCACCACCGTTTCGGTCGGGCCGTAGCCGTTGAACAGGTATTGCGGACGCAGCGCTCGCCAGGCCAGGTCATAGCTCGCCTGCGGCACCGCATCGCCGCCGAAGCAGTAGACCCGCACCGGCGGCGGGTTGCCGTCGCGCTCGGCATGCTCGGCCAGTTGTTGCAGGTATACCGGCGGGAACACCCCCAACGTCACGCCGTGCCGATGCATCTCGGCGTAGGTCTGTTCCGGCAGCCACAGGCTGTCGTCGCGGATCAGTACGCGGGCGCCGTTGATCAACGGGTGCATCCAGCCTTCATGGGCACCATCGAAGGCGAACGACATGAAGTGCAGTTCGCAGTCCGCCGGGTTCGTCTCGTAGCGCTCGCCGGTCGCCCGGATGTGCGACACCAGCGGGCCGTGGGACACCGCCACGCCCTTGGGCTGCCCGGTGGAACCCGAGGTGTAGATCACGTAGGCCAGGTTCTCTTCCGCCAACTCCACGCAAGGCGCGGTTTCCGGGTAATCGCGCCAGTCGTCGGACTGGTCCACCGCCAGGGTCGGCAGGTCTGCGGGGATCGGCAACTGCTCCAGCACGTCGCCCTGGGTCAGTACCAGCGCGGCGGCGCAGTCCTTCATCATGTACAGCAGGCGGTCCTGCGGATACGCCACGTCCAGCGGCACGTAGGCGCCACCGGCCTTCAGCACGGCCAGGAAGGCCACCATGATCTCCGCCGAGCGACGCATGGCGATCGCCACCCGCACTTCCGGGCCCACGCCCAGTTCGATCAGCCGGTGGGCCAGGCGGTTGGCCTGGGCATCGAGCTGGCCATAGGTGAGCTGCTGGTCGCCGAAGATCACTGCCACCGCATCCGGTGTTTGCCGGGCACGGTCCTCGATCAACTGGTGGACGTAGCGGTCGCTCGGGTAGTCGGACCGGGTCTGGTCCCACTGGACCAGGATGAAGCGGCGTTCCGATTCGCCCAGCATCGGCAGCTCGGCAACCCGCCGCTCCGGCTGCGCGCAGATCGCTTCCAGCAGATTGCGCCAATGGGCGGCAAGACGTTCGATGCGCTCCGCCTCGAACAGGTCCGAGGAGTAGTTGAAAGAGGCCACCAACCCGTCGGATCGTTCCAGGGTGTTCAGTGAGATGTCGAAATGGGCGGTCCGCTCGACCAGATCGATCTCCTCGACATGCAGGCCATGCAGGCTATCCGCCGAGACCTGCTCGCCGAAGTCGCGCAGGTGGTTGTACATCACCTGGAACAATGGGTTGTAGCCCAGCCCGCGCTCGGGCTTCAGTTCCTCCACCAGTACGTCGAAGGGGATGTCCTTGTTGGCTTGCGCCTCCAGGGTGGTTTCCTTGACCGCCGCCAGCAACCGGGAGAACGTCGCGGTGCGATCGAGCCCGATCCTGGCCACGATGGTGTTGACGAAGAAGCCGATCAGCCCTTCCAGCTCCAGGCGGTTGCGATTGGTGACGGGCACGCCGATGTTGATCTTGTCCCTGCCGCTGTAGCGGGCCAGCAGGATGGCGAAGGCCGCCAGGAACACATGGAACAGCGTGGCATTGGCCTCGACCGCCAGGCGGCGCAGGTTCGCCGCCAGTTCGGCGGGCAGGCGGATGTCGAGCCGGCCGCCCCGATGGCTCTGCACCGGCGGCCTGATCCGGTCGGCGGGCAGTTCGAGAACCTCGAAGTCATCCTCCAGCTTCGCCTTCCAGTAGGCGAGTTGAGCCTGCATCTGCCCTTCGGCCAGGCGTTGGCGCTGCCAGGCGGCATAGTCCGCGTATTGCACGGGCAGCGGCTGCAATGCCTGGGCCCGGCCGGTGGCCCGGGCGTTATAGGCGGCCGTGAATTCGCGGACCATGACACTCATCGACCAGCCATCGGAGACGATGTGGTGAAGGGTCACGGCCAGGAGATGTTCGTCTTCCCGGGTCCGGAACAGCCTGGCCCGGATCAGCGGGCCCCGTTCGAGATCGAAGGTGGCGAAGACCTCCTCGTCCAGCCTCCGGGCCAGGACCTCCTCTCCACGCCCGGCCAGGTCCTCGTAGCCGATGGCCACGGGATGCGCCGGCAGCACGCGTTGCCAGGGCAGCCCGTTTTCCTCGTGGAAGACGGTGCGCAGCGCCTCATGGCGCGCGACCAGTGCGTCGAGTGCGGCTTGCAGGGCCTCCCTGTCCAGAGCGCCGCGCATCCTGACCGCCAGCGGGGTGTTGTAGGCCGTGCTTTGCGGATGGAGCTTCCAGAACAGCCATTGCCGATGCTGGGCATGGGAGACCGGCAAGGGCGCGCGGCGGTCGAGCGGTTCGATGCCCGCTTCCTGCTCCCGTTCGAGCCCCTGCACCGCCTGGGTGAACGCCAGCAGGTCGGCCGTATCGAACAATGCCCGCAATGGAATATCGATACCCAATCGCTTCCTCGCCCTGGAAACCACCTGGGTCGCCAGCAGGGAATGCCCACCCAGGGCGAAGAAGTTGTCGGTCAGCCCCACTCGCTCGACCTGCAGCACCTCGGCCCAGATACCGGCCAACCGGATCTGCAGGGAAGTGTACGGCGCGACGTAGGTCGCCAGGCTGGCGACAGGCTCGGGAAGCGCCTTGACGTCGACCTTGCCGTTGGCGGTCACCGGCAACCGCTCCAGCACCAGCAGATGGGCGGGCACCATGTGTTCCGGCAGGGCCTGTTTCAGCTCGGCGCGTATCCGGTCCAGGAACGCCTGTCCCGCCGGCCCCTCCTGGGGCATCGCCGTCGGTACCAGGTAGGCCACCAGTTGCCTGGCCTCCTCTTCGCCCACGACCCGCACCAGCGCGTTCTCGATGCCGGACGATTCCCGCAGGTGGTGTTCGATCTCCGCCAGCTCGACACGGTAACCACGGATCTTCACCTGGCCATCCATTCGCCCGACGAAAACCAGCTCGCCCTCCCCGTTGCGGCGTACCCAGTCTCCCGTCCGGTACATCCGGCCGCCCTGCGCGCTGGCGGGGTCGGGGACGAAGCGTTCGGCCGTCAGCGCCGGACTCCCCAGATAGCCTCGCGCGAGGCCCGCCCCGGCGATATGCAGCTCGCCCCTGGCCGAACCGGGGACGGGTTGCAGGCAGGCATCCAGCACCCGTGCGCGGATGTTCTCCAGCGGGCTTCCCAGGACGGGCTGCTCCGTCAGCGTCCCGGTCAGCACGCCCACGGTGGTTTCCGTGGGGCCGTAGTGGTTGATCACCACCAGTTCGGGAGCCAGGGCCGCAATCCTGGCCACCAGGCCAGGAGGGCAAGCCTCCCCGCCGAGGATCAGGCAGCGTCTGGGCAGGGCCGCCCTGCCGGCCGACAACATGGCCTCCAGGTGCGAGGGAACGATCTTCAGCGCGTCCACCCCATGGCGGTCCATATGGGTCGCGAACATGTCGGCATCCAGGACCGTCTCCCTGTCCAGCAGGTGCAGGGTCTTGCCCGCGCACAGGGCGCCATAGAGAACCGTGTGCCCCAGGTCCGCGGCCGGTGTGGAGACCATGGCCATGCTCTGGATCGAATCCAGGGGAAGTCGCCGCGAAACGCCGCCGATGTAGTTCGCCAGCGCCCCGTGGGAGACCGCCACGCCTTTCGGCGTGCCCGTGGTTCCCGAGGTGTAGATCACGTAGGCGAGCTGGTCGGGAGACACCTGGGCGGGAAGCCTTGCGACGTCGGACATTGGCGGCAGCGGCTCATCCAGCCGGATCGCCCGGACATCCGCCGGCAGGCTCCCCGCCCAGGACGAACGGGCCAGGACCAGGCGGACGGCGCTGTCGGCAAGCATGAAGTCCAGGCGCTCCTGCGGCTGGTCCGGCTCCAGCGGCAAGTAGGCCGCTCCGGCTTTCAGGACGCCGAGGATGCCGACCAGCATGTCAATGGAGCGATCGGCCACCACACCGACCGGCTGGTCGGGCAAGGCGCCCGATGCCAGCAATACCCGGGCGACGGCATCGGCCCGCTCGTTCAGCAGCGCGTAGGTGATGCTGGTATCGCCGCTGGTCGCGGCCAGTCGTTCCGGGTGGAGACTGGCAGCACGCTCGATCAGGCGATGGACGCACTCGCCTTCCCGAACGCCGTCATCGGCGATCCCGTCCGCCACGTCCGCCAGGGGCAATTCGCCGACAACACTCTTCACCTCCCCCGCCAGCCCTTCCAGCAATCGCAGCCAGTGCCGTTCCAGCAGGGCGATGGTCTCGCTGTCGAACACATCCAGCGCGTAGGTGAACGCCGCATGCAGCCGCCCCGCGCTCTCGTAGGTATCCAGCGCCAGGTCGAAGCGGGCGGTGTGCTTCGCCAGCTCGATCCGCTCCAGCGCCAGCCCCGAGCGGGTCCGGATCTCCCGCACATCGGCAACGCTCGACTGATGGTTGAACAGCACCTGGAACAACGGGCCATGACCCGGGTTGCGATCCAGTTCCAGCGCCTCGACCAGTTGTTCGAACGGCAAGTCCTGGTGCCCCTGGGCGCCCAGCGCGGTTTCCCTGACGCGCCGCAGCAGTTCGTCGATATCGATCAGCGGGTCGATTTCCGTGTGCAGCACCTGGGTGTTGATGAAGCAGCCGATCAGCCCTTCCACCTCCGCGCGATGGCGGTTGGCGATGGGGACGCCGACGCGGATGGCGGACTGTCCGCTGTAGCGTTGCAGCAGCAGCTTGAAGGCCGCCAGCAGGACCATGAACAGGGTGACGTTGTGGCGCCTGGCCAACACACGCAGCCGGTCGGCGAGCCGTGCCTCGACCTGGAATTCGTGGCGAGCGCCGCGGTGGCTGGGAACCGCCGGGCGCGGGCGATCGGTGGGCAGTTCCAGCGGCGCGTGCTCGTCCCCCAGCTTGTCGCGCCAATAGGCCAGTTGCCGCTCCCGCTCGCCGGCCTCCAGCCAACTGCGCTGCCACAGGGCATAGTCGCGGTACTGGACCGGCAGCGCCGGCAGAGCGGCATCCGCGCTGGCACAAGCCGCGTCGTAGAGACGCAGGAATTCGTCGATCAGCAGGTTCAGCGACCAGCCGTCGGCGACGATATGGTGCAAGGTGAGCAGCAGGACGTGCTCCCGCTCCGCCAGTTCGAGCAGCCGGACCCGCAGCAGCGGCCCTTCGGCCAGGTCGAAAGGTGCCAGGGCCTCCGCTTCGGCCAACGTACCGACCTGTTCCTCGCGCGCGCTGGGTGACAGTGCCGTCAGGTCTTCGAATCCGATGGCGACCGGCGCCGGCTCCAGCACCTGCTGGCGGACATCGCCGTCCTCTTGGACGAAGCGGGTGCGCAGGGTTTCATGCCGCGCGACCAGGGCGTCGAAGGCATTCTGCAACGCGGCCCGCTCCAGCTCGCCCTTCAGGCGCACCGCCATCGGCAGGTTGTAGGCCGCGCCGCGCGGATCGAGCTGCCAGAGAAACCACATGCGCCGCTGGGCGTAGGAAAGCGCGTCGCGGTCGGGTGCGGCCACGCTGGCGGGAATGGGCAGCAAGGAAAAATCCACCCCTTCGCCCCGCAGGCCGTCGAGAAACAGGCGGCGTTTCTCCTGCGGCAGCTCGATGAAGCGGCGGGCGAGTTTCAGGGCGTTTTCTGCATTCATAAGTCTTCATCCGTGCAAGGAGCGGCGATTCCCTTTGAACGGATGGCGAAAACGGAAAATTAGCGGCCCTGGGCCTGTTCCCGCCGGCTAAATGTTCGCGCCCGGCATTCGTCACCCAGACACACCCATCACCGAGGGCAGCACTTATGAGCATTGCCGAGACACTGGTGCAGAACCTGCGCCACCTGGCCCAACGCACCGGCCTGGCCAGGGCATCCAGCTACCGCCTCTTCGACATAGAGTTGAAGCAGCGGATTCCTCTCAGCCCATCGCTGGCACGCTTCGTCTTCACCGGGCCGGAGGTCGCCCGGATGTGCACGATGGCGCCGGACCAGCGGGTCAAGCTGCTGTTCCCCAGCGCCGACGGCTTGCCGCCGCAACTGCCGCACGAAGGCGACTGGCTCAAGACCCGTCGCGCCCTCGAAGCAGAGCACCGGCCGCCCATGCGTACCTACACCATTCGCGCGTTGCGCCGCGAGGCGCTGGAGGTGGACGTGGACTTCGTGCTGCACGGCGAGACCGGTCCGGCCTCCACCTGGGCCACCCATGCCCGCCCCGGCGACCGCCTGCAGATGGTCGCTCCCGACGGAGAGTTCCCCGGCACGCCCGGCGGTTACGAGTGGCGCCCGCCGGAGGGGATTCGCCACGTCCTGCTGATCGGCGACGAAACCGCGCTGCCGGCCATCGCCGGCATCCTCGAGGAACTGGCCATCTGGCCGGACAGGCCGAACGCGCAGGCGTTCATCGAAGTCCCCCACGAAACGGATCGGCTGGAACTGCGCTGCGCCCCCGAGGCCCAGGTGAACTGGCTGCCGAGGGACAGCGGCGGCTGGCGGCACGGCCAGGGCATGATCCGGGCGGCCAAGGAACTGGCCACCCTGCCGGAGGCCCGGCAGCAGCCCGGCAAGCCGCAGAAGATCAAGGAAGTGGACATCGACACCCAGATCCTCTGGGACCTGGCCAGACCGGCGGACAACGGCTTCTATGCCTGGGTCGCCGGCGAGTCGGCGGCGGTCATGGCGATCCGGCGCCACTGGGTCGGCGAACTGGGCATGGATCGCCGGGCGCTGAGCTTCATGGGCTACTGGCGGTTGGGGCGGGCGCTGGACTAGCGCCGGTGCTTTTGCCTGTAGGAGCGAGGGGGATGCCGGGAGTTACCGATCAGGCGCCCACCCGCGACAACCCGGCGTCCCCGCCTCGCGCATGACGCAGGTGGCGGCGCCAGCCGACCTCCAGGTTGGCCTTGAGGATCCGCAGCACCTTGGACTCATGCTCATGGATGAAGAAGTGCCCACCCGCGAGCATGTCCAGCGAGAAGCCGGTGGCGGTTTCCTCCTGCCAGGCCAGCAACTGCGCCATGCTGCTCTTGTCCTCCTTGCCGCCCAGCACGTGCAGCGGCAATTCCAGGCGCGGTCGTGGCCGGTACTGGTAGCGGCCGCACATCAGGAAGTCGGCGCGCAGGATCGGCAGGGTCAGGCTCATCAGCTCCTCGTTGGCGAGGACTTCCTCGGGCGTGCCCTGCAACTCGCGCAGTTCGGCGACCAGTTCCTCGTCGCTCTTGGGCTGCGCATAGTCTTGGTAGTCTTCCCGCCGGGTCGGCGCCGCGGTGCCGGAAGCGAACAGCGCCAGCGGCGCCGGGCAGCCCCGCTCGCGCAGGGCGTGGGCGATCTCGAAGGCCAGCAAGGCGCCGAGGCTGTGCCCGAACAGGGCGTAAGGCTGCTCCAGACGCGGCGCCAGTTCCCCAGCCAGTTGCCGGGCCAGGGCGTGCATGTCGGTCTGCAGCGGCTCGCCGAGACGCACCCCGCGCCCCGGCAGCTCCACCGGCCGGACCTCCAGCCAGTCCGGCAGGCCGCGCCGCCAGCGGCTGTAGACCATGGCGCTGGCACCGGAATACGGCAGGCAGTACAGGTTCAGTCTCGGCACGATCGTCGACCTCAGTGCACGGCGGCGCCGGCCTGCTCGTCCATCTTCTTGCGCAGGCTCAGGGGGCGCATGTCGGTCCAGACCTCTTCGATGTAGGCGAGGCATTCCTTCTTGAAGCCGCTCTTGCCCGCCTTGCGCCAGCCCTTGGGGATTTCCTTGTAGTCCGGCCAGATGGAGTACTGCTCCTCGTGGTTGACGACGACCTGGAAGAGGATGTCCTCGCGATCGAAAACAGAAGTCATGGCATTTTCCTTGGGTTGCGTGGAAGGACATGGCCCCGTCTCGTGGGGCTCACATCCATTAACGGATGGCGCGGTGGGGAAATTAGGTATGCCAGGCTGGAGGCTGGAGGCTGGAGGCTGGAGGCTGGAGGCTGGAGGCTGGAGGCTGGAGGCTGGAGGCTGGACAGGGTTCTGGCCACTTCCCTGTCCGTCAAACCTTTTCGCGGCCATGGAACTGGGCGTCCCCGCCGATCCTACAGGTCAATATCGATGCCGACCTGTAGGAGCGCGCCATGCGCGCGATCCCCGGCAACGCCAGAGCATCGCCAGCAAGCTGGCTCCTACAAAAGCCCGGATGCAATCCGGGGAAGCCTGGGGGCTGGCCACGCACCCTCTACGTCAAACCTTTTCGCGGCCATGGAACTGGGCATCTCCGCCGATCCTACGAACGCAGCCTCGATGCCGACCTGTAGGAGCGCGCCATGCGCGCGATCACCGGCAACGCCAGAGCATCGCCAGCAAGCTGGCTCCTACAAAAGCCCGGATGCAATCCGGGGAAGCCTGGGGCTGGCCACGCACCCTCTGCGTCAAACCTTTTCGCGGCCATGGGACTGGGCATCTCCGCCGATCCTACGAACGCAGCCTCGATGCCGACTTGTAGGAGCGCGCCATGCGCGCGATCACCGGCAACGCCAGAGCATCGCCAGCAAGCTGGCTCCTACAAAAGCCCGGATGCAATCCGGGGAAGCCTGGGGG
>NZ_CAJFCI010000054.1:137227-168008 GCF_904061905.1 Zestomonas carbonaria
CTGTAGGAGCGCGCCATGCGCGCGATCACCGGCAACGCCAGAGCATCGCCAGCAAGCTGGCTCCTACAAAAGCCCGGATGCAATCCGGGGAAGCCTGGGGGCTGGCCACGCACCCTCTGCGTCAAACCTTTTCGCGGCCATGGAACTGGGCGTCCCCGCCGATCCTACAGGTCAACATCGATGCCGACCTGTAGGAGCGCGCCATGCGCGCGATCACCGGCAACGCCAGAGCATCGCCAGCAAGCTGGCTCCTACAAAAGCGGACGGGTAGCCCGGATGAAATCCGGGTTACGTGGTTTGTTCATTGGGTCCCCGCGTGCGCGGGGATCCAATAAACACGGCTTCAATAAACACGTAGGAGCGAGCCCCGCGCTGCTTTTTCGTCCACCCTCCAGCCTCCAGCGCTCTTGTCGGCTTTACCCCGCAAGCGCCGCCGACACCGCCCGGGCGAAGATGTCCGCCACCTGTTCGATCTCTTCGCGGCGGATGATCAGCGGCGGCAGGAAGCGCACCACGCTGCCGTGGCGGCCGCCCAGTTCGAGGATCAGCCCGCGCTTCAGGCATTCGTGCTGGATCGCCGAGGCCAGGGCCGGATCGACCGGCGGATGGCCGAGCACGTCCGGCTCCCCGGCCGGGTCGACGATCTCCACGCCGAGCATCAGCCCGCGTCCGCGCACGTCGCCCAGTTGCGGATGAGTCCGCTGCACCGCCCGCAGGCGCTCGCGCAGGTGTTCGCCGGCCTGTTCCGCATGCCGGGCCAGGTCGTGCTCCTGGAGGTAGCGGATCACCGCCGAGCCGGCGGCCATGGCCATCTGGTTGCCGCGGAAGGTGCCGGCATGGGCGCCGGGCTGCCATTTGTCCAGCCAGTCCTGGTAGACCACCACGGACAGCGGCAGGCTGCCGCCGATGGCCTTGGACAGCACGACCACGTCCGGCACGATGTGCGCATGCTCGAAGGCGAACATCCGTCCGGTGCGGGCGAAGCCGGTCTGGATCTCGTCGATGATCAGCGGGATGCCGGCCCGCGCGGTGATCTCGCGCAGGCCGCGCAGCCAGGCGTCGGACGCCGGGATGGCGCCCGCCTCGCCCTGCACCGCCTCGACGATTACCGCCGCCGGCGGCTGCACGCCGCCTTCGGGATCGTTCAGCAGGTTGGCGATGTAGCGCAAGCCCACCTCCACGCCTTTCTCGCCGCCCAGCCCGAACGGGCAGCGGTAGTCGTAGGGGAACGGCAGGAACTGCACGCCGTGGCTGAGCAGCGAGCCCAGCGGCGTCTTGGCCTTGAGGTTGCCCATCAGGCTCAGCGCACCCTGGCTCATGCCGTGGTAGCCGCCCTGGAAGGCCAGCACCGTGCTGCGCCCGGTGGCGGTGCGTACCAGCTTGAGCGCCGCCTCCACCGCGTCGGTGCCGGTGGGCCCGCAGAACTGGATCTTCGCCTGCCGGGCGAATTCCGCCGGCAGCACGCCGAACAGGTCCTGGACGAAGCGGTCCTTGACCGGGGTGGTGAGGTCGAGGGTGTGCAACGGCAGCTCATCGGCCAGCACCTGGCGGATCGCGTCGACCACCACCGGGTGGTTATGGCCAAGCGCCAGGGTGCCGGCGCCGGCCAGGCAGTCGATGAAGCGCCGTCCTTCGACGTCCTCCACGTGTATGCCGCGAGCGCGCTTGAGCGCCAGGGGAATCCGCCGTGGGTAGCTGCGTGCGTTGGATTCCTGCCGGGCCTGGCGGGCCAGCAGCGGGGTTTCGTCGAACCCGTAGAGCGCCTGCTTTTCCGCCGGTGCCTCGATTTCCGCTACCGCGATGTTCATGGTGCCGTTCTCCATGCAAGGGTTCAGTGGCCGGGCCGCAGTTCGACGCGCCGGCGTGTTTCGTTTCACGAGCAGGAACTGCCCGCTTTTCTGTTTATTGGGTCCCCGCGTTCGCGGGGATGACGGTTGGGGTCGCTCCCGCGCACGCGGGAGTCCAGAAAACCCGGAGTCCAAGCCATCACAACGCCTCCAGCCGCGACATCAGGTCGTCGAGGCGGCTGGCCTTCTGTTCGCTGAGGGCGGCGTCTTCCAGCGACTCGATGTAGCTGGCCAGTTCGCCCACCGTGCTGCACTCGAACATCGCCC
Organism: Zestomonas carbonaria; assembly: GCF_904061905.1. Taxonomy (GTDB): domain Bacteria; phylum Pseudomonadota; class Gammaproteobacteria; order Pseudomonadales; family Pseudomonadaceae; genus Aquipseudomonas; species Aquipseudomonas carbonaria. The sequence goes on from NZ_CAJFCI010000054.1 coordinate 139,342, forward strand.
GCAGCGGCACGTTGCGTTGCAGGGTCTTCTGCACCCGCGAGGCGATCTGGGTGGCCAGCAGGGAGTGCCCGCCCAGTTCGAAGAAGTTGTCGTGCACGCCGACCCGCTCCACCTTGAGCACGTCCGCCCAGATATCCGCCAGGGTCCGCTCCAGTTCGCCGCGCGGCGCCTGGTAGGCCTGTCCGAGCAACTGGCCGATCTCCAGCGCCGGCAGGGCCCGGCGGTCGAGCTTGCCGTTGGCGCTGCGTGGCAGGCTGCCCAGCAGCAGCCAGTGCAGCGGCACCATGTAGTCCGGCAGTTCGGCGCGCAGGCGCTGCTTGACGCGCTCGAACAGCTCGCCCTGTTCCAGCGGCGCGGTGGCCGGCGAGGCGTCGAGCAGCCGGTCGTCGGCCGGCACCAGGTAGCCGACCAGGTACTTGCCGTTCGGCCCTTCCTGCACCGCGACGGCGGCCTCGCGGATTTCCGCCTGTTCGTGCAGGCGCGCCTCGATCTCGCCCAGTTCGATGCGGAAGCCGCGAATCTTCACCTGGTGATCGATGCGCCCGACGTACTCCAGCACGCCATCGGCGCGCCGCCGCGCCAGGTCGCCACTGCGATACAGGCGCTCGCCGGGCGTGGCGGCGAAGGGATTGGGCAGGAACGCCTGGGCGGTGCGCAGCGGATCGCCGACATAGCCGCGACCGACGCCGGTACCGGCGACGCACAGCTCGCCCACCGCGCCGACCGGCACCAGTTCCAGCGCTTCGTCGAGCAGGTACAGGCGGTTGTTGTCGGTGGGGCTGCCGATCGGCAGGTAGCTGCCGGCGGTGGAAGCCATGTCGACCTGGAAGAACGCCACGTCGTCCGAGCATTCCGCCGGGCCATAGGCGTTGACCAGGCCCACGTCCGGGTAGCGCCGCAGCCACTGGCGGGCCAGCTCCGGCGGCATCGCCTCGCCGGTGGGCAGCAGCCAGCGCAGTGCGCCGGGCTCGCCCTGGTCCTCGGCGAGCATGCCCTGGATCAGCGACGGCACGCTTTCCAGCACCGTGATGCCCTGCTCGCGCACCCGGGCCAGCAGCGCGCCGGGATCGTGGGCGATGGCATTCGGCACGATCTCCACCCGGCCGCCGAACAGCGGCGCGGCGAGGAACTGCCAGACCGAGATATCGAAGCTCTGCGAGGCGGTCTGGGCGATCACATCGTGCTCGTCCAGCCCCAGGTAGGGCACCTTGGACAACTGGTTGTTGAGCATGCCGGCCTGCTCGACCATCACGCCCTTGGGCAGCCCGGTGGAGCCGGAGGTGTAGATCACATAGGCCAGGTTGTCCGGGCCGCTGTACAGGCCGGGGTTCTCCACCGGCCAGTCGGCCGCCTGCACCTCGTCCCACACCAGCAGGCGCGGCCGGCCCTGGCAGGCCAGCTCTTCCAGCAGCTCGACGGCCTGCGCGCGCTGGGCCTCGCCGCACACCAGCACCGGAGCCTGGCTGAGGTCGAGAATGCGGGTCAGGCGCTGGGCCGGATGGGACGGGTCGAGCGGCAGGTAGCCGGCGCCGGCCTTGAAGCTGCCGACCATCATCCCGAGCAGCTCCAGGCCGCGCTCGGCGAGCAGCGCCACCGGCTGGTCGAATCCCACCCCGGCCGCGCGCAGGGCGTGGCCCAGGCGGTTGGCGCGGCGGTTCAGCTCGGCGTAGCTCCAGCGTTCGCCCTGGCAACCGGCGGCGATCCGCTCGGGATGCGCCGTCACCCGCGCCTCGAACAACCGCGCATAACCCTGCTCCAGCGGGTAGTCACAGGCGCTGCGGTTGCAGCCGTCGAGCAGGAATTCGCGCTCGTCCTCGCCCAGCAGCGGCAGCTCGCCCAGGTCGCCGTGGAAGCCGTCGGCCAGGGCCAGCAGCAGGCGCTTGAACTCGCCGAGCAGGCGTTCGACGGTTTCCGCCTCGAAGTAGCGCTGGTCGTAGGACAGGTGCAGGCCCAGTTCGTCGCCCGGATAGCAGACCACGGTGAGTGGGAAGTTGGTGTGGGTGCGCCCGGACTCGGAACTCGCCTTGAGGCCCTGGGCGCGGTCCAGCACCGCGCTGTCCACCGGCGCGTTCTCGTACACGAACAGGCTGTCGAACAGCGGCTGGCCCTTGGGCAGTTCGCTGCACTCCTGCACGTCCACCAGCGGCAGGTATTCGTACTCGCGCAGTTCCAGGTTGCGATCCAGCAGCTCGCGCAACCAGTCGCGCACCGCGCGGCGCTCACCCGGCGCGGGCAGGCTCAGCCGCAGCGGGATGCTGTTGATGAACAGCCCCACGGTGCCCTGCATTTCCGGCAGGTTCACCGGGCGCCCGGCCACGGTGACGCCGAACGCCAGGTCGCGCTCGCCGCTGTAGCGATGCAGCACCAGCGCCCAGGCCGCCTGGGCGAAGGTGTTGACGGTCAGTTGATGCTGCTGGGACAGCTCGCGCAGACGCGCGCCATCGGCGGCGTCCAGCCACGCATGGCGGTCGCCGACGCGCATCCCGCCGGTGTGCTCGCGCAGCAGCGGGCGGTCGCTGGGAATATGGGTCGGCCGTTCGAAGCCGCGCAGGTTGTCGCGCCACCAGCGATGCGCCGCGTCGAGGTCCTGGCGTTGCAGCCAGGCGATGTAGTCGCGGTAGCGCGGCGCGCTCGGCAACCGTGGTTCGCGGCCCTCGCCGAGGGCGGCGTAGATTTCCAGGAAGTCGCCCATCAGCAGGCCACGGCACCAGGCATCGATGAGGATGTGGTGGTTGCTCATCATGAACCAGTAGCGCGCCTCGCCCAGGCGGATCAGCCGCAGGTGGAACGGCGGCTCGCGGAGCAGGTCGAAGCCCGCCTCGCGCTCGCGCTCGTGCAGCGCCCGCAAGCGCTCTTCGTGGCCCTCCTCGGGCAGCGCGCTCCAGTCGAGGTACTCGATGCGCGCGGCGCCCGGCTTGTGGATGATCTGCAGCATGGTCTCGCCGGCGTTCCAGGTGAACGACGCGCGCAGTGCCTCGTGGCGCGCCACCACCGCCTGCCAGGCGCGGCTGAAGCGTTGCAGGTCGAGCTCGCTGTCGATCCGGTAGCGGTCCTGCATGTAGTAGATGCCGGTGCCCGGCTCCAGCAGGGTGTGCAGCAGCAGGCCTTCCTGCATCGGGGTCAGCGGGTAGATGTCCTCGATCATCGCGGCCGGCACCGGCAGCGCATCGAGCTGGTCCTGGCCGAGGTGCGCCAGCGGGAAGTCGGAAGGCGTCGGGCCGCCCGCGTCCTCGTCCAGGCAGTGTTCGATCAGCCGCTCCAGCTCCTCGACGAAGCCTTCGGCCAGCACCTGCACGGTCCGCTCCTCGTAGCGGCCGGCGCCGTAGGTCCAGCGAATCCGCAGTTGGCCGCCATAGACCTGGGCGTCGATACCCAGCCAGTTGGGCAGCGGCGCGCCCTCGTCGTGGGCCGGGCCGGCCGGCTCGTCGAGCGGCCGGAACAGCGCGTCGCGACCGAAGCTCTGGTCGAACTGGCCCAGGTAGTTGAAGGTGATCCGCGCCTGCGGCAGCGCGGCCATCGCCTCGCGGCTGGCGGCATCGGCGAGATGGCGCAGCACACCGTGGCCGAGGCCCTTGTGCGGCACGCCGCGCAGTTGCTCCTTGATCGCCTTGATGGCGTCCGCCAGTTCCTCGGCGGGTTGCAGGCGCACCGGGTAGGCGCTGGTGAACCAGCCCACCGTGCGGGTCAGGTCGAGGTCGTCGAACAGCGTCTCGCGGCCGTGGCCTTCCAGTTGCACCAGCACCGAATCCCGGCCGCTCCAGCGGCACAGCAGGCGGGCCAGCGCGGTGAGCAGCAGGTCGTCCACCCGGGTACGGTAGGCCGTCTGCGCCTGTTGCAGCAGTTGCCGGGTGTGCTGGGCGTCGAGCTTCAGGCTGATGCTGCGGGCATCCCGGTAACGGTCGTCGGCATCGGCATGGTCGCAGGGCAGTTCGCCGTCCTGCCCGCCCAGGTGCGCCTGCCACCAGCCCAGTTCCTCGCGCAGCGGCTCGCTGGCGGCATAGGCTTCCAGCCGCGCGGCCCAGTCGCGCAGGGAGCTGGTCCTGGCCGGCAACGCCAGGGGTTGGCCGCCCGCCAGTTGCCGGTAGCTGGCCTGCAAGTCCTCCAGCAGCACCCGCCAGGACACCCCGTCCACCGCCAGGTGGTGGATCGCCAGCAGCAGCTTCTGCCGCCCCGCCGCATCCTCGACCAGCACGGCGCGCAGCAACGGCCCATGTTCCAGATCGAGACTGCGCTGGGCCTCGGCGAACAGCGCCTGGCAATCGTCCAGGTCGTCCACCCGCTTCTGCCACAGCAGCCCCTCGCAGCCTTCGCCCGGCGCGCGGTACTCGGCCTGCCAGCGGCCTTCCACGCACCGGAACGCCAGGCGCAAGGCGTCGTGATGTTCGAGCAGGCGTTGCAGGACCTGCTCCAGGTAGAGCGCGTCGAGCCGCCCGGCTGGCGCCAGCAGCAGCGCCTGGTTCCAGTGCTGCGCGGCGGCCAGGTCCTGTTCGAGGAACCAGTGCTGGATCGGCGTCAGCGGTGTGGCGCCGGTCTGCGGTCCCTGCTCGCGATGCGCTTCGTCGACGCGCTGCGCCACCCCGGCGAGGGCCTGTACGGTCTGGTGCTGGAACAGGTCGCGCGGGGTGAAGTGGATACCCGCCTGGCGGGCGCGGCTGACCACCTGGATCGACAGGATCGAGTCGCCGCCCAGTTCGAAGAAGTTGTCGCCGAGACCAACCTGAGCGACGTTCAGCACTTCGCTCCAGATCGCCGCCAGTTGCCGTTCCAGTTCGCTGCGCGGCGCCAGGTAAGCCTGGCGATCCTGCTCGGGATCGGGGGCCGGCAGCGCGCGGCGGTCGAGCTTGCCGTTGGGGGTCAGCGGCAGTTCCGCCAGCAACAGCAGGTGCGCCGGCACCATGTAGTCGGGCAGTTGCGCGCGCAGGTGAGCCTTGAGCGCTTCGCGCAACTCGACCCGCGCAGCCTCGCCGAGCCCGGCCGTGGCGGTCGCCACGTAGCCGGCCAGTTGCTTGCCGGCCGGAGTGTCCAGCGCCAGCACCGCCACGTCGTCCACGGCGGGGTGCTCGCGCAGGCGCGCTTCGATCTCGCCCAGCTCGATGCGGAAGCCACGCACCTTCACCTGCTGGTCGATGCGCCCCAGGTATTCCACCAGGCCGTCGTCGCGCTGGCGTACCCGGTCGCCGCTGCGGTACAGGCGCGCGCCGGAGGCCCCGAACGGATCGGGCACGAAGCGCTCGGCGGTCAGCGCCGGGCGCTGGTGATAGCCGCGCGCCAGGCCGGCGCCGCCCAGGTACAGCTCACCGCCGGCGCCCTGCGGCAGCGGTGCCAGGTCGGCGTCGAGGATACAGCCGCTGCGCGCACCGACCAGGCTGCCGATCGGCACGCCGGCGGTGCCCTCCTCCAGATGCTCCGGCGCCAGGCAGGCCAGCGGCATGACCACCGTCTCGGTCGGCCCGTAGGCGTTGAAGAAGCATTCCGGCACGAAGGCCGCGCGAATCCGTTGCAGATGCTCGCCGGTCAGTGCCTCGCCGCCGGTGATGCACATCCGCACCGGCAGGCGCTCGCCCCGGGTGGACAGCCACTGGGCCAACTGGCTGCCATAGCTGGGCGTGAAGCCGAGGATGCTGACGCCCTGCTCGCGGATCAGTTGGCAGATCTCTTCCGCATCCCACTGCCCCTGGCGGCGCAGCACCACCCGGGCGCCGCACAGCAGCGGCGCGAACAGCCGTTCGGTGGCGGCATCGAAGTTGATCGAATAGAAGTGCAGCTCGCAGTCGTCGGCGCGCATGCCGAAACGCTCGATCACCGCGCGGCAATGCATGGCGATCTCGCCGTGGGAGACCGCCACGCCCTTGGGCTTGCCGGTGGAGCCGGAGGTGTAGATCAGGTAGGCCAGGTGCCCCGGCAGGCTGCCGCGCGGCGGCGTGCCGCAGGCATAGCCGTCCAGCGCCACCAGGTCCTGTTCCAGGCACCAGCGGCCCACCCCGTCCGGCAACTCGCCCAGCGCTTCGAACAAGCCGGCATGGCCGAGCAACAGGGCGACACCGCTGTCCTCGATCATGTAGCGCAACCGCTCCAGCGGGTATTCCGGGTCGAGCGGCACGTAGGCGCCGCCCGCCTTGAGGATCGCCAGGATGCCGACGACCATTTCCAGCGAACGCTCCAGGGCCAGGCCGACCCGTACCTCCGGCCCCACCCCGCGCTCGCGCAGCACATAGGCCAGGCGGTTGGCCTGGGCATCGAGCTCGCCGTAGGTCAGGGTCTTGCCTTCGAAGGTCAGCGCCGGCGCCGAGGGCGTCGCCGCTGCCTGGCGGGCGAACAGTTCGTGCAGGCAGGCATCCAGCGGATATTCGCCAGGGGCCTCGGCCAGCGAGGACGGCTCGCTGGCCGAGGCCAGCATCGGCAGCTCGCCGAGACGCCGGGACGGCTCGTCGAGCATGGCGCGCAGCAGGTTTCGCCAGTGTCCGGCCATGCGCGCGATGCGCGGCTCGTCGAACAGGTCGGTGCTGTAGGTCAGGCAGCAGCCCAGGCGCTGGTCGAGGTCGGTGACCTCCAGGTAGAGGTCGAACTTGGTCGCCCGCGCGTCGTTGACCAGGTATTCGACGGTCATCCCGGCCAGTTGCCGGGTCTGCTGGAACTCCCAGCGCTGCACGTTGCACATCACCTGGAACAGCGGGTGATGGGCGGCGCTGCGCGGCGGCTGCAAGGCCTCCACCAGTTCGTCGAACGGCAGGTCCTGGTGGGCCTGGCCCTCGATCACCGTGTCGCGCACCTGTTCGAGCAGCTCGGCGACGCTCATCTGCCCATCCAATCTGCAACGCAGCACCTGGGTGTTGAGGAAGGCGCCGATCAGCCCCTCGCTTTCCGGGCGGATGCGGTTGGCCACCGGCGCGCCGATGCGCAGGTCGCCCTGCCCGCTGTAGCGGTAGAGCAGCGCCGCCAGGGTGGCGGTGGCGGTCATGAACATGGTCAGGCCGTGGGCCGCGTTGTAGGCGCGGACCCGCTGGGCCAGCTCCGGTTCGAGGTCGAAGCGGTACAGCCCGCCGCGATGGCTCTGCACCGGCGGGCGTGGCCGGTCGGCGGGCAGTTCCAGCAAGGGGTGTTCGTCGCCCAGTTGGGTCCGCCAGTAGTCCAGTTGGCGCTGGCGTTCGCCGGCGTCCAGCCACTGGCGCTGCCACTGGCTGTAGTCGAGGTATTGCACCGGCAAGGGCTCCAGCGGCGACTCGCGGTCGTCGAGCAGCGCTTCGTAGAGCAGCCCCAGCTCACGGGCGAACACATCCATCGCCCAGCCTTCGGTGACGATGTGGTGCAGGGTCACCACCAGGTAGTGTTCGCGCTCGCCGGCCTTGACCAGGCACACGCGCAGCAACGGGCCGCGCTCCAGGTCGAAGGGCTGGTGCGCCTGCTCGTCGGCCAGGGCCTGCAGGCGCGCCTGCCGCTCGCCGGCCGGCAGCGCGGAGAAGTCCAGCCACTGCATGCGCAGGTCGGACTGCTCGGCCACCCGCTGCCAGGGTTTGCCGTCGTCGCTGGGGAAAGTGGTGCGCAGGGTCTCGTGGCGCTGGATCAGCGCCTGCAGGGCGGCCTCGAAGCGCTGTACGTCCAGCACGCCGCTCAGCCTGGCCATGCCGCCGACGTTGTAGGCCGGGCTCCGTGGGTCGAGCTGCCAGAGGAACCACATGCGCTGCTGCGAATGGGACAGCGGGATGCGCCGGCCACGGTCCACCCGCGCGATGGCGCCCCAGCCATCGCGCGCGCCTTCCGCCTGGCGCCGGGCGACCTGCTCGGCGAAGTCGCCCAGGCGACTGGCCTCGAACAGGCTGCGCAGCGGCAGGTCGACGTCGAACGCCTGGCGGACCCGCGAGACGATGCGGGTGGCCAGCAGCGAATGGCCGCCCAGCTCGAAGAAGTCGTCCTCCAGGCCGATGCGCGGCAGGCCCAGCACCTCCTGCCAGATGGCCGCCAGGTGCTGCTCGCGCTCGTCGCGCGGGGCCACGTACAGGCGTACCTGCCAGTTCGGTTCCGGCAGGGCCTTGCGGTCCAGCTTGCCGCTCGGCGTCAGCGGCAGCGCGTCGAGGCGCACGAACTGGGCCGGCACCATGTAGTCGGGCAGGCTGCCGGACAGGGCCCGCTTCAGGCGCTCGGCCAGGGACGTGTCGTCTTCCGCGCCGCCGCAGGTCAGGTAGGCGACCAGTTGCGAACCGCCCGCGCCCTCGCGCAGCACCACCGCCGCCTGGCGGACCGCCGGCTGTGCCAGCAGGTGTGCGCGGATTTCCTCCAGTTCGATACGGAAGCCGCGCACCTTGACCTGCTCGTCGATGCGGCCAAGGAACTCCAGCGCTCCGTCGTTGCGCCAGCGCGCCAGGTCGCCGCTGCGGTACAACCGCGCGCCATCCTCGTCCGGCACGAAGCGCTCGGCGGTCAGCGCCGGGCGCCCCAGGTAGCCGCGCGCCAGCCCGGCGCCGCCGAGCAGCAGCTCCGCCACGGCGCCGGCGGGCGCCAGTTCCAGTTCGGCGTCGCGCAACTCGCAGACCACATTGGCCAGCGGCCGGCCGATCGGCACCCGCGCGCCCTCCTCGTCTCCGCAACGCCAGTGGGTGACGTTGATCGCGGTCTCGGTCGGCCCGTAGCGGTTGTGCAACGCCACATGGGGCAGCCGCTCGCGCACGCGCCGGCACAGCTCGCCGGACAGCGCTTCGCCGCCGGCGAACAGGTGCCTCAGGCTGTGGCACTCGCCGACCTGGTCTTCCTCGATGAACAGTTGCAGCAGCGGCGGCACGAAATGCAGGCAGGTCACCCCATGCTCCCGCACCAGCTCCGCCAGGCGACGCGGGTCGCGATGCTCGCCGTCGGCGGCCAGCACCAGGCGGCTGCCGGCGATCAGCGGCAGGAAGCATTCCCAGACCGAAACGTCGAAGCCGAGCGGCGCCTTCTGCAACAGCACGTCCGAGGCATCCACCGCGTATTCGCGGCGCATCCAGTGCAGCCGCTCGCTCAGTGCGCCATGGCTGACGCCGACGCCCTTGGGCCGGCCGGTGGAGCCGGAGGTGTAGATCACGTAGGCCAGGTTGTCGGCGTCCAGCGCCAGGGACGGCGGCGTGTCCGGATAGACTTCGGCGTCCAGCTCCTCCAGCGCCAGGGTTGCCAGCGATGCCGGCAGTTCCAGCCCGTCCAGCAAGCGCTGCTGCCCCAGCAGCAGGCCCATGCCGCTGTCCTCGACCATCCAGGCCAGGCGCTCGCGCGGGTAGTCCGCATCAAGCGACAGATAGGCGCCGCCGGCCTTGACGATGGCCAGCAGCGCGACCATCAGTTCCGGGCAGCGCCCCGCCAGCAGGCCGACCCGCACTTCCGGCCCGACGCCCAGCTCGCGCAGGCGATGGGCCAGGCGGTTGGAGCGGCGCTCCAGCGCGGCATAGTCCAGGGTGGTCTCGCCACTGACCAGGGCGATGGCATCCGGTGTCGCGCGGGCCTGGGCGCTCAGCAGTTCCGGCAGCAGGGCGATGGCCGTCTCGTCCGGCTGGCGGCCCCAGTCGTGCAGTTGCCGACGCTCCCCGTCATCGAGCAAGGGCAGGTCGCCGATGGCACGCTCGGGACTCTCGCCCACCTGTTCCAGCAGGCGCACGAAATGCGCGGCGAGGCGCTCGACGGTGGAGCGCTCGAACAGCTCGCTGGCGTAGTCGAAGGCCAGGCGGATGCGCCCCTGGCGATCTTCCTCGCTGTGCAGTTGCAGGTCGAACTTGGCTTCGCGGCTGTTCCAGGGCAGCTCTTCGGCCAGCAGGCCCGGCAGGCGGCGCAGCGCATCCAGGTCGCGCTGCTGGTGGTTGAACATCACCTCGAACAGCGGGTCGCCGCCCAGCGCCTCGACCACTCGCTCGAACGGCAGGTCCTGGTTGGCTTGCGCGCCCTCGACCGTACGCCGGGCGCCTTCCAGCACGTCCACGAACGCCTGGCGCGAATCCAGGCGCCCACGCAGCACCTGGGTGTTGATGAAGAAGCCGACCAGCCCCTGCACTTCCCGGCGCTGGCGGTTGGCGTTGGGCACGCCCAGGCGGATGTCGGCCTGCCCGGTGTAGCGGTGCAGCAGGGTCTGGAAGGCCGCCAGCAGGATCACGAACAACGTCGTGCCCCGGGCCCTGGCCAGGGCGTGCAGGCGTTCGCCGAGGGCCTTGTCCAGGCGCAGGCCGAGGCGTTCGGCGGACGAATCCTTCCCGCTGCGCGGCCGGTCCAGCGGCAGCGCCAGGGGCTCGCGCTCGCCGTCCAGCTCGGCGCGCCAGTAGTCCAGTTGCGCCTCGTGCCGGGCGGCGTCATCCCGCTGCCAGGCCGCGTAGTCGGCGTACTGGATCGGCAGGGCCGACAGGGAATGCGCCTGGCCCTGGACGTGGGCGGCGTAGATCCGGGCGAACTCGTCGAGCAGCAGACCCAGCGACCAGCCGTCGGCGACGATATGGTGCAGGGTCACCAGCAGCAGGTGCTCCTGTTCGTCCAGGCTCACCAGGCGGACACGCAGCAACGGGCCGTTCCCCAGGTCGAAGTGGAAGTGCGCCTCCTCCTCGCGGATCGCCCGCGCCCTTTCCTCGCGCTGCGTTTCGGGCAGCGCGCCGAGGTCGTCGCGCAGCAGTTCCCAGTCGCCAGACTCGCCGATGCGCTGGAAGCCGACGCCGTCCTCCGCATAGAAGGTGGTGCGCAGCGACTCGTGACGCTCGACCAGCGTCGCGAAGCTGCGTTGCAGCGCTTGTTCGTCCAGTTCGCCACGCAGGCGCAGGCCGCCGGGGATGTTGTAGGCGACGCTGTGCGGCTCCAGTTGCCAGAGGAACCACAGGCGATTCTGCGCCGCCGACTGCGGCAGGACGCGATCGCGCGGCACGCACGGAATAGCGGCCACGGATTCGCCGCCCCGGGCCAGCAGGCGCTCCACCGCCTCGCTGAAGCCCTGCAGGGTCGGGGCCTCGTACAGGCTGCGCAGCTCCAGGTCGACGCCAAGCACGTCACGCAGCTCGGCGATCATCTGGATGGCCTGGATGGAGTTGCCGCCCAGGGCGAAGAAATGGCTGTCGGCCGTTAGCCGTTCGACTTTCAGGCACTCGCGCCAGAGCCCGGCGATGCATTCGGCGGGAGCCTGCACGGGGGCTGGCGCCTGGCTTGCCGGGGCCCGCCCGCCACTGTGCAAGGCCAGCGTTTCCAGCGCGCCGGACTCCAGCAGGGAGCGGCAGGCGGAACGCTGCAGCTTGCCGCTGGAAGTCTTCGGCAAGGTGCCGGGCGCCAGTAGCGCGACGACGCTGGGCGCCTCGTTGTGGGCGATGGCCACCGCCTGGCGGATGCGCAACATCAGTTCGTCGAGCGGCACCTGCTTGGCGGTCCTGCGGCCGATCTCGGCGGCGACGCCCAGCGCCTCGCGTCCTTCATGCACGACCGGGAACGCCGCCACCCGGCCGCTGCGCACCTCCTTGACCTGTTCCTCGACGGTGCGCTCGATGTCCTGGGGATAGAGGTTCTGGCCACGCACGATCAGCATGTCCTTGAGCCGCCCGGTGACGAACAGCTCGCCATCACGGCGGAAGCCCAGGTCGCCGGTGCGCAGCCAGGTGCGGCCGTCACGCTCGACGAAGGCTTTCGCGGTCGCCTGCGGGTTGCGCCAGTAACCCTGGGCGATGCTCGGCCCGCTCGACCAGATCTCGCCGACCCGGCCATCGGCAAGCGCCTCGCCGCTCTGCGGATCGACGATCAGCAACGGATGTTCGGGCTGCTCCCAGCCGCAGCTCATCAGGATCGAACCCTCGCCGGGCTCGGCGCGGTTCGCCGCCAGCGCGGCAGAGTCGACCCGCAAGGCGGGAATGCCCTGCCCCGGCCGGCCGCCGGTGACGAACAGGGTCGCCTCGGCCAGGCCGTAGCTGGACAGGTAGGACTCGGGCCTGAAACCGCAGGGCGCGAACCGTGCGGCGAACGCTGCCAGGCTGTCCTGGCGGATCGGCTCGGAGCCGGAGAAGGCGACGCGCCAGCGGGACAGGTCCAGCCCGGCCAGCTTGCCTTCGGCGATGCGCTCGTGGCAGAGGCGATAGGCGAAGTCGGGGCCGCCGCTGACGGTGCCGTGGTAACGGCTGATCGCCTCCAGCCAGCGCACCGGCCGTTCGAGGAAGTATTGCGGCGACATCAGCACCACCGGCACGCCACTGTAGATGGCTTGCAGCAACCCGCCGATCAGGCCCATGTCGTGATACAGCGGCAGCCAACTGACGATCACGTCGCCGTCGCCGATCCCGTAGCCCTGGCGGATCAGCCACTCGTTGGCCTCCAGGTTGGCATGGCTGACCTGCACGCCCTTCGGCATGGCCGTGGAGCCGGAGGTGTATTGCAGGAAGGCGATGGCGTCGGCCGGCACCTCCGGCGCCTGCCAGCCGTCGCCGGGGGCCGGGTCCAGTTCGTCCACCGGCAGCAGGGCGGGCAGCGCGCCGCCGAAGTTTTCCCCCAGCCCGGCCAGCGATACGGCCAGCCCGCCGGTGGTGAGGATCAGCTCCGGCTCCGCGTCGGCGATGATCGACACCAGCCGCTTCAGATGCTGCGCCTGGGTGGTTTCCGGCGGATAGGCCGGCACCGCGATCACCCCGGCGTACAGGCAGGCGAAGAACGCCGCGACGTAGTCCGGCCCGCTGGGGAACAGCAGGACCGCTCGCGCGCCCGGCTCGACACGCGCCGCCAATGCCGCTGCGATGACCCGCGCCCGGCGATCCAGTTGCCGGTAGGTCAGCAGCTTTTCCCCATCGCTTCCCAGAAAGCGCAGCGCCAGCCGATCCGGTCGGGCGGCCGCCTGATTCATCAGGGCAACGGCCATGGAAACCGGGCGTTCGAAGGTATCCGTCATCTCTGCACCTTTCTCGATTCATCTGCACGGGGGCGAGTCACCGGGGCGCACGACGGCCCCGTTTCATAGGAGCGATGACGGATCAACGGAAAGGAAAATTAGTGGCCGGGAGCGGCTGGTCGGCGATGACGACAGCGCGTCGCTCGAAAGGGAAACAGGCGGATAAATATCACCGCGAGGTAATCGTTCTGTCTTCACTGCGCCCGATGATCGACCCGCAAAGATCTCCTGCCATCCCCCGGTTTTCGTGTGTTAGAGCTTGTCGGAATGAAAATATAATCATTCGCATTTGACATAGATTCTTACAATGCCTACCGTAATTCGCGCCGTAAGGACCACACGACTCTCGTCGCAACCTCTCGCCGCATAGGGTAGAACCATGCAGGAATATGGATCCGCAGAGTGCACCGCCGAAAGGCATCCTTCGCTGCTACAGGCGCTGGTGGAGAACCGCTCGACCCTGGTCAAGACCGCAGCCCGCATCACCGGCTGCCACAGCCGGGCCGAGGATGTCGTTCAGGATGCCTTCCTCAGACTGGCAAACGTGCAGAAGCTCGCCCTGCCGCTGAAAGCCCAGGTCAACTACGTTTTCAGGATCGTTCGCAACCTGGCCATCGACCACTACCGCAAGCAGGCGATGGAGCAGAAGTACACCGGTAGCGAAGAAGAAGGCCTGAACACCGTGGTCCATGGCGCCACCCCGGAAACCACCAACCTCCACCAGGAAACCCTGGACATCATCGACACCGCCTTGAACCAGTTGCCGCCACGGACCCGGTACGCCTTCGAGATGTATCGCCTCCACGGCGTACCGCAGAAGGACATCGCCAAGGAGCTGGGCGTTTCGCCCACGCTGGTCAACTTCATGATCCGCGATGCGCTGGTGCATTGCCGCAAGACAGTAGGCATGTCGCACGATTGAACCCCACGCCTCCACGAGCGGAACCACCATTGAGATTCTGTGAACGGCCGGTACTCGAAAGACGCGTATCGGTTCCTGGCTGCGTCGTCATCGGTACCCGCTTCGACCACCGCCTGCTGAGCCCCGCCTGCATCGCCCGGAGCGACATCGACCTCCCGCCTGGCATCCGCCGCTCGGCGCCCAGGCGGCAGGCCGAGTTCCTGGCGGGCCGGCTGTGCACCAGGAAGGCCCTGGAAGCGCTCACCGGGACCGCGACCGTCCCTCTCCAGGGCACGGATCGCTCTCCCCAGTGGCCCGCCTCCGTCTGCGGCTCCATCACCCACAACCGCCACCGCGCCCTGGCCATGGTCGCGCTGCGCGAGGACTTCCGCGCCCTGGGCATCGACATCGAGACACGCCTCGACGAAGGACAAAGCCACGCCCTCGCCGGGGAGATCCTGGCCAGGTCCGAGCACGAGCGTTTCCTGGCCATGCCGAAGGAGCGACGCGCCTGGCTGCTGACCCTGGCCTTCTCGCTGAAGGAAAGCCTGTACAAGGCGCTCTATCCCCTGACCGGCACCCAGTTCTACTTCGAGCACGCCGAACTGCTCGACTGGTCGCCGGACGGCCACGCCAGGCTACGGCTGCTGTGCGACCTGTCCGACGGATTCCCGGCGAACACCGAGATCGCCGGCCGCTTCTGCGAACTCGGCGACGACCTGCTCAGCTACGTGGCCATCCCGAACCGACCATGACGGGCTCCAGCCACCGCCCAGCGCCTTGTAGAGCGCGACACTGGCCTGCAGGCGCGCCTGGCGCAGACGCACCTGCTGGTCCTGCGCCGCATACAGGGTGCGCTGGGCATCCAGCAGGATCAGCAGGGTCTCGGCGCCGGCGCGGTAGCGCGCCTCGGCCAGCTCGAACGCTTCACGGGCCCGGCGCAGGCGCTCGTCCTGGGCCGCCATCTGGGCATCCAGGCCCCTGATCCCGTTCAGGCTGATTTCCACGTCGGCGAAGGCGGCCACGATGCCGCGCCGGTAATCCGCCAACAGCTCCAGTTGCTGCGCCTCCGCCAGGTCGCGCTGCGCCCTCAGGCGCCCGCCGTTGAAGATGGGGGCAAGCACCGCGCCGGTCAGGTTGTAGAGGGTGCTGTCCAGCAACTGCGACCCACGCTCGCCGGCAAACCCCAGCCCGGCATCGAGCCTGATGCTCGGCAACAGGGCGGCACGCGCCGCGACGATATTGGCGTTGGCCGCCTCCAGGCGCGCCTCGGCACGCGCCAGGTCGGGACGGCGCATGAGCAGTTCCGCCGGCAAGCCCGCGTCGATCGCTGGCCAGTCGACCCCGGCCAGCGACCCGGCCTGCGCCGACAGGCGCTGCACCGGAATGCCAAGCAAGGTCGCCAGGGCCACTTCCGAGTCGCCGACCTCCGAGCGCAATGCCTCGACTTCCCTTCTCTGCTCGGCCACCAGGCCTTGCTGCTGCGCAAGCTCCAGGGGAACCGCCGCGCCGGCGCGATGACGCGACTCCACCGTCGCCAGGACCTGCTCGGCGTTCTCCAGATTGAGGACCGCAATGGACAGCCGCTCGCGCAGCCCCACTACCTGTAGCCAGCTCGACGCCACGCCAGCGGTCAGCGTCAGGCACACCGTCGCCAGGTCGAATCGGGAAGCCCGGAATTCGGCCTGGGCGGCGTCGCGCAAGGCCCGGTTACGGCCCCAGAAATCCAGTTCGTAGCGAGTCCGGAAACCCAGGGTGAAGAAGTCGCCCTCCACCTCGACATCGCCACTCAAGCGCCGTTCACGGCTGGCGTCCAGGCCGACCTCCAGCTCCGGCACCAGCGCCGCCCCGGCCACCCGCGCCAACGCCTGCGCCTGGCCAACCCGGGCCACGGCCGCCTGCAGGTCCAGGCTGCCCTCTTCCGCCCGGGCGACCAGCGCATCCAGCTCCTCACTGCCGAAGCGTCGCCACCAGCGGGCATCGACTTCGGCCTGGCGCGGATCGGCAGCCGGCGTGTATCGCCACTCCGGGGGCGGCGTCACGTCGGGGTCGACGGTCGGTCTGTCCAGCGCACAGGCGCCCAGCAACAGCGCCGATGCGAACAGTGCGAATGTACGAACGCGGTAGCCTGGAAGGCCCTGGCGAAGAAACATCATCATTATTCGCTCCCCAAGGCCACGACCGGGTCGAGCTGCGCCGCCTGGCGCGCCGGCATGTAGCCGAACACCAGCCCGGTCGCCAGGGCGCAGCCGAATGCGCCGAGGATGCCGCTCAGCGAGAACACCACCGGCACCTCGGACAGGATCAGGGCGGTGCCGATGAACAGCCCCACCACCACGCCGATCAGCCCACCGACCAGCGACACCAGCACCGCCTCGCTGAGGAACTGGCGGAGGATATCCGCCTGCCGTGCGCCAGTGGCCATGCGGATGCCGATCTCCCGCGTCCGCTCGCGCACGGTCATCAGCATCACGTTCATCACGCCGATGCCGCCCACGACCAGGGACACCGCGGCGATCAGGCTGAGCATCAGGGTCATGCTGTCCTGGGTCCGGGTCTGCGCGGCGATGCTGGCGGCCGCGTTGGCCATCGAGAAATCGCGCAGGCCATGACGCTCGAACAGCAGCGCGTCGATTGCCTCCTGGGTCTCCTCGATGCGCGCCACATCCTCCACCGCCACCACCGTGTAGGTCGGCTCGCGCTGGCCGAACACCTGGATGCCGGCGGTGCTGAACGGCACGAAGATCAGGTTGTCGTCATCCCGGTCGCCGCTCAGCGCGCCTTTCTCGCTCATCACCCCGACCACCAGGAATGGCGTGTTGCCGATCAGGATGCTCTGCCCCACCGGATCGTCGACATCCGGCATCAGGCTGCTGACCACCTTCTGGCCGAGCACCGCGACCCTGGCCATCTCCCGCTCGTCCTGCTCGCTGAAGAAACTGCCGAGCGCCACCGGCCAGGTCTGTATCCGTGGCAGCTCGGCACCGGTGCCACGGATGTAGATCTGGGCGTCGGCGTTGCCGTAACGCACCACCTTGTTGCCGGTGACATTGGGCAGCACTAGGACGATGTTGGGGAGTTCCGCGACGGCCTCCAGGTCTTCCAGGGTGATGCTGCGCCCGGGGATTCGGGAGCTTTCGCCGATGGACGAGACGAAGATCAGGTTGGTGCCGAACGCCCCCATCTGCGCCACCACCTGCTGGCGCGTGCCCAGGCCGATCGCCAGCATGACGATCACCGAGGCCACGCCGATGACGATACCCAGCAGCGTCAGCCCGGTGCGGAACCGGTTCACCCACATGACCCGCCAGGCGGCGCGCACGACCTCCGCGAGGCTGGTCAGTGGCGTGGAAACCGGCCGCTGCCGACGACCGGCCGGCAGTTCGGCCGCCGGGGCGCTCGCAGGCCGGGGCACGCACCCCGTGTCGCTGACGATCTGCCCATCGTGGATCTCGATCACCCGCCGCGCACGGGCGGCCACCTGCCGGTCATGGGTGATGAGGATGATCGTATGGCCCTGCTCGGAGAGCTCGTCGAACAACGCCATGACTTCCTGCCCGCTGTGACTGTCCAGCGCGCCGGTGGGCTCGTCGGCGAGGATGATGCCGCCGCCGTTCATCAGCGCCCTGGCAATCGATACGCGCTGCTGCTGCCCGCCTGACAACTGGTTGGGCCGATGCCCCAGGCGCTCGCCCAGGCCGAGCCGCGCCAGCAGTTCGCGGGAGCGCTCGTGGCGCCGATCCGCGGCCATGCCGGCATAGATCGCCGGCATCTCGACGTTCTCCCGGGCGCTGTCGATGGCGATCAGATGGTAGCCCTGGAACACGAAACCGAAGGCTTCGCGGCGCAGCCAGGCCAGTTCGTCGCCTTGCATGTCCGCCACGTCCTGGCCGGCAAAGCGATAGGTGCCGCTGGTCGGCTTGTCCAGGCAGCCGAGCAGGTGCATCAGGGTCGACTTGCCCGAGCCGGAAGCACCGACGATGGCGACGAACTCCCCCGCCTCGATGCGCAGCGACACCCCGTGCAGCACCTCGACCTGCGGGCTGTCTCCGCCACCATAGGATTTGCGGATGTCCTTCAGCTCGATCAGCGGAACGGCCGGGCTCACCATTGGAACCTCGCAGGCCGCTCGCCTCCCTGCCCCTCGCCGGTGATCAGTCGTTCCCCTTCCTCCAGCCCCGCCAGCACCTGGGCGCTCAGCCGGTTGCGCACCCCCACCCGCACTTCACGCAACTCGGCCTCTCCCGCCGCATTCAGAATGCGGGCCTGGAAATGACCCGGCTTTTCCGCCGAAGCATCGAGCGCCGGCAAGGGCACCAGCAAGGCATCCCTGGCCGCGTCGACGACGAAGGACACCTGGGCCGTCATCTGGGCCATCAGCGCGCCGTCGGCGTTGTCCACATCGAACAGCACGGTGTAGAGGATCACCTTGTTGGTCGAGGGCGCGAGCGGCGTGCCGGCGCTCTTCCCCTCCGGGTCGGCCGGCGCCGGCAGCACCTGGCGCACCTGGCCCGGCCAGCGTCGGCCGTTGCCCCCCAGGGTGGTGAAATACACCGGCATACCGGCCTTGACCTTGACCACGTCGGCCTCGGACACCTCGGCCCAGACCGTCATCGTCGACAGGTCGGCAATGCGCAACAGCGCCGGGGTCTGGTAGGTGGCGTTGAGGGTCTGCCCCTCCTCCGCGCTCAGCGACACCACGGTGCCGGCCATGGGCGCGTAGATGCGCGTGTAGTCGAGCTGCGCCTCGTCACCGCTCAGCGTCGACTGGGTCTGCTCGATCTGCGCTTTCAACTGCTCGATGCGTGCGATCGCCATCTTGTGCTCGGCCACCGCCGTCTGCACGTCCTCCAGGCGGGTCGCCCGATCCTTGTGCATTTGCTGCTGGCGAGCCATCTGCTGGCGGGTCAGCTCATGACGGGCCCGGGCCTCCGTCAGTTGCGCCTCCAGATTGGCCAACTGCGCGCGACCGGCATTCACCGTGGCCCGTGGAATACGCGGATCGATCTCCACCAGCAACTGGCCCTTCTCGACCCGGTCCCCCACCTTCACATGCAGCCGATCGATCTGCCCGGACACCCGGGCACCGACCTCGACCTGATGGCGCGGCTTCAAGGTACCGATGGCGCTGACCGTGGTCTCGATATCCCCACGTGCCACCGGCACCACTTCATAACGGGCGTGCCGGTCCGCGGAATACCACTTCGCGCCCAGCAGGGACAGGGCCACCAGGGTAGCCACGGCCAGCGTCACGCCTCGCTTGCTTGCAAACATCTTCCAGCATCCGTCGTTCGTGGTTCGGCTCATGCCGCTTGCCGCTCGTGGAAACACGTCGGCATCGGCTCAACCAGAGCAACGAAATGGAAGCGGCAGAATTCACAAACCGGTCATGAAAACCGAACATCGTGAAGCCGGACAGAGCGGCACCGTCCTCACTCTGCGACCCTCCCATCTCCAGCCTCTCGCTCGCACCACCGACCCAACTCAGGCATCTTCCGCCTGGTTTCAGGCGGCAACGTTTCGTCTGACACGAGAGACGAGGGCCAGATGGAGACCCCTGTGAGGAACCATGACAATCTGACGGACACGGAAATCTTTGCACGGGCTGTCGACTTGCTACTGAAGATCACCGACGAACCCGACGAACCGGCCCATGCCAGGAACCTGGCGGCCTGGCTGGACGCAAGCCCCCGCCACCGCGCGGCCCTGGTCGAGCTGGACATGCTCTGGGAAGCGACCGGTGAAGTGCTGAGCTCGGTTCGAAACGCCCGGGAATGAAGGTCAAGCCCGTCATTCCGAGAGCACGGGTCAATCAGGATGAAGAAGACACCATCAGCTACTACCTGGGCGAACAGGTCGGGCGGGCTGCCCTTGGATTCATCGATGCCTTGGCTCGATCAGGCTATCGATCGCTCCTTTGAGGAAGGGGTCCGCTCCAGATCCACGGCAGAGTCTTCCCGATTCGCCTGCAGCTCATTCAAAAGCATTGATCCCCATTACCACTCCAAAAGCCATCAATACGCCCCCGGTAGCGCGCTTGCCCCAAACGGCCACACCGGGCTTGGCCAACCGCCTTGCCATCGTTCTTGCGGTCAACGCATAGGCGCTCGATACCAGGAACTTGATCAGCACAAATAGCAGAATCAGCAAAAGCAAAGCCCCGGTGTACGAGCCCTGGGGATTGCCCACGAACTGCGGCAACAACGAGGAGAAAAACAGAATCGCCTTGGGGTTACTGATCCCAACCATGAAGGACTTCCCCCAAAGCACTGACATACGTTCGTGGGTCGCCTGCCGTGCATCGTTTGCGCGACTGCTCCCAGCCATCCGGAACTGTTGGACGCCCAGCCACAAGAGATAAGCCGCACCGGAAAACTTGACGAACGTAAACAGATTCGGACTTGCCACCAGTAGCGCATCGATACCCAGCAACGAGCAACTTGCAAGCACCGCAATGGCCAACAAGTCTCCTGTAAGGATCCAGACCGCACGGCTTGGGCCATGCACCAGCGCGTTATTCACCAGAAATATCGTCGAGGGCCCGGGTGAGCCAACCTGAGCGACAGCGATCATCGCGAATAACAAATAGTCCGTGAGCAACATGGCAAACCCTTGAGCGAATCCGGTGGGAGTGGAGTTGCTACACTAGGAATAAAATGGCTCAGTAGGTAGGGCCATATGAGCGAATTCGATATGGACCATTATGAGCAAGGGTAAATTTTCATCTGGCGTGGATCTTCCGCTGCCAGTGAACGCGCCCGGCGTAACGAAGCAAGAGCGGGCCTACCAAGCCATACGAGATGCGATTCTGAACGGCCTGCTGCAAGCAAGTGATCGATTGCCATCGACGCGAGTTCTCTCGCAACGATGGGGGATCGCGCGCGGCACCGTGGAAAGTGTCTTCGAACGCTTGCAGCTCGAGGGCTACATCACCCGCAAGGTTGGTTCTGGCAGCCTCGTCAGCGCAGTTATCCCGGATAGCTACCTGAAGGCTGTCACCGATACTCGAACGGGTGAACCGGATCGGAATGAGTCGGTCGAGATCGAGGAAACGCCCGTCCGACAGGAGGGGCGGTACCGGGCACAGGTGGGGGTGCCTTTCGTCGCACGCCTGGCCAGCCCGTTACTCATTGCTCCTGCCGAGTGGGCTGCGCATCTGCAACGGGCAATGGCCGCGATGAAGCCCGAGCAGATGTGCGATGTCGAGCCACAAGGCGCTTGGGTCTTGCGGGACCAGATAGCTCAATACTTGCGCAAGCATCGTGGAATCGACTGCCGTGCCGAGCAATTGCTCATCACCAACGGTATCCGTCATAGCATCGACCTGGTGGCTCGCTGTGTATTGAAGCCGGGCGATGACGTGTGTGTCGAAGACCCTGGCTACCCGGCAGTCCATCGGATCTTCGAAAAGGCGGGTGCCAACCTGTTGTACGCCCCTATCGATAATGAGGGGATCGACCTGCACGGCATATCCGACTCAGCCGAATGTCGTCTTGCCTATGTCACACCGGCTCATCAGTCACCCCTTGGGGTGATCATGTCGGCCACGCGCCGCCTGGAGCTGCTGGATTGGGCGCAGCGCCAGAACGCCTGGATCATCGAAGATGATTACGACAGCGAATTCAACTATCAGAGTGCGCCACTGCCCGCGTTGAAATCCATCGACTCGATGAAACGTGTCGTCTACTGCGGAAGCTTCAATCAGGCGCTGTTTTCCAACTTGAGGCTCGGTTACATATTGGCGCCACCGGAGCTGCACCACCGGATCCTGGCCTTGTGGCATACGATAGGACGTAGTGTCGGGGTGTCGGAGCAGCTTGGCCTGGCGGAGTTCATGCGAGGTCCTGCGTTCCTGAGGCATTTACGTCGCTCTCGCCAGGAATATCAAACGCTGCGCGACATAGTGCTTGATACCTTGATGGCCGAGGCGCCGGGACGCTATCGCATCAGTGGTGAGCATGCAGGTTTTCACCTGATACTCTGGCTATCGCCGGACCAGGATGAAGATGCCTTGGTCAGGGAGGCGGAGAGATTGGGACTAATGCTACAGCCGCTTCGGAACTCCTGCCGCGAGATCGACTTGCCACCTGCATTCGTATTGGGCTTTGCGGCATTGACCCGGGCTCAGGCAAGAAACTCCGCTCGTCAACTTGCACGCCTACTTCACTGACGGCAGAACTGCCAGGCGCTCCTGACCACCCACTCGTGAGCTGCTTCGCACGGTCGTTCAGAACTCATGCAGGACAGACGCCAGCACAGTGGCGCAAGTGCGAGATCATGGTCACGCCTTAGAATAAGGGCTTCCAAGGCATCAATGTCCGCTACCGGCCCTATTGCGGCCGCTCGCAAAAGCTGGTGGACAAGAAAGCGTTGTCCACCCTACATAACCATCAAGTCCGCATAGGGTGGAAAACCGCGAAGCGTTTTCCACCAGTGATCGCCCAGGCTACCTTGCTGCCGCGCTTTTCGTAGTACGCCATGCGGCGAACTCTAGTGGGGGAATGGGATGTCAGGCAAAAAAGAAAAGGCTCCAGAGGAATCAACCTCTGGAGCCTTTTATTTGGCGGGGAGATAGGGATTCGAACCCTAGGTGCCCTTGCGGACACAACGGATTTCGAATCCGTCCCGTTCGACCACTCCGGCATCTCCCCAAGTCGGCGCGCATGATAGCAGCTCGAATCGTTTTGACGAAGCCCCGCAGGTGATTTTTTTGTCTGCTTTTCAGGTGGTTGCGCTTTCAACGGGCATGAGAAAGGGCGCCGAGGCGCCCTTTCCCGATCAGCCCGGCTTCAACTGGTCAGGCGGGTCAGCGCTTCGCGGTACTTGTCGGCGGTCTTCTGCGCCACTTCGGCCGGTACGGCCGGTGCCGGCGGTTGCTTGTTCCAGCCGGTGGATTCCAGCCAGTCGCGCACGAACTGCTTGTCGAAGCTCGGCGGGTTCGTGCCCTCGACATAGCTGTCGGCCGGCCAGAAGCGGCTGGAGTCCGGGGTCAGCGCCTCGTCCATCAGGGTCAGGGTACCGTCCTCGTCGAGGCCGAACTCGAACTTGGTGTCGGCGATGATGATGCCGCGCGTCGCCGCGTACTCCACCGCCGCGCTGTAGAGGGCGATGGCGGTGTCGCGCACCTTGGCGGCCAGTTCCTTGCCGATGATCTCCTCGCAACGCTCGAAGGAGATGTTCTCGTCATGGTCGCCAACGGCGGCCTTGGTCGAGGGGGTGAAGATCGGCTGCGGCAGCTTGGCCGCCTCCTTGAGGCCGGCCGGGAGCTGGATGCCACAGACGGTGCCGTTCTTCTGGTATTCCTTCCAGCCGGAGCCGACGATGTAGCCGCGCACGATGGCCTCCACCGGCACGGGCTTGAGACGCTTGGCCACCACGGCGCGACCCTCCACCAGCGGCAGTTCGGCCGCCGGCACCACGTCTTCGACCTTGTCGCCGGTGAAGTGGTTGGGGACGATGCCGGCCAGCTTGTCGAACCAGAAGTTGGAGATGGCGGTGAGGATCTTGCCCTTCTCCGGGATCGGTTCTTCGAGGATCACGTCGAACGCCGACAGCCGGTCGCTGGCCACCATCAGCATGCGCTTGGCATCGATTTCATAGAGGTCGCGGACTTTGCCCGAATAGATCTTCTTCAGGCTCAGGTTGCTGGGAGTGGTCATGTCGAAATTTCCGCCTCTGGAAAAAAGAAACAGGCGAAACCCACCGGGTTTCGCCCATTGATCTTCGGCACCGCTCGAAACAGGTTAGCCGAGGTGCTCCTGGATGATGGACAGCACGCGACGCGCCACATCGGCCGGTGCGACGGTGTTGAGGTCCTTCTCCACGGTGACCTGCACGCTGCCGGCGACCGTGGTCAGGCGGACCTGGTAGCGCTCGGCGCGGTTCTCGATCTCTTCGTCGCTCGGCGAGCTACCCCACAGGCGCGACCAGAAGCCGGGCTTCTCCTCGTCCTTCTTCGCCCCTTCGGCGAGGTTGATGTAGTACAGGCCGAGGGAACGGTTGAGGTCGTCGATGCGTACGTTGCCGGTATCCAGGGAGCGGCCGACGCTCGACCAGGCACGGTCGAAATCGGTGTCGAGGGTCAGCACCGGGTTGCCACTGCCGTCCTCGGACAGGCTGACGCGGCTCGGCGCATCGAAGTCGCGGGCGGCGAGCAGCGAGACCGAACCGCCCTGCTCGGCGCTACGCGCCATGCTGGCGAGCATTTCGTCGAGCAGCGCGCCATCCAGGCTGGTATTGCTGGACTGGCTCGGGAAAGCGACATCCGCAGTGCTGCCGGCCGGACGCTCGGCGCTGACCACGAAGATTTCGCTGGTATTGCGCTGCACACCCGGCTCGATGCGTACCCGCACGCGGGTTTCGCTGTCCGGCTCGACGCCGCTGACACGGCTGCTCAGGCGGCGGGCCATGCTGGCGGACAACTCGTCGAAGCGCTGCCAGGCAGTGCTGAACTCGCCGGTCTGCGGGCGCTCGTCGGCGATCCGGAAGCCATTGTCCTCGAAGAACTGGCGAGCCACCGGCCAGACCTCGGCGGGCGCGCGCTGCGCCACCAGCCAGCGGGAGTCACCGCTCCTCTGCAGGCTGAACTCACGTGTGTCGGCCTGCGCCGACAGCGGCTGCGGACGCGGCACCTCGAACTCGCCCTGCACCGAGGAGTCGGCCACGTTGCGCGGGATCGGCAACAGCGGATCGAGCTGCTTGGGTTGGCTGATGTCCTGCGGTACCTGCATCGGCGCGGTCTGCCGGTCATTGAGGTAATCGCTGCCGCGATCACGGAAATAACCCTCGTTGCCCCACAGCCAACCGCAACCGCTGGTGCTGGAGATGATCAGGGCGAGTGCGGAGAGTCCGGCCAGTCGCTTCATGCGTAATGCTTCCTCGGATTAAGCCAGTACACCGGACTGGCGCAGCGCTTGACGCAGCGGTTCGTGGCAACGCGGGCTGAGCCAGGTCAGCGGCAGGCGGATGCCTTCCTGCATCAGGCCCATTTCCACCAGCGCCCACTTCACCGGAATCGGGTTGGATTCGATGAACAGGTTCTTGTGCAACGGCATCAGGCGTTCGTTGATCGCCCGCGCGGTGGCGGCGTCACCGGCCATGGCGGCGGCGCACAGTTCGCTCATGGCACGCGGAGCGACGTTGGCGGTCACCGAGATGTTGCCCTTGCCGCCCATCAGGATCAGCTCGACGGCGGTCGGGTCGTCGCCGGAGTAGACCAGGAAGTCCTGGCTCACGCGGTCGAGGATTTCCTGGCCACGTTGCAGGTCGCCGGTGGCTTCCTTGATACCGATGATGTTGTCGACCTTGGACAGCCGCTCGACGGTCTCCGGCAGCATGTCGCAGGCGGTGCGCCCCGGCACGTTGTAGAGGATCTGCGGGATCGCCACGGCCTCGGCGATATGGCGGAAGTGCTGGTACAGGCCTTCCTGGGTCGGCTTGTTGTAGTAGGGGGTCACCAGCAGGCAGGCGTCGGCGCCGGCGGTCTTGGCGTTCTCGGTCAGCTCCACCGCTTCGCGGGTGGAGTTGGCGCCGGTGCCGGCGATGACCGGGATGCGCCCGGCGACCTGGTCGACCACCCGGCGGATCACCTCGATGTGCTCGGCGACGTCCAGCGTGGCCGACTCGCCAGTGGTGCCGACCGCGACGATGGCATTGGTGCCCTCTTGCAGGTGGAAGTCCACCAGCTTGCTCAGAGCGTCCCAGTCGAGCCGTCCCTGTGCGTCCATAGGCGTGACCAGCGCCACCATGCTGCCCGCAATCATGCAACCACTCCTGCCGGAAAAAAGAGAGCCGTAATGGTACTGGCGCCACCTGCCTTGCACAAGCGAGGCGCCGTGCCCAAGCATTCCCCTGGGCGGCAGTTTTCGCTACCCTTCCCGCTTTGATCGGCAGCACTCCTGCCGACCACCCATCGCTTTAGGAATGCTGCATGTCCACCCCCCCCGTTCGCGAACAGTTCCTCGTCATCAGCGCTCTCGGCACCAAGCCCATGGTGCTGACCAACGTACTGTCCCGCACCTGCATCGAAAACCGCTGCGCCGTGACCAATACCCGCCTGACCCGGCATGGTGAGCTGAGCGCGCTGGTCCTGCAGGTCTCCGGCAACTGGGATGCGCTGGCGCGGCTGGAGGCCAACCTGCCGGCGCTGGCCAAGCGCCATGCCTTCCACGTCAACGTGGTGCGCAGCTCGGCCGCGGACATCCGTCCCCAGGCCCTGCCCTACGTGGCCTACGTCAGCGCGGCCTACCGCCCGGACATCCTCAGTGAGCTGTGCCAGTTCTTCATCGACCACAACATCGAGCTGGAGAACCTCACCTGCGACACCTACCAGGCGCCACAGACCGGCGGCACCATGCTCAACGCCACGCTGACCGTGACCCTGCCGCCGGGCACCCAGATCAGTTGGCTGCGCGACCAGTTCCTGGACTTCGCCGATGCGCTCAACCTGGATGCGCTGATCGAACCCTGGCGCCCACAGACACCCGCCTAAGGAGATAGCCATGGCCGTCACCCTCGACGCCGCCGTTCCAGACTTCCAGGCCCAGGCCACCAGCGGCCGGCAGTTTTCCCTGGCCGACCTCAAGGGCCAGCAGGTGGTGCTGTACTTCTACCCGAAGGACAACACCCCGGGCTGCACCACCGAAGGGTTGGACTTCCGCCACTTCTACCCCGAGTTCCAGGCCGCCAACACGCAGATCTTCGGCGTCTCCCGCGATAGCCTGAAGTCCCACGAGAACTTCAAGTGCAAGCAGGAGTTCCCCTTCGAGCTGATCGCCGATACCGACGAAGCGATCTGCAAGCTGTTCGACGTGATCAAGCTGAAGAAGCTCTACGGCAAGGAGTACCTGGGCGTCGACCGCAGCACCTTCCTGATCGACGAGAACGGCGTGCTGCGCCGGGAATGGCGCGGCGTGAAGGTGCCCGGGCACGTTGCCGCCGTCCTGGCCGCCGCCCAGGAACTGCACCAGGGTTGATCCAAGCCCGAACAGCACGAAGGCCGCTATTGCGGCCTTTGTGCTGTTCGGGCGTTCGCTTCACGCCTTGCGCAACCAGTAGCGGTAGACGCCGTCGTCGCACTCCTCGCGCAGCAGGGTATGCCCGGCCAGGGAGGCGAAGGCACGGAAATCGCGCTGCGAGCCGGCATCGGTGGCCGTCACCTTGAGCACGGCGCCGCTGGACAGGCGGTTCAGTTCGAGTTTCGCCTTGAGCAGGGGCAAGGGGCATTTCAGGCCGCTGGCGTCCAGTTCGGCATCGCAGGCTTCGGCCCACTCCTTTGTGTCGATCATCATGGTTCTCCGGGACAGGCTCTTAGGATAACGCACAACCCTGGCCAGCCGAGCAAGCCGACAGCTACAGTAATGCCTTTGCCAGCCACGAGCTCCGTGCATGAATTTACTGCGCCCCACAATCCTGATGCTCGCCTGCCTGTTCGCCCTCCCCGCTTCGGCGAGCGACCTGCCATCGCTCGGCGACGCCAGCTCCTCCATCGTTTCCCCGGAGCAGGAACACCAGCTCGGGCGCGCCTGGCTCAGCCTGCTGCGTAGCCAGGTCAGCCAGTTGCGCGACCCGCAACTGAAGGACTTCGTCGAGACCAGCGTCTACCGCCTGGCCGAAACCAGCCAGTTGCAGGACCGGCGCCTGGAGTTCGTCTACATCAACAGCCCGCAGCTCAACGCCTTCGCCGCGCCTGGCGGCATCGTCGGCGTCAACGGCGGGATATTCCTCTACGCGCAGAGCGAAGCCGAATACGCCTCGGTGCTGGCCCACGAACTGGCGCACTTGTCGCAACGCCACTTCGCCCGTGGCGTGGAAGCCCAGCAGCGCATGCAGATTCCGGTCATGGCCGCGATGCTCGCCGGCATCGTCGCAGCAGCGGCCGGCGCCGGAGATGCCGGCATGGCCGCGATCATGTCGACCCAGGCGGCTGCCATCCAGGAACAACGGCGCTTCTCCCGCCAGAACGAACAGGAAGCCGACCGCATCGGCATCCTCAACCTGGAAAAGGCCGGCTACGACCCTCGCGCCATGCCGCGCATGTTCGAACGGCTGATGCGCCAGTACCGCTACGACGCCAAGCCGCCGGAATTCCTGCTCACCCACCCTGTCACCGAATCACGGATCGCCGACACCCGCAACCGGGCGGAACAGTCCCCCGCCACAGGCCGCAACGACAGCCAGAGCTACGAGCTGATCCGCGCCCGCATGATGCTGCACTACGAGGAAACGCCAGGCGTTTCGGCCAAGCGCTTCCGCGCCATGCTCGACGAAGAACCGAAGCGGGATGCCGCGCGCTATGGGCTGGCACTGGCGCTGTACAAGGGCGGCCGCCTCAACGAGGCGCACGAAACCCTGAAGCCGCTGCTGGACAAGGCTCCCGACAATATCCCGTACAACCTCGCGCAGATCGACCTGGACATCGTCGCCAACCGCCTGGACGACGCCCAGCAACGCGCCCAGCGGTTGCTCGCCCAGTTCCCCAACAGCTATCCGCTGAAGCAGGCGCGCGTGGACCTGCTGCTCAAACAAGGGCGCC
The DNA here is from genome assembly GCF_904061905.1 of Zestomonas carbonaria. Classification (GTDB taxonomy): domain Bacteria; phylum Pseudomonadota; class Gammaproteobacteria; order Pseudomonadales; family Pseudomonadaceae; genus Aquipseudomonas; species Aquipseudomonas carbonaria. The sequence goes on from NZ_CAJFCI010000054.1 coordinate 167,626, forward strand.
CCGCCGAAGCGGAAAAGGCCATCGACGACATCCTCAGAAGCCGGCCATACGACCCGGACATCTGGTACCAGGCGGCGGAGACACGCGGCCAGTCCGGCAACATCATTGGCCTGCACCAGGCCCGCGCCGAATACTTCGCCCTGGTCGGCGACTACGACCAGGCGATCGAACAACTCGGCTTCGCCAAGCGACGGGCCAACAACAACTTCCAGTTGGCCTCACGCATCGACGCCCGGCAGAAGGAAATGCTCGAGCAGCAGAAGATGGTCAAGGAGATGATGCGCTAAGGCTGGAGGCTGGAGGCTGGAGGCTGGAGGCTGGAGGCTGGAGGCTGGAGGCTGGAGGCTGGAGGCTGGAGGCTGGAGGCTGGAGGCTGGAGGCTG